>NZ_JBIXJS010000028.1:0-1166 GCF_052871435.1 Variovorax sp. LARHSF232 | reverse complement strand
CGCAAGAAGCCGCACGTGAACGTCGGCACGATCGGTCACGTCGACCATGGCAAGACCACGCTGACGGCGGCCATCGCCACGGTGCTGTCGGCCAAGTTCGGCGGCGAAGCCAAGGCCTACGACCAGATCGACGCGGCGCCCGAAGAAAAGGCGCGCGGCATCACCATCAACACCGCGCACGTCGAGTACGAAACGGCCAACCGCCACTACGCGCACGTGGACTGCCCCGGCCACGCCGACTACGTCAAGAACATGATCACCGGCGCCGCCCAGATGGACGGCGCGATCCTGGTGTGCTCGGCCGCTGACGGCCCGATGCCCCAGACCCGCGAGCACATCCTGCTGGCGCGCCAGGTGGGCGTGGGCTACATCATCGTGTTCCTGAACAAGTGCGACATGGTCGACGACGCCGAGCTGCTCGAGCTGGTCGAGATGGAAGTGCGCGAGCTCCTGGACAAGTACGACTTCCCGGGCGACGCCACCCCGATCATCCACGGCTCGGCCAAGCTGGCGCTGGAAGGCGACAAGGGCAAGCTGGGTGAAGAAGCCATCATGAAGCTGGCCGAAGCGCTGGACACCTACATCCCGACGCCTGAGCGCGCCGTGGACGGCACCTTCCTGATGCCCGTGGAAGACGTGTTCTCGATCTCGGGTCGCGGCACGGTGGTCACTGGCGCCGTCGAGCGCGGCGTGATCAAGGTGGGCGAGGAAATCGAGATCGTCGGTATCCGCGCCACCCAGAAGACCACCTGCACCGGCGTGGAAATGTTCCGCAAGCTGCTCGACCAAGGTCAGGCTGGCGACAACGTGGGCGTGCTGCTGCGCGGCACCAAGCGCGAAGACGTCGAGCGCGGCCAGGTGCTGTGCAAGCCCGGTTCGATCAAGCCGCACACGCACTTCACCGCCGAGGTGTATGTGCTGTCCAAGGACGAAGGCGGCCGTCACACGCCGTTCTTCAACAACTATCGCCCCCAGTTCTACTTCCGCACGACGGACGTGACCGGCGCGATCGAGCTGCCCACGGACAAGGAAATGGTCATGCCGGGCGACAACGTGTCGATCACCGTCAAGCTGATCGCTCCGATCGCCATGGAAGAGGGCCTGCGCTTCGCCATCCGCGAAGGTGGCCGCACCGTGGGTTCGGGCGTCGTGGCCAAGATCCTCGC
>NZ_JBIXJS010000027.1:0-1238 GCF_052871435.1 Variovorax sp. LARHSF232 | reverse complement strand
TGACCGACATCATGGGCGAGATCACGGCGGCGAGCCAGGAGCAGACCTCGGGGATCGAGCAGATCAACCAGGCGATCACGCAGATGGACCAGGTGACGCAGCAGAACGCGGCGCTGGTGGAAGAGGCCGCGGCTGCGGCCGCCTCGCTGCAAGAGCAGGCTGGCGGGCTGGTGCAGGCGGTGAGCGTGTTCCGGCTCGGCACGAGCAGCAGCACCGCGGCGGCGACGCACATCGAGCCCCGCGTGACGAGCAGCGGGAAACAAGCAAGCCCGGCACGCGCGCCGGCCAAGGCAGGCAACGCCAAGGCAGGCAGCGCCAACAAGGCAAGCAAAGGGCCGCGCCCCAAGGCAACGGCAAGTGCCGCACCGCAACTGGCCACGGCCGGTGCCGGCGACTGGACGGAGTTCTAAGGCAACACCATGCAACTGTTCAACAACATGCGGATCGGCAAGCGCCTGGCCCTGGGCTTCGCCGTGGTCATCATCCTGTCGCTGGCCTCGACGGCCTTCACCCTCATCAGCATGCGCAACAGCGCACAGGCCTCCGAGCGCACCATGCTGGGCCCGCTGGCCAAGGAGCGGCTGGTGTCGGACTGGTACGTGCTGACCTATTCGGCCATTGCGCGTACCGAGCTCATCGCGCGCAGCAAGGACGAGACGCTGTCCGTCGTCTTCGCCGACGTCATCGCGGCCAGCTCGAAGAAGGGCACCGAGACCTTGACCAAGGTCGAGGCTTTGCTGGACAGCGACGAGGAGCGGGCGCTCTTCAAGTCCATCATCGCGCTGCGCGCCAAGTACCAGGATGGCAAGGAAGTGGTGATGAAGGCGAAGGCGGGCGGCGATTCGGCACTGGCCGAGCGCCTGTTCAACGACACCTTCATGCCGGCCGCCAAGGCCTATGAGAAGCGCGTGCTGGATCTGCTGTCGCACGAGCGCGGCACGATCGACGCGGCCGGACGAGCGGCCAAGGAGAGCGCGGCGCAGCGCTTTCAGTTGCTGATGCTGCTGGCGGCGGTTTCGCTGGTGGCGGGCGTCCTGGCATCCGTGCTGATCTCGCGCAGCATCACCCGTCCGCTCAACAAGGCGGTCGAGGTTGCACGCACCGTGGCGTCCGGCGACCTGGGCAGCCGCATCGAGGTGACGACGCGCGACGAGACGGGGCAGTTGCTGGAAGCGCTGCGCGAGATGAACGGCAGCCTGGTGCGCATCGTCAGCGAGGTACGCACCGGCACCGACAAC
>NZ_JBIXJS010000026.1:0-1304 GCF_052871435.1 Variovorax sp. LARHSF232 | reverse complement strand
CGGCATAGAAGCGCGCGGTCGCGATCTTGGCCTTCATGAATGGCACGTCCGTGCCCTTGGCGGCCAGCTCCTGCGCCACCAGCAGCGAGCGCGCCAGCTGCCAGCCCGCCACCAGTTTGCCGGCCGCCAGCAGGTAGGGCACGCTGCCGGCGAACACAGCGTTGGGCGAGGCCTTGGTCTGGCCGGCGACGAAGTCGACGATCTTCACGAAGGCCTCGCGTGCGGCGCGCAGGTTCTTCAGCACGGCCTTCGCGTCATCGCCACCCTGCGCGGCCAGCTCGCCTTCGGTCTTCTCGATCTGCGCGGCGATGGCCTTGGCCGCCTGGCCGCCGTCGCGCGCCGTCTTGCGGCCCACCAGGTCGTTGGCCTGGATCGCGGTGGTGCCTTCGTAGATGGTCAGGATCTTGGCGTCGCGCAGGTACTGCGCCGCGCCGGTTTCCTCGATAAAGCCCATGCCGCCGTGCACCTGCACGCCCAGCGAGGCCACGTCCAGGCTCATCTCGGTGCTGTAGCCCTTGACCAGCGGCACCATGAATTCGTAGAAGGCCTGGTTCTGCTTGCGCATGTCGGCATCCGGATGGTGGTGCGCCGCGTCATAGGCGGCGGCGGCCACGCTGGCCATGGCGCGGCAGCCCTGGGTGTGCGCGCGCATGGTCATCAGCATGCGCTTGACGTCGGGGTGGTGAATGATCGGCGCGCTGGCGTTGATGGAGCCATCCACCGGGCGGCTCTGCACGCGCTCCTTGGCATAGGCCACCGCGTGCTGGTAGGCGCGCTCGGCAATCGCGATGCCCTGCACGCCCACCGCATAGCGCGCCGAGTTCATCATGATGAACATGTACTCCAGGCCGCGGTTCTCCTGGCCCACCAGGTAGCCCACGGCGCCGCCATGGTCGCCGTACTGCAGCACCGCGGTCGGCGAGGCCTTGATGCCCAGCTTGTGCTCGATGCTCACGCAATGCACATCGTTGCGCGCGCCCAGCGAGCCGTCCTGGTTGACCAGGAACTTGGGGCAGATGAACAGGCTGATGCCCTTCACGCCTTCGGGCGCGCCGGCCACGCGGGCCAGCACCAGGTGCACGATGTTCTGCGCCATGTCGTGCTCGCCGTAGGTGATGAAGATCTTGGTGCCGAAGACCTTGTAGCTGCCGTCGGCCTGCGGCTCGGCGCGGCTGCGCACCAGGGCGAGGTCACTGCCGGCCTGCGGCTCGGTCAGGTTCATGGTGCCGGTCCATTGGCCCGTGACCAGCTTCTCCAGGTAGGTGGCCTTGAGCGCGTCGGAGCCGGCCATCAGCAGCGCCTCG
>NZ_JBIXJS010000025.1:0-1496 GCF_052871435.1 Variovorax sp. LARHSF232 | reverse complement strand
GCCTAGTCTTACTGTGTTAGTAATTTAAGCGAAATCAAGGCATTATGCGCACTTCTTCGAGCAAGAGGTGAACCTTGATGAAGGAATTGCATGAATTTGAGCGCTACCTGGCGCATTTGGGCGAGGGTCTGGGCCATGCAGACAGGCAAGCGGGACTGCGCGGGTATTGCACCGGTCTGATGGCTCCGCTCAAGCGCAAGAGCGTGGAGCCGATGGCGGCGCACCTGGCGCCGTCGGCCACGCGCTCGCGCCATCAATCGCTGCATCACTTCGTGGCCGATTCGGCGTGGTCTGACGAACAAATGCTGCTGCGCGTGGCGCAGTGGGTCGTGCCTGCGATGGACTTCAGAGACGGCGCCTGGTGGATCGTTGACGATACCGGCTTCCCCAAGCAAGGGCAGCACTCGGTGGGCGTCGCCCGGCAGTACTGCGGGATGCTGGGCAAGCAAGACAACTGCCAGGTGGCGGTGAGCGTGACGCTGGCATGCCAAGGGGGCAGCCTCCCGGTGGCATGGCAGTTGTACCTGCCCAAGGAATGGGCCGGGGACCTGCAGCGACGCGAGAGGGCGGGCGTTCCGCAAGACTTGGAGTTCGCCACCAAGCCGGCCATTGCGCTGGCGCAGATCGAGCGGCTGATGGAGCAAGGTGCGCCCAGGCACTGCGTGCTGGCCGATGCCGGCTATGGCGTTGAGACGGCGTTTCGAGAACGCCTGAGCGAGCTGGGCCTGCACTACGTGGTGGGTGTGACGGGCCAAGTGACGGTGTGGCCGCCGAGGCACGCCCCGCTGCCGCCCGAGCCGTACAGCGGTCGTGGCAACGTGCCCACCCGGCAGCGCCTGGGGGATGCCAAGCACCAGCGCCCGCAGTCGGTCAAGGAGTTGGCATTCGAGCTGGCCCCTTCTCAATGGCAGACCCTCGAATGGCGCGAGGGCACCAACTTCGCCTTGCGATCGCGATTCGCCCGCGTTCGCGTACATGCAGCCCATCGCGATCATCAGCGCTCGCAGTTGCGCCCTCAGGAGTGGCTTCTCATCGAGTGGCCCGAGGGTCACCGCGAACCGATGAAGTACTGGCTGTCCACGCTGGCGGAGGACGTAACGCTGCGGCGCATGGTGTTGGAGGCCAAGATGCGCTGGCGCATCGAGCGCGACTACCAAGATCTCAAGCAGGAACTGGGACTCGGGCACTACGAAGGCCGAGGCTGGCGGGGCTTCCATCACCACGCCAGCCTGAGCATCGCCGCTTACGGCTTCTTGATGGCGCGACAACTGCGGCACCCAGAGGGCGCCGGTAAAAAAAACTCCGCTCAACGCAAAGAACCTGCCCTACCCACGCATTACAAGCCTCGCGGCAGCCCAGCGCACGCAGCGCCACGTCCGATCGTCCATCACGACCTTGCGGCTGCTTATCGCCGCAGCCTTGATCGCGACGCTGCCCCGATGTCCGTGCTGCCTGCGCGCAAACGCAAGGCTTCTCTTATGACACAGTAAGACTAG
>NZ_JBIXJS010000024.1:0-1923 GCF_052871435.1 Variovorax sp. LARHSF232 | reverse complement strand
ACCTGGCACAGCGCTCGGCGGCAGCGGCCAAGGAGATCAAGGGGCTGATCGACGACTCGGTGGGCAAGGTGCAGGCCGGCACCTCGTTGGTGGGCGAGGCGGGCCAGACCATGCAGGAGATCGTGGGCAGCGTCAAAAGGGTGACCGACATCATGGGCGAGATCACGGCGGCCAGCCAGGAGCAGACCTCGGGGATCGAGCAGATCAACCAGGCGATCACGCAGATGGACCAGGTGACGCAGCAGAACGCGGCGCTGGTGGAGGAGGCTGCGGCCGCGGCGGCCTCGCTGCAGGAGCAGGCCGGCGGGCTGTCGAAGATCGTCGGCATGTTCAAGCTGGAAGCTGGCGAGCCGCACGCGCACGCCGCCTGAAGCCTCCCTTCAGCTTTGCGCGTATCTGCCGATATTGGACAGAGTTCTCAAGACAAACAGGATCAATAAAGTGCTGATGAAAACCAACCCCCATGCCGAGCCGGGTTCGGCCGGCGCGCGTGCCGACAAGCCGCTGGAGTTTCTTTCCTTCACCCTGGGCGAAGAGGAATACGGCATCGACATCCAGAAGGTGCAGGAGCTGCGCGGCTACGACGCGGTCACCCGCATCGCCAATGCGCCGGAGTTCATCAAGGGCGTGGTCAACCTGCGCGGAATCATCGTCCCGATCATCGACATGCGGGTCAAGTTCGCGCTGGGCAACCCGAGCTACGACCAGTTCACGGTGGTGATCGTGCTGAACATCGGCGGCCGCGTGGTGGGCATGGTGGTGGACAGCGTCTCGGACGTGATCACCCTGGAGGCCGCGCAGATCAAGGACGCGCCGCAGATGGGCTCGCTGCTCGACACCGACTACCTGATCGGCCTGGGCACCCTGGGCGAACGCATGCTGATCCTGGTGGACATCGACCGACTGATGTCGAGCGAAGAAATGGGCCTCATCGAGAAGGCCGCGGCCTGAGCCGGGGATTGATCGTGAACGCCTTCTACAACCTCAAGATCGCCACCAAGCTGATGGTGGCCTTTGTCGCCGTGCTTGCGCTGAGCGCATTCATCGGCATTTTTTCGATGCTGCAGCTGTCCAAGGTCAACGACATGTCGACCCAGATCGCGAAGGACTGGATGCCGTCGACGCGCGCCTTGCTGGAGATGAAATCCTCGATGGCGCGTTTTCGGGCGCAGGAGATCCAGTTCGCCACGGCAGTGACCGAATCCGACCTGAGCTACCTCGAAAAGGGCCTGGCCGGCACCCTGGAAGCCTGGAAGAAGCAGCGCGCCCGCTACGAAGAGCTGATCAGCGCCCCGGAAGAAAAGACGCTCTATGCGGACTATGCCAAGGCCTTCGATCTGTACATGCGCGAGCACGAGCGGATGGTTGCCGCCGTGCGCTCGCAGCGCGACGAACAGGCCGAATCCCTGACGCGGGGCGAGTCGCGGCGCCTCAACGGCGAAATGATGGGCACGATCGACAAGCTGGTCGAGGTGAACGTGGCCGGTGCCGACAAGGCGTCCGAGACCGCCGACCATCTCTACGGCAGGGCGCGGGGCTGGATCATCGGCCTGTTGTTGGGCAGCATCGCGCTGGGCCTTGCGCTGGCGCTGACGATCGCGCGCATCGTCGCACGGCCCCTGTCGGAAGCGGTGCGCGTGGCGCAGGCCGTGGCCGGCGGCGACCTGGGCAGCCGCATCGAGGTGACGACGCGCGACGAGACGGGGCAGTTGCTGGAAGCGCTGCGCGAGATGAACGGCAGCCTGGTGCGCATCGTCAGCGAGGTACGCACCGGCACCGACAACATCGCCACCGCTTCGGGCCAGATTGCCAGCGGCAACCAGGATCTGTCATCCCGCACGGAAGAGCAGGCGAGCTCCCTGGAGCAGACCGCCGCTTCGATGGAAGAGCTCACCAGCACCGTCAAGCAAAACGCCGACAACG
>NZ_JBIXJS010000023.1:0-2474 GCF_052871435.1 Variovorax sp. LARHSF232 | reverse complement strand
CGTAAGCACGCGGTGAAGTCATCTTGATGGTCTGAGAGCCTGCAGGCATCGTGCCCACGATGAATGATGTGGACACGATAGATGGCGTGGTTAAGCGGGCGACGCGTCGCAATCACAGCGCCCAGTTCAAGGCCGAAGTTCTGGAGGCGTGCCGCCAACCGGATGCATCGGCCGCGGCAATCGCAAGGCTGTACAACCTGAACGCAAACGTGGTGCATCGGTGGCGCGCCGAGCAGCGCAACGCGTTGGCCCAACCGTCGCCAGCCGCGCCGGCATTGCCGCAGCCAGACTTCATTCCCATCGGCGTGCAGCCCGAGATCGAGCCGCCGCCGCGGGACATCCGCATCGAGCTCCAAAGAGGCGGCGCCACCGCGGTGGTGCACTGGCCGGGGGAGTCGGCCTCATCGTGCGCAGCCTGGCTGCGCGAGTGGCTGCGTTGATTCGCATCGAGGCCGTGTGGCTGGCCACCGAGCCGATCGACATGCGAGCCGGCACCGACACGGCGTTGGCGAAGGTCGTGCAGGTGTTCGGCGCCGCACACCCGCACCACGCCTACCTCTTCGCCAACCGTCGAGCCAATCGCATGAAGATCCTTGTGCATGACGGCATCGGCATCTGGCTGTGCGCGCGTCGGCTGCACCAGGGCCGATTCCTCTGGGCCAACGCGGGCTTGGGCACGCAGATGTCGATGACGCGTGAGCAACTCGACGCGCTTGTGCTCGGCCTGCCTTGGCAGCGCTTGGGTTCGGCAGGTGTGATCACCGTCGTGTGAAACGCGCGGCAGCGAGCAATTGCTGCAAATGCCGATGTCAGTCTCACGATGGCGCGGCAACATGTCACCTCATGGTGAACGCCGAACAACTGAAGGGCCTCAGTGCAGAGCAACTGCATGAAGTAGCCCTCCGGTTCATGGACGGCTTCGCCGAGCAGCAGCGCTTGCTCGAGGCCAAGGACCGCTCGATCGAGACGCTCACCCGAGAGGTCACCTTCACGTCAACCAAGGTCGATCAGCTCACCCACGAACTCGCACAGTACAAGCGCCTGCGTTTCGGCAAGAGCAGCGAGAAGCTCGATGCGGCGCAGGCCAGCTTGCTGGAGGAGACCATCGACGCCGATCTCGCGGCGATAGAAGAGGAACTCAAGCAGCTTCGTCCTCCCCCGAAAACCGAGGGCAAGCAGCAGCCGCGCCGCACGCCGCTGCCGGCACACCTGCCGCGCGTCGATGTGCACCACGAGCCCGAGTCGACCACCTGCGCATGCGGCTGTGCGCTCAAGCGCATCGGCGAGGACGTGGCCGAGAAGCTCGACTACGTTCCCGGCGTGTTCACCGTCGAGCGCCATGTTCGTGGCAAATGGGCTTGTGCAAAGTGCCAGACGCTGATCCAGGCGCCGGTGCCTGCGCAGGTGATCGACAAGGGCATCCCCACTGCCGGCCTCCTGGCGCAGGTCATGGTGGCCAAGTACGCCGACCACCTTCCGCTGTACCGCCAGGAAACCATCTTCGAGCGCGCCGGCCTGGCCATCCCGCGCTCAACGCTCGGTGCTTGGGTCGGCGCCTGCGGCGTGCGCCTGCAGCCACTGGTCGATGCGCTCAAGGACGCCGTCCTTGCCCACCGCGTACTGCATGCCGACGAAACGCCGGTGGCGATGCTCAAGCCCGGCACGGGCAAGACGCATCGTGCCTATCTCTGGGCCTACGCGCCGGGTGCCTTCGAGGGCATGAAGGCCGTGGTCTACGACTTCGCTGACAGCCGGGCCGGCCAGCATGCACAGGACTTCCTGGGGGAATGGCGCGGCTCGCTCGTGTGTGACGACTACTCGGGCTACAAGGCGCTGCTCGCCAAGGGCGTGGTCGAAGCAGGCTGCCTTGCGCATGCCCGACGCAAGTTCGTCGAACTGCACACGGCCAACAAAAGCCAGATTGCCGAAACCGGCATCCAGTTCTTCGGGCAGCTCTACGAGGTCGAACGCGATGTGAAGGACCTGGATGTGGAGGAACGGCTTCGCATCCGGCAGGCCAGAGGACGACCGATCGCCCAGGCACTGCACAAATGGATGATCGCCCAGCGGCTCAAGGTGCCCGATGGATCAGCGACGGCCAAAGCGTTGAACTACAGCTTGAGGCGTTGGACGGCGCTCACGCACTACCTCGACGACGGGAGCGTGCCCTCGGACAACAATTGGATCGAGAACCAGATCCGACCGATTGCAGTGGGCAGAGGCAACTGGCTGTTCGCCGGCAGCCTGCGCGCCGGTCAACGTGCGGCGGCGATCATGAGCTTGATCCAGTCTGTCAAGCTCAACGGGCACGATCCATACGCCTACCTGCGGGACGTGTTCCTGCGTTTACCGACGCACCCACACAGCCGCATCGACGAACTGCTGCCGCATCGCTGGCAGCAAAGCTGACCACCCCGTCACGCACGCTGCCGTCCGTTGCGGCCATCGTCAAGATGTGTTCGCCGCGTGCTTAC
>NZ_JBIXJS010000022.1:0-2993 GCF_052871435.1 Variovorax sp. LARHSF232 | reverse complement strand
GCCCAATCCGGTCAACCGAAGCGACGAATTCGCTGCCAGAAAGCGGTCCCTCAATGTCGTGTCATCTTCCGGGATCATTCGAGCTACCGAGAGGTGGACCAGTGGCTGGCCGAATCCGCACGCCTTGCTTTTGGTATTGCCGTGGTGGCGAGCGGTCCGGCGGCGCGCGCCGCTGGGATGAGTGACACGGTTGCACGCGAAGGCTACGATGCTGCTGCGAATACGGGCGGGGGGTGCCTCGTGAAGGATTCGGGCTTGCGGCATCGGTTGATGGCGATCCTGTGCGCCGACGCGGCGGGGTACTCGAGCCGGATGGCGCAAGACGAGTTCGCCACGGTGGCGGAGCTCGATGCAGCGCGTCAGGTCTTTCGCGAGTGCGTCGCCGAGCATGGCGGGCGCATCGTCGACACGGCCGGCGACTCGGTGCTGGCGGTGTTCGAGACCGCCGCCGGTGCAGTGGATGCGGCCGTGGCTGTGCAGCGACAGCTTGCGTACGCGGGCGCTGGCCAACCCGAGGCTGCACATCTGCACTTTCGCATCGGCGTGCACCTGGGCGACGTCATCGAGAAGCCCGACGGCTCGGTCTACGGCCACGGGGTGAATGTGGCGGCGCGCCTGCAGGCGCTGGCGCTCGAAGGCGGCATCTCGGTTTCGGACTCGGTGCGCAACACGCTGGGCGAGCGGGCCGCTCATCGCTTCGTGGACCAGGGCGAGCATGCGGTGCGCAACATCGGGCAGCCGCTGCATGCGTATGCACTCCCCATCGAAGGGGCGGCGGCGTCGGACTCAGGAACACCGAGGGAGGTGCCTCACCCAGCAACTCCATCGGCCCAGGCCTTGGGCAATCTGCCGGCGCAGCTGCCACCGCTCTATGGACGCGCGGAGGACGTCGCGGCGCTGGCCCGGCTGCTGGAGCTTCATCGCGTGGTGAGCGTGGTGGGCCCTGGAGGTATCGGCAAGACCCGGGCGGCGCAGGCGGTAGCCCACGCTGTGCGCAGCCTCTATTCGGACGGCACCTGGATCGTGGAACTGGCTCCGTTGACAGATGAGCAGTTGGTGGTGCCCACGGTGGCGCGGGTGCTCGGGCACCCCATGGCGGTGAAGAAGACCGCGCTCGCGTCCCTGGTGCAGCTGCTCAGCGACCAGCGGTTGCTGCTGGTGCTGGACAACTGCGAGCACCTGCTTGAAGCGGTGGCCGAGCTGGTCGCGCAGATCGCGGCGGGCGCGCCCGGCGTGCGGCTGCTCGTCACGAGCCAGGAACCGCTGCACATTGCTCAGGAGCAGATCAGTCGGCTCAATGCGCTGGCGGTGCCCCCGAGCGGGGACGCGGGTGCAGCTCTCAACTACGGCGCAGTGCAGCTGTTCGTCGCGCGCGCCCAGGCCGTCGATTCAAGCTTCGCCGTGGACTCCGGGAACGTGGACGACGTGGTCGAGATCTGCCGGCGGCTCGATGGGATGGCACTCGCGATCGAGCTGGCCGCGGCGCGGGTGTCGCTGCTGGGAGTGCGCGGGGTGCGTCAGCGGCTTGACGAGCGGTTGAAGCTGCTGGCGGCGGGCAGCCGCACAGCGCTGCCGCGGCATCAGACGCTGCGCGCGGCGCTGCAGTGGAGCCACGGCCTGCTGACGGCAGCGGAGCAGACGGTGTTCGATCGGCTCGGCGTGTTCATGGGCACGTTCTCACTGGAGGCTGCGCAGCTCGTGGCGGCCGACGAGGCGATCGATACGTGGGCGGTGCTCGATCACCTGGCCTCCCTGGTGGACAAGTCACTGGTCCTGGTCGAGGGCGGGGAGACAAAGCGCTATCGGCTGCTCGAGAGCAGCCGGGCTTTTGCGCTGGAGCGGCTGGCTGCGGCAGGATCGCTCGAGGCGATCTGTAGGCGCCATGCGCAGGCGATGGCCGACACCTTGACCGGAGACGATCCCTTCGAGGAGCCGCTGGCGCGGATGCGTCGCATCGCGCCGGATCTGGACAATGTGCGCGCGGCCGCAATCTGGGCGATGGGACCCGGCGGCGATCGCCAGATCGCCGTGGCGCTCGCCGCTGCCACCGACAGACTTTGGGATGCTCACGGCTGCAACGACGAAGGTGCACGCTTGTATCGGTCCATCGAGTCCTGGGTGGACGAAGCGACGCCGCCCCGACTGGCGGCGCGTTTCTGGTTCGCGGTCGCAGACCTGCGAATGCAGACCGACATGAAACGCCAAGCCGAGGCGGGACTCAAGGCCGCCGAGCTGTTTCGCAGCTTGGGCGACCGATTCTGGGTATTCAGGTCATTGGCAATAACCGTGCACTCATTCGCATTTCTCGCCGACCGCGTTGCGGCGGAAAGAGCGATCACCGAGATGGAGGCGCTGCTTGACCCGGCTTGGCCGTCGTGGCTGCAAATTGCCATCGCCCTTTGCAAGGTAGTCTACGAATACTCCATTGAGCGCAGGCCGGAAGAGGCACGAAAACTCGTTGACGCTGCCCTGCAGAGCCATCGTCGAGGGGACAGCTATTTCAGCGTCGCGTGTGAAAACCTGCTTTCACTTTGCGACCTCGCGGCGGGCGACTTTGCGTCCGCATTGCATCGATGCGACGATCTTCTTGCCAGGTCAAGGGTGATTGAAAGCACCTTCTTCCGCGCATATCTACTCGCTTGGCGCGGTTTGGCACTCGCTGGTCTCGGCAATCTCGAAGCGGCTGAGATCTCGTTGCGTACCGCGACGACCATGGTCACGCACACGACAGGTCCTGCTCCCTGGTTGTTTTGCTACATCGCGCATCTGCTCGCGCGTCAGGGTCGGTTCTTCGAAGCAGCAAAGACGATTGCCTATATCGACAGCTGCATGCTGGAGCCCGACCGCGTGCGTATGCCCCCGGTGCCAGAGCGTTGCTACGAAGAGGCACTCGCCATCGTCAAGACGGGTCTCGACACCGAGGCGCTCGGTCGCCTTCGCAACGAGGGTTCCCGGCTCAGCGCGGAGGAAGTGATCGCCATGGCCTTCCCGGC
>NZ_JBIXJS010000021.1:0-3301 GCF_052871435.1 Variovorax sp. LARHSF232 | reverse complement strand
CGTTGTCGGCGTTTTGCTTGACGGTGCTGGTGAGCTCTTCCATCGAAGCGGCGGTCTGCTCCAGGGAGCTCGCCTGCTCTTCCGTGCGGGATGACAGATCCTGGTTGCCGCTGGCAATCTGGCCCGAAGCGGTGGCGATGTTGTCGGTGCCGGTGCGTACCTCGCCCACCACCTTCGCCAGGCTCTCGTTCATCTGCCGGAGGGCGTGAAAGAGCTGGCCGGTTTCGTCCTGGGTTCGGACTTCGATGCGCGCGCTCAGGTCGCCGGCGGCCACCGTCTCGGCCACCTTCACGGCGTCGCCCAGCGGCCGCGTGATGCCGATCGTCAGCCGCCAGGCGCTGAGGCCCGCGACCACCAGCGCGATCAGCGACAGCGTGATCAACACGCGACGCCCGTCGCCATGATCCTGTGCAATACCCTTGGCCGCGCCGTCGATCTGCTGGCGCTGAAGCTCGGCCAGCTCGCCCAGCAGCTTCTCGTAGTTCGCCAGCGCCGCGGCGAAGCGGGTGTCGGCCACCTTGGTGGCTTCGATCCATTGGTCCGCCGCCTTGAGCTTGCCGATGGCACCCAAGGCATCGAGCGCTTCCTTGCGCGTGTCGGCCACTTGGGCCAGGAGCTTCTTTTCCTCGGGGCTGCTGATCAGGGCCTCGACCTTCTTCTGGATCGCGCCGATGCGCGCCGAGCTTTCGCCGATGCCCTTCTTGAAATACGCCTCGCTGTCGCTGTCCATGGACTTGACCATGGCGATGGTCCGCACGTTGTTGGCCATCAACTCGCTGAACCACTGGCTGATCAGCCGCTCCTTGACCAGCGATCCTTCCACCATCTCCTGCGTGGCATTGCCGACGCTTTCCAGGCGCAGCAGGCCGGTGGCCGAAATGAAGGCCATCAGCAGCATCATGACCAGGAAGCCCAGCCCCAGGCGGGTGCCAATTTTCAGATTCTTCACGTTCAACTTTCTAAAGTTCGTTCTTGTCCAGCCGGAACACGCTCACCGCCTGCACCAGCCCACCGGCCTGCTCTTGCAGCGAGGCGGCCGCGGCCGCAGCCTCTTCCACCAGCGCCGCGTTGTGCTGCGTCACCTGGTCCATCTGCGTGATCGCCTGGTTGATCTGTTCGATGCCCTGGGTCTGCTCGTGGCTCGCAGCCGTGATCTCGCCGATGATGTCGGTGACGCGCCTCACGCTGCCCACGATCTGTTCCATCGTCCTGCCGGCCTCGCCGACCAGCGCGCCGCCGGCATCCACCTTGCCCACCGAGTCGTCGATCAGCCCCTTGATCTCCTTGGCCGCTGCCGCCGAGCGCTGCGCCAGGTTGCGCACCTCGGCGGCCACCACGGCAAAGCCGCGGCCCTGCTCGCCGGCCCGGGCTGCTTCCACCGCCGCGTTCAAGGCCAGGATGTTGGTCTGGAAGGCGATGCCGTCGATCACCCCGATGATGTCCACGATCTTCTTGGACGAGGCGTCGATGGAGGCCATGGTGGCCACCACCTGGCCCACCACTGCGCCGCCCTTCACCGCCACTTCGGAGGCGGACAGCGCCAGCTGATTGGCTTGCCTCGCGTTGTCGGCGTTCTGCTTGACCGTGCTGGTCAGCTCTTCCATCGAAGCGGCCGTCTCTTCAAGTGAACTCGCCTGTTGCTCGGTGCGCGAAGACAGGTTCTGGTTGCCGGCAGAGATCTGGCCTGAGGCCGTCGCGATCGCATCGGTGCCCTCGCGCACGCCGCGCACCACGCGTGCCAAGCCATCGCGCATCGATTCCACCGACCGCGTGATGACCCCGATCTCGTCCGGGCGCTCCGACACCAGCTCGCGCGACAGGTCGCCTCCACCGATGGCCTGCACGTGCTCGCTCAGATGGCGGAGGGGCTGCACGGTTCGGCGAATGAAAGCCACCAGTACGATGCCCAGCAGCACGGCGGCCAGGCCGATGGCGCCGGCAAGCCAGGCCATCTGTCGGTAGAGCTCGGCCATCACCTCCGAAGCGGGAACTTCGGCCACGACCAGCCAGCCGTTCGCTTCGCTCCTGGCCACGGAGGCGTGACGTTGCCCTTCCCGTGCCTGGCCGAGCACCGCCGGCGCGTTGTCGATCCACGCGTTGTCCGTGCCGCCCAAGCGGGTGAGCCACTGGCTCGCGTCGGCGCCCGGTGCAAGAACGTCGGCCAGCTTCCTGCCGGCAGCGGTTGGGTGGAACGCCAAGGTCGCCGCCGCCGCGGCAGCGCCGTTCGGATTGACGACGTAGAGCCCGCCGCTGTCGAAGATGCGGGTCTTGCTCACCGCCTCGCCGAAGGCCGCCTGCTGCCGCGAGATGTCCAGGCCGATGTAGAGCACCGCGACCACCTGGCCGGCGGCATCGCGCACCGGCTCGTAGACCGTCATGTAGGGGCGTCCGAACAGGGTGACGCGCCCCACGAACTTCCTGCCGGCGCGCAGCACCGGATAGGCGCCGCTCTGGCGATCGAGCAGGGTTCCAATGGCGCGTTCGCCGTTCTCCTTCTTGACCGATGTGGTGATCCGGCGGAAGTCCTCGCCCTGGACGACGAATACCGTGGCATTGGCGCCCGGAAAGTCGCGCGCGAAGGCGTCCACTTCGGTGGTGGCGCTGCCATCCAGAAGGACACCGTGGTTCGTCAACCTGCCCAGAGCGGCATCTTCGAGCACGAAGGCCTGCGCGAACTGGCGCCGGAAAACGCCGTAGGCGTTCTCCGCGTTCAGCTGCATGGTCTGGTCGAAGACGTCCAGCGAGCTGGCGATGGCCTCGGCCTTGGCATTGGCGTACCGGGCGGCGCTGCGCTGCTGCTGCGAGGAGGCCAGCGCGTAGAACACCCCCAGGATCAATGCGGCCAGGACCAGCATGGCCAGGCCGGCGCGCAAGGTCAGCGTGCCCGCCAGCGAGACGAAGGGGGGCGAGCCCTTCGGCGAATATTCATCTTCCATCGAATCTCTCCCCATCTCTGCCTAGAACTCGGTCCAGTCGCCGGCACCGCCGGCCGCGGCCAGCGCGGGTTCGGTGCGGATGCCTTGGGAGACCTTGGCCGCGGCCTTCGGTTTCGCTCTGGCGGAGGGTGCCGCCGGCACGCTCTTCCTGATGACGGAAGGGCCCGCCTGAGCGCCATCACCAAGCCTGAACACGCTGATCGCCTGCACCAACCCGCCGGCCTGCTCCTGCAGCGAAGCCGCCGCAGCCGCAGCCTCTTCCACCAGCGCCGCGTTCTGCTGCGTCACCTGGTCCATCTGCGTGATCGCCTGGTTGATCTGCTCGATCCCCGAGGTCTGCTCCTGGCTCGCCGCCGTGATCTCGC
>NZ_JBIXJS010000020.1:0-28472 GCF_052871435.1 Variovorax sp. LARHSF232 | reverse complement strand
ATCACCACGAAGCTGTCTTCGCCGCTGAAGCCGGGCTCGGGCGTGTAGCTGTACGTGCCGTCCGGGTTGATCACCAGCGCGCCGTGCGCCGGCGGCGTGTCGACCGTGATGGCCAATGCGTCGCCGTCCGGATCCACCACGCCGAACGCGCCATCCACCGGCTGGCCTTCGTTGGCCGTCACGGTCGTGATGCCGGTGGCCGGGTCGAAGCTCTGGCCGGGGATCTGCGGATCCACCAGGTGCGGCGCGTCTTCCGTCGCGCCGATGGCGACGACCACGGTGGCCGGCGTCAGGTTGCCCTTGCCGTCATCGACCATGATGACGAAGCTGTCTTCGCCGTTGAAGTCGGGGTCCGGCGTGTAGGTGTAGCTGCCGTCCAGGTTGATCACCACCGTGCCATGCGCGGGCGGCGTGTCCACCGTGAAGTTCAGCAGGTCGCCCTGCAGGTCCAGCGCCTCGATGCGCCCTTCCACCGGAAGGTCCTCGAGGGCCGTCACGGTGATCGTTCCGGTGATCCCGTCGAAGCTCTGGCCCGGAAGCTGCGGGTCCACCAGCTGCGGTGCCTCGGGCAGGACGTTCAGCTCGATGACGATGGGCGTCAGGTTGCCGTTGCCGTCGTCGGCGATCACCACGAAGCTGTCTTCGCCGCTGAAGCCGGGCTCGGGCGTGTAGCTGTACGTGCCGTCCGGGTTGATCACCAGCGCGCCGTGCGCCGGCGGCGTGTCGACCGTGATGGCCAATGCGTCGCCGTCCGGATCGACCACGCCGAACGCACCATCCACCGGCTGGCCTTCGTTGGCCGTCACGGTCGTGATGCCGGTGGCCGGGTCGAAGCTCTGGCCGGGGATCTGCGGATCCACCAGGTGCGGCGCGTCTTCCGTCGCGCCGATGGCGACCACCACGGTGGCCGGCGTCAGGTTGCCCTTGCCGTCGTCGACCATCACGATGAAGCTGTCTTCGCCGCTGAAGTCGGGATCGGGCGTGTAGGTGTAGCTGCCGTCCAGGTTGATGACGACCGTGCCGTGCGCGGGCGGCGTATCCACCGTGAAGTTCAGCAGGTCGCCCTGCAGGTCCAGCGCGTCGATGCGCCCTTCCACCGGAAGGTCCTCGATGGCGTTCACGGTAATGGTGCCGGTGACCGCGTCGAAGCTCTGGCCCGGAAGCTGCGGGTCCACCAGCTGCGGTGCCTCGGGCAGCACGTTCAGCGCGATGACGATGGGCGTCAGGTTGCCATTGCCGTCGTCGGCAATGACCACGAAGCTGTCTTCGCCGCTGAAGCCGGGCTCGGGCGTGTAGGTGTACGTGCCGTCCGGGTTGATCACCAGCGCGCCGTGGGCGGGCGGTGTGTCCACCGTGATGGCCAATGCGTCGCCGTCCGGATCGACCACGCCGAACGCGCCATCCACCGGCTGGCCTTCGTTGGCCGTCACGGTCGTGATGCCGGTGGCCGGGTCGAAGCTCTGGCCGGGGATCTGCGGATCCACCAGGCGCGGCGCGTCTTGCGTGGCGCCGATTTCCACGATCACCGTGGCCGGCGTCAAGTTGCCCTGGCCGTCGTCGACCATGATGACGAAGCTGTCCTGGCCGTTGTAGTCGGCGTCGGGCACGTAGGTGTACGTCCCGTCCAGGTTGATCACCACCGTGCCGTGCGCGGGTGGCGTGTCGACGGTGAAGTTCAGCAGGTCGCCTTCCGGATCCAGGACCGCGATGCGGCCGTCCACCGGCGTGTCTTCGGCCACCGTCACGGTGACCGTGGCAGTGGCCGCGTCGAAGACCTGGCCTGCGATCCCCGGGTCCACGACGCGAGCCGCGTCATTGACCGGGATCACGTTGATCGTCACCGTCGCGCTGGCGAGCGCGCCGAGGCTGTCCGTCACCGTGTAGTCGAAGCTGACGGCGCCGTTCACGTCGGCCGCGGGCAGGAAGTCGATCTTGCCGTCGATGCCGATGAACACCTGTCCGCCCGGAACGTCGATGATCTGCTCGCCGCCCGTGAGCGCCGTGCCATTGATGGAGGCGAGGCTCGGCTTGCCGTCTTCCACGTCGCTGTCATTGGCTAGCAGGTCGATCGTGCCGCGCGTGTCTTCCAGCACGTCGAAACTGACGCCCTTGGCGATCGGCGCGTCGTTGACGGCATTGACCACCACGTTCACCGTGATGGGCGTCACGCCGCCTTGGCCGTCGTCGGCCAGGATGGTGAAGATGTCGGTACCGGCGAAGTTGTCGGCGGGCGTGTAGCTGTAGGTGCCGTCGGCGTTGACCACCAGCGTGCCGTTGGCCGGGCGCGTGCCGGCGCTGAAACTCACGGGATCGCTGTCGGGATCGGCCGCGAACACCTGGCCGGCCAGCGGCGCGTCCTCCGGCGCCGTCGCGGTGTATTCGCCCGTGGCCATGTCGAAGGTCTGGCCGGGCACCGAGATCGGAGGTGCGGCCGGCAGCGGGCTGTCGGCGGCCGAGCCCACGCTGACCGTCACCTTGGCACCGCTGACGGCGCCGGCGCTGTCGCGCACGGTGTAGTCGAAGGTGAAGGTGCCGTTCACGTTGAGCGCGGGAACGAAAGTCAGTGTGCCGCCGATGCCGACGAGCACCTGTCCACCCGGAACGTCGATGGTCTGCACGCCGCCCGTGAGCGCCGTGCCGTTGATGGAATCGATCACCGGCTTGCCGTCTTCCACGTCGCTGTCGTTGACCAGCAGGTCGAGCGTGATTTGCACGTCTTCCGGTATGTCGAAGGCGACGTCCTTGGCGACCGGGGCGTCGTTGACCTGCGCGACCACCACATTCACCTTGATGGTCGTGACGCCGCCGTGGCCGTCGTCGGCCAGCAGGGTGAAGCTGTCGGTGCCGGCGAAATCGCTGGCCGGCGTGTAGCTGTAGCTGCCGTCGGCGTTGACCACCAGCGTGCCGCTGGCCGGCCGGGTGCCGGCGCTGAAGCTCACGAGGTCGCCGTCGGCGTCGCTCGCCGCGATCCGGCCGGCAAAGGACGCATCCTCCTGTGCCGTCATCGTGTATTCGCCCGTGGCCGCGTCGAAGGTCAGCCCCGGCACATCGTCGACCTGAACCGGCAGCGGCGCATCGTTGACCGCCGTGATCTTCATGACCGTGGTCGCCGGGCTGGAAGCGTTGACGCCGTCGTTGGCGCTGATCACGATGTTGCGGTCGACCGTCGAGAGGGCGTCGGAGGTGGAGCTGAACTGCACCGCCTTCAGCGCCGCCAGGTAGGCGTCCCGCGTGGCCAGGCCGCTGAGGGTGAGCGTGAAGGTATCGGCGTCGTAGCTGGCGGCGATGCCGGCCGGCAGCGTGGCGCCCAGGGCCAGCACGTCGCCCGCCTGGCCGTTGCCGATCTTCACCGTCAACGATTGCAGGTTGGCGCTGTCCAGGTCGGTGATCAGGGTGTCCGGCGCCACGACGGCCACGCCGACTTCGTTCTCGCTGTAGTGGGTGACATAACTGTCGACGTCCAGGCGTGCGGCGTCCAGGATGAGACCCGAGCCGCTCTTGGCACCCCCGCCGTCCGTGTTGCCCCTCGATGCGAACCGGATGGTGGCGCTGCCAGTTTCCGAGGCCGTGAACGTCACGGTGTAGCGCTGCCAATCGGTGCGGGAAGTCTCGTAGTCATAGACGACGTCACCCCCCGCGGCGCCGATCACCGTGGTGCGCCCCAGGTCGTTGCCCGTGGAACCGACGGTGCGGGTGTGTGCATACCAGCTGAGCGTGTACGTCTGGCCAGGGACCAGGTTGCTGACGGTTTGCTGGATGTAGCTCGAGCCCACCGCGCCTTCGACCTCGACGACCTGGGCACCTTCAATGGGACCCACGCCGTAGGATGAAGCCTTGCCGTGTTCTGGCAATCCCTTTTCCGCCGTCCAGCCGTCCGCTTCGAACGAGCCGTCCACCAGCAGGCTGTGCCCCGGGCTCACCGTCGGTGCCAAGCCGCTGGCGGCCAGCAGCGAGGGGCTGGCACCGAGGCGCGTAGCGCCGACGGCCGGGTCCTGCGTGGCGGGCGCCGCCATTTGATCGACCTGCGCGAGCGCCGCGCCCACGTCGGCGTCCGCCGGCTGCTGCTCGGGGGCCGCCTGGTGGGCCTGCTCCACGACATGCTCGGCCGTCGCGGCCGCGGCCGCGTCGAGCAGCACGCGCGGCTCCAGCGCCTGCAGTTGAGCGTGGCGCTTGCTCGCCTGGACGGACGGTGCGCGGCGCGCGCCGGCGGTGGACTTGCGCTTGGATGGGGTGGACTTGAACATTTTTCTCTCCTTGATCTTTCGAAACGACAGCCTTGGCGCGTGATGGATTGGCCTTGGCATGTCAGGCAGCCAGGCACGAGGCCGGCTGCGTGGAAGTTTTGGGTACGCCTCGGTGTCAGGCCCCCGCTTCACGCACGAGGACGTGCAGGATTCGGCGCAACGCGCGCATCGCCAGGCTCTGGGGCGCGCCCCGCACCTGCATCTCGCCGCGCACCTCGGTGACCAGCGGGCCGCTGCCGAGATTGGCCGCCGAGGCGGAGACCTCGAAGACGGCGTGCTCGGGCATTGCCCTGCCCTTCAGCGGCCGGGCCGCCACCGGTCCGCCGTGGTTGGAGGCCAGCACCCAGTTGTCCAGCTCCTCGGCGGCGGAGGCGCCGATGCGCGTGATCTCGATCTGGCGCGGCGGCTGCAGGTGCAATTCGTCCTTGAATTCGCCGGCCGCTCCGGCCTGGATGCGCCGCAGGTCTTCGGCATCGACATAGCCGCGCACCTCCAGATCGCCCTGCCGCGCGACCAGCGCCAGCTGGGTCTTGTCGTCGACCCAGCGGCCGGCCTTCAGCTCGGGCGCCAGGTCGACGACCACGCCGTCGATCGGCGCGCGCACGGACAGCCTGGCGCGTTCGCGCTCCAGCCCGCTGATGCGATCGCCTTCCAGGCCCAGCTGGCTCGAAAGCACCAGGCTCTGCGACAGGTCGCGATCGTCGACGCTGCGGCGGTCCAGGCGCCTTTGCAGCAGGACGCTCTTGTCGCGTGCGCTTTTCAGCTCCTGGTCGATCTCCGGCACCGACAGCTGCATCAGCAACTGGCCGGCCCGCACGCGATCGCCCTGGCGCACGCGGATGGATTCGATCCGCGCCGGCTGCGGCGCGAACGCCGGTGCCTGGTTGGCCGCGCTCAGCATGGCGGGAATGCGCACCGTGTAGGGGAAAGGCACCAGCAGCACCGCCGCCAGCAGCAGCAGCGCCAGGCTGGTAAAGCGCAGCCGGCGTCCGGCCTGCCCTCTGCGCTCGAGCCACACGCGCACTTCGCGCCAGATGGGCAGCACGATGAACCAGCCGATCTCCACCGCGAACAGGAAGATGCCCAGCAGCTTGAAGAAGTAGTGGTAGACCAGCAGGGCGATGCCCAGGAACAGGAAGAAGCGATAGACCCACACGGCGTACGAGAAGGCGATCAGGAACAGCTTCTGACGGCCGTGCACCGGCTCGGGCTGTTCGTCGCCCCAGCCGAACAGCTGCTCGCGCAGCCACCAGCGGCCCATGGCGAAGGCGCGCTCCTGCAGGTTGGGGTAGCCGGTCAGGTCGCTGAACAGGTAGTAGCCGTCGAAGCGCATCAGCGGGTTCAGGTTGACCGCCAGGCTCATCACCCAGCCAGCAGTGGCCAGGGCGAAAGCGGCGTGGCGCAGCCCGCCGTCCGGCAGGAACACCCAGGCCAAGGTGGCCAGCACGGCAACCACGAGCTCGACCGCCATGCCGGCAGCGTCGATCAAGACGCGCTGGGTGCGCGTCGGCAGGCGCCAGGCATCCGTGGTGTCGGTGTAGAGGATCGGCGCCATGACGACGAAGGCCACGCCCATGGTCGTGACGCGCGATCCCATGCGCACCGCGGTGTAGCCGTGGCCCAGCTCGTGCAGCGTCTTGACCATCGCCAGGCTCAGGCCGTAGGTGACGACGCCGGCCACCGAGAACATGTCCGGGAAGGTCGCGAGGAACGGGTCCCACTGGCGCGACACGAGATACAGGCCCAGCAGCGCCAGCACCGCGATGGCCAGCCAGAAGCCTGGCCTGAAGAACACCGAGACCCAAGGCAGGGTGCGCCGAAGGAAGGCGTCGGGCCGGGCCAGTGGCACCTTGAAGAACAGGTAGCCGTGCAGCAGGTGGCTGCCCAGCGAGCGCTTGCGCGCCTGTGACTGCTGGCGCACCCGCGCGTAGGTCTGCTGCGGCACGGCTTCGAGGAGCTCGTTGCGCTGCAGGAAATTCAGCAATGCGCTGATCTCTTCGTCGCTGGGCGCGTCCGCGCCGGCCTGCTCGACCGCGGCGCGCATGCGGCCGACGGTGCCCGCGTCCCAGTGAGACAGCATGTCGACGGCACCTCGGTCGATGGCGAAGAAGCGCTGGGCCACCGGGTCGTGGATCCGCCGCTGCGTGGGCTGGCCGGCGCGGACACCGTCTGCGCCGCCCTCGATCAGACGCAGGTCCTGCCGCAGTTCAGGCAGCGGCAGACTGCCGAATTCGTTCTGCCCCGCGGGCGCCGGCGCGGTGGTCATGGCTTGTGCGTGCGTGGCGTTCATATCCCGCTCCATTGGCGCAGCGCGGTGATCGGGCGGCGCAGGAGGTAGTAGATGAGCGAGACCGGCTCGCCATACACGCGCGCCGTTCCGCGCAGGCCCAGGCGCTCTGGAGGCGCATTCGCGTCGTCCGCGCGGGCGGTGACGGCGAAGTTCGCCATGCCGGTGGCGTCGGGCTCGGCCTTGTAGGCGGCGCGCACCACGTGCGCGTCCAGCGGCGCCATCGGCGCGGCGTCCAGGAACACCTTGATGCGGGCGTTCTCGTGGACGTTGACGGCATCGGCCACCGGCACCTTGATCTGGTATTCCACCAGCTTCGGGTCGGCCACGCGCATGATGGCCTCGCCCACCGCCACCGGCCGGCCGGCCCAGTCGCGCGGGTCGCCGAACAAGGCGACGCCGGCCTGGCGGGCGCGAATGATCGACTTGTCCAGCATGGCCTGTGCGTAGTCGCGCTCGGCCTTTGCCACGCTTTGCTCGGTCTGCGCGATTGCGAGCTCGTGCTTGGCCGTGGCATCGTCCACCGCAGCCTGCTGCAGGCGCAGCACCTTGGCACGGGCGACTTCCAGCTTCTGGTTGGCGACGTCGAAGTTGCTGCTCAGCGTGGTGTCCACCAGCTGCACCAGTGGCGTGCCTTCGCTCACTTGTGCGCCTGGCGCCACCAGGATGCGTTCGACCACGCCGCGCACCGGGGCAGCGACCACGAAGGGGTCCTGCGGCGTGACTTCCACCGGCGCCAGCGTCGTGAGGGGGACGCGCACGAACACCAGCGCCGCGGCGGCGGCCACGGCCACCAGGCCGAGCTTGGACGGGTGTTTGCGCCACGCGGCCGGCGGCTTGTCGCGACCGGCGATGGCGCTCAGCCCATGCGCGTAGGCCAGGGCCAGGCGTTCGGCCAGCTTGCAGTGCGCGTCGTCCCACGGCAGCTCGCGCGCCAGCAGCCAGCCGGCACGAACGGGCCGTTCTCCATCGGCCAGCGGAACCCACATCAGGTGACGCAGGGAGGCTTCGTCGGTGCACGGGTCGGCCGGATCGGCATGGGTCGGCAGCTCGAACAGCTGCACCTTGCGCGCGGCCTCGCCGGGCTGCTGCCAAAGCGTCGCGCCGATGTTCTCGTACCAGCGGATCATGGGCGCGTCGCGGTTGACGCGCGCCAGGCCGGAAACAGCCACCGCTTTCCACGGCCGGGCCTCGTGTTGCGGCGCCGTGGCCGACGCGCTGTGCAACCAGCGCCGGCGCGGCGCGGCAACGTTGTTCGCCTGCAGGACCACGGCCTGCCGGAAGGGCAGCAGCGCCACCGGCTCGTTGGCCAGGTGCTGCCACAGCGCCTCGCGGGTGGCACAGCGCCGGATCTCGCCTTCGATGCGGATGAGGTGCATGGCCGACGGACTGGAAGCGCTTCGCGCCGCCTGCTTCGGCGGGTTCTTCGCATCGTTTCGAGGGGCGGTGGCAAGTGCCGTCATGGTGCCCGCCCTCACTGTGCGGCTTGCGCGGCGGTCCCGGCGACGGTCGAAGCCGCGCCGGATGCCGCCGCCGGGTCGCTCTCCGTGCCCTCGAGCAGCGCGCGGCCGCTCATGCCGGGCCTCACCTTGGCAGGCGCCTTGTCCACCGAGGCCACGACCTTGACGGTCTGGCTCACGGCATCGACCGCGGCGGAGATGCGCTGGACCTTGGCCTGCAGGGTGTCGCCGGTCTCGTCGATCTTGAAGGCGACGGTGGAGCCCTTGTGCAGCCACTGCAGCCACTTGGACGGCACCACCATGTGCAGTTCCAGCGGACCGTCGCTGACGATCTTGATCAGCTTCTCGTTGGCCGGCGGCGTCTCGTTGGGCCGCACCATCGTCTCGACCACGCGGCCGTTGTAGGGCGCCCCGACCTTGCAGCCGACCATGCTCTGGCTGATCACGTCGGCCTGGGCATTGCGCTCCTTTTCCTTGAGCACGGCGATGTCGGCGTCGGCGCGTCCGGTGGCGTCCATGGCCAGCAGTTCGGACTGCACCTTGGCGTTGCGGGCCTCGACCGAGGCGGCGGCGCGCGCCGCGCGCAGCTGCGCGGACAGCCGGCCGCAGTCGAAAGTCACCAGGGCGGCGCCCTTCTTGAAGTGATCGCCTTCGCGATACGGCATGCGCACGATCCGCTCCGAGACGGAGGACGAGAGCACGGCTTCGCGCTCGGCGCGCAGCACCCCGCGCGCCACGTTGGCGTCGGCTTGCGGCGTGGCGGCCCAGGCCATCGGGCTTGCCAGCAGCAGCGCCGCCAGCCGATGGGCGCCAGGGCGCTTCGGCAGTGTCAGCGAGGAATGGGTTTGTTTCATGTTCAGCTCCAATAGCGCCAGGGGTGGTCGATCCGTCAGTCGGCAATGCGGCGGCCTCCGCCCCTGTTACGGCGGCCTTTTTGGAATGCGGCTTGGATGAAGGGAAGCGGGGGTGTCCCCGCTCTCAAGAGCCTTCTCAGGCTTGGGGCGCGCCGGCCACGGCGTCGTGGCGCTTGGCCCACATGTCGCGCAGCTTGCCGGCCAGCTCGGCCACCGGCTCGGTGGTGCTCATGTCGCCTTCGACCGGGTCGATGCCCAGCGAGGCGTACACGTTGGCGTAGGCGTTTTGCAGATCGGCCAGCGCCATGTCGTAGCGCACCTGCGAGACCAGCGTGTTCATCTCCTCGCGGATCAGCGTCTGGCGGCTGAGCTTCTCGGCCTTGTAGCCGGCCTCGATCTGGCCCTCGATGCGCGCCTGCACGTCGTAGTAGCGCTTGGCCGTCTTCAGCTCCTGCAGGCGCACCGCGTAGCGCGCCCGGCTGACTTCCACCTGCGTGGCCACCGCCGTGGTGAGGGCCAGCTGGCGTTGGTCGAGCAGCTGGCCTTGGGCCTTGACCTTGGCCTTCTCGGCCGGCAGGCGGAACACGTTGAGCACATTCCAGCTGGCACGCGCCCCCCAGCCCACCCAGTTGTTGTTGTACAGGAAGCTGTTGTCACTGAAGTCCAGGCCGGCGAACACGCGCAGGCTGGGCAGCGCCCGCAGATAGGCCGCGGTGCTCTCCTTGTCGTTGCTGCGCAGCTGGTAGGCCACTTCGCGCAGCTCCGGCCGGTTCTGGATGGCCGTGCGCAGCAGCGCCGCGTTGTCGTTGCTCGTGATGCCCGGCAGCGCCAGCGGCTTCCACTCGATCGACTGCGAGGGCATCGCCACCGTGTACTGGGTGCCCGGCGCCAGGTTCATCAGCGCCGCCAATTGCTGCTTGGCCACGCCCAGCTCGCGGCCCAGGGCCTGCGCGTCGCGCCGGATGCTCAGCAGTTCGCGCTGGTAGGTCAGCGGCGCCAGCGGGGCCGACAGGCCCGCCTTCTCCTGGCGTTCGGCCTGCGCCAGCGCGTTCTGCGTCGTGTTCTCCAGCTCGTGGATCTTGCCCAGCAGCCGCTCGGCACTGACGGCGCGCCAGTAGGCGCTGCGCACGTCCTCGACGATGCGGTTGACCACCTTGCGCTTGCGCTCTTCAGCCACATTGACCTGGTCGGCCGCCTGTTGGGCGCGCACGTACGACAGGCCGAAATCCAGCACGTCCCAGCTGAGCGACAGGTCGCCCGACAGCACGTTCTTGTCCGAAGAGGTCGAGGGCTCCAGCGAGGTGCGGCCGGTCAGCAGCGAACGGCTGATGCCGCCCGAGTAGTTGTCGCGCCCGGCGTAGTCCAGCGACGTCACCACCTTGGGCAGCATGTCGTAGCTCTTGAGATCCAGTTCGCGCTGGCTCAGCGCCAGGTTCATCAGTTCGACGCGCCCGTCCAGGTTGTACTTGAGCGCGCGCGCCATCGCCTCGTACAGGTCGATGGGGCGGCTCACCGGCTCCTGGCCGGCGGCCACGCGCGCCGTCAGGTCCAGCGCCCGCGCATCGTTCTCCTGCGCCGTGAAGGACGTGGGCTGCACGGCGCATCCGGTCAGCACCAGCGTCAGCAGCGCGGCCTGCGCGGCACGGCTGCGGGTGAACAGTTTGGGTTGCGCACGGCGCGCGGCGCCCGACTCGAAGGTGGAGTTCATGAGGAGTTCCGATGTGTGTGATTGACCTGAAGAAATACGATCGAATAAGGCATTGATTTGCCTCCAATCAATTCAGAGAAGATCGCATTGAAGTGGGGAAATTATCGACCCGACAAGGCGCGATGTAACCATTGTTATGCGACTGTTTCTCGTAATCCATGGCTTATTTCACGATGAAATTTTGGTCAATCGCAAATCAATAGGAATTTGCCAAGATCGAATAGGAATCTTCTGAATTCAGCAGGGAAATCATCGAGATTGCCAAGTGAACGGACCGGCAATCACAGGAAACATCACACACCAGAAAACATGGCCACCAGAAATTGCCTGCGCAATTGCATTCATCGGAACTGACCCGATCAATTTCCGGCATCGATCAATTCGACAACGCGGCGCATGCATCCGCGAGGCGCCGAATTGGGCAGAGAATTGACCGACCCGATGTGAAGCGCAAGGGGGCTCTTTCCGACGTATCGGGTCCAGACATGGCGGTAGCACCGGTCGACGTGCGGACCTGCGGCGGCGCGCCTGTCGGCGAAGCAGGCGCCCGGCTCCCGATAATCGGCGCTCCCGCGCCATGCTTCGGCGCCCCTCAGGAGACCCCCCGCGTGCCCGACCTTTCAAAGATCACCTGCATCGAAGACCTGCGCGTCATTGCCAAGCGCCGCGTGCCGCGCATGTTCTATGACTACGCCGACTCGGGCGCATGGACGGAGTGCACCTACCGCGACAACGAAGACGCCTTTCGCAAGATCAAGCTGCGCCAGCGCGTGGCAGTGAACATGGAAGGCCGCTCCACCCGCACCACCATGGTCGGGCAGGAGGTGGCGATGCCGGTGGCGATCGCGCCCACGGGCCTCACCGGCATGCAGCATGCCGACGGCGAGATCCTGGGCGCGCGCGCCGCCAAGGCCTTCGGCATTCCCTTCACGCTGTCGACCATGAGCATCTGCTCGCTGGAAGACATCGCCGAGAACACCGGCCGCCACCCTTTCTGGTTCCAGCTCTACGTGATGCGCGACCGCGACTTCATGGAGCGCCTGATCGATCGCGCCAAGGCGGCCAACTGCTCGGCGCTGCAGCTCACGCTCGATTTGCAGGTGCTGGGCCAGCGCCACAAGGACATCAAGAACGGGCTGTCGACGCCGCCCAAGCCCACCATCGCCAACCTGATCAACCTGGCGACCAAGCCGCGCTGGTGCCTGGGGATGCTGGGCACGCAGCGGCGCAGCTTCGGCAACATCGTGGGCCACGCCAAGAACGTGAGCAACGTGTCCTCGCTCGCAGCCTGGACGGCCGAGCAGTTCGACCCCTCGCTCAACTGGAACGACATCGAGTGGATCAAGCGCCGCTGGGGCGGCAAGCTGATCCTGAAGGGCATCATGGATGCGCAAGACGCGCTGATCGCCGCCGACAGCGGTGCCGATGCGCTGATCGTCTCCAACCACGGCGGGCGCCAGCTCGATGGCGCACCGGCCTCCATCGATGCCCTGCCCGCCATCGCCGACGCGGTGGGCAACAGGATCGAGGTCTGGATGGACGGCGGCATTCGCAGCGGGCAGGACGTGCTCAAGGCGCGCGCACTGGGCGCCCGCGGCACTCTCATAGGCCGCAGCTTTCTCTACGGCCTGGGCGCCTACGGCGAGGCCGGCGTGACGCGCGCGCTGCAGCTCATCCACAAGGAGCTGGACATCACGATGGCTTTTTGCGGAAAGACGCAGATCGACCAAGTGGACTCGAGCATCCTACTGCCGGGTAGCTTCTAAGGCTCTTCTAAGGCTCCAGATACCTCATGCCGTGACAGAACCGGGCACAATGCCCGGTTTTTTTCGCCTTCTCACGGCAAGGTGTCGTCCTCAAGCGTCGAGAAAAGCACCTGGAAGACTTCCCTTGTCGTGACTGAACCCTGCGCGTCCTTCTTGAGCTGGATGAGTTGCTGTGCATCGGGCAACCCGGCAGGTATCACCATCGTGCCGCCCGGCTTCAACTGATAGATGAGCGCCGACGGGATCAGCTCGGGGGCCGCGGTCACCAAAATCCTGTCGAATGGTGCACGTTCAGGCCAGCCATGGCAGCCGTTTCCGATCCTGATCTCGACGTTGTCGTACCCTTGGTCGGCCAGCCGCTGCGCGGCCTGCTCGGCCAGTTCCTCGATGATCTCGACCGTAAAGACGCGCCGCGCGAGCCCCGACAGGATGGCCGACTGGTAGCCCAGCCCGGTACCGATCTCGAGCACCGTGTCGGTCGGTTGCACACCGAGCAGGTCGGTCATCACGGCGACGATGAAGGGTTGTGAGATCGTCTTGCGGTAGCCGATCGGCAACGGCGAATCGACGTAGGCGTAGGGCCGCAGTTCGAACGGCACGAACGCATGGCGCGGCACCGTGGCCATGGCGTTCATGACCCTCGGATCCAGCGCCGCCTTGCCCAGATACGTGGTCGAGAAAACCGTCTTGGCGGCGATCTCGGCCAGCATGCGCTGCTGCAACAGCGTGAAGTCCGATTCGCTCATGGTGCCCTCCGGGCATTTCCGTATTTGAGCAAAGCGCTCCGGCAACTTCAGGCGCGCCCACTGACCTTGCTGATCAGCCGACGGCTTCCCACAAGCCCGGATAGCGGGTGATGAAGCCCTCGGCCGTGACCTTGAGCGTGTCCTTGTATTCGAAGCGCGGCGCCTCGTAGGCGTATTCGCCGTCGCCCTTGCGGGTGTAGCGCTGGGCCAGGACGCTGAGCGAATCGCCGTCCAGATCGATCCAGGCGGCCGGCACCTCGGCCACCTCGCCCTTCTTGAGGTTCAGGCGGCGCAGCTGCACCAGGTTGGTGGCCGGGGTGAAGCCCAGGTCGAGGTCGATGCAATGGGCCAGCTCGGGCACCACCTCTTCGTTGAGCGTCCAGTCGCCGCGGCCATTGCGGGCAATGGCGAAATCCACGGCGCCCGAGCCGATCCAGCCGCGCACCCGGCCCCACTTGGTGTGCCAGGCCTTGTCGCAAAACACCCGGTAGTCCAGACGCGCCGGCCGGCCGTCCGAATGCTGGAAAACGGCCGCGCCGTCCAGCTGCCAGGATTCACCGTGCCGCTCAAGCCGGCAGGCGTCGTGCCCCGGCGCATCGAGCCGGCGCCAGAAGATCGTGGCGATGGTCTGCATGATGGCTCCAATGATGGCATCGAAGCGCGCCGGACACCAGTAGGTCGACGGGCGGGGGGCGATAACGGCGCCCCCGGCAGCACATCGGGCAAAGACGCCAAAATCACGCCCGTGAACGCATCGATCCGCCGCATTGCTCACCTCGACATGGATGCCTTTTTTGCCTCCGTGGAACTGCTGCGCTACCCGCAGCTCAAGGGCCTGCCGGTGGTGATCGGCGGTGCCCGGCGCCAGGTGGACGAAGCCATCCGGCGCCACGTGCCCGAGGGCGGCAGCCTGGCCGACATTCCGGTCGACGCTTTTCCGCGGCTGAAGGACTACGTGGGGCGCGGCGTCATCACCACCGCCACCTACCCGGCACGCACCTTCGGCGTGGGTTCGGCCATGGGCATGATGAAGGCGGCCAAGCTGTGCCCGCAGGCGATCCTGCTGCCGGTGGATTTCGAGGAGGTGCGCCGCTATTCGCGCCTGTTCAAAAAGACCATCCGCGAGATCGCGCCGCTGATGGAAGACCGCGGGGTGGATGAGGTCTACATCGACTTCACCGACGTGCCCGGCGGCCAGCGCGAAGGCGGGCGGGTGCTGGCGCGCCTCATCCAGAAATCCATCTTCCAGGCCACCGGCCTGACCTGCTCGATCGGCGTGGCACCCAACAAGCTCATTGCCAAGATGGCCAGCGAGTTCGAGAAGCCCAACGGCATCTCGGTGGTGCACGAGGCCGACCTGCAGACGCGCATCTGGCCCCTGCCCTGCCGCAAGGTGAACGGCATCGGGCCCAAGGCCGACGAGAAGCTCCAGCAGCATGGCATCCACACCGTCGGCGAACTGGCGGCGCGCGAGCGCGACTGGCTCGTCGCCAACTTCGGCAAGTCGACCGGTGCCTGGATGCACGAAGTGGCCTGGGGCCGTGACAACCGGCCGGTGGTGACCGAGAGCGAACCGGTCTCGATGAGCCGCGAGACCACCTTCGAGCGCGACCTGCACGCGGTGCGCGACCGCGCCGAGCTGGGCGCCATCTTCACCCACCTGTGCGAGAAGCTGGCCGAAGACCTGCAGCGCAAAGGCTACGTGGGCAAGACCATCGGCATCAAGCTGCGTTATGACGACTTCAAGATCGCCACGCGCGACCAGACCGTGGCGACTTTCACCGCCGACGGCAAGACCATTCGCCAGACCGCCGGCCATTGCCTGAAGCGCGTGCCGCTGGAGCGGCCGCTGCGCCTGCTGGGCGTGCGGGTCGGTTCGCTGGCGAAAGCCGACAGCCCGCAAGCCAACTCAGCGGCGCAGCCCGGCGGCGCAACGCGCGCAACCCGTCTTCGTGCCGAGGAGCCGGAGCCGGTCAACGGCTCGCTGTTCTAAAAGCGGTTGAGCGCTGCCATGCACGCCTGGCGGCGCACCCTGCTGATCATCCTGCTGCTGCCGGTGCTGGTGGCCCTGCTCTATTTCGGCGTGGCTTGCGCGTTGATGGCCTGGCCGGCCAATCCGCCAGCGAGCAAAAAGACTGCGGCGCCGGCACAGGTGCCGGCCTGGGTGCTGAGCAACGGCATCCACACCGACCTGGCATTCCCGCTGCGCGGAGACGGCGTGGACTGGACGCAGACCTTTGCACCGGCGCATGTCGTTGCGGCGCCGCCGGATGCCGAGTACATCGGCATCGGCTGGGGCGACCACGACATCTACCTGTACACGCCGACCTGGGGCGACCTGACGGCCGGGCGCGCCCTGCGCGCCGCACTGGGCCGCAACGGCGCCCTGTTGCACGTGACCTACCTGCGTCGCAGCGACCTGGCCGAGCGCGCGCATCGGCTACCGCTGTCGGCGCCGCAATACAAGGCGCTGCACGCCTACGTCCTGGCCAGCATGCCCCAGGGCCGCGCCATTCCGGTGCCCGGCGCGCACTACGCGGACAACGATGCCTTCTATCAAGCGCTCGGCAGCCCGCACTTCTTTCGTACCTGCAACAACTGGACTGGTGACGCTCTGCGTCAGGCCGGCGTGACGGTCAGCCGCTGGACGCCCTTCGACTTCAACGTGACCTGGCACCTGGACCCGGGACGGCCTTGATGTGTTGTGCCCGGGGTGGCGCGGCAAACACCTGCCGCGCGAAAGCGCTGCGGTGGAACAACCCGGAGAAGAACGGCCGATCAGGCGCCCGGCGTCTCGGCCTTTGCCGCCCCCCAGCGCCCAAACGCAAAAGCAGCCTACTTCACCCCCGACGCAGGCACCCCGGCCTGCCACTGCACCCAATTCGTCGTGATGTGATCCACCACGCGCGTGCCGACCAGCGCGATGTTCTCCACCGTCTCCGCAAAGCCGCCAGCGGTTTCGCCGGGCGCCGGGTCCAGGTGCTGCAGCGTGCTTTCGCGCGGATTGCCCTGGTCGAAATTGACGGCGCCGCGCAGGCTCATGACGCGGTCCGTGCCATGGGTGCGCTTGATCACCAGCGTGATGGCGGCCGCCTCCATCTCGGTGATGACGTAGTCGTCGGCGCCATACAGCTTGGCGATGTACTGCGCCTGGTTCGACATGCCCGGGCCGTGGAAGAAGGTGTCGCCGGTCATGTGCGTGCCGGTGCCGACAAAAGGCGCGCGGCGGGCAGCGGCCTGCGGGTAGCGCAGGCGGTACTTGCGGGCGCTCTCGGAATCCTTGAGCGGGGTGTCGGCGCTCAACTTCATGGCCCAGCTGACGAGTGCTGGATTGAGCTTGAAGCGGCGGTATTCCTCGTAGCCCTTGCGCGGCATGAAGGTGGGCTCGCCCGCCTTGTTTTCTTCGGGGGCCCAGCGGTGGCCCAGGTCGTAGTCCACCAGCCAGGTGGCCCAGTTCACCTCGCCAATCGTGCCGCGCGAGGGCGGCGTGCCGGCCACGCCGGAGATCACGTAGTACGCCTTGGAAAAATCGAAGGCCGGGTTCAGCAGGATGGCCTGCATCGAGGACGAGGAATTGACCTTGCCCATGCCCAGCACCGCGCCGCAAACGCCGTCGGCGTTGCAATACACCGGCTGCAGCGCGCCCGGCACCTGGAACGGCGTGGCGCCCTTCCAGTAGCGCTCGTACCAGTGCTGGAACTCGCCGGCGCGGTCGCCCGTGTTTTGTCCGATCTCGAACATGGCGGCGACGAATACCTTGACCTGGACGGGCGGGGCGGCGCGCTGTGGGCCGGTGGTGGCTGCGGCAGCAGCAGGCGCGCCGGGGGCGGCGCAGCCGGCCAACATGGCAGCAGCGCCGAGGCCCAAGGCGAGGGACAGCGATGCGCGGCGCGCCGCGCGAGAAAGATCGAGGGTCATGGAGGCGTCCGCAAGTCGGGGGGAAGGCCCCGATTGTCGCCGTGCCCGTGCCGCCTGAACGGCGCTCAGTCGATCGGCGGCAGCCTTCGCGAGAGCTCGACCGACTGGACGGCCGGGTCTTCTTCCAGCCGCTGCAACTGCTCGACCGGGATCTCGGCGGAGAACAGGTCGTGCGAGATTTCGGCACGCGCGGCGAGGTAGTCCGGCCGCTGCGCGCCCTCGCACAGCCTGACCAGCACCAGCACGCGCTCGCCAGCCACTGGCGCGGGCGCGGCGGAAAAGTCCAGTTTGTGCAGGGTGCGCAGGTCGATCGGCATGGGAAGAGCCATTATGCAAAGGGGGCCGCGGCGCTGCAGTCTCCACGCGGCCGGCGGGGTTGGCGTGACCGAGCCAATCGCCTTCAGATCGCCTTGCCGCTGGCGCGCCCCTCGCCCAGCTGCGCGTCCCAACCCTGCGCGCCGCCGTCGGCCCGCGCCGTGTCCTGCAGCTTGGCACGGATGTCGGCGATGGACAGGCGCTCGCCCTTCTTGTGCGCCTTGGCCAGCATCAGCGCGATGAGGCCGGTGACGGCCGGCGCGGCCATGCTGGTGCCGGACTTCTTCGTCACACCGCCCTGCGTGCGCGAGCGCGCCGCCATCACCTGCATGCCCGGCGCCGCCACTTCAGGCTTGGGCCGGCCGTCGCGTGTCGGCCCGGCGCTGGAGAAGCTGGCGGCCGGCTCGCCGCTCTTGCGCGCATCGTAGGCACCGACCACCACCGTGTGCTTGCCGGTGGACAGCGAGCCCAGCAGATGCGAGGCGACCGGCGTATCGAACTGCGCCTGGCCCTCGTCCATGCGCTCGATCCAGGCATGAAAGGGAACTTCCTGCGGGACCAGCGCATGCAGCCGCACCGTCACTTCGCCGTCGGGCCAGTTGGGCGCCAGCCAGATGCCGATCACGTTGTCCTTGTTGTTGGGGTCGTTGATGCGGCTGGCCAGAAAGGCGGCGATCTCGCCATTGCCGGCGCCCAGGGGGAAGTTCTCGCCCGGCGCGACGCTGGCCAGCACCTCGTCGTTGGGGCCCAGCAGTTCGGCACGCAGGCGCTGGCCGCCGCCGTACCAAAGCTCGAACTCGCCACCCCCACCGGCTGTGGTGGTCCAGCGCACGTCGAGTTGCCCGCCAGCCGGCACCACGCCCATGGTGTGCACGCCGTCTTCCTGCGCATTGCCGGCGGCCAGCACGATGGCGCGGTTGGGCTTTTGCGAAAGCAGCGCATCGAAGCCCTGCTCCACCAGCGAGCTGCCGTCGTGCGGCCCGCCGTTGGTGCCCAGGCTGAGATTGACCACGCAAGGCCGATCGCCCGCCGTGTCGAAGATGAACTTCACCGCTTCCAGCATCTGCACCGAGTCGCCGAAGGAGTTGAACACCGAGCGCGGGCCGGACCAGTCGACATCGCGCGCCGACACCTCCACGAAGATCAAATCGGCTTGGGGCGCGACGCCCGGCTGGCCCGAGCCGCGGCCATTGCCGGCGGCGATGTCCATCACGTGCGTGCCGTGCGAGCCCGGGCTGCCGGGGCTTCCACGCCCGGGGTCGTAGCCCAGCGCCCGGTAGGGGTCGGATCGCTTCAGGGCTTCGTCGAGCGCCTTGCGCCCGAACAGGCGGCCATAGCCGTAGGGACTGTCGGCGCGCGCCGGCGCGCCCTGCTGCCACAGCGCGACGAGGCGCGTGCCGCCATCGGGGCGCAGGAAGTTGTGATGCGCGAAATCGCCGCCGATGTCCACGATGCCGACCACCACGCCGGCCCCGCCGCCGGCGCCGGCAACGGCCGCGCCGCCAGGCTCCACGCCCATGGATTTCAGCGTGTCCTGCAGCAGCGGGCGCACCGGCTGCGAGGCCTTCATGCTGAGCACCTGGGGATGCTGGTGGATGGCCTCGGCCTTGCGGATGGGGATGCGGCCGGTGACGATGACCGTGCCGTCGGGCGTGCTGCCGATTTCCGCGCCGGGATCGACGTCGGCAATGTCGGCCCAGGCGGCAAGGCTGGTGACGCGCGCCACCACCGGCACCGACTCGCCATCGCTGGAGGCCACCGGCATGCTGGGCTTGCCGGCGCGGCGGTTCACCACGGCCAGCTGCAGGCGCGGGTCCATCGAGGTTTCCACGTCCATCGGCAGCCGCTGCAATTCGTGCAGGGCAAAGGGCGACACCGGCGCCAGGCGGGTGCACAGCGCTGCCGGCGAGCCGGCCATGGCGGCCGCGATGGCCGGCGTTGGGAACGGCGGCGGCTCGGCTGCGGCGGGCTCGGCGGCGCCCAGCATGACGGCGGCCATGTCGGGTGGAAGGTCCACCCAGACGCCGCGCAATTTGATCTGCCCGCGCGACTCGAGCCGGATCGATTCGGTACTGCTGCTGCGCTTCTTGCCTGTGGTCGCCATGTCGGGGGCGTCGTGCGTCTCAGCTCGCCGCAAGCGAGAAGCGCACCGTGCCGTCGTCGGCAACCGTGACCTCGTAGCCCAGATCGTCCGCCAGGCTCTGCAGCGCGACCGCGTCGATGGCCAGCCGGCGCGGGGCGCGGTGCGCCGCGGCGCCTTCGGGCATGTATTCCTCTTCGGCCCCGTCTGCATCCGCGCGCATGCGCATGCGCAGGGTCAAGGCGTCTTCGTCATCGGCCGCCAGGGTGATGATGCCGCTGGGCGCGCCCGCGTCATGCAGGTAGCTCAGGCCGCACAGCAGCAGGTAGCGCAGCGCGGCGGCGCGCGGCCAGCGGGGCTCGCCCTCTCTGGGTTGCAGCGAGGGCGCGATCTCCAGTTGCACCCCGTGCATGCTGAAGGCCGGCCGGAGCAACGCCACGCATTGCTGCACCAGGGCGCTGCGGGTCGTGCCTTCGTCGGTGGTGGCCAGCTCCCAGTTGCGCAGCGAGCGCACGCCGGCAATCAGCTGGCCGATCTGGTCGTCGATCAGCGCCACCCGTTCGGTACAGGCTTGCGAATCGATGCTGGGCGACTCGACCTGGCGCTTGAGCATCAGCATGCCCATGCGCATCACCGACACTGGCCCGACCATGTCATGGCGCAGGGCCGGCAGCACGCGGGTGAGCAATTCATGCCGCACACCGGCCGCGATCCAGCTGCGGGCGGCGGGCGATGCCTTCATCATCCGAGCAGTATCGGCCCGGCCGCGCCGCTCGCTTGTAGGAGCAGGCCGACGGCTACTGTCTCGCCATCCGTACGTTGGGTGGCAGCGCCTGCGGCCAACTGGTGCGGAAGGGGTTGATGTCCAGCCCACCGCGCCGGGTGTAGCGGCAGTACACGGCCAGCTTGGTGGGCCGGCAGCGCTGCCAGATGTCGGTGAAGATGCGCTCGGCGCAAGGCTCGTGGAATTCGTTGTGCTGGCGAAAGCTCACGATGTAGCCCAAGAGGCCGGCCTGGTCGATCTGCGGGCCGCTGTAGCGAATCTGCACGCTGCCCCAGTCGGGCTGGCCGGTGACCAGGCAGTTGCTCTTGAGCAGGCGGCTGGTCAGCGTCTCGGTGACAGGCTGCTCGCCGAAGTTGGCACCGAGCAGCTCGGGCGCCGGCTGATAGTGCGTGCATTCCAAGTCCAGCCGGTCCAGGTCGACGCCGTCCAGCTCATGCACCGGCTCGCGGTCGAACAGCTCGGGCAACAGCAGCTTGACGCCGACGCGTCCACTGCGCTCGCTGCCGCGCCACACCGCTTCGCTCAGGTCGTCGGCCAGGCGGTCGCGCACGGCGGCCGCGTCGGCAAACACGCTGCTGTTGAAACTGTTGAGATAGAGCTTGAAGCTCTTGCTCTCGATGATGTTGGGCGACTCGCAGGGAATGGTGAAGTGCGCAATCGCCAGCTGCGGCTTGCCGCGCGCATTGAGCCAGCTCAGTTCGAAGGCGGTCCAGAGGTCGGCACCGAAGAAGGGCAAGGCACCTTCCCGGATGCCCATGGCCTCGCGCTGCGTGGCGCGGGCGATGGGGAACAACTGGCTGGGGTCGTACTGGTCGACGTAGGCCGAGGCGCGGCCCAGCTGCGACTGCTCCGGGGTGTTCGGGTTGCTCATGAAGCAGTGTCCTTGGGTGCGGAGTTCAGGAAGGGAATGATGTGCGCCAGCAGCACCTGGTTGACCCCGGGCGGCAGGTCGTGGCCCATGCCCGGGATGGCAACGAAGCGCGCGCCGGCAATGCGCCGGGCAGTGTCGCGCCCGGCCTCGATCGGCACCAGGCGATCCGCCTCGCCGTGCAGCACCAGGGTGGGGCAAGCAATGCGGCCCAGCTCGTCGAGACGGCGGCCAGTGTCGGCGCCGATGGCCAGCATCTGGCGAAACAGGCCAGCCGGCCGATAGCCGCGGCGCAGGCTGAGCGTCAGGCGTTCGCGCAGCAGCGCCTCGTCGTTGGGAAAGGCCGGGCTGCCGATCAGGCGGATGAAGCCCAGGCTGAAGGCCACCAGCGATTCCTCGTCGCGCGCGGGCGGCGGACGCAGCAGTGCGGCGGCAATCTTGGGGTCGGGTCCCGGCAGGCCGCGCGCGCCGCTGGAGCTCATGATGCTGGTGAGCGAAAGGATCCGCGCAGGCGCACTGGAAGCGACGCGCTGCGCAATCATGCCGCCCATGGAGGCGCCCACCACATGGGCCCTGTGGATGCCCAGCGCGTCGAGCACGCCCAGCGAATCGTGGGCCATGTCCTGCAGGCTGTAGGGCGAGCGCACGGCCAGGCCGACGCGCGCGCGCACCGTCTGCCACAGGAAGTTGTGGCGCGGTGCGTGGTCGAAGCCGTCTGACAGGCCGATGTCGCGGTTGTCGTGGCGGATCACCCGGTAGCCCGCGTCCACCAGCGGCTGCACGAAGTCCTGCGGCCAGGCGATGAGCTGCATGCCCAGGCCCATGATGAGCAGCACCACCGGCCGGTCGTTCTGGCTGCCGTCGGCGCCGGTGTCTTCCACCTCGATATCGATGCCGTTGGCCTTGAACTTCATCTAGACAAACTCCCTTTCGCGCAGCCACTTGGTGGCCACCCATTTCTCGCCTGCCAGCACCGGCGCGCCGCCGTGCAGGGTGCGCGTGGCGGGGTCGGGCCGGTCGTAGCTGAAGAAGACGCCGGTGCCTCGGCGCGGGGCCACTTCCAGGCCGACGTCGGGGAAGGTGGTGGCGCCGCCCTGCGCCGGCTCCTGCAGGTAGATCACCAGCGTGGCCAGGCGCTGGCCGCCGCGGCGGAGGATGGTGGCGGTGCCGGGCTCGGCCGGGTCGAAATAGTCGTAGTGGGGCCGGTATTGGGCGCCCGGTGCGTAGCGCAGGACCTGCAGGCCTTCGCCGAATTCCACCGGCCAGTTCAGCAGGCGGGCAATGCGCGCCTCGATGCGCTGCACCAGCGGGCTTTCACCGCGCGTGAAGAACATGCCGTCGCTGGTGCGGTCGACATTGACCGCTTCGCCGCCGGTCTTGGTCTCCACTGTCAGCGAGCGGGCCAGGCGCTCGCGGGCGGCGGCGATCAGGCCTTCGCATTCTTCCTGTGAAAGCAGGTCGCCGAACACCACCACGCGCGGATGACCCATGGTGAGCAGCACCTGCACCTGCCGGTCGCCCGCGTCCAGGTACAGGGGGGCGCCGTCCAGCGCCGGGCCCGGCATGGCGCTGCGCGGCACCACCGGCGCCTGCGCCGGCGCCTGGGCGGGCGCCGGGGCCTCCGCACCGAGGGCCGCGTCGATGGCGTCCTGCATCCATCCGGCCTCGCGCATCGAATTGCGCAGGGCGCTGGTGGTGTGGCCGGCGGCCAGCTGTTCGGTGACCCAGCGGCGCAACTCGTCGCTGATGGGCTGGTTCGTAGAAGACGCTTGCTGCAAGTTCATGATGGACTTTTCCTGCGAAACACCATGCGATCGGGCCGGGAGGCGACCCCATCGAAAGCATAGCCCTCGAGGTCGAAACGCTCCAGCGCCTTCGGCGTGGCGGCCTGGTGAAGCACCGCCCAGCGCGCCATCAGGCCGCGCGCGCGCTTGGCGAAGAAGCTGATCACCTTGTACTGGCCGGCGCCGGCCTTGCCCGGCTGTGCTTTCCATTCCTCGAACACGCATTCGACCACGCGGGCCTTGAGCGCCTTTCGATCCACCGCGCGGAAGTACTCCTGCGAGGCCAGGTTGATCACCACCGGCGTGCGGTCGGCCATGGCGCGCTGGTTGAGGTAGTCGGAAATGCGGCTGCCCCAGAAGGCGTACAGGTCCTTGCCGTGGCCGTTGGCAAGCTGCGTGCCCATTTCCAGGCGGTAGGGCTGCAGCCGGTCGAGCGGGCGCAGCACGCCGTACAGCCCGCTGAGGATCACGACGTGCGCCTGCGCCCAGTCCAGGTCGCCGCGCGCCAGCGAGCGGGCGTCGAAGCCGCCGTAGACGTCGCCATCGAAGGCGAAGGCGGCCGGCCTCGCGTTGTCGGCGGTGCTGCGCGCGCGCCAGGCCGCGTAGCGGGCCACGTTGAGGGCGGACAACTTGTCGGACAGCTGCATCAGATCGGCGATCGCATGCGGCGATTGCTGCCGCAGGATGCGGATGAGCTCCTTGGACGGGCCGCGCGGACTCTCGAAATGCGGAATCGTGGCGGGCAAGTCCCCGGGCAGGGGGGTGTCGTAGTCGAGCGATTTGGCGGGAGACAGCAGGAAAAGCATCGGCGGATTATCGCGATGCCCCTTCCCCGGCAGCGTCAACGCAAGACCGCCGGGGCGCAAGGCACCCCGGCGGCATGGCAGCCGGCCGCGCGATCAGCTCAGCAGTTCCAGCAGCGCGGCGTCCATCGGGTCGCGGCGGTCGGCGGCACGTGCCAGCTGGGTGGCGAAGTCGGGCGCCGCGCGGGTGCCGGATGACTGGCCGCGGGCAGGCTTGGCGGCGCCCTCGCCTGCGTCTTTCAGCACGCGCATCTGGCCCGAGTTGAAGTCGATCTCGATCAGATGGCTGCTGCCGGCACCGCGCTCGCGCTGCACCTCCAGGCGCATGCGCAGGCGCTCGACGTCGGCCGGCCGGTCGATGCTGATGTGGCCGCGGCTGTCGACCCGCACCCAGTCCGGCAGCGCGGAGCCTTCCGGGCCAAAGGCCTGGATGGCCCGCACGTCGCCCCGGCCTGTCACGTCGATCCAGACCTGGGGTCCGCCGGCCACCAGATTCAGCGCCAGGCCGCCGCCTTCCAGGTGCAGCGAGCTGATCATGGTCGGTTGCACGGCGCCGTCGCCGGCTGACCCGCCGAGCGTGCGCTGCAGATCGTCGCGTTGCTCGGCCGGCGCGTCGATGCTCTTGAGCGAATCGACGCCGTTGACCGCCGTCAGCACCGCGCCGCCGACATCCAGCGAGGCCGTGCCGTCGAGCGAACGGACCCCGTTGACCGCCTGCAGCACCGCACCGCCGGCCCGCAGCGCGGGCACGGAAGCCAGCGAATCGATGCGGTCGACCGCGTCGCCCAGCACGGCGGGCTCGACCTCGGTGTGCGCGGCGCCGTTGCTGCGCTCGCCTGCTTCGCCATTGCCGCCTTCCGGCAGGAACACGAAGGGGTAGTCGTCGCGGGCAGCGGTCGGCACCACCTTGACGTCGACGACCGCCGGCACCCTGTTGCCATGGCCGTCGTCCACCATGACGACAAAGCTGTCGTCGCCGTTGAAGCCCGGGTTCGGCGTATAGGTGAAGCTGCCGTCCGGCTTGACCACCACGGTACCGTGCGCCGGCGGCGTGACGGTCTCGTAGGTGAGCATGTCGCCGTCCGGATCCTCGACCACCACGCGGCCGTCGATCGGGGTGTCCTGCGGCGTCGTGAGGGTCGAGGTGTCGGTGATGGGATCGAAGTTCTGGCCAGGCACCTTGGGGTCGACCACGACAGGCACGTCCTGCACCGGCGTGACCGTCACGTTCACCGTGGTCGTGGTGGTCCCGCCCTTGCCGTCGTCGATCACGACGGTGAAGCTGTCCTCGCCGTTGAAATCCCTGGCCGGCGTGTAGGTGTAGGTGCCGTCCGGGTGGACCACCATCGTGCCGTTGGCCGGCGGGATGCCGGCCGTGTAGGTCAACGGGTCGCCGTCGGGGTCTATGGCAACGATCTTGCCGTCCACCGGAACGTCTTCCGGCGTGACGAGGCTGTAGTCGCCCGTGGCTGGATCGAAGTTCTGCGACGGGGACTGCGGGTCGGCCGGCAGCGGTGGGTCGTTGACCGGCGTCACCTCGATGTTCACCGTGGTCTCGGTCGTGCCACCCTTGCCATCGTCGATCGCCACGACGAAGCTGTCCTTCCCGTTGAAGTCCTGGTTGGGCGTATAGCTGTACTCGCCAGTCGCCGAATCGAACGCCAGCGTGCCGTGCGCCGGCGGCGTGACCACCACGTAGATCAGCGTGTCGCCGTCCGCGTCGGTGGCCACCACCTGGCCGGACACCGGGGTGTCCTCGGGTGTGACGAGGCTGTAGTCGCCCGAATCCGGATCGAAGTTCTGCGCGGGGTATTGCGGGTTGCCCGGATCGATCGGCACCGGCACGTCGTTCTGTGCCGTCACCGTGACGTTGACCGTCGCCGTCTCGCTCGTGCCACCCGAAGTCACCGTGTAGCTGAAGCTGGTGGCGCCGTTGAAGTTGGCCGCTGGCTGGAAGTCGAGCGTGCCATCGGCTTGGAGCGTGACCATGCCGTTAGACACCGCGATCGGCACGCCTACCGTGACCGCCGTGCCGTTGATCGCGCTCACCGCGTGGCCGGCATTCTCGAACGTGTCGTTGGCGTTGATCGCGATGTTGACCCGCGTGTCTTCGACCGTCGTCACCGTGTCGGGCGCGATGTCGGCCACCGGGGTGACGGTCAGGCTCACCGTCGACTGCACCATGCCGCCATGGCCGTCGCTGATGGCGACCACGAAGCTGTCGGCGCCGTGGTAGTCGGCCGCGGGCGTGTAGGTGTAGGCACCCGTGGCCGCATCGATCGTCACCGTGCCGCGCGCCGGTTGCGTGCTCACCGTGTAGCTCAGCGTGTCGCCGTCCGCGTCGGTGGCCGCCACCCGGCCGCTGAAGGCCACATCCTCCTGCGTCTCGGCCGCATAGTTGCCCGTGGCCGGATCGAAGGTCTGGCCCGGCGTGGGCGGGATCGGCTCGGACGGCACCGGCGTGTCGTTGTCCGTCGTGACATTTACCGTCACCGTCGCCGTTTCAGTCACACCCCCCGAAGTCACCGTGTAGCTGAAGCTGTCCGGGCCGTTGTAGTTGGCGTTGGGGGTGTAGACCACCGTGCCATCCGCGTTGAAGCTCACGCTGCCGTGCGCGCCCTGCGTCACCGCCGTCACCGCGCGCGCCCCATCCTCGAAGTTGTCCGCGCTGGCCCCGTTGGTGCCGGTTAGCACGTTCACCGTGACCGCCCTGTCCTCGGTCGTGCTGATCGAATCGATGGTCGCGTCGGCCACCGCCGCCACCGTCATGGTGACCGTCGTCTGCGCCGTGCCGCCCTTGCCGTCGGCGATCGTCACCACGAAGCTGTCGCTGCCGTTGAAGTCCGCCGTCGGCGTATAGGTGTAGGCACCGGTGGCTGCATCGATCGTCACCGTGCCATTGCTTGGCCGCGTCGTCACCGCGTAGCTCAGCGTGTCGCCATCGGCGTCCGTCGCCGCCACCCGTCCGTTGAAGGCCGTGTCCTCCAGCGTCTCGGCGGCATAGTTGCGCGTCGACGGATCGAAGGTCTGGCCGGGTGTGGGCGGAATCGGCTCCAAAGGAACCGGCGTGTAGTTGTCCCCTGTGACGGTCACCGCCACGCTCGCCGTCTCCGTCACGCCGCCCGAGCTCACCGTGTAGCTGAAGCTGGTGGCGCCGTTGAAGTTGGCCGTTGGCGTGAAGTCCAGCGTGCCATCGGTCTTGAGGGTGACCATGCCGTTGGACACTGCGATGGGCGTGCCCACCGTCACGGCGGTGCCGTTGATCGCCGTCACCGAACGGCCGCTGTTCTCGAACATGTCGTTGCCCAGCACGGCGATGTTGACCAGCGTGTCCTCGGTGGTCGTCACGGTGTCGGGCGCGATGTCAGTCGCCGCCGCCACCGTCATGGTGACCGTCGCCGGCACCGTGCCGCCATGGCCATCACTAACAGTCACCACGAAGCTGTCGACGCCGTTGAAGTCCGCCGTCGGTGTATAGGTGTAGGCGCCGGTGGCTGCGTCGATGGTCACCGTGCCATGGCTTGGCTGCGTCGTCACCGCGTAGCTCAAGGTGTCACCGTCCGCGTCGGTGGCCGCCACCCGGCCGCTGAAGGCCGTGTCCTCTTGCGTCTGCGCCGCATAGTTGCCCGTGGCCGGGTTGAAGGTCTGGCCCGGCGTGGGCGGAATCGGCTCCAATGGCACGGGGGTGTCGTTGTTCGCCGTGACATTCACCGTCACGCTCGCCGTCTCGGTCACGCCGCCCGAAGTCACCGTGTAGCTGAAGCTGGCGGCGCCGTTGAAGTTGGCTGTTGGCTGGAAGTCCAATGTGCCGTTCGACAGCAGCGTCACCATGCCGTTGGACACCGCCACCGGCGTGTCCACCGTCACGGCCGCCCCGTTGATCGCCGTCACCGAACGGCCGCCGTTCTCGAACGTGTCGTTGCCCAGCACGGCGATGTTGATCGGCATGTCCTCGGTGGTCGTCACCGTGTCCGCCGCGATGTCGGCCACCGCCGCCACCGTCATGGTGACCGTCGTCTGCGCCGTGCCGCCGTTGCCGTCGGAAATCGTCACCACGAAGCTGTCGAAACCGTTGAAGTCCGCCGTCGGCGTGTAGGTGTAGGCCCCCGTGGCCGCGTCGATCGTCACCGTGCCATGGCTTGGCTGCGTGGTCACCGCGTAGCTCAGGGTGTCGCCATCGGCATCGGTGGCCGCCACCCGGCCGCTGAAGTCGGTGTCCTCCTGCGTCTCGGCCGCATAGTTGCGCGTGGCCGGATCGAAGGTCTGGCCCGGCGTGGGCGGAATCGGCCCCAATGGCACGGGGGTGTCGTTGTTCGCCGTGACATTCACCGTCACGCTTGCCGTTTCAGTGACACCGCCCGAGCTCACTGTGTAGCTGAAGCTGGTGGCACCGTTGAAGTTGGCCGCCGGCTGGAAGTCCAGTGTTCCGTTCGACTGCAGCGTGACCGTGCCGTTGGACACTGCGATTGGCGTGCCCACCGTCACGGCTGTGCCGTTGATCATGGCGATGGTGCGCCCGCTGTTCTCGAAGCTGTCGTTGCCGAGCACCGCAATGTTGACCCGCGTGTCCTCGACGGTCGTCACGGTGTCGGGCGCGATGTCGGCCACCGCCGCCACCGTCATGGTGACCGTCGTCTGCGCCGTGCCGCCGTTGCCGTCGGCGATCGTCACCACGAAGCTGTCGCTGCCGTTGAAGTCAGGGGTCGGCGTGTAGGTGTAGGCCCCCGTGGCCGCATCGATCGTCACCGTCCCATGGGTCGGCTGCGTGGTCACCGCGTAGCTCAGGGTGTCGCCATCGGCGTCGGTGGCGGCCACCCGACCGCTGAAGTCGGTGTCCTCCTGCGTCTCGGCCGCG
>NZ_JBIXJS010000019.1:0-34008 GCF_052871435.1 Variovorax sp. LARHSF232 | reverse complement strand
CGCAGCGCACCGAAGGGGCGCGTAGCGAGTTCCGCGATGCAGCCCCCTGCGCGAGCATCGCAGCGGAGTCGATGCGCAGCATCGACCGCCGCACCATGAGCCCGCCGCGGCAAACACCTGCCGCGCCGCCCCAGCCCCAGCCCCAGCCCCAGCCCCAGCCCCCGAAACAGTGCCGAAACCAGACCGCGCGATCCATTCCTGACGCCTTAACAACACAAGTCCCGTGGCCAAGCCCCGCCGCGCCCGATCTCGCGCAAACTGGCGCCATGCCCCATCCCGCCGCCCAAGCCTGGCTTCTTCCAAGTGCTCGCGTGGCCGCTGCCCAGACGGCCGGCCGCCCGCTCGTGGCGCTGGAGTCGACCATCGTTGCCCATGGCATGCCCTACCCCCAGAACCTCGAGACCGCGCGCGAGGTCGAGGCGCTGATCCGCAGCCTGGGCGCCGAGCCCGCCACCATCGCCGTGATGGACGGCCGCATCCGCATCGGGCTGGATGACACGGACCTGGAGCGCCTGGCGCGCGCCGGCCCGCAGGCCCACAAGCTCAGCCGGCGCGACCTGCCGGCGCTGCTGGCAGGCAGCAGTGCAAGTGGCGCCAGCAGCAGCATCGGCGCCACCACCGTGGCCGCCACCATGATCTGCGCGCAGCTGGCGGGCATCGAGGTTTTCGTCACCGGCGGCATCGGCGGCGTGCATCGGGGCGCGCCGGAGAGCTTCGACATCTCGGCCGATCTGCAGGAGCTGGCGCGAAGCTCGGTGGCCGTGGTGTGCGCTGGCGCCAAGTCGATCCTGGACATCGGCCTCACGCTCGAATACCTGGAAACCCACGGCGTGCCGGTGCTCAGTTGCGAACAGGACAACTTCGCCGCCTTCTACCTGCGCGACAGCGGCTACAAGGCCGACTTGCGCCTGGACGATGCGGATGCGCAAGCACGCTTCATCCGCTGCAAGTGGCAGCTGGGCCTGGCCGGCGGCGTGGTGCTGAGCACGCCGGTGCCGCAGGCCGCGGCCATGACACCGGCGCAAATCGATGACCTGATGCAGCAGGCGCTGGCCGAGGCCAAGTCGCAAGGCATCCACGGCAAGGCGGTCACGCCCTTTCTGCTCTCGCGCATCCAGCAGCTCTCCGGCGGCCAAAGCCTGGCCACCAACATCGCATTGGTGAAGCACAACGCGCAAGTCGGCACGCGCCTGGCGCTGGCCCTGGCCCGCCTGCCCAGCGCGGCGCCTTCAGCCGCGGCCTGAGTGCTTGGCTACCAGCCGCACCACCGTGTTCCAGATGCGGGTGGTCGCCGGCAGGCCCAGCGCTTTTTCGATGAAGGCATTGGGGCTGCCCGCGCTCTTCTTGTGCGGGAGTTGACGGGCCACGCACATCACCTCGCCGCCGACTGCGCGGATCACCTCGATCTCGCCGCCGGGCAAGCCCGCAGGCAAGCGGGAGAGGTCCGCCTTGGCATCCAGGAAGGTGACGCAGCAACCGTAGACGGATGACGCGTCGACGTCGCGAAAAGGATCGGACTCGACCAGTTCGCGCAAGGCCGCCAGCTCGCGCAGAAAACCCGGCTCCTTCAGTCCGCATTCGCCGGCCATGAGCGCCGACGCACGCGCCAGCACTTTGCGCGCCGCCGCCAGGTTGCGCGCCTCGAAAGCGATGGTGCCGTTCACCAGGAAAGAGGCGGCCACGCTGGCGCCGGCCTCGAGGAAGGCGCGCTCCAGCTGGCTCTTGCTCGGGCAATTCGGGCGGCCCAGGTTCACATTGCGATAGAAGACGGCAAAGCGCATGGTTCAGGACGTCCTTTCCAGCGTCAGCACGCGCCAGGCGCACAGGGTGGCCAGCAGCGCCATGCCGGTGGCCACGCCGAACATGGCCACGAATCCGAAGCGCTGCGCCAGCGCGCCACCGGCCAGCACGCCGATGACGCCGCCGAAGCCATAGCCGGTGACCGTGAACAGGGCCTGCCCGCGCCCGCGCAGCCGCCCCTGGAAGTGGCGCGAGATCAGCGCGATGCAGGTGGTGTGGTGGGCGGCAAAGCTCAACGCATGCAGCAGTTGCGCCACGGCCAGCGCGGCGAACCAGTTGCCCAGGCCGCCGGTGATGCCCAGGCGCAGCACCGCCACCATGCCGCATAACCATAGCCAGCGCGGCATCGAGAGCCGCCCCATCCAGCGCCCCTGCACGAAGAACCAGCCGATCTCGGCCAGCACGGACAGGCCCCAGAGAAAACCGATGCTGGCCTTGCCGTAGCCCAGCGAATCCAGGTAGAGCGACAGAAAGCCGTAGATGGAAAAGTGCGCCATCACGTGAAAGAAGAGCGAAGCAAAGAACCAGCGCACCGCGCTCTGGCGCAGTACCGGCCACACCGGCTCCCTGGGCGCGTCGCGTGGGGCGGCCGCCTCGCGCACATCGGGCAGGCGCAGCGTGGCCAGCAGCACCAGCGCCAGCGTGGCGACCGCCCACGCCGGAAAGTGGCGCATGCCGAAGCGGTCGAACCATTCGCCCGCCACGAACACCGTCACCAGGAAGCCGGCCGAGCCCCACAGGCGGATGCGCCCGTAGCGGCCCCAGTCGCCGGCCACCAGGTGCGCCATCGCCGCCTCGGTCAGCGACATCATCGAGCTGGTGTGGGTGAACATCACCAGCAGCACGATGGCCAGCCACAGCGGCCCGCCCTGCCACCACAGACCCAGCGCGGCCACCGTGGCCACGCCGGCGGAAAAGCGCAGCAGCTTGACGCGCTCGCCCGTGTGGTCGCTGAGCGCGCCCCAGGCGTAGGGCGCGAACACGCGCGTGACCGACTGCACCGAGGTCAGCAGGCTGATGGTGAAGATCGGCAGCCCCAGGTCCTTGAGCCACAGCGGCAGATAGGGGTTGAAGAAGCCGATGTGCGCGAAGTAGCTCGCCGACAACGCGGCGAAAGCCAGCAGATGGCGGGGCTGCTGCCTGCCGGCGTCCACCGCTTCTCTTGTTTAGAGAAAGGAAGCCGGTGGCGTGGCTGCAGCGGACTCGTCCGCCTTTTCAGACGCGTTCACGTCGCCGCACTGGGCGCGATGGCGCAGCGCATGGTCCATCACCACCAGGGCCAGCATGGCCTCGGCAATCGGCGTGGCGCGGATGCCGACGCACGGGTCGTGGCGGCCCTTGGTGACCACCTCGACGGGGTTGTTGTGAATGTCGACCGACTGGCGCGGGCTGATGATCGAGCTGGTCGGCTTGATCGCGATGCTCACTTCCAGGTCCTGGCCGGTGCTGATGCCGCCCAGCACGCCGCCCGCGTTGTTCGTGGCAAAGCCCGTGGGGGTGATCGAATCGCCATGGGTGGTGCCGCGCTGAGCCACGCTGGCAAAGCCGGCGCCGATCTCCACGCCCTTGACGGCGTTGATACCCATCATGGCGTAGGCGATGTCGGCGTCCAGCTTGTCGAACAGCGGCTCGCCCAGGCCCACCGGCACGTTCGTGGCCGTGACGCGCAGGCGCGCGCCGCAGGAGTCGCCCGCCTTGCGCAGCTGGTCCATGTAGGCCTCGAGCTTGCTCACGTCGGCCACCGGCGCGAAGAAGGGGTTGTTCGGCACGTGGTCCCAGCGCTCGAAGGGGATCTCGATCTCGCCGATCTGCGTCATGCAGCCGCGAAACACCATGCCGTATTTCTGCGCCAGCCATTTCTTGGCCACCGCACCGGCTGCCACCATGGGTGCCGTGAGCCGGGCCGAAGAACGGCCGCCGCCGCGCGGATCGCGGATGCCGTACTTCTTCCAATAGGTGTAATCCGCGTGACCCGGGCGAAACTGTTGGGCGATGGCGCCGTAGTCCTTGCTGCGCTGGTCGGTGTTCTGGATCAGGAGGGCGATCGGGGTGCCGGTGGTCTTGCCTTCGTACACGCCGGACAGGATCTGCACCTGGTCGGCCTCCTGGCGCTGCGTCACGTGGCGGCTGGTGCCGGGGCGGCGGCGGTCCAGGTCGAGCTGGATGTCGGCGGCGCTGAGTTCCATCCCCGGTGGGCAGCCGTCGATCACACAGCCGATGGCGGGGCCATGCGACTCTCCGAAGTTGGTGATCGCAAAAATTGTTCCCAGTGTGTTGCCGCTCATGGGTCAGGATTATCACGTCTGCCGAATGGCGTATGGACAGCCGGGGCGCGCCCCCCTACGGTACATGTCCAGTTACAAGGAAGACTAAAGTGCTACCTCGTCTCGATATTCGACACATTGGCCAGGGCTTCTTTTCCTACTGCGTGCGCGCTGGACAGGCGGCGACCTGTCAATTTGAAGGCGGGCTCGATTCGCTGGAAGGTTGCCTCAACGACGCCGGCGATTCGCTGGGCCACTACTTTTCCGCCGTCAGCGTGAGCCTCGATGGCCAGGAGCTGGGCAGCTACGCCGTTCAGCGCCTCTTGAAAAACCCCGAGGGCCTGGCCGCCGAGCTGCTGGACAAGGCCTGCCCGCCGCCCGAGCGCAAGTTCGCTTGAAAAAAACCGCTGCCGGCCAGCAACGCGCTGACGGCCGCGCCTACTTGACCCGCTGCTTTTCCAGCTTGCGCGCCAGCGTGCGCCGGTGCATGCCCAGGCGGCGCGCGGTTTCCGAGATGTTGAAGCCGGTCTCGGCCAGGGTCTCGTGGATGCGCTCCCACTCCAGCGTCTTGATCGACGTGGCCCGGTTCGTGATGCCGACCTCGGTGCTGCCTTCGGCGCGGCCGAAGGCGGCCTCGATGTCGTCGGTGTTGGAGGGCTTGGCCAGGTAGTGGCAAGCGCCCAGCTTGATGGCTTCCACCGCCGTGGCGATGCTGGCAAAGCCGGTCAACACCACGATCAGCATCTCCTCATCGAGTGCATGCAGCTGCTGCACGCAGGCCAGGCCCGAGGCCTCGCCGCCCAGCTTGAGATCGACCACCGCGTAGCCGGGGGTGCGCTGCTGCAGCACGGCCTGCATCTCAGCCAGCGAGGCGGCCAGGTCCACGCTGTAGCCGCGCCGCTCGAAGGAGCGCTTGAGCGTGCGGGCGAAAGCCGCGTCGTCCTCGACGATCAGCAGGTGGCGTTGCGCTTGCTCTTCTTCACTCAAGGCTCTCGCCCTCCTCTTCTTCCAGCACGATGGACGCGAGCGGCAGCGTGATGGTGACGATCGCTCCGCCTTCGGTCTTGTTGCGCGCCTCCACCGTACCGCCCAGCGTGCGCGCCACGTTGACCACCAGAAACAGCCCCAGCCCGCCGCCCGGCCGGCCCTTGCTCGACTGGTAGGGCTTGCCGAACTGCGCCAGCATGCGCGCCTCGAAGCCGGGCCCGGCGTCGGTGCAGGTCAAGACCAGCTGGTCCCCATGGCGCGCCACTTCGAACATGAGCCAGTGCGGCGAGGCTTCCAGCGCATTGTCCAGCACGTTGTGGATCATCTGCTGGAGCGCCGAATCGGACACGATGGGCAAGTCGTGGCCGAAGTTGTTGTCGTAGGTGAAGGCGCGCGCGGCGCGCGAGGCGCGCCAGTCGGCCACCACCTCGTCCAGGAACTGGACCACGCTGGTGCGCTCGGAATTCTCGCCGCGCGCCTCGCCGGCCGACAGCAGGATGCCGCTCACGATCGACTTGCAGCGCTGCACCTGGGCCTGCATTTCCGACACCTCGTTCAGCAGCTCCGGATTGCTGTCGAAGGGCGCCATGTGGCGCCAGTCGCCCAGGATCACCGATAGCGTGGCCAGCGGCGTGCCCAGTTCGTGCGCCGCACCAGAGGCCAGGAGGCCCATGCGCACGATGTGCTCCTCTTCGGCGGCACGCTGGCGCAGGTCGGCCAGGCGCGTGTCGCGCCGGCGCAGGTTGCGGCTGATGCGGGTGATGAACACCACCACCAGCGCCGCGATCAGCGCGAAGCAGATCAGAAGGCCCAGGATGTAGGGACTGGCCCACCCGCGCTGCTGGTCGAAAGGCAGCGCCAGCGGCTGCGCGAACAGCGCCAGCCCGGCAAAGCAGGCGCTGGTGACGGCCACCAGCGTCCAGGTCGACCATGTTTCGAGCAGCACCGCGCCCAGGATCACCTGCAGCAGAAAGAGGAACACGAAGGGATTGGTGGCGCCGCCGCTCAGGTAGAGCTGCGCCGTCAGCATGCCCACGTCCACCAGCAGGGCGATGAACAGCTCGGCATTGGTCACCACCAGGTGATGCGAGCGCCAGCGGAACTGGCTGGCCGCATTGAAGGCCGCCAGGCAGGCCAGCACCACCAGCATCTGGTGCAGCGGCAAGCGGATGCCCAGGCCGTAGTGCACCACCAGGATGGTGGCCACCTGCCCCACCACCGCGATCCAGCGCAGCTGGATCAGTTGCTGCATGTTGCGGATGCCGGTGGCCATCTGCAGCCGCCCGCCCTGGGCCGCGCCGGACAGCGCATGCGGCACGGTCTCCGGGGCTGCTGCGGCCATGCCGGGCGCCTGGCTTGCAATCTGGTTGCTCATGGCGCTAGTGTGCTCTGAGCCTCATTTCCTCCCGCCACACGAACCAGGCGGCGCCAGCCACCAGGGCGGCGAGCGCGAACCAGGTCAGCGCATAGCCCAGGTGGTGGTTGCGAAACTGGATGACCGTCAGGCCGCCGACCGGCTGGTCCGGGGCCGCGGCGGTGTCTCTCTGCGCATCGATGAAGAAGGGCGCCACCTGCGCCGCCGTCAGGCCGCGCGCTTGCGCGATGGATGCCACGTCGCGCGAATACCAGCGATCCGCGGCAGGGTCGTTGCGCCGCAGGAAGCCGCCGCCTGGCTCGCTGATGCGCAAGAGGCCGATGACGCTCACCTCGCCCACTGGCTCAGAGGCAGCCCGCCTGGCACGCTCGCGTTGGGCCGGTACCACGAAGCCACGGTTGACCAGCACGATGCTGCCGTCGGGCCGCAGGAGCGGCGTCAGCACCCAGAAGCCGGCCCCCAGGTCGCTGAGCGCCTGCACCAGCGTCTCGCGCTCGTGCATGAAGCGGCCCGCAACGCGCACCCGGCGGTACTCGTCGGAAGCCGCGCTCACCTGCGGCCAGCGCTCGCGCGCCGGCGCGACCACCGGCGCCGCATGCACCCGCCGCTCGACCCGTTCGATCAGGTCGAGCTTCCAGGCCCGGCGCTCCAGTTGCCACCAGCCCAATGCCAGCAAGCTGCCAAAGGCCAGCAGCGCGAGCAGGCTCAGAACGGCCAAACGGCCCGCGAGGCGCGGGCCGTTTTCAGGCGAAGGGTCGGTCTGCGAAGCCGTCAAGGCGCGACGCGCATCTCGCCCGGCGACATGCCCGGCATCATGTTGGTGTTGAGGTGATACATCACCCACAACGAGCCGCTCAGGGTGATCACCACCAGCACCGCGGTGAAGACCAGTGCCAGCATGTTCCAGCCGCCCTGCGACTTGGCGTCCATGTGCAGGAAGTAGACCATGTGGACCACGATCTGCACCGCCGCGAAGGCCAGGACCACCATGATCGTGGTGCTGGGCTTCTGGAAGACGTTGCCCATCACGAGCCAGAAGGGGATGGCCGTCAGGATCACCGACAGGACGAAGCCCGTCATGTAGCCCTTGAAGGTGGCGTGGATGCCGCCTTCGTCGTGGTCGTCATGCGCGTCGTGATGACCGTGTGTGTCGTGTTCGTGGTTGCCGCTCATGGCTGCACTCCCATCAGGTAGACAAAGGTGAAGACGCCGATCCAGACCACGTCCAGGAAGTGCCAGAACATCGACAGGCACATCAGGCGGCGGCGGTTGGCGACGGTCAGGCCGAACTTGCTCACCTGCACCATCAGCGTGATGAGCCAGACGATGCCGAAGGTGACGTGCAGGCCGTGCGTTCCCACCAGGGTGAAGAAGGACGACAGGAAGGCGCTGCGCTGCGGCCCGGCGCCTTCGTGGATGAGGTGCGCGAACTCGTACAGCTCGATGCCCAGGAAGCCGGCGCCCAGCAGGCCGGTGACGAAGAGCCAGCCCAGCACCGCGCCCTTGCGGCGCTTTTGCATCTCCAGCATGGCAAAGCCATAGGTGATGGAAGACAAGAGCAGCAGCGAGGTGTTGAGCGCCACCAGCGGCAGATCGAACAGCTCGGCGCCGGATGGGCCGGCCGCGTAGCTGCGCCCCAGCACGCCGTAGCAGGCGAACAGCACGGCGAACACCAGGCAGTCGCTCATCAGGTAGAGCCAGAAGCCCAGCAGCGTGCCGTTCTCGGGGTGGTGTTCCCTGGTCAGGTAGAAGTGGTTGGCCTGGCCGTCAGTGGCGGTGGCGACCGCGGCCTTGGCGGCGCCCGCGGCGCCGGGATGGTTCAGGGTGAGCTCAGACATGGCCGGCTGCCAGCAGGTTGGTGCGCACGTTCTCGACGCGGGTGACTTCATCCTTGGGGATGTGATAGTCGCGCTTGTAGTTGAAGGTGTGGACGATGGTGGCGATCAGCGTCGCGGCGAAGCCGACGCCGGCGATCAGCCACATGTGCCAGATCAGGCCGAAGCCGGTGAGCGCCGACAGCGCAGCAATCACGAAGCCGGCTGCCGTGTTCTTCGGCATGTGGATCGGCAGGAAGCCTTCCGTGGGCCGCACGAAATGGCGGCGCTTCATGTCCCACCAGGCGTCGTTGTCATGCACGATGGGCGTGAAGGCGAAGTTGTATTGCGGCGGCGGCGAGGAGGTCGACCACTCCAGGGTACGGCCATCCCACGGGTCGCCCGTCAGGTCGCGCAGCTGCTCGCGGCGCATGAAGCTCACGGCAAACTGGATCAGCATGGCGGCGATGCCGATGGCGACCAGCACGGCGCCGAAGGCGGCGACCAGGAACCAGATCTGCAGCGAGGCGTCCTCGAAGTGGCTGACGCGGCGCGTCACGCCCATCAGGCCCAGCACGTACAGCGGCATGAAGGCGAAGTAGAAGCCGATGACCCAGAACCAGAAGGACACCTTGCCCCAGAAGGGATCGAGCTTGAAGCCGAAGGCCTTCGGGAACCAGTAGTAGATGCCGGCGAACAGGCCGAACAGCACGCCGCCGATGATCACGTTGTGGAAGTGCGCGATCAGGAACAGGCTGTTGTGCAGCACGAAGTCGGCCGGCGGCACCGCCAGCAGCACGCCCGTCATGCCGCCGATCACGAAGGTGATCATGAACGCGATGGTCCACATCATCGGCAGCTCGAAGGTGATGCGGCCCTTGTACATGGTGAAGAGCCAGTTGAAGATCTTCGCGCCCGTGGGGATCGAGATGATCATCGTCGTGATCCCGAAGAAGGAATTGACGCTGGCCCCCGAGCCCATGGTGAAGAAGTGGTGCAGCCACACCAAATACGACAGGATGGTGATCACCACCGTGGCATACACCATCGAGGTGTATCCGAACAGGCGCTTCTTGCAGAAGGTGGCCACCACCTCCGAGAAGATGCCGAAGGCCGGCAGGATCAGGATGTACACCTCCGGGTGGCCCCAGATCCAGATCAGGTTGACGTACATCATGGCGTTGCCGCCAAGCTCGGTGGTGAAGAAGTTGGTGCCGACGTAGCGGTCCAGCGACAGCAGCACCAGCACGGCCGTGAGCACCGGGAAGGCGGCCACGATCAGCACGTTGGTGCACAGTGCCGTCCAGGTGAAGATGGGCATCTTCATCATGGTCATGCCGGGCGCGCGCATCTTCACGATGGTGGCGAGCAGGTTCACGCCTGACAAGAGCGTGCCGACGCCGGCGATCTGCAGCGACCAGATGTAGTAGTCCACCCCCACGTCGGGGCTGCTCAGGATGCCCGACAGCGGCGGATAGGCCAGCCAGCCGGTGCGCGCGAATTCGCCCACGAAAAGGGACGCCATCACCAGCACCGCGCCGAAGGCGGTCATCCAGAAGCTGAAGTTGTTCAGGAAGGGGAAGGCCACGTCGCGCGCGCCGATCTGCAGCGGCATCACGTAGTTCATGAGGCCGGTGACCAGCGGCATCGCCACGAAGAAGATCATGATCACGCCGTGGGCGCTGAAGATCTGGTCGTAGTGGTGCGGCGGCAAAAAGCCGGCGTTGTCGCCGAAGGCGATGGCCTGCTGGGCCCGCATCATGATGGCGTCGGCAAAGCCGCGCAGCAGCATGATCAAGCCCAGCACGATGTACATGATGCCGATCTTCTTGTGGTCGATGCTGGTGATCCAGTCGCGCCACAGCGGGCCCCACCACTTGAAGTAGGTGATGGCGGCGAGCGCGGCGATGCCGCCCAGGCACACCATGACGAAGGTGCCCATGAGAATGGGATCGTGGAAGGGAATCGCTTCCCAGCTGAGACGGCCGAAGATCAGCTTCGCGAAGTCGAGGTTGGCGAGCATGGTTATTCTTTCAGGATCGCCGGCGTGATGGCGACGCTCGAGTACAGGGGCAGGTCGACCGGGTCGCCGGGTGCGCAGAAGGCGGCGACATAGCGGCGCTGGGGCGACAGCGGGTCGGCCGAATACGCGGGCTTGCTGGCGATGTCGTAGGCGCTGGGCAAGCCAAGGCCGCCGCGGGCATCGATCTCCGCCATCTGGTGCAGGCACATCTTGCCCGGCTCCACGCAGCGGTTGAGGATGGCGTGGAACAGGTCCGACGAGACGCTGGCCCAGCGCTGCACCGGCTCGCGCTCGCTCGGCTTCTCGAGCTTGAGGTAGCCGGCGCGGTCGAGCTGGCCGCCGGCGCCCTTGACGTTGGCGACCCACTTGTCGAAGTCCGCATCGGCCAGGCCGTGGAACTTGAAGCGCATGTGCGAGAAGCCCTCGCCGCTGAAATTGGCGGAGAAGCCCTCGTACTCGCCGGCCTTGTTGATGACCGCGTGCAGCTTGCTCTCCATGCCCGGCATGGCGTAGATCTGGCCGGCCAGCGCCGGGATGTAGAAGGAATTCATCACCGTCGAGGAGGTGATCTTGAACTTGATCGGCCGGTCCACCGGCGCCGCCAGTTCATTGACCGACGCGATGCCCTGCTCCGGGTAGATGAAGAGCCACTTCCAGTCGAGCGCGACCACTTCCACCACCAGCGGCTTGACGTCCGCCGGCACCGGGCGGGTGTCGTCGATGCGGCGCAGCGCGCGGTAGGGGTCGAGCGTGTGCGTGCTGATCCAGGTGACCGCGCCCAGCGCGATGATGATGATGAGGGGCGCCGCCCAGATCGCGAGTTCGAGCTGCGTGGAGTGGTCCCACTCGGGCGCGTACTCGGCCTCCTTGTTGGAAGCGCGATACTTCCAGGCAAAGAACACCGTCAGCCCGATCACCGGCACGATGATCAGGAGCATCAGCACCGTGGAGACCACGATGAGACGACCCTGCTGCATGGCCACGTCACCAGAAGGATTGAGCAGCACCGTACCGCAGCCGCTCAGAAGGAGTAGCGGCGTGAGGAGCAGCAGTCCGCGAAGTTTTTTGAGATGTTCCATGCCGAAAAAAAGTGCGAGTTCTGCGCAAAGACCCGACAATCTAGTCGTTTTGGGGCCCTTCGGGGAGTGGACGTTTTGTCCTATGGCAAAGACGGCTGCGCGGTGAGATGCTCGGCACTGTCCGCGTGACACACGAACATTTGATGACGCATCGATGATGGCCAGCACCCAATCACATACCGAACTTCCCGCGCCCAAGGTCTTCGAGGGCCGGAACCAGCACCTTCACGGCGACACCCGCATCGAACCCGGGGAAATCGCCGTGGGGGTGGTTATCGGCCGCGCCTCCGAGTATTTCGACTTCTTCGTCTACGCGATCGCCTCCGTGCTGGTCTTCCCAGCCGTCTTCTTCCCCTTCGAGGGAGCGCTGGAGGGCACGCTGTGGTCCTTCGTGATCTTCTCTTTCGCCTTCATCGCGCGCCCGATCGGCACCGCGATCTCGATGAAGATCCAGAGCCACTTCAACCGCCAGGTGAAGCTGACCATTGCCCTGTTCCTCTTGGGCATCTCCACCGTCTGCATCGCCTTTCTGCCGGGCTACGCGAGCCTGGGCTTCAGCTCGATCGTGCTGCTGTCGGTGCTGCGCATCGGCCAGGGCCTGGCCCTGGGCGGTTCCTGGGACGGCCTGCCCTCGCTGTTGGCACTCAACGCACCCGAAGGCAAGCGCGGCTGGTACGCCATGCTGGGCCAGCTGGGTGCGCCGGTCGGCTTCATGCTGGCCAGCGGCCTGTTCGCCTACCTGTACGCCAGCCTGCCGGCCGAAGACTTCCTCAGCTGGGGATGGCGTTACACCTTTTACGTGGCATTTGCCATTAACGTGGTGGCCCTCTTCGCCCGCCTGCGCCTGGTGTCCACCGACGAGTACGCCCATATGCTGGAAGAGCGCGAACTGGCGCCCACCAGCATCACCGAACTGACACGCACGCAGGGCCACAACATCGTGATCGGCGCCTTCGCGGCGCTGGCCAGCTATGCGCTGTTCCACCTGGTCACGGTGTTCCCGCTGTCCTGGATCAAGCTCTTCTCCGACCACTCCATCACCGAGTTCCTGGGCCTGCAGGTCTTCGGCGCCTTCCTGGCGGCCGGCGGCGTGGTGGTCTCGGGCCTGATCGCCGACCACATCGGCCGCCGCAAGACGCTGGGCAGCCTGGCGGTCGCCATCGGCGTGTTCGCGCTGTTTGCCCCCCTCCTGCTCGACGGCGGCCGGATCGGCCAGGACATCTTCCTGCTGCTGGGCTTCCTGTTGCTGGGCCTCTCATACGGCCAGGCAGCCGGCGCCGTCACGGCCAACTTCGAGCCCAAGTACCGCTACGCCGGGGCTGCGCTCACCTCGGACTTCGCCTGGCTGATCGGTGCCGCTTTCGCCCCGCTGGTGGCCCTGGGCCTGTCGGCCCGCTTCGGGCTGGCCTTCATCAGCCTGTACCTGCTGTCGGGCGTCGTCTGCACGCTGGTCGCGCTGCGGATCAACCGGTCGATGGAAGTGCGCGACTAGGGACTAGAAATCTGGCGCGCGTGTCCATGTTCGCAAGGCTGCGAAACTGGGCGCAGCGCATCAAGCGCGACGCGCTCACGCTCTGGTTTGCCTTGCGCGATCCGGCCACGCCCTGGCCGGCCAAGGCCTTGTGCTGGCTGGTGGTGGCCTATGCGCTCAGCCCGATCGACCTGATCCCCGACTTCATTCCGGTGCTCGGCCTGCTGGATGACGCCTTGCTGCTGCCGGGCCTGATCTGGCTGGCAGTGCGCATGCTGCCCGATGCCGTGCTGGCGCAAAGCCGCCTGCGTGCGCAGGCCTGGCTGCAAGAAGGTGCCGGCAAGCCGCGCAGCCGGGCCGGCTTCTGGCTGGTGGCTGGCACCTGGCTCGTCATGCTGGCGCTGGCCGGCTATTTGATCTGGTTGCGTTGAGCGGAACCGGCGCCGCGGGCGCCCGCCATTGCAAGGTGACGCGCGTGCCTGCCCCGGCACGGCTGTCGATGTCGAGCTGCGCGCCGATCGCCTCGGCCTGCTCGCGCAGCCCCAGCAGCCCGTAGTGGCCCGCAGGGACGCCCTGGGCATCGAAGCCCACGCCATCGTCCGAGATCGCCAGCGCGAGGGCATCGCCACCGTCTTCGCGGCGCAGCTCGATGACCACCCGCTGCGCGCCGGCGTGGTGCTCGACATTGCGCAGCACTTCCTCGCTCATGCGGAACACCGTCTCCGCCGGCTCCGCCGCGAGCGCGCCGAGCCCGGGCTCGACGCGGCAGTCGATCGCGATGCCGCTGCGCTCGCCCAGGCCCTTGGCCAGTTCGGCCAGCGCCGCGCCCAGGCCGATGTCGCGCACCGGGTTGCTGCGCAACTGGTCGATGGCGCGGCGCGCCTCGTCCAGGCCGTCGCGCGCGGCCTGTTCGGCGCGCACCAACTCATCGGGCAATGACTGCGGCTGGCTGGCGGCCAGGCGCTTGAGCACCCGGATCTCGGTCAGCATGGCCATCATGGAATGCGCCAGCGTGTCGTGCAGCTCGCGCGCCAGGCGCAGGCGCTCGCGCACCACGGCCGTGTCGCGCGATTCCAGCGCCAGCCGGCGGATTTCCTCGGTGCGCTGGCGCACGCGCTCGTCCAGCTCGGCGTTGAGCCGGCGCAGTTCGTCGCGCTCGCGCTGCAAGGTGTCGAGCAGCCGGTCCAGCGCGCTGCCCAGCCGCGCCGCCTCGTCGGCGCCCGTGGGCACCTCGATGCGTGTGGCGCCGCCGACCAGAAGCGCATCGGCCGAGCGCGCGATGCCGCTGACGCGCCGCGTCAGCCGCAGCGCGACGGCGATGCCGGCGATCGCCGCGGCCAGTCCCAGGAGGCTCAGCACGACGGTGATCTGCCATTCGATCGCAGTGGCAAAGGCAGCCACCGATTCGACCGGCTGCACCACCGCCACGCGCCAGCCCAGCCGCTGCAGCGTGCCTTCGCTCGCGATGTGCGGCATGGCCACCAGATAGGGGCGCCCGGCCATCAGGCGGCGCAGTTCGATGCGCGCCGGCAGGTCCGAGGCGTCGCCCCCCAGGCCGGTGATGGACGGGTCGAAGGGCCGGATGGGCTCGCCCGCATCGGCCCAGCGCAGCCCCAGCAGGGCCGGAGGGCCGTGGCGGACGATGCCGTCGCGGTCGATCAGGAGCCACTCGCCCGGGGTGGCCTGGATGCCGCCCACGAGGCTCTGTACCCAGTGCCAGCTCAGCTGCGCCGCGACCACGCCGACGATTGCGCCCTCCGCGTTGCGCACCGGCGCAGTGAGCTTGAGGAAATGCTCCTGCGGCGAACGCCCTTCCTCGATCCAGGCCGCATCCAGGCCCTGCGAGCCCCAGGCGTACTGGTAGACGTTGTGGCCCACCACGCCCGGATCGGTGGCCCCGACGACGAAGCCGTCGGCATCGGTGACGGCCAGCCAGATCAGGTCCGGCACGCTGCGGCGTACCGCTTCGAGCGAGCGCCGCAGGCGTTCGCCCTCGCTGCGCTGCACGTCCTCGGACAGCATCGAGGCCACCACGGTCACAGACTGCAGACGCAGCAGCATGGCGGTCTCGAGCTCGGCCCGCACGTGCTCGCCGGCGGTCTCCAGCCGCTGGCTGTGCTGCTCCAGCAGCGTGGAGCGCACGACGCTGCGCAGCCACAGGTTGGCCGCCAGCGCCAGGCACAGGGTCAGCGCGATCAGCAGCCAGCCGATCGCGGCGGCGAGGCTGCGGCGTGGATCGAGGCGGCGCAGGAGATTCATGGGCGGGGCATTGTCACCCGCGTGCCGGCCCAGGGGCCTGTTCACACTACTTACGGGGTCGCGAAGGCATGCCTTCCCCCTTGACCCATGACCTTCGGCATGGGGGCTTTTACCGAGGAATCGGGGTTTGTCTCGATTCATCGGATGACTTCCGGCAGGCGCGCGCAGGCGGCTCGGCGAGGACAGTGACACCCATCGCGGACCCCGCCCGAAGGCACCGGCCAAAGGCGCATTTCCCCCACATCGGCGCCGCACCAGCGATCGGCGCGAACCACATGGAGACAAAAGCGTGAACACAGCCCCCCTGTCGAAAGCGGCCGCCGGCGCGCCGGCGCAACGCTGGCATTCCAATCGCTGGCTGCAACTGGTGGTCGGCATCGTCTGCATGATCGCCACCGCCAATATCCAGTACGCATGGACCCTGTTCGTGCCGGAGATCCAGAAATCCTTCGGCTGGGAGCGCGCGTCGATCCAGGTCGCTTTCACCATCTTCGTGCTGGTACAGACTTGGCTTGCGCCGATCGAGGGCTACTTCATCGACAAGTTCGGTCCGCGCCTGATCGTGGCTTTCGGCGCCCTCTTCATCGGCGCCGCCTGGGTCATCAACTCGCAGGCCACCACGCTGCTGGGCTTCTACGTCGGCGCTGCGGTGGGCGGCATCGGCGTCGGCTCGATCTACGCGACCTGCATCAACAACGCACTCAAGTGGTTCCCCGACCGCCGCGGCCTGGCGGTGGGCCTGACGGCCGGCGGCTATGGCGCCGGCTCGGCCGCCACCATCCTGCCGATCGCCGCGATGATCGATTCGTCCGGCTTCCAGCACGCCTTCTTCTTCTTCGGCGTGCTGCAGGGCTCGCTGGCTTTCCTGGCCGCCTGGTTCCTGCGTGCGCCCAAGGGCACCGAGGTTCGCGTCTCCAGCAAGGTCACCCAGAGCCGCCGCGACTACACGCTGCAAGAAGCCCTGCGCACCCGGCTCTTCTGGCTGATGCTGGTGATGTTCTCCTGCGTGGTGACCGGCGGCATGATGGCCGTGGCCCAACTGGGCGTGATCGCGCAGGACCTGGGCGTGAAGAACTTCAAGGTCGACCTGTACTTCGTCACCATGGCCGCGCTGCCGCTGGCACTGATGCTCGACCGCATCATGAACGGCATCTCGCGGCCCTTCTTCGGCTGGGTCTCGGACCACATCGGCCGCGAGAAGACCATGGTGATCGCCTTCACGCTGGAAGGCATCGGCATCATCGCGCTGGGCTACTTCGGCCACAACCCGTGGGCCTTCCTGATCCTGTCCGGCGTCGTGTTCCTGGCCTGGGGCGAGGTGTATTCGCTGTTCTCGGCGCTGGCGGGCGACGCCTTCGGCACCAAGCACATCGGCAAGATCTACGGCGTGCTGTATTGCGCCAAGGGCGTTGGCGCGCTGTTCGTGCCGATCGGCAACCTGATGATGGAAGCCACCGGCACCTGGTCCACGGTGCTCTACACGGTGGCCGGCCTGGACCTTTTCGCCGCCTTCCTGGCCATCACCCTGCTGCGGCCGATGCTGGCGGCGCACGTGGCCGGCACCTCCGCGCCGCAGCATCAGCCACAACCGGGCAGTGACCATGCGATGCCGGTCCTGAGTCCGGCAGGCCGCGCCGCCGGCTGAGTTCCCCGTCGAAAGCGCCGCGCCCTTCAGGGCGCGGCCTTGCGCCCCAGCACCCGCACCGCCAGTTCGGTGCGGGTGTTTGCTTGCAGCTTGTGCATGATGCGGCTGACGTGGTTCTTCACCGTGCCTTCGGCCAGGTGCAGCGCGGCGCCGATCTGGCGGTTGCTCTGGCCATGGGCAATGAGGTCGAGCACGGCAGCCTCGCGCTCGGTCAGGCCGTCGAGTGCAGGTGGCGCGGCCGGCGGCGGGGCAGCCGGCGCGTCGATGGAGGATGCCGTTTCCTGCGCACCGGCCGCGACGCGATCGGCCAGCAGGCGGAATTGGTCCATCACCTTGCGCGCGATCTGCGGCGTCATGCGCGATTCGCCGCGGTGCACTGCGCGCACCGTGTCCAGCACCTCGTCCTCCGATGCGTCCTTGAGCAGGTAGGCCTGCGCGCCGGCGCGCACCGCGTCGAACACCAGGTCGTCGCGATCGAAGGTGGTCAGCACCATCACGCGCGTGTGCGGCAGGGCGGCGGTGATCTCGCGCGTGGCCAGCACGCCGCCCTTGCGCGGCATGTGCAGGTCCATCAGCACCACGTCCGGACGCAGCTGCTGGGCCAGCGTCACGGCCTCCACGCCGTCGGCGGCCTGGCCCACCACATCGATGTCGGCTGCTGCGCCCAGCAGCATCGCCATGCCGCGGCGGATCAGCGCCTGGTCGTCCGCGATCAGCACGCGGATCGGTGTGGCGGACGGGGGTGTGGGAGAGGGTGTCAAGGGGAGCTTCGTATTCAGGTACGGGGAGTGCCGATTGTGCGCACTACTGCCCTGCCGGCAACCGGCTGATGATGAGTTCGGCCATTGGCGATGGCGTGCGCCCGCGCAGCATCACGATGCCGGTCTGCGCATACAGGGCCGGCAAGCTGCGCACTTCCAGAGGCAGGAGTCGCCCTGCCTTGACCTGCTCTGCAACGGCAGCGTGCGCCGTGAGCAGCACCGAATCGCAGTGCAGCGCCGTCTTGGTCAGCAGTTCGGCATCGTCACATTCCAGGGCCAGACGCAGCTCCGCCTCCGAGGCCAGCCCCACCTGGCGGGCCAGCTCGCCGCGCACTCGGCTCGGCAGTCGGATCGACAGCAGGCCGTACTCCCAGAGCTGCTGCATCGTGACCGTGCGGGCCGCTCCCAGCGGGTGGCCGGCCCGCACGAAGATGCCACCCAGCTCACGCCGCAACGGCCGCTGGTGCAAGCCGGGATCGGCCGGCAGGTCAGAGGTGTCGGCCACGAAGAATTCGATGTCTTCCTCGCGCAGGCGTTTGAGCAGCAATTGCCAGTTGCTGACTTCGACGCGCAGTTTGATGCCCGGGAACTCGCTTCGCAGGCCGGCGAGCAGACCCGGCAGGAAAGTCGTGGCGGGCAGAGGCCCGACACCAAAGGCGGTGTCGCCCAGGTTGTGGCTGCGGTAGAGCGCCACGTCGCGCTCCAGGCAGCGGCTGTTGAACACGAGTTGTCGGGCCCGCGCAATCACGAACTCGCCGGCCGGCGTCGGCATGATCTCGCTGCCCCTGCGGTCGAACAGCAGCAGGCCCAGTTCCGCCTCGGCGGCCTGGATGCTGCGCGTCAAGGCGGGTTGGCTCAAGTGCACCTCTTCCGCGGCGCGCACGAAGCTGCGCCGGTCGGCCACCGCCACCACATGCGTCCAGCGCCGCAGGTCCATTGCGCCCTTTGTTGAATTGCATTCAGTGCATTGATGATAGATGAACTATGCATTGGACTCAATTGCTCGCGCGCTGAACAATCCCTGCGTGCGGCAACGGCTCGCGCACCATAACGAGAGACATCCCCATGCAAATCGAAGAATTCGACTACGTCGTGGTCGGCGGCGGCTCGGCCGGCTGCGTCGTGGCCTCGCGCCTCACCGAAGACCCCTGCGTCACCGTCTGCCTGCTGGAAGCCGGCGGCCCCGACGACAGCGTGTTCATCCACGCACCGGTCGGCGTGGTGGCGATCCTGCCGGGCCCCTTCAAGAACTGGGCCTACAAGACGGTGCCGCAGCCCGGCCTGAACGGGCGCCGGGGCTACCAGCCGCGCGGCAAGACGATGGGCGGCTCCAGCTCCATCAACGCCATGGTCTACGTGCGCGGCCACCGCTGGGACTACGACAACTGGGCGGCGCTCGGCAATGCGGGCTGGTCCTACGAGGATGTGCTGCCCTACTTCAAGCGCGCCGAGAACAACGAGACGCACCGCGACTGCCCCTATCACGGCACAGGCGGCCCCTTCAACGTGGCCGATCTGCGCAGCCCCAGCCCGATCAACGAAGCCTTCCTGGCCGCGGCTGAAATGAACGGCGTGCCCCGGGTGAGCGACTACAACGGCGCCGAGCAGTTCGGCGCCTTCATGTTCCAGGTCACGCAGAAGAACGGCGAGCGCCACAGCACCGCCAAGGGCTACATCACGCCGCACCTGTCGCGCCCGAATCTGCACGTGAAGACCCATGCGCTGGGCTCGCGCATCGTGTTCGAGGGCAAGCAGGCGCGCGGCATCCGCTGCACCATCGGCGGCCGCGAGACCGAGTTGCGGGCGCGCCGCGAAGTGATCCTGTCGGGCGGCGCCTTCGGCTCGCCGCAGATGCTGCTCTTGTCCGGCGTCGGACGCGGCGCCGATCTACAGCGCCTGGGCATTCCGGTGCTGCACGATCTGCCCGGCGTGGGCGAGAACCTGCACGACCACATCGACCATGTGCAGTCCTGGCGCACCCGCAATTCGCCCGACACCTTCGGCATCTCGCTGCGCGGCGGTGCGCGCATCGCGGCGGCCATGCCGCAGTGGAAGAAAGAGCGCACCGGCCCCATCACCAGCAACTTCGCCGAGTCGGGCGCCTTCGTGCGCTCCTCGCCCGATGTCGCGGTGCCCGACCTGCAGATGGTCTTCGTGGTGGCCCTGGTCGACGACCACAGCCGCAAGCCCCACCTGGGCCACGGCTACTCCTGCCACATCGAGGTGCTGCGCCCGCACAGCCGCGGCAACCTGAAGCTGGCCAGCCCCGACCCGCGCGCCGCCCCGCTGATCGACCCGGCCTTCCTGAAGGACGAGCGCGACCTGGACCTGCTGGCGAAGGGCGTGCAGCTGCAGATGGACATCCTTCAGTCCAAGCCCTTCGACCGCTACCGCGGCGACATGCTCTACCCGGTCAAGCGCGACGACCTGGCGGCCATCAAGGAAGACATCCGCAAGCGCGCCGATACCCAGTACCACCCCGTGGGCACCTGCAAGATGGGACCGCCCAGCGATCCGCTGGCGGTGGTCGACGACCAGTTGCGCGTGCATGGCCTGGCAGGCCTGCGCGTGGTGGACGCATCGATCATGCCGCAGGTGGTGGGCGGCAACACCAACGCGCCCACCGTGATGATTGCCGAGAAGGCGATCGACATGATCCGCACTGACGCCCGCGCCTGAAGACGCGGCGAGCGGCACCCTTTCCCAAAATCGAACGGAGACAAGAACCCCATGAAACGAATTCCCCAGCGCCACGCCCTGGTCGCCATCGCGGCCGCCATCCTGACCACCGCGCTGCCCGCCGCGGCGCAGCAGGACGGCCTCGCCACCGCACCCAAGCCGGCCACGCCGAGCACCGTCGCCGCCAACCAGGCGGTGGCGCAGAAGCTCGAGCTCGACGACAAGCGCGACTTCGAGGAGGCCACCCGCGGCCTGGTCGCGACCATGCCCGAGCCGATGGTCAAAACGACCGACGGCAAGCTGGTGTGGGACGCCAACCGCTATGACTTCGTCAAGGGCGAGGCACCCGCCACCGTCAACCCCAGCCTGTGGCGCCAGGAAAAGCTCAACAACGCGCGTGGCCTGTTCAAGGTCACCGACGGCATCTACCAGGTCCGCGGCTACGACCTGGCCAACATGACGCTGGTGGAAGGCAAGACCGGCTGGATCGTGATCGACCCGCTGCTCACCACCGAGATGGCCCGCGCCACCCTCGCCTTTGCCATGGACAAGCTGGGCAAGAAGCCGGTGAGCGCGGTGATCTACACCCACAGCCACGCCGACCACTACGGCGGCGTGCGCGGCGTGATCGACGAGGCCGATGTGAAGGCGGGCAAGGTCAAGGTGATCGCGCCCGAAGGCTTCATGGAGCACGCCGTGGCCGAAAACGTGCTGGCCGGCAATGCCATGACGCGGCGCGCTACCTACCAGTTCGGCGCGGGCCTGGACACCAACGAGCGCCAGGGCGTGGGCAGCGGCCTGGGCAAGGCGCTCTCCAGCGGCACCATGGGCCTGATCCCGCCGACCGACTACATCGGCAAGACCGGCCAGGAAATGACGGTGGACGGCGTGCGCATCGTCTTCCAGATGGCACAGGGCTCGGAAGCGCCTTCGGAAATGATGTTCTATTTCCCCGACAAGAAGACGCTGTGCCTGTCCGAGGTGTTCACCAAGCACATGCACAACATCTACACCATCCGCGGCGCCAAGGTGCGCGACGCGCTGCTGTGGAGCAAGTACGCGAACGAGACGCTGGACATGTACCCGGACGTGCAGGTCGCCTTCGCCAGCCACCACTGGCCGACCTGGGGCGGCGACAACATCCGCCAGTACCTGGCCAAGCAACGCGACACCTACCGCTTCATCCACGACCGCGCGGCGAACCTGGCCAACCGGGGCCTGGTGATGGACGAGATCGGCAACGCCGACTTCTTCCCCAAGGCGCTGGCACAGGACGCCAGCTCGCGCGGCTACTACGGCACACTCAGCCACAACCTGCGCGGCGTCTACAACTTCTACCTGGGCTTCTACGACGCCAACCCGGCCAGCCTGAACAAACTGCCGCCGAGCGACGCGGCCAAGCGCTATGTCGCGGCCATGGGCGGCGAGGCCGCGGTGCTGGCCACCGCGCGCAAGGCCTTCGAGGCGGGCGACTACCGCTGGGTGGCCGAGCTGCTGAACCACGTGGTGTTCGCCAACCCTGGCAACGCCGCGGCGCGTGCCCTGCAGGCAGACACCCTCGAGCAGCTGGGCTACCAGTCCGAAGCCGGCACTTGGCGCAACGCCTACCTCGTGGGCGCCAAGGAGCTGCGCGACGGCGTGCTCAAGCCGACGACCTCGACCCAGGGCCCCGACGTGGTGCGGGGCATGGATCAGCAACTGCTGTTCGACTACATTGCGCTGCGCCTGAACCATGAGAAGACCGACGGCATGAAGGCCGCGATCAGCATGGAGTTCACCGACCTGAAGGAAACCTGGGCGCTGGAGCTGTCCAACTCGGTGCTCAACAACACCAAGGGCCGCGTGCTGAAGAACCCGGACGTCAAGCTGACGCTGACCCGTCCCGCCTTCCTGGCCATGCTCCTGCAGGGCAAGAAGCTGCCCGAGCTGGTGCAGGCCGGCATGGTGAAGGTCGAGGGCGACCCCAAGGTGCTGGGCGCGGTGTTCGCCAACATCGAGAGCTTCGATCCCTACTTCAACATCGTCACGCCCTGAAGAAGGAGACACGACCATGACGCAACAACGACCCTGGTTCGCCTCCTACGGCGACGTGCCCGCGCAGATCAATGCGGATGCCTACCCTTCGGTGGTGACCATGCTGGAAGAGGCGATGCGCAAGTACGCCGGCAACACGGCCTTCGTCTCCTTCGGCCAGCGCCTGCGCTACGCCGACGTCGATCGCCTCTCGGCGCGCTTTGCCAGCTACCTGCAGCGCGAGCTGGGCGTGGCCAAGGGCGACCGCATCGCGGTGATGACGCCCAACCTGGCGGCCTTCCCGATCGTATTCCTCGGCATCGCCCGCCTGGGCGCAGTGCAGGTGAACGTGAACCCGCTGTACACGCCGCGCGAGCTGGCGCACCAGCTCAATGACGCGGGCGTCAAGACCATCGTCATCTTCAACGGCTCGACCCCGACGCTGGCCGAGGTGGTGAAGGACACGCCGATTCGCCACATCATCGGCGTGAGCCCCGGCGATGGCCTGGCCACACCGCTGCCCGGCCCGGCCGCTGACGCGCGCCTGGACGGCGTACTGCCGCTGGCAACGATCCTGCGCGAGGAGGCCCCGACGAGCTACACCGCCCCGCAAATCCAGGGCGAGGACCTGCTGTTCCTGCAATACACCGGCGGCACCACCGGGTTGTCGAAGGGCGCCTGCCTGTCGCACCGCAACCTGGTGGCCAACACCGAGCAGTACAAGGCCTTCATGCGCGAGACCCTGCGCCCCGGCGAGGACGTGGTGGTCACTGCCCTGCCGCTCTATCACATCTTCGCGCTGATGGTGAACCTGATCAGCTACTTCTCGCTGGGCGCGCAGAACTGGCTGGTGGCCAACCCGCGTGACATCGAGGGGCTGATCGACACTTTCAAGGAGGCGCGCCTCACGGTATTCACCGGCGTCAACACCCTCTACGCCGGCCTGGCGGCCCACCCGCGGCTCAAGGAGATCGATTTTTCGCGCCTGCGGCTGGCGGCTGGCGGCGGCGCCGCCATCATGGAAGCGACTTCCAGGCGTTGGCAGGAAATCACCGGCCAGCGGATCCTGGAAGGCTACGGTCTGTCGGAGACCAGCCCGGTGCTCACCATCAACCTGCCTTCCGTCGACCGCTTCACCGGGACCACCGGCCTGCCGATGCCTTCGACCGACATCAAGCTGATCGACAGCGAAGGCCAGGAAGTGCAAGCGGGGAGCGCCGGCGAGATCTGCGCCAAGGGCCCGCAGGTGATGAGCGGCTACTGGGAGAAGCCGGAAGCAAACGCTGCCGCCTTCACGCAGGACGGCTACTTTCGCACCGGCGACGTCGGCGTCTTCGACGAGAGGGGCTTCCTCAAGATCGTGGACCGCATCAAGGACATGATCATCGTCTCGGGCTTCAACGTCTATCCGAACGAGATCGAAGCGGTGGCCACGGCCTGCCCTGGCGTGCTGGAGTGCGCCTGCATCGGCGTGCCGGACGAGAGGACCGGTGAGGCCGTGGCCCTCTTCGTCGTCAAGGCAGCCGGCGACGAGCTAAACGAGGAATCGCTCATGGCTCACTGCCGCGCGGCGCTGGCCGGCTACAAGGTGCCCAGGCACCTGCGCTTTGTCGAGGCGCTGCCCAAGTCCACCGTGGGCAAGATCCTGCGGCGCGAACTGCGCAGCCTGGCTTGAAGGAACGCTTTATGCATGCAGCGGCGCATCACCTTCAAGGAGCGCCCTATGCTGGACAAAGCCGAGACCCGGTTCTCGCACGTGAAGCCCAGTGACACGCAGTACGTCGGCGGCGGACTGCGCGACTTCTTCCTCTACCGCGACCTGGGGATCGCGCAAGCCACTCACGGCAAGGTGATTGCGCACCTGGTCAAAGCCAACATGGCCCCCGAAACGGGCACCGGCTGGCACCGCCATGAGGCAGATTTCCAGATCGTGTTCATGCTGAAGGGCTGGGCCCGCTTCATGTACGAGGACAAGGAAACCCTGGTGGAAGCCGGCGATGTCGTGCACCAGCGCCCCGGCATCCGCCACTACCTGTTCGACTACTCGCCGGACATGGAGTACCTGGAAATCGTCTCGCCGGCCGACTTCAAGAGCGTCGACGTGGAGCCGGCAGCGCAGGTGCCGGCGTCCACGCCTTGGCCGGAAAAGGCCTGAAGCATCGGGAATTTCAGGACCTTGTGAAAGTTCAGGAGCCGGCGCATGACAATGCGCGCATGGCCTCTCCTCCCCCTGCCCAGAGCGCGCAGCTCCCGCCCCTCAATCGCCAGTTCGTTGCCCATTTCGGCGAGATGGGCAGCCGCTGGGGCATCAATCGCACCGTCGGCCAGATCTATGCGCTGATCTTTCTCTCGCCGCGCCCGGTCAACGCCGACGAGATCGCCGAGCTGCTCGAGTTCTCGCGCTCCAACGTGAGCATGGGCCTGAAGGAGCTGCAGGCCTGGCGCCTGGTGCGGCTGCGGCACCAGCCCGGGGATCGCCGCGAGTACTTCGAGGCGCCGCAGGACGTCTGGGAAATCTTCCGCGTGCTGGCCGAGGAACGGCGCCGGCGCGAGGTGGAGCCCACCTTGTCGATGCTGCGCAGCGCCCTGCTGGAAACGCCCACCAGCGATGAAGAGCGCCACGCCCAGCAGCGCATGCGCGAAATGCACGACCTGATCGACCGGCTGATGAAGTGGTTCGACGATGTGCAGCGCCTGTCGCCGGAAACCGCCCTGCAACTCATGGGCATGGGCGCGGCGGTGACCAAGGTACTGACTCTCAAGGACCGCCTGAGCATAAAAAAGCCCGCCGCCCAGGCGACGAAGCCGAAGGCGGCGAAAGCTGCGCCGAGCCGGCGCAAGAGTTGATCCCGGGGGGCGGCTCAGCGTCTCGGCTTATCCATCTTGTCGTGCCGCACAGCCTCGTCTTCCATCAACTCGAACCACATGGCGTTGAGCACCGCGAAGGCCGCCGCCAGCGGCAGGCCGAGGATCCAGGCGAAGTACCACATAAAATTCTCCCTTGATCAGTAAGCGTGGCCGCGATCGTTCGCAATGTCGTCCGCATCAACCTTGCCGCGCAGCACCGAATAGACCCAGCTGGTGTAGGCCAGGATCATCGGCAGGAAGATGGCCACGCACACCAGCATGATGAACAGCGTCAGGTGGCTGGAGGACGAATCCCACACCGTGAGGCTGGCGCGCGGATCGATGGACGAGGGCAGGATGAAGGGGAACATCGACACGCCGACGCTCAGGACGATGCCGGCGACCGAAAGCCCGCTGCACAACAGCCCCAGCAGCGAACGCCGCGCCAGCATGGCCAGCCAGGCGAGCAGTGCGCCGCCCACGCCCAACGCCGGCACAACGTACAGCCAGGGGTGCGCCGCATAGTTGGCGAACCATGCGCCGGCCTGCTGCACCACCGTCTTCAAGAGAGGATTGGACGGCCCCGTGGGCACCACCGCGCTGGTGATCTGGTAGCCGCCGACGAACTTGTACATCAGCACCCCGGCCAGCGCGAACAGCGCCGCGGTCAGCACGGCCGCAACGCTGCCGAAGCGGCGCGCACGGTCGGCCACCGCGCCATCGGCCTTGAGCTGCAGCCAGGCAGCGCCGTGCATCACCAGCATGACCACCGACAGCACACCCGTCAGCAAGGCAAAGGGATTGAGCAGGCCGAAGAAGCTGCCGGTGTAGTGGATCTGCATGTCGGGCTCGAGCCTGAAGGGCACGCCCTGCAGCACGTTGCCCAGGGCCACGCCGCAGATCAGCGCGGGCACGAAGCCGCCGACGAAGAGCAGCCAGTCCCAGGTGTTGCGCCAGCGCGCCTCGTCGTACTTGCTGCGGAACTTGAAGGCGACCGGACGCAGGATCAGCGCAAAGAGAATCGCGAACATCGCCAGGTAGAAGCCCGAGAAGGACACCGCATACAGCTGCGGCCAGGCCGCGAAGATGGCGCCGCCGCCCAGGATCAGCCAGACCTGGTTGCCCTCCCAGACCGGGCCGATGGTGTTGATCACCACGCGCCGCTCCAGGTCGGTCCTGCCGGCAAAGGGCAGCAGCATGCCGGTGCCCAGGTCGAAGCCGTCCATCACCGCAAAACCCACCAGCAGGATGCCCAGCAGCAGCCACCAGATGAGGCGCAGCACGTCGTAGGAAATCAGTTCATGCAGGATCATGTTCTTACTCCGCGGTGGCAAGGGTGGTGTGTCCGCGCGAGCGGGCTTCGGCCAGCGTGTCCGGCTGCAGCTCGGGCCCCTTGCGGATGACCTTGAACAAGAGCTTCCACTCGATCACGATCAGCACCGTATAGATCAGGGCGAAGCCCAGGATGGTGAGCAGCACGGTGCTCGCGCCCAGATTGGACACCGCCACCGCGGTGGGCAGCACGCCTTCGATCACCCAGGGCTGGCGGCCCAGCTCGGCCACGATCCAGCCGCATTCGGCCGCGAGGAAGGGCAAGGGAATGCTCCATACCGCCACCTTCAGCAGCCAGCGGTAGCGGTCCAGCTGGCGCATGGCCGACAGCATGAAGAACACACCGGTCAGCAGGATGAAGAACATGCCCAGCCCCACCATGATGCGGAAGGTCCAGTACAGCGGCGCCACCGGCGGCACGGTGTCCCAGGCGGCCTGGGTGATCTGCTGCGGGGTCGCCTGGCGCGGGTCGTCCACGTAGCGCTTGAGCAGGAGCGCGTAGCCCATGTCGTTGCCATGCTGCTCGAAGGCAGCGCGCGCGTCGGCCGGAATGGCGGCGGTGCTGCCGGCGGCGCGGATGCGCTGCAGCGCGTCGTAGGCCTGGATGCCGTTGCCGATGCGCTTCTCCGCACTCTTTTGCAGCTCTTCGATGCCGGGGATCACGGTGGTGAGCGAGCGCGTGCCGATCAGGCCCATGACCCAGGGGATGTGCACCGCGTAGTGCGTCTCGCGCGCCTCCTGGTCGGGGAAACCGAAGGCGGTGAAGGCAGCCGGCGCCGGCTCGGTCTTCCACATGGCTTCGATGGCGGCCAGCTTCATCTTCTGGTGCTCGGTCGAGAGGTAGCCGCTCTCGTCGCCCAGCACCACCACCGACAGCGAGGCCGCCAGCCCGAAGGAGGCCGCCACCGTCATCGAGCGCCTGGCCAGCTCCAGGTGCCGGCCCTTGAGCACATACCAGGCCGACACGCCCAGCACGAACAGCGAGGCCACCACGTAGCCGGCCGACACCGTGTGCACGAACTTGGCCTGCGCCACCGGATTGGTCAGCACCGCGGCAAAGTCGGTCACCTCCATGCGCATGGTCTGCGGGTTGAAGGCCGCGCCCACCGGGTTCTGCATCCAGCCGTTGGCGATCAGGATCCACAGGGCCGAGAAGTTGGAACCCAGCGCCACCGCCCAGGTGGCGATCAGGTGGCCCACCTTGGACATGCGGTCCCAGCCGAAGAAGAACAGGCCGACGAAGGTGGCTTCCAGGAAGAAGGCCATCAGCCCCTCGATGGCCAGCGGCGCGCCGAACACGTCGCCCACGTAATGGCTGTAGTAGGACCAGTTCATGCCGAACTGAAATTCCATCACGATGCCGGTGGCCACGCCCATCGCGAAGTTGATGCCGAACAGCACGCCCCAGAACTTGGTCATGTCGCGCCAGATGCTGCGCCCGGTCATGACGTACACCGTCTCCATGATCGCCAGCAGGATCGACAGGCCGATGGTCAGCGGCACGAAGAGGAAGTGATACAGCGCCGTGAGCGCGAACTGAAATCTTGATAACGCAACGATGTCGAGATCCATGGGGGTTCCTTTCCTTTGTCTTGTCCTGTTCAGTCCTGCCGGAGCGCGTTCAGCGCCGCCGCGAAGTCCGGCGTGCCGCGGCGCGCTTCGGTCAGGAGACACCCCCCTTGCATGCACAGCAGGCGGTCTGCCAGCGCCGCCTCGCGCCGCAGGTGGGTCGCGATGACGATGCTGCGCTGCCGCCGCTGCGCTTCTTGCGCCAGACGCGTGAGGACGTCGTGCGCGGTGCGAGTGTCCAATCCTTCGGTCGGCTCGTCCAGTAGCCATAGCGAGGTGCGCTTGCGAAGCAGCAGTCGCGCCAGCGCCAGCCGGCGCGACTGGCCGCCCGACAGGCCCAGGCCGCCCTCGCCCAGGCGCGTGTCCAGGCCGTGCCGCATGGCGCGCACGTCGTCGGCCAGGCCTGCCGCCTGGAGTGCGGCCCACAGTTGCGCGTCATCGGCGCTCGGGTCCGCCAGCAGCAGGTTGCCGCGCAGGTCGTCCTGAAAGAGTTCGGTGCGCTGGGTCAGCCAGCAGGCCGACAGGGCGCGCAGCCTGCCCGCGCTGGGCCGGAGTTCACCAGCGATCGCTGCCAGCACCGTGGACTTGCCGGCGCCGCTGGCACCGATCAGGGCCACGCGCTCGCCGGCACAGATCTGCAGATCGACGCGCGGCACGGCGACACGCGCGCTGCCCGCATGCGCCAGCGCCAGGCCTTCGCACTGCACCGCCATGCCGGCATCGGGCATACCGACCGCTGCGCCCTCTTCCGTTTTCGGACGCAAGCGGGGTGCGATGCGGCGCACCGCCAGCCGGCTGCGGCCCAGTTCGATGGCGCCGCGGCGCAGTGCGGCAAAAGGTTCCATGGCGGCCAGGGCCAGCAGCACCAGCAGCGCCGCCACCGGCGCACCGATGCGTCCCTGGTCCACCAGCCAGGCGCCGGCGATCAAGGTGCCACCGAGCAGCAAGGCGCTGCCCGCGCCCCAGGCCAGAGCGGCACGAGTTTCCAGCGCGTGCAGCGCCAGTTCGGCCCGGGCGAGCCGCGCATCGGCGCTGGCCACCGCCTGGCACTGGGCCAACATGGCCCCCGCCATCACCAGCTCGGCCTGGCCGGCCAGCAGGTCGGCTACGCGCTCGCGCAGTCGCTCCAGCGCCAGTCCTCTGCGCATCGAGGCGCGCCGCGCGCGCGAGGCCACCAGCACGGCAATGCCGGTGCCGCACAACAGCAGCCACAGCGCCACCGCGAGGCCCAGCCAACCATCGGCAAAGGCGCCGAACATGAAGCCTGCGAGCAAGGCCGCGCCCAGGGCGGCGAGTGCCGGCACCATCACGCGCAGGTAGAGCGACTCCAGCGCGTCGATGTCGCCGGTCAGGCGAAACAGCAGGCGCGCCGGCCGTGCCGCGAGGCGCCGCGCAGCATCGGGCCGCGCCCAGCCGCGAAACAGCTTCTCGCGCAGCCGCGCGCTGACCGAGAGCGTGGCGTCGTGGGTCAGCACACGTTCGCCATAGCGCGACGCGGTGCGGCCGATGGCCAGCAGCCGGATGCCGGCCGAAGGCATGAAGACGTCGAAGGCAATGGCGCTGGCCGCCTGCAGCCCGGCCAGCGCGGTGGCGGTGATGAACCAGCCCGACAGGCCCAGGAGCGCCATGCCCATCAGCACCGTCAGCATGGCCAGGCCCGCGCCCAGGGCCAGCATGCGCGGGCGGGCAGCCAGATAGGGGCGCAGGACGGCGGCAAGCTCGCCAGCGTGGCGGCTAGGCGATCGCATCGGCCACCTCCTCTTCATGCAGCGCCGCTTGCTGCGCGCCGAGCAGGATCACGCGGTCCATGCGTGCGGCCAGCACGGGATCGTGCGTGGCCACGATGAGGGTCTTGCCTTGCGCCAGTTCGAGCAGTGCATCGCTCACCTGCCGCGCCGTTTCGCTGTCCAGATGCGCGGTAGGTTCGTCCAGCAAAAGCAAGTCCGCCTGCCGGCTGCGCAGTGCCAGCCGCGCCAGTGCCAGGCGGCGCGCCTCGCCGCCCGACAGGCCCTGCCCGCCTTCGCCGAGCGCGGCTGCCGGATGGGCCTGGTCCACATGCGCCAGGCCGGCAAGGCAGATCGCCGCCAGCACCTGACTTCGCGAGGCCTGGGGCTGCGCCAGCGCCACATTGGCATGCACGGTGCCGGCAAAGACATGCGGCCGCTGGTCCATCCAGGCCATGCGTTTGCGCAAGCGGGCCGCGTTGTCGTCGTTCATCGGCACGCCGCCGATCTCGATGCTGCCCGCGCGCACCGGCAGCAGACCGGCGATCGAGGCCAGCAGGCTGCTCTTGCCGCAGCCGCTGGGGCCGAACAGCGCCACATGCTCGCCGGCTGCAATGGCCAGAGAAACATCTGCCAGCATGGCGTCTTCGCCGCGGTGGGAAAGTTGCAAGTCGCGCAGGAGTACGCCGGGCGCTTCGCCGCGGTGATGCGGCTGTTCCCCCGGTGCCGGCGCAAACGCCGCGCCGCCAGGCAATGGCTCGGCCTCGTGGCTCAGTTGATCGACCGCGTCCAAAGCGGCCTCGCCGGCCGCGCGGTCATGCCAAACCGCCGACAGCTCGCGCAGCGGTTCGAAAAAGGCCGGCGCCAGCAGGAGGATGAACAGGCCTTCGCCCAAATCGAGGCGCCCGCGCCAGGCGCCGAACTGCAGCTGCACCAGCAGATGAAAGCCCACGTACACCGCCACCATCGCCACGCCCAGCGCGGCAAAGAGCTCCAGCACCGCCGACGAGAGAAAGGCAATGCGCAGCACGGCCATCGTCCGCGTCTGCAGGGTGCGTGCCGACGCTCGCAGGCGCAGCGCCGTGGCATCGATGGCACCCAGCGCCCGCAGGCTGGCCAGTCCGCGCAGGCGGTCCAGCAGGAAGGCGTTCATGCCGCCCTGCTCCAGCATCTGCGCCTCGCTGGCGGCCTTGGCGCGCCAGCCGACGATGGCCATGAAGAGTGGGATGAGCGGCGCTGCCAGCGCCAGTACCAGCGCGGCCGTCCACGAATGAAAGAACACGCAGCCCAGGATCGCCAGCGGCACCAGCTTGACGCGCCAGCGCGCCGGCTGATAGCGCGTGAGATAGGGCAACAGCGCCTCGGCCTGCTCGGCCAGCAGGCTGGCGGCCGCGCCGGAGGCGGGACGCGCCCGATCCAGGGGCGAACGGGCCGCCAGCTGGGCGGCCAGCTGCACGCGCAGCTCGCCCAGCAGCGCCCGCGCCTGTGCAAACATCCGGCGCGCACCTGCGGCGTCGCAAGCCGCGCGCGCCAGGCCCAGCACCAGCACGCCGGCAGCCGGTCGCCAAGCCGCATCAAGGCCCTTTCCGTCCGCCATGCCCTGCACCGCCATGGCCACCAGCGCCGCCTGCGGGATCCACAGCAGCGAGGCCAGCACCTGGAGTGCGGCGCCAGGCGGCAGGCGCCGAACCCAGCGACGGATCTGCTGCACGGCGGGGAGGTCTTGCGAGAATGCCAAGGTTTTCTGAATTTTCAGGTTTTCCTGAAATTACTCGAAACTGAAAATGGCGGCAATGGGGCATTTTGACCACGGCTGCGCCGAGCCGTGTGACATGCACTGCGGCCCGGTCGGCTATTCAACCGATGCGGGAGAGAAAGCCCGAGAATGCGCGCCGCTCAAGCGGCGACCAGCGCGCCGCACATCAGCAGCGCGGCCAGCAGCCCGAGCGTGAGGCGCCAGGAGGCCGGGCGTGACTCGACCCAGCGGTGCAGCAGGGCCGCAGCCCCGATGGCCAGCGCCACCGCCGCCGCCATGGCCAGCGCGTCGACCCAGGGCGAATGCGGCCCGAGGCGCGCCACCACCGCGTTCACCAAGAGGATGATGGGGAAGTGGATGAGAAACAGCGAATAGGAGATGCCGCCCAGCCACAGCAGGGGTCGGCTCTCGAGCAGCGCCGGCGGCGCACCCAGCCAGCCGCGCCGCTGCGCCAGCGCCAGCAGCAGCGCCACGGCCAGCGCAACGGCGATGCGGATGCGCCAGTCCCATAGCAGCGCCGCTGCGCCGACTGCGGCCAGCAACGCCAGGGCGATGGTCCAGCGGGCATCGCCCGGGATTCGGTCAAGCCAGAAGGCCAGCATGCCCAGGCCATAGGAGCCGATGAAATAGAAGGCCGTGGTGTCGAGCTCGGCCTGCAGGTTGAAGGCAAAGAGCGAGGCCGCCACCAGGGCCAGCACCAGCAGGGCCAGCAGCCATGCAGCCCGCGCGGCGCTGAGCTGCCAGCGGCGCTGCAGCCATTCGGCCAGCATGACCATCACCAGCGCCAGCACGAAAAGTTGGAAATCGATGGCCACGTACCAGACGCCGGTCGACAGCGCCTCGTAGCCCAGCAGGTCCTGCAGCAGCAGGCCATGCGCCAGCAGTTGCGCGAGCACCGGCGCGGCCGGCACGGCCTCGTGAGCGAACCAGGGACGGATGGCCGCCGCCACCAGCACGCTCACGCACATGGCCGCCAGGTAGGGCATGGCGAGACGCGCATAGCGCTGCCAGACGCGCTGCCAGGGCCCCTGGTTGGCACGCAGCACGCCCTCGGGCGCCAGCGAGGCGGCAGCCAGGAAGCCGGCAATGACCAGGAAGACCTGCACCGCGAGGCGCCCGTCCTGCCCCAGCCAGCCGACGAGGCGCGGCGCCAGCGCGGCCGCGCCTTCCGGCAGCGGACCGTAGCGGCACAGGTGATGGCCGACGATGAACAGGCAGGCGATGCCTTTTGCCGCATCCAGCAGCGGCATGCGCCCGCCTGCAGGCGGCCGCATGGCGGCAACGTGGCCCCCCGATGGGGCTTTCGCCGTTTCGATCGGCGGGATTGCGCTCAAAGCGCCAGGCGCTTGCGAGCTTCGAAGTACTCGCGCTTGAGCTTCTCGACGAAGGCGGCGGCGGGCGTCACCTCGGTGATGGCGCCGATGCCCTGGCCCGAGCCCCAGATGTCCTTCCAGGCCTTCTTCTTCGAACCCTCGCCGCCGCCGAAGTCCATGGTCTTGACGTCGCCTTCAGGCAGATTGTCCGGGTCCATGCCGGCGGCGCGGATCGAGGGCGCCAGGTAGTTGCCATGCACGCCGGTGAACAGGCTCGAATAGACGATGTCGTCCGAGCTGCCCTCGACGATCGCCTTCTTGTACTCGTCGCTGGCACGCGCTTCTTCGGTCGCGATGAAGGCCGAGCCGATGTAGGCGAAGTCGGCGCCCATGGCCTGGGCCGCCAGCACGGCGCCGCCGGTGGCGATGGAGCCGCTGAGGGCCACCGGCCCGTCGAACCATTGGCGGATCTCGTGGATCAGCGCGAAGGGGCTCTTCACGCCCGCGTGCCCGCCGGCACCCGCCGCCACCGCGATGATGCCGTCGGCGCCCTTCTCGATCGCCTTTTGCGCGAACTTGTTGTTGATGACGTCGTGCAAGGTCACGCCGCCGTAGCTGTGCACGGCGTCGTTGACGTCGGTGCGCGCGCCCAGCGAGGTGATGACGATCGGCACCTTGTACTTCACGACCATCTCCATGTCGTGCTCGAGCCGGTCATTGCTCTTGTGCACGATCTGGTTGATGGCAAAGGGCGCAGCCGGCTGGTCCGGGTTGGCCTTGTTGTGGGCCGCCAGCGCTTCGGTGATTTCGGCCAGCCAGTCTTCCAGTTGCGCAGCCGGACGCGCATTGAGCGCCGGCATGGAGCCCACCACGCCGGCCTTGCACTGGGCAATGACGAGCTTGGGGTTGCTGATGATGAAGAGCGGCGAACCGATGATGGGCATCGGCAGGTTCGCGAGCACGGGCGGCAGCTTGGACATGAAGTCTCCGAAAGAACTGGACGAAGGGTTATACGTTTTGGAAAGTGCGGCACCCGTGCTTTGCGCGACAGGTGCCGCCTGCGCCTTGCAGGCGTCGTCGGTCAGAAAGCCTCGACCGGCAAGGCGGTGACGCTGGCAGCGCCGTCGACGATGCTGTCGGCCATGGCCGGCACGCCATTCAGGATGTGCTCGGCATAGAAGCGCGCGGTCGCGATCTTGGCCTTCATGAATGGCACGTCCGTGCCCTTGGCGGCCAGCTCCTGCGCCACCAGCAGCGAGCGCGCCAGCTGCCAGCCCGCCACCAGTTTGCCGGCCGC
>NZ_JBIXJS010000018.1:0-38705 GCF_052871435.1 Variovorax sp. LARHSF232 | reverse complement strand
CGCCCGTGCGCAGCAATGCTGAAGCATTGCAAGCGCGGGCAACGCCGCAGACGGCCCCAATGCGGGCCAACCCGGAGGGAAGGCATGCCAAAGCGGCCAACTCCGCGTTGCACGCCTTGCGTGTGCCAATGCACACGCGGCGTCGTGCGCCTTGATTTGTCCGCTTTGGCATGCCTTCGCGACCCCGTAAATAGTGTGAACAGGCCCTAAGCCGGCGCCAAAAGCGCCACACGCAAGAAGTCGAGGAAGGTCCGCACCACCTCGGGCAGCGTGCGCTCGGCCAGCGTCTGCAGTTCGATCGCGCGGCCGCGCATGCCGCGCTCGCGGATTTCGGCGGCATGCAGCTCGCCACGCCGCACCCGGTCGCGCACGGTGACCTCGCCCGAGATCGACAGGCCGCCGCCGTACAGCACGAAGTTGGTGAGCGTCTCGAAGTGGTTGCAGACCAGCACCGGCTCGAACACCATGCGGCGCTCGCTGCAGCCGATGTCGAAGAGCTGGCGCACCGTGTTGTCGACCTCGGGCAGCGCGATCGGGTAGGCGCGCATCTGCGCCAGCGTCACATGGCGAAAGCGCGCCAGCGCATGGTCGGGCCGCATGATGGCCAGCACCGCGGCCGGCTGCCGGTGCTCGATCCGGATGCCCTGCTCGGCCGTGCGGCTGTAGGTCAGGCCGATGTCGGCATCGCCATGCAGCACCGCGGTAGTGACGTCCATGGGGCTGGCCACCGCCAGGTGGAACTGGATGCCTGGATAGCGCTCCCGGAACTGCGCAATGGCACGCGGCAGAAACTCGATCGCAAAGCCGGCCGAACTGGCGATGCGCACCCGCCCGCGGCGCAGCCCCTGCAGGCCCTGGATGTCCGACACCACCCGGTCGGCCTCCAGCGCGCCGCGTCGCGCATGCACCGCCAGCAGTTCGCCCGCCGCGCTGGGCACCATGCCGCGCGGCCGACGGTCGAACAGCGGCACGCCCAGCAGGGCTTCCAGCATGGCGACCTGGCGGCTGATGGCCGAGGCGCTCACGTTCAGACGCACCGCCGCTTCGGTGAGGGAGCCGCAGCGCACCACCTCGAGAAAGTAGCGCAGCGAGGTTTCCTGCAGGCGATGGGAGGGTACGGGCACAGCCGGTCTGCTTTGCGTAAATGGCAACGATAACTTGAAACAACGGCGATTGTTCAAAACGTGGCGGCTGCCTATCCTGGGGCCCTTGCATCCGCGCCACCGCCTTGAACATGACCCCAAACCCCGTCGCGCCTCCCTCCGACATCGTGATGCTCGACGCCACGGCCTTGTCCCGCGCCATCCACGCCCGGGCGCTGTCCTGCGTCGAGGTTCTTGACGCCTACCTCGCGCAGATCGATCGGCTCAACCCGGTCGTCAACGCCATCGTCGCGCCGCAGGACCATGACGCGCTGCGCCGGCTGGCCGGTGAGCGCGACGCGCAACTCGCGTGCGGCCAGAGCCTGGGCCCGCTGCACGGCTTTCCGCAGGCGCCCAAGGACATCCTGCCGGTGGCCGGCATGGTCACCACGCGCGGCTCACCGATCTTCAGCGGCCAGGTCCCGGCCGCCGATGCGGTGGTGTTCGAACGCATGCGCCGAGGCGGCGCGATCTTCGTCGGGCGCAGCAACTCGCCCGAGTTCGGCCTGGGCGGCCACACCTACAACGCGGTCTACGGCACCACCCGCAACGCCTTCGACCCGACGCGCTCGGCCGGCGGCAGCAGCGGCGGCGCGGGCGTGGCGGTGGCGCTGCACATGCTGCCGCTGGCCGACGGCTCGGACATGATGGGTTCGCTGCGCACGCCCGCGGCTTTCAACAACGTGTTCGGCCTGCGCACCTCCTTCGGCTGCGTGCCGCACGGCCCGACCGATGAGGTCTTCTTCCAGCAGTTCAGCGTGGCCGGCCCGATGGCGCGCAACATTCCCGACCTGGCCCTGCTGCTGTCCGTGCAGGCCGGCTTCGACCCTCGCCTGCCGCTCACTCGCCGGCAAGATGACCCGGCCATCTTCACCCAGCCCCTGGAGCGGGACTTGCGCGGCACGCGCATCGGCTGGCTCGGTGACCTGGGCGGGCACCTGCCGACCGAGCCCGGCCTGCTGGCCACTTGCGAGCAGACGCTGCGGCATTTCGAAACCATCGGCTGCACGGTCGAGCCGGTGCTGCCCGCCTTCGACTTCGAAGGCCTGTGGCGCGCCTGGATCGACCTGCGCAGTTTTTCATTTGCCGGCGCCAATGCAGGGCTGCACCGCGACCCGGGCACGCGCGCGCTGCTCAAACCCGAAGCGGTGTGGGAGATCGAGCGCGGCCTGCGGCTTTCGGGCCAGGATGTCTACCGCGCCGCCAGCGAGCGCTCGGCTTGGTACCAGGTGATGCGCGGCCTGTTCGAACGCTTCGACTTCCTGGTGATGCCCGCGGCCCAGGTGTTCCCTTTCGACGCCGGCCTGGACTGGCCGCACGCCATCGACGGCCGCGCCATGGACAGCTACCACCGCTGGATGCAGGCCGTGGTGCCCGCCACCATGGCCGGGCTGCCGGCCCTGGCCGCGCCTGCGGGCTTCGGGCCCGGCGGCTTGCCGGCGGGCATCCAGATCATCGGCCCGGCGCAGGCCGACCTGGCCGTGCTGCGGATCGGCCACGCCTACGACCAGGCCAGCGGCCATGCGCGCGTGCGCAGTCCGCTGCTGGCCTGAGTCCCTTTCTCATTCCACCCACAACAGGAGCTTCGCATGACCCGCTTGCGTCATTTTCTGCACTCACTCCTGGCGGCCTGTGTGCTGGCCGGCGCGTCCGCGCCCGCCCTCGCCCAGGCCGACTACCCGGCACGGCCGATCAAGCTGCTGGTGCCCTTCGCGCCGGGCGGCGCCACCGATGTGCTGGGCCGCTTGCTGGCGGCCGAGCTTGGCGAAAAGCTGGGCCAACCCGTGGTGGTGGAAAACAAGCCCGGCGCCGGCACGGTGGTCGCGGCCTCGATCGCCGCGAATGCGCCGGCGGACGGCTACACGCTGCTGCTGGGCGCCAGCACGACGCTCACGCTCAACCCGGCCATCCGCGAATCCCTGCCCTATGACCCCTTGCGCAGCTTCACGCCCATCGGCATGGTGGCCGACATGAGCCTGCTCCTGGTCGCCGGCGAAGGCACCGCCGGCAGCACGCTCAAGGACATCGTCGCGCAGGCCAAGGCCGAGCCGGACAAGTTCTCTTATGGATCCTTCGGCACCGGCTCCTCCGTTCACTTCGGCGGCGAAATGCTCAAGTCGGCGGCCGGTATCCGCATGGTGCATGTGCCGTTCAACGGCAGCGCGCCCAGCCTCGCCGCGCTGATGGGCGGGCAGGTGCAAGTGGCGGTCGACACGGTGGTGGCCACCGCGCCGCTGATCAAGGCCGGCAAGATCAAGCCGATCGCGGTGCTCTCGGCGCAGCGCCTGCCCCTGCTGCCCCAAGTGCCGACCGTGGCCGAGAGCGGCTATCCGGGCTTCGAGATGGGCACCTGGTTCGCGCTGGTCGCGCCGGCTGGCCTGTCGTCCTCGGTGCAACAGAAGCTCGAGAAGGCCCTGGCCGAAGTCGCGAACACGCCGCAGATGCGCAAGAAGCTGGTCGATATCGGCTTGACCCCGGCTTGGGGCAACGGCGCGGCACTGAAGGCCCGGATCGAGCAGGAACTGCCGCGCATGCGCGCCTTGGCCGCGCGCGCGAACATCAAGATGGACTGATCGGGGGCGCCCAAAAGCGGAATAAGCTCGGGCGATGACTCCCTCTTCCATCAGCTCCAAGTCCTATCTCGCCACGCCTGCGCGCCATGCCACCTTCCTCGGGCTGGGCGTGATGGGCTACCCCATGGCAGGACATCTCGCGCTCGCCGGTCATCATGTTGCGGTCTACAACCGCACGGCCGCGAAGTCTGCCGCCTGGCTGCAGGAATTCGCCGCGCAGACCCGTGCCGACCTGCGCCATGCTCCGACACCGCGCGAGGCGGCTGCCGGCGCCGACATCGTGTTTTGCTGCGTCGGCAACGACGACGACCTGCGCTCGGTGGTGCTGGGTGCCGACGGTGCCTTCGCCGGCATGAAGCCGGGCGCCATCTTCGTGGACCACACGACGGCCTCGGCCGACGTGGCGCGCGAACTGTCGGCCATTGCGAGCGAGCGCGGCCTGCAGTTCATCGACGCACCGGTCTCCGGCGGCCAGGCGGGCGCGCAGAACGGCGTTCTCACCGTGATGTGCGGCGGCGACGCGGCGGCCTTCGATGCGATGAAGCCGGTGGCCGAGGCTTTCTCGCGCGCCGTCACGCTGCTCGGGCCCAGTGGTTCGGGGCAGCTGGCGAAGATGGTGAACCAGATCGCCATCGCCGGGCTGGTGCAGGGCTTGTCGGAAGCCATCGCCTTCGGCCAGCGCGCCGGGCTGGACATGCAGGCAGTGCTCGACGTCATCGGCAAGGGCGCTGCGCAAAGCTGGCAGATGGACAACCGCGGCAAGACCATGATCGCCGGCCAGTTCGACTTCGGCTTTGCCGTCGACTGGATGCGCAAGGACCTGGGCCTGGTGCTCGACGAGGCGCGCCGCAACGGCGCACGGCTGCCGGTGACGGCGCTGGTCGATCAGTTCTATGCCGAGGTGCAGCAGGCTGGCGGCCAGCGCTGGGACACCTCCAGCCTGATCACGCGCCTGCGCTGAACAACGAAAAGCCGCTCAGCGGACCGGCGAGGTGACGGCGCCGCCCGAAGCCGGCGCCGTTGTTGGCGCCTGCGGTGCGCCCGTGTTCGCCGGCGGCAGCGGTGCCATCGGCGGCAGCGGCACGCCACTCGAAGAAGACGACGAAGAGGAAGAGGCACCAGTACCGCCGGACGCGGCCTCTTTCAGCTCGGCATCGGACACCACCTGCACCAGCAGCACCACCTTGCGCACGCCATCCACGCCGCGCGTGATGCTGCTGGCGCGATCGGTTTCGCGCCGCGTGGCAATGCCCATCAGGTAGACCACGCCGCGCTCGGTCGTCACCTTGAAAGTGTTGGCGAAGATGTCCTTCTGGTCCAGCAGCGAGGCCTTGACCTTGCTGGTGATGAAGGCGTCGTTGGAGCGGTCGGTAATGGAGCTGCCCGGGCCCACCACCACTTCGTTGACCACGCTGCGCACGTTCTCGACCTTGGCCACCACCTCTTCGGCGCGGCGCTTGTCGGCCTCGGCGCCCACGGTGCCGGTCAGCAGCACCTGGCGGTTGTAGCTGGTCACCGTCACGTTCATGTTGTCGTTGGCGATCTCGCGGATGCGGGCCGCGCCACGCACCTCGATGGTGGTGTCGTCCAGCTGCGCGCCGGAGCTGCGCCGGTCGGTTGCCACCATGCCGGCGCCAACGGCACCGGCCCCCACCACCAGCGGAACGCAGCCTCCCAGGCCCATCGCCAGCGCAGCGCTCGCAGTGAGTGCGATCGCAAATCGTTGCAGGGTGGGCGTTTGCGTCATGAATGGATTCCTTCCTTGATGTGGTGCCTGAAGAGCTGGCCGCAACGAGTTTAGCCCAGTGAATTTCCGGCCCAAGCGCATCGACTCGCGTTGGCGCCGGCAAGCGCCGCGCCGGCTCGTAAATCGGCGCAATGAGTGTTAATGTTTACGGATGCAGGTCAGTCGCCCCGCCGGCAGTGCAGCGGCCATGCCGCCAGGAGCGGCCGCGTGAAAGCGCTGACCGCCGCGCGCGCCATCGCGGCCCGGGTCGGTTCGCGGCTGGTCAGCTCGCCCACCAGTACCGATCCGCCGCTGGTGCTGCTGTTCTCCAAAGACCGCGCGATCCGGCTCGAGCTGTTCCTGCGCAGCTACGCGCAACACGTGTCAGGCCCGTTGCCAATCACCGTGCTGTACCTGGCGTCCTCCGACGCGCATCGGCAGGCCTATGAAGAGGTGTTCGCCGACTACCGCGCGCTGGAACTCACGGCCATCGCCGAGCGCGCGTTCAAGCCCGACCTGCTGGCCGTGCTGCGGGCCTCCAGTGCGCGCCACGTGCTCTTCTTCATGGACGACATCGTCTTCCTTCACCCGGTCGACACCCGGCTGCTGGAGCAATGGGATCCGGGCGACGGCATCCTGAGCCTGCGCCTGGGCCGCAACATCACGCACTGCGCAGACGGCGACGCCGCCCGGCCGCAGCCACAGCCGGAGCTTTTCGAGGACACGGCCTTGCGCGAGCAACCGCTGGCGCGCTGGCGCTGGTCCGCCGGCCAGCTGGAGTGGGCACAGCCGACCTCGCTCAACGGGCACCTGCTGCCGCTGCCCGACCTGGTTCCGGTGATCGAGCAGGCCAGCTTCGAAGCGCCCGCATCGCTGGATGCCGCCATCGGCCAGTTCAAGTTCCTCTTCAAGGGGCGCTGGGGCTACTGCTGGGAACAGGCGCGCATCATGAGTCTGCCGTTCGACCCGGTGACGAGCGAACAGCACGGCGCCTCCGCACCACAGGACTTGGATGAAACGCCGCCATTGCTGCAGGCCTTCCAGCGCGGCTTGCGGCTGGATATTTCCGAACTGCCGCTGGCGCAGCACAACAGCTGCCGCATGGCCTGGGCGCCGGCGCTCAGGCGTGACAGCCGGGGGCCTGCCGGCGCGGAAGAAACCGCAGGCGCCTAGGCGTCTTCGCCCAGCAGCTGCGCGTCGATGCCGTCGCACAGGCAGTGCAGGGTGAGCAGGTGCACCTCGTGCACGCGTGCCGCGCGCTCGTGCGGCACGCAGATCTGCACGTCGGTGTCGCGCAGGGCGCGCCCCACCGAACCGCCGTTGCCACCCAGCAGGGCCACCACGGTCATCTCGCGCGCATGGGCCGCTTCGGCCGCGGCCAGCACGGCAGCCGAGTTGCCGCTGGCGCTCAGGGCGAGCAGCACGTCGCCAGCCTGGCCCAATGCGCGCACCTGGCGTGCGAAGCGATCGGGATCGGCACCCTCGGGTGTGTCGGCCAGCGGGTCGGCGTTGTCGGCGTCCAGGGCAATGGCGGCCAGCTCGGGCCGCTCGCGCTCGAAGCGGCCGACGAAATGGGCCGGGAAGTGCGCCGCGACCAGGCCCGACACGCCGGCGCCGCACGCCAGGATCTTGCCGCCGCTGGTCACGCAGGCCAGCAGCGCCTGCATGGCCAGCGACACCGGCTTGCTCAGGAGCGGCCCGGCCTGGTACTTGAGGTCAGCGCTGTCGATGAAGTGCTGCTGGATCCGTTGCTCGAGCATGGGGCGGCATGATAACTGCGGCGATTCGATCAACCGGCGTCGAAGGCCGCTTTGAGCCACTCGATGCGCTCTTGCACCAGCACCACGTCGAAGCGGCAGGGCGGCAGCGTGCGCAGCCGGCTGATGTAGTGGCGCGCCGCGAAGATGATGCGGTGCTGCTTGAGGCCGGTGATGCTGCCGCCCGCGCCGCCATGCGAGCCGCTGGCGCGCTGGCGCACCTCGACGAAGACCAGGGTGCCGCCGGGCTCGCGCATGATGAGGTCGATCTCGCCACCGCCGCGCCCCGGGGTTCGATAATTGCGCGCCACCAGCTGCAGGCCGGCCGCGCAAAGATGCGCGAGCGCGGCGTCTTCCGCCGCGTCGCCGCGCTGCTTGGTCGTGCTGATGCGGCCCGAAGATCCGCTCCCCGCTGCCTTGTGCTTTTTGTTGTTGTGGAGATCGTCCATCTTGAATCTGCCTGCTGCCTCCGCCTCCCCTTTTCGCAGCGCACTGCACGCTGCGCGCGACGCCGCCGGCTCGCAGGATTATCCGCAGGGCACGCTCTACGTGGTGGCCACGCCGATCGGCAATCTGGCAGATATCACGCTGCGCGCCCTGCATGTGCTGGAGCGGGTCGATGCCATTGCCTGCGAGGACACGCGCCACACCCAGGCCCTGCTGCGCGCCTACGGCATCGACCGCAAGGCCGGCGCGCAGTTGCTGGCGCTGCACCAGCACAACGAGGCGGAAGCGGCGCAGGGCGTGATCGAACGGCTGGCACGCGGCGAGCGCATCGCCTATGTGAGCGACGCCGGCACGCCCGGCGTGAGCGACCCGGGCGCCCGGCTGGCCGCCGCCGTGCGCGCGGCCGGGCACCGCGTGCTGCCGCTGCCCGGCGCCAGCAGCGTCACCACCCTCATCAGCGCGGCCGGGCTGGCGGCCGCGGAAGGCGGTGCTGCGCAAAGCGCCTTTGTCTTTGCTGGCTTCCTGCCCAGCAAGGCCGCCGAGCGCGACAGTGCCATCCAGCAACTGGCCGCCGAGCCGCGCGCCGTGGTGCTGCTTGAGGCGCCGCATCGCATCGAAGCGCTGGCCAGGGCGCTGGCGGTGCTGGGCCAGCGGCCGGTCAGCATCGGCCGCGAGCTGACCAAGCAGTTCGAGGAAATCGACACCGTGCCCGCCGAGGGCCTGGCCGGCTGGCTGGCGACCAAGGAGCAGCGCACGCGCGGCGAATTCGCGCTGGTGCTGCATCCGGCGGCGCAAGACGCGGCCGGGCCGGCCGGCGAGGGTGAACGGGTGCTGCGCCTGCTGCTGTCGGAGCTGCCGCTCAAGAGCGCGGTGCGGCTGGCCGCCGAGATCACCGGCGCGCCGCGCAATGCGCTTTACGAACAGGCGCTGCAATTGCGCAAGGCGGACGACGGCGCCTGAATGGCCCCGGCAGGCATCGGTCGGCCAGGCTTTCGCAGTTGGATTTTTTGCCTGGGTGGAACATGATCGCTGCCCGCCCGCCAATGAAAAAGCCGGAAGCTGTGGGTACAAGCCTCCGGCTGTCATTGTTTGGTCGCCGCCAGGAATCACAAACCCTATGGCAACCCGCATGAATGCTGGACATGGAAGATCATGACTTCCAAGATACCGACAAAAATACCGACGGAACCCAAAATGTCGCACCGACGCAACACAAGCGACGCTGCGCAACACTTAGGACGTCGTCATGCGCGACGGGGACCCGGGCGCCATACAAACAAATGCCTTGCGGGCAGATTCACCACGCTACGTCGAACCCCCAGAGCCGAAGCCCAGTTGCACCGAAAGCAGACGCTTGGCGTCGACGACTCGTCACAACTCTTGCTGCATCCAGGCGGAGAAGGCTCGTAGGCGGTCGGCGAAGTCCGTTGCAACGACCTGCGACTGCACCTTTCCCAGGGGAGTGGCGAACGAGTGGAAGAACACGACTTGCTGCGCCATCTGTGGATACGCTTCTACAAACAGGGCAATGTGGTCTTCGAGCGACTCCGGCCAGGAGCGGGATGCGACGGGCCGAAGCATGTTGGTCGCACGAATCAGCTTTCTGGAGGCTTCTCTCGCGAATCGGGCGAGGGCGGTGGCATCGGGCTCAGTCTCGATGCGTCGCGCGTACCCATCCAGCACGCCGGGGAAGTCTCCGTTCACTGCGCGGGCAATTTCCCTAGACGGGCAGAAGGGTGCGAGGTCTCGGGCTACGTCGTAGCCCTGGATGCATCGGCAATGGTGCTTGAGCCAGAAGCCCCAGCGGTCCCGGTTCTCCGGGGCCTGTACTTCTTCGAGAAAGCCCACGTCGAAGTCGACCTTCGTAACTTCGGGATGGCGGCTCTCCAGTTCCGCCGTGCGGCTTCGATGTCCAGGTTGTCTTGCAATGCAGGTTTGCCAGCGAGCACCAGGACAACGTCCAGGTCCGAACGTCCCGGTACCGCGTCGCCGCGCGCAACGCTTCCATAGAGGTAGGCGCTGTGGACTCAGTGCACAAGAGGGCCAAGGAGCATGCTGCGAAGGTCTTCGACCACCGCGAAAAAGGCTGCCTGAAGGGGAGCGTGCGCAACTGTGCGAATGCAGCCGCTCGCGTCGATGCCTATTGTTTCTGCCAACTTTTTTTCCGGGGGGTGGATGTCATGCTTCGAACGTCGGCTTCTGGCCCCCAGTGCGGGCCTTCAGCATCAACAGAAGCCGACCCTCGTCAAAGTTACTGAACGGCCAGAACCAGTCGTCCATGGAACAACCTCTCGCGCTTGTCATCATCTTGCTGCTCGTGGGCTCCGCAGGGTCGCTTTTCTGCATCTTCGGGTGCCTGTACGTGGGCAGCGACAAGTTCTTCGATGCCGCGCTCTTGAAGGAGCGGCCGAAGGCGTGGGGTCAAGCCGCTGCGACCGGCGAGGTGGTGTTCGCGTATTACTTGCCGAGAATCTTCCTCTTCTGCGCGGGCGGGCTCGTTCTCATTTGGGCGTTCTTCGCGCTCACCCGGTAACGGCCAAAAGCAGCCCGTCGGCCTTGCCGCAGAATTCGCTCGATAGCGGACGCTCGCGGTGCGCGACGAGTTGGTTCGGGTCGAGGAGGCCCCATCCTGAAGCGCGTGCACACCAACCGAAAAAGGCATCAACAATCGCCTACCAGCCCCTCGAATCTAGCTTCTCAACTTTGAACCGTATGGAACCACAACGCGCATCGGTCTACAGGTTCCCGACTCGGTTCGTCGTCTGTCCACTGCGCAAATCCAGCAGCGGACTGGAGGTGGCGTCGGAGCCCTATCGGGCGTTGCCTTCCGTGGCCCCGTCACCTGAACGTCATGCGAAGCCTGGTCTCGGAGATGGAACGCGTAGACCGTGAAAGCCGCCGCCTCGTCGCACACGATGCTGGCGAATGGGCGGGAGGTAGCGTTGCTGCCGGAACTGCTGCGGTGGTCGGCTCGCGCTTCAGGTACCGCCAGGCGTGAGCGCGGGAGTCAGGACTCCACGCTCAAGGGTTCTCGTCGTGCCAGATGCTCTGGCCAACAGGCTGGCGCGCATCTGCTATGCGGTGCTGTGCGACAAGACCGGCTACGCGCCACCCAAAACGCGCAGAATGGTTCGGCGGCGCGTTCGTCCGGGCACGTGGGGTGGGGGGAATGGCTGGTTTGGGCGGTAGCGCGCCAGCAATGGAGTTGATCATGAGCTCTGCAAACGACTATGGCGCGCACTACTGGTGTGTTGCAGGCGATGGCGGACCTGTCTTCGTCTATGCCGATAGGATTGAGATTACAGCGTGTGGTGCCCTGATCGCATGGGGCGGTATAGAAAGGACGGCGCCCATGCTGAGCAGGAGCAGCCGTTGTGGGGGGCCGCACCCGGCCAGTGGAAGACGTTCTTTGCGGCCAGTCTCATCGACAGAAGGCCAGTAGCCGTAGAGGCTGCGGCGTGATCCACGCGCCTACAGGCGCCTTTGGGTGAGTGGCGTGGTGCCGCTTGTGACCCTTTCTGCGGCCTAGACAGGATGGCTTGACGACGTTGTCTACGGGGTCGGAGGCGACGGACTCGGGCCGTACAGCCCCGCAATCTCGTGGCGCCAAGTGCCCGTTGCCCGTTGGTTCGCTGTATGCCTTGCGCTCCGCTTCCTCCTGCGCGATCAGCGCTGGGAGCAACTCCTGCGCCGAGATCAGGGCTTGCACCGTCTTTGGCCAGCCCATCATGGAGCGCATCCATTGGCGCAAGGGCGTCGTCGACCCATTTCCGGGTGTTGAACGTCCCCCAGATGGGCAGAGTGCCCCAAACGTGCGAACGACCGGGTCATCGACCTCTTCGCGGCGCGCCAGGCGTGAATCGCTGGCCTTCTCATGGGCTGATGGTTCGGCTGCAACCCCTCAAGCAGCGCCGTCCGGTGCTGCGAACTTGCCGGCCGGGCCAGCGTACCCCTTTGCCAGTTGCTCACGCAGCACCTCGACCGATCGTGCCGGCAGCTCGCAGCTGCCATTTCGGCAGAGGTAGGCCTCGCCCGCGATCCGTCCTTCGAGCAGCGGCATCGATCCTGGAAAGCCACGCAAGAGCGTGACCAGCGGCGCGAACGCCGACTGCGCCACCGCCCACAGGCGTTCGCTGCCCGGTCCCGCCGGGATCGCAAGGTCAGCCCCTTGCTCGGCCAGCAGCTGTGCGTGCAGCAACGCCGGGGCGGCCATCGGCGCTTCCTCCATCAATGCGCCGTGGCCCTCGAGCGTCGCGTGGACGATGTCGGCCCAGTGGCCGCGTTCATAGGGCCGCGCCAGTCGCAGCAACAGCTCGCACGCCGCCGCAGTGCCCGAGGGCACGGCGCCGTCGTAGAGGTTCCGCGCCCGCATCGGCAACTGCAGCGACGCGCTGTCAAAGAAGCCATCGACCGCGTCATGGAAGCGCTCGACCATGCCGCCGCACAGGTCGAGCGCGGCGTTCAGCCACTCCAACTCGCCGGTGGCTGCATGCAGTTCGACGAGGCCGAGCCCGACCTGCGCATGGTCGGCCAGATACCCTTCGTCGCGCAGCGTGCCGTCGCGCCAGGCGTGGTGGACCAGCCCGTCCCGGACCATGGCGGACAGCAGGAAACGCGCCAGCGTTCGTGCAGCCTGCACGAAGTCGTCGCGCCCAAGCAGCCGCCCGGCTTCAGCGAACGCGCGCAGCGCCATGCCGTTCCAGTCGGCCAGCACCTTGTCGTCGGTGATCGGCCAGGCGCGCCGGGCGCGCGCGGCGTAGAGGCGCTCGCGTACCGAGCGCTCCCAGGTCACGAAAGCCTCGGGTTCCATGCCGAGTTCGGCGCGCACGCCTTCCGGATCGCGGCGCTCAAGCACGTTCGTGCCGTGCTCCCAGTTGCCCTGCACCGTCACCCCATGCAGACGCGCGGCGGCCTCTGCATCGCCGCCGAGCACGGCGCGGAACTCGGCCAGCGTCCAGACGTGGAATTTGCCCTCGACGCCCTCGGCATCGGCGTCCTGCGCGCAAGCATAGGCCCCCGGCGCAGCCGCCGGGTGCATTTCGCGCAGCAGGTACGTCAATGTGCCCTCGGCGATATGGCGCAGCCTCTCGTCGCCGGTCAGCCGAAACGCGCCGGCGTACACGCGCGCGAACTGGGCGTTGTCGTACAGCATCTTTTCGAAGTGCGGCACATGCCAGCGCTCGTCGGTGGAGTAGCGAGCGAAGCCACCACCGACGTGGTCATACATTCCTCCGGCTGCCATGTGGTGCAGCGTCGTCACGAGCATCGAGCGCACGCTCGCGTCGCCGCAGGCGGCCAGCGCCAGCAGGTATTGCAGCAGCGGAGTCTGCGGAAACTTGGGCACGCTGCCGAAGCCCCCGTGCGTTTCGTCGAAGCGCAAGGTGAGCTGGGCCACCGCAAGCCGGTGAATGTCATCGGCCGACGCACGGGCCGGGAGGGTCCTGCCGCGGCGCACCAGATCGAGCAGCGTCTGGGCCTCCCGCTCGATGTCACTGCGCCGGTGGACCCAGGCGTCGCGCACGGCGGCAAGCACCTCGGAGAAGCTGGCGATTCCCTGGCGCGATCGCGGCGGGAAGTACGTGCCGCCGAAGAAGGCTTGAAGTCGAGGCGTGAGGAACATGTTCATCGGCCAGCCGCCGCGGCCGGTTAGCGCCTGCAGCGCGCTCATGTAGACGTGATCGACGTCCGGCAGTTCCTCGCGATCGACCTTGATCGCGACGAAGCCATCGGCCAACTGGCGCGCCAGCCCCACGTCCTCGAAGCTCTCGCGCTCCATCACATGGCACCAGTGGCAGGTGGCGTAGCCCACCGACAGGAGGATCGGCTTGTCGTCGGCGTGCGCCTTGGCGAAGGCCTCCTCACCCCATGGGTACCAGTCCACCGGGTTGTGCGCGTGTTGCAGCAGGTAGGGACTGGTCTCGCGGGCAAGGCGGTTGGCGGGGCGGTCCGGGAGGCGCGGAGTGAAAGGCGTCATGGACAGCGGCCCGGGCGTCGGAGCTTTTTGGGGAAAGCTCGCCATTGTTTTAGCCTATGCTTCATCGAAGGCGCGGCCATGGTCAAGGAAAGCAACCGGTGGATGGAAACCTCAGACGGCATTCTGATGTTTCCCAGCCTGATCTGGAAAGCCCGGATCGGGGCCAGCTTGCACGATTCGCTGGCAGGACGCATTCTCGCAGCGCTGACGCAGATGCGGCGCGGCTTGCGCCCACTTGAAGCCGGCCGCGGTTGGCCATGAGGTATGTATGGCCGTACCCGCGACACCGGCGATCCCTGCATCTCCACGGGGATGCGACGACGCTGAAATGCACGACCCCGACAAGCTCGAAGCGGTGCTGCGCTATCACGAGCGCACCAAGCACCAGTTCCACCGCTATGCGCGCTCGGCCGGCACCCTGGATTGGGTCAACCAACCCAACCCGTTCCGCCGCTACGAGGGGGCGCCGCTCACACGCTTGCCCATCCTTGGCGCGGACGAAGAGCCACTGTCGCCGGGTTACCAGGACATCTATCGGCGGGCCTCGGTTCCGAGCGCGCCGCTCACGCTCCGCTCGCTGTCGCGGCTGTTCGAGTACGCGCTTGCGCTGTCGGCCTGGAAGGAGGCGGGCGGCACGCGTTGGGCACTGCGCAGCAACCCTTCGAGTGGCAATCTGCATCCCACCGAGGGCTACCTGCTGATCGGCGCGCTTGCCGGCCTGGCGCACGCGCCCGGCCTGTACCACTACGCGCCGAGAGAGCACGGCCTGGAACGGCGCGCGAACGGCTCCGTCGAATGGTTCGCACAGTTGATGCGAGAGTTTCCCCCACAGGCCTTTCTGATCGGTCTCTCGTCCATCCACTGGCGCGAAGCGTGGAAGTACGGCGAACGCGCGTTTCGTTATTGCCAGCACGACGCTGGCCATGCCATCGGCGCGCTTGGCATCGCCGCCGCGACCCTGGGATGGCGCACTGTCGTGTTGCATGGCCTGGCCGACGAAACCATCGAAGCCTTGCTGGGGCTAGACCGCGCGGAAGACTTCGCAGGCGCCGAGCGCGAAGAGCCCGAACTCGTCATGCTTGTCTGGCCGAGCGACTCGGCCGGGCCGTGGTGCGCAGGCGCGCAGCGCGCGCTGCCGCTCGGCCTTGATCCGCTGCTGGCGCGCGAACTCACCAAGCAGGGCTGGTGCGGAGCAGCGAACCGGCTCAGCCGCGACGACCCAGTCGCCTGGAGCGTCATCGACGAGGTGGCGCTCGCCTCACGCAATCCGATCGACGAGCGGGTTGGTTTGGACCTGTTCGGCGCATCGGCCCCAGCGCATCGAGCCGCAGCGCTCCCGGACGGGCCGCTGGCCGGCCGGATCATCCGGCAGCGGCGCAGCCTCCTGGCCTGTGACGGCAAGACGTCGCTCCCGGCCGAGCGCTTCTACGGCATGCTCGCCCGCGTGATGCCGCGTGTGGAGCTGGAAGCGAACCGGCGGCCGCTGCCCTGGGATGCCATTGCCTGGGAGCCGCGCATCCACCTCGCCTTGTTCGTTCACCGGGTGGACGGACTCGACTCGGGGCTGTACGTCCTCGTTCGCGACCTGGCCAAGCTGGACAAGTTGAAGCGCGCCATGCATCAGCGCTTCGACTGGTCCAAGCCCCCCGGATGCCCGCTGGACCTTCCCCTTCGCAGGCTGGAAAGCGGCGATGCGAGGCAGCTCGCAACGCAAGTGAGCTGCTTTCAGGACATCGCGGGCGACGGGGTCTTTTCGCTCGGCATGATCGCCGAGTATCGGGACGCCTTGTTGGCGCACGGGCCCTGGGTCTATCGCCGGCTCTTTTGGGAAACGGGGGTGATCGGTCAGGTGTTGTACCTGGAAGCCGAAGCGGCGGGCATCGGAGCCACGGGCATAGGCTGCTTCTTCGACGACCCGGTGCACCGGGTGTTCGGTTTCAGCGACCTGGAGTTCCAGTCGCTCTATCACTTCACGATCGGTGGCCCGGTGGAGGACAGCCGACTTACCACGCTGGCGCCCTACGGCGCGCATCCGCAGGCGTTGGGGAGTGGTACAGACCTCGCGTGACGCAACGAACGGTCGCGGGGCGAGCATGCCGGGCCGGTGGCCCGTCGCCTCTACGTGACTCGATGCACATGTTGGCGACCTACGAAGAAACCCGCCATCAAGGCGGGTTTCTGGGCGATGCGGGAGGAAGGGGCGAACCCCTTGGAGCAAAGCTCCCGTGGCCGAATGAGCCACTGAGTCCACCGTTGCATCACAAAGTTCTGATCGGCCCCTGCGCAGAAAGTTCCGCACCATTTCGCGGTCGGTCGGCCCGTGGCCCAGGCCGCGGCGCACTTGTGGGAGACAGGCTGCGCCAGCGTTGACGGCGCGCTCGTCGTCGCGGGGAAACGCGCTGCGCAGGCGTACAGTCGCGTGGCAGCATGTCGCGCAAGGCGTGCAGTTCCTTGCCGCAGCCGTGTCCGCCAATTCGCTGAGCAGTGATCGGAGCTTTGACGAGGGCCATTTGCGCGGTCCGGATTGACCTGGTCCAACCAGCGCCTGCGGTGCAACCAGGTGCTGACCGTCGGCACAATCCATCGGATTGATCGGCCCGCTATCAGTCCGCTGCCGATGGACCAGACCCGCCCAACGGGGTCGCAATGCAAAAAGGAGACTGTCGTGGAACTAACATCCGTCCCGATCGACAAGCCGACCGATGTCAACTTCATCCTCGGTCAATCACACTTCATCAAGACGATCGAAGACCTGCATGAGGCGATCGTGCAGACAGTGCCCCAGATGAAGTTCGGCATCGCGTTTTGCGAGTCAAGTGGGCCCGCCCTGGTGCGTCGGACCGGGAACGACGCGGAACTCATCGAGTTGGCGCAAAAGAATGCCCTGGCGCTGAGTTGCGGACATTGCTTCATTGTCTTCATGACCGGCGGGTTCCCAATCAATATCCTGAACACCATCAAGGCGGTGCCGGAGGTTTGTGCCATCTACTGTGCGACGGCTAATCCGGCGGAGGTCATCGTGGCCGAGACGGGCAACGGGCGAGGAATTCTCGGGGTTGTGGATGGCGTCAAGAGTCAGGGCGTCGAGACCGAGTCCGACGTCGAAGCGCGCAAGAAGATGCTGCGCCAATTCGGTTACAAGCTCTGAGCGACGAGCGGACACGGTCCAGCTCGACTCGGATGCACAGGGATCGATCCAAGCCGATCAACCGACCGGCTTGGTTCGGCCAACTGCGGACGTTCCCGATTGGGGCAGCATCTGAAGTGCCAGACTTTTGAACAAGGCGTGGAAATCATGGCAGCCGTAGTTGTCCTTGAGGACGAATTTCATGCAGAGCCACAGGGCCAATTTGCATCCATCGAGGACGCCTTCGCTGAGCTTGTGCGCCGTTCGACTGTGGCATGGGATCAGGCCCCGAACCGTTGCCCGTGCAAGAGTTGGAAAACGTGCCGCCGCGACTATCAGATTCTTGTGTACGACGACGCGCTTACTCCGTGGAAGCAACGAAGTCGACTAGTTGTGATGTCTCTTCGATTTTTTGTTGGCTTGCCCCATACGGCTGAAGTCTTCCGCCGTGTGAATCGCCCAGTCACGGAACGCTTGCACCACCGGAGAGTCTCGCTTGTGCTCTGGATACACCAAGCAGTACCGCTTCTCGTGCTTCAGGCTCACATTGAATGGGATGACGAGTGCCCCACGCTCGACGTCCTCTTGAACGTAGAAGCGAGGAACAAGACCAACGCCAAGACCCGCGCGCGCGGCGTCGATGACCATCGCGTAGAGCTCGAAGCGCATCGCCGGCGCAGGAATGACCTCCTTGCATCCGGCAGTCTCGAACCAGCGCTGCCACGCCTCCGGCCGAACGCGCTTGTGGAGCAAAGGCAATGACATCAGTCCAGAGGGCGTCTTGATTTTGGAAAGGTCGAAGTGACGTGGGCTGACCACGGGGACAACTTCTTCCTCAAAGAGATGCACCTTCTCGACGCCGTCCCAGACAGGGTCGTCGAAATGCAGCGCAGCGTCGAGATTGGTCCCGCGAAAAGTGAACGGTTCTGCTCGCTCGGACAGGTTGACCGTGATGCCGGGATTCTTCTGCAGGAAATCATTCAGCCTCGGCAGCAGCCAACGGCTTGCGAACGTCGGGATGACCGCGAGTTCCAGGACGCCGCCAGCCCCCTTGTGCTCCATCAGAGACTTCGTGTGCATCTCAATTTCATCGAGGTTGCCACGGATGTTGCGGCTGTAAAGCCTCCCTGCCTCGGTCAGGATGACCTGCTTTTTGACCCGACTGAAGAGCTTGACTCCAAGAAACTGTTCCAGCACAGCAATCTGACGACTCACGGCGCTTTCGGTGAGGTACATCTCGGCGGCGGCGCGTGCAAAGCTTTCATGTCGCGCAGCAGCTTCGAAGAGTGACAGGGCGACGATGCTGGGGATTTTTCGCTTCATAAGTGGTCGGGGCCGTTCGGTTGGCAAGGCATTGTTGACCAAGACCAGCCGACCGCGACTTGACATTGACACCGACGGCGGGGGCATCGGCAAGCGACCCTCCGGGGGCGAGACGGCGGTCCCGAGAGCGCTGAGCCACGACCTGTTCAGCGATTTCAACGCAAGGTCCTGGGCGCGTCGAGACGTCGGCGGGCGCGCCTACTCTTCGACCTGAATGTTTGCTGCCTTGACCACAGAGCCCCAGCGCACATTCTCCGCCCGCACAAAGGCGCCAAAATCGCGCGGCTCGATGTTTGACGGCGTATAGCCAATCTCGGCCATGCGCGCGCGCACCGCGGGGTCGCGGACCACTTTATTGACATGGGCCTGGAGCACCTCGATGGCCGCTTGCGGCGTATTGGGGGGAGCAAGGACGCCGAACCAGGTGTCCGAGTCGACGGCGTACCCCTGCTCCTTGAGCGTTGGAACGTCGCCGATGGCGGGAAACCTCTCGGGCGACCCGAGTGCAATGAGCTTGAGCTTGGATTTGCTCGCGACAGCCAGCGGCGTCGGGATGAAGCCGTACTCGACGTCGCCGGCCATGACAGCAGCCATCACCGGGGCGGCACCTGCGTAAGGGACTGGGAGGGCCTTCGTTCCTTCGGTTTTCGACCTTAAGAGTTCCATGCCCATCTGCGACATGCTGCCAGGACCCCAGTGTCCGTAGGTAATCTCCTTGGCTCTGGACTGTGCGACGAACTCGGCGACACTCTTGGTATCGCTGGATTCCTTTGAGGCCAGAACGAAGCCCATCTTTGCAACCAGCGCGACGGGCTTGAAGCCGTTGGGGTCGTATTTCACCGCCTTCTTATAGATGTGCGGGGAAACGGAAATGAAGTCTGCAGCAGCGAACAGCAGCGTCGTGCCGTTTTCTGGCGCGCTGTAGACGTAGTTGGCCCCAAGGATGCCGTTCACACCCGGCCTGTTTTCAACGATGAGAGGCTTCCCTAACGCGTTGCCAATCTGATTGGCCACGATGCGAGCGAGCACATCCGTGCCTCCTCCCGGCGCGTAGGGAACCACCAGCCTCACGGGTCCAGGCGGCGTCCAAGACGGAGTTGCCGCAAAGCTCAACGGAGCCATGCACGCCAATGCCACCGTGAAAAGGCGTCGTCCAAAGCGGCCCACCGGCACCTGGCGACCATTGGTCCAGGGAAGTGCGGCTGAGATTTTGATTGAAGTCATGCTGTCTCCTTTTTGCCTTGGAAAGGCGTACTGCAGCGACCTACCCACGGGCAGATGCGCTCCCTGAATCAAGATTGTTCGACTGCGCCGGTGTCGCCCGGCAGCAGGTCATGTGTATCGCGCTTTGACCATTAATTCGACTTACTGCCAGTTCGCATGCTTGGCCGCATGCTCTCCGGCAATCTTTCCGAACACGGCACCTCGCAACACCGACGTGGCCCCCGTGTAGACCTGGTAGTACAGTCCTGCCGCCTCCCCAACGGCGTAGAGGCCAGGAATGACTCGCCCGTCGTTGTCGATAACCTGTGCCTGCTTGTTCGTTTTCACGCCACCGTAGGTGAAGCAGATGCCGGACATGATGGGGTACGCACAGAACGGCCCCCGGTCGATGGGCCGTGACCAGTTCGACTTCCGTGGCTCGATGCCAACCGTCGCGAGGCCATCGACGTTGAGAGGTGAGAATTCCCCTTCCGGACAAGCGGCGTTGAATGACTCGACAGTTTTGAGGAGGCCCACCTCAGAGATGCCACAGGCCTGGGCTAGCTCTGCCAACGTCGTTGCCTGGATGGGAGGTTGGTCCGTCCGAATGCCCTTCTTCCAGTTGGGCACGTCGTTGATACGCTGGTCGTAGACCATATAAGCCACGCCATCGGGCTGACTCTTGATATCGCGGGCGATATGGTCGTAGTGAACATCGACAGGCCCGGGCGCCTCGTCGACGAACCGGCGCCCTTCCTTGTTCACAAGAAGGCCGTAGGAAAAGCTCATCACCAACGGCTCAACCTGGGCCGAGCGTGGGTCCATCGGCTCAGCGTGGTAAGACCCGAAATCGCCCGCAGGCGCACCGCCTGCGTCGAGCGCCATGCGAATGCCTTCGCCCTTGTTGTAGTAGCCACCGCGGGCCACCGGCCGAAGGAACCGTGCCTCTGGACCGATGTAGCGCGTGAGCATCTCGGGGTTGCCTTCGAACCCACCCGTGCCAAGCACCACCGCTCTTGCCCTGATTCGCTTCATCCGACCGTCAGACCCGAAGGTGTCCACGCTGACGTTGCCATTGCCGTCGCCGCGTTCCAATGTCTGTGCCGTGGCCTCGTACCGAATTTCGACGCCGGCGCGCATCGCTTCGTCGCGAAGCGCCTCAATCATCGCAAGGCCTCCCCCTACGGGCATGAGACGAGGAGCCGCCGCGGTTACGAAATAGGTCGGCAGCGCGGCGAAACGGACACCGAATGTCTTCAACCACTGAACGGTCGGACCCGCCTGCGCCGCAAGCGTCGAAATCAACTCCGGGTCCGGCATGCCGTGCGCCTTGACGTACGGAGGCCAGTCTTCGTAGGCGGCCGCGGCGTGCTGAACAACGTTCGGGTCGATGTGATGGCCCGCATTGGCCACCAGCAACTCCTCGAAGTCGTCGCTGACCTGGTTCTCGTCCATCATGCGAAAGTAGGACTCGGTCCAGCGCGTATTGCCGCCAAACTCATCACTCGTTGCCCGCTCCAGGACGATGACTTTGGCACCGGCCGCAGCTGCGGACACTGCCGCACTGAGGCCCGATATGCCGCAGCCGATAACGAGCACGTCGCACGCCCTGGGCGCTGTTCCTTCTTCTCTCATGTCTCCACCTTTTCGTAGTTGTTCACCCGCTGGACGGCCGCCTCAGTACTTCCGGATGAAAGGGTCGGGCATGTCGAGGTCCGTAGAAATCCAGACGCTCTTGACCTCGAGAAACTCCTTGACCGCCTCGACACCGCCCTCGCGGCCCAGGCCGCTGTCCTTGTAGCCGCCGAACGGCGTGGCAAAGCTCGTTGACCGGTAGTTGTTAATCCATACAGTGCCAGCCTTCAGACGCTCCGACATGTGCATCGCGCGGTGCAGGCTTTTCGTCCAAACGCCTGCGGCCAAGCCGAAACGGATGTCATTGCCGATTTGGATTGCTTCTTCCTCATCCCTGAACTTCAGTACCGACAGCACCGGGCCGAAAACCTCTTCCTGCGCGATGCGCATCCCGTTGTCGACACCCGTGAAGATTGTCGGCTCCACGAACTGGCCGGCGCCGAACCCCGGGCCGCTGCGCACCTTGCCGCCGAATACGCACTTCGCTCCTTCGGATTTCGCCACCTCGATGTAGCTGACTACCTTGTCGAACTGCGGCTTGGTGGCGACAGGACCGACCTGCACGTCGGGCAGCGCAGGGTCACCGAGCTTTGCTTTGGATGCGATGCCAATCAGGCGCTCGACAAACTCGTCGTGGATGCTTTCCTGCAGAAGCAGGCGTGAGCCGGCCATGCATGTCTGCCCACCGGCGGAGAAGATGCCTGTGATGACGCCGTTGGCCGCGCGGGTGAGGTCCGCGTCGTCGAAAACAATGTTAGGCGACTTGCCCCCCAGCTCCAAGGTGACGCGCTTGAAGTGCTTGGCCGCAGCTACGCTCACGCGCCGACCACCCTCGTCACCGCCGGTGAACGCGATGCAGGCAACGTCGGGATGCTCAACCAGCGGCTCGCCCACGTCTTTCCCGTATCCAGTGACGACGTTGAATACGCCCGGCGGAAAGCCAGCCTCTGCGAATAGCCCGGCAAGAACGAGCAGTGATACCGACGTATGTTCGGAAGGCTTGGCTACGATGACGTTGCCAGCGGCAAGTGCCGGTGCAACCTTCCACGCTGTCAGCAGAAGCGACGAGTTCCAAGGCGTGATGGTTCCGACGACACCCACAGGCTCATAGCGCGTGTAGTTAAAGACCTTGGGCTTGTCCATCGGGATGACGGCCCCCTGGATTTTGTCGGCGAGGCCACCGTAGTAGTAGAAGTACTTGGCCATGTACGAAACCTGGCCACGCACTTCGGTGCGGAGTTTTCCATTGTCGCGGGCCTCCACCTCCGTCAGAACGTCCAAGTTGGCGTCGATGAGTTCGCCCAATTTGTGCAGCAACATGCCGCGCTGTGTCGCCGACATCGTGCTCCAGGGGCCATTCATGGCTGCCTTGGCAGCCTCGACCGCACGGTCGACGTCTTGGGCGTTGCCTTTGGGAAGCTTGGCCCACGGTTCACCGGAAAACGGGTCCAGTGAATCGAACCATTCCTCCGAGGTCGAGGTCTGCCATTCGTTACCGATGAAGAGTTTGTACTGCTGCATATTGCGCTCCGTAAGTCTCTGACTGATGGACAACCGGGTTCCATGCGACGCCGCTCTGTGCGTTCGCCTGTGGCCTTTGGTTGAAGTCAGTTTCGGGCTTCGCGCTCAAGCGAACAAACGATTAGTCCTGTCCTTGTCATGAGGTTTTGGAATCGATGGCGCCCGTGGTGTCGCAGTCCACGGAACAACACTGACGCCTGCTTGCCCCCCTAGTTCCAGCTTGGTGCCTCGGCATCGCCGTGCAGCAGGACGTTCTTCAATATGGGAGCAGCGAAGCGATGAATCGCGCTGTACAGGGGTGGGACGCCTGTGTTGGGATACGAGAGCTCCCAGGCGGAAACTTGGCGTCCAGCACAGCCGATACACGTCTGCAAATTGCGTGGCATTCCCATGCCGACTTATCTGCGTCCACCACGCATTCGGGCATGCCCTCTCCCCGAGCAGCGGCGAGCGTCTACACGTCCTGGTCGCTCCAAAGCCGCGCTTCACTTCCGACACAGTAAGGGCACTTTCACAAGCGATAGTGCAGCACTTGGCCGTGCGTCGCGCGCGGCGGTGCAGTATCAAAGTTGGCATGAACGCACGCGCAAAGCACTTCGGAGCGCCCTCCGATATTGCGTCGATTCTCGAGCACGCTCCGCGTCGCGGTCAGCCCCTTCCGTCAGCCGGCGACATGCTGCTCGGTGTGCTGGCTGCGCTCACTGGCACTTGCAGCGGGGAGCCTGCCCCTCGCGATGTCTGACCGCGGCGCGTTCACGTAGGTGCCGGGGGTCACGCCGTACTCCTTCCTGAAGATGGAAATGAAGGCACTCACGCTTTCGTAGCCCACCGTCAGCGCGACCTCCGTGACCGGCAGCCCCTGGCGCAGAAGTTCAACAGCCCTGAGCAAGCGGCTTCTTTGTTGCCACTTCTTGAACGTGAGGCCCGTCTGCCGCTCGAACACGCGCGACAGGGTGCGCTCGCAGGCCCCGACTTCGCTCGCCCACTCATGCAGGGTGCGAGGGTTCGAGGGCTCCGCCAGGATGGCGCGTGCGATGCGGGCTGCCCTGCGGTCCAGTGGCAATTGCATCCTGCATGCGGATGAGTCCACGCACTGAAGCTCCTCCCGGATGACCTCCTTCAGGCAGGCTTGCCGCGCCAGGTCCACGAAGCGATCCGAGCGCGCGAGATACCCCACGAGTTCGATAACCAGTGTCGACACCGGCGAAACACTGCAATCGTCCAACGCCTCCAGTCCGTGGGTCGAGAGGTGAATGCAGAAGACCTTGCAGGGGCGCGCCACCGCAAGGCCGTGCTGCCGGTGGGGCGGTATCCAGACCATGGAGTGCGGCGGCGCGCGCCACTCGCTCGACGTGGTGGATGCCGTCAGCGTCCCATCCAGGCTGAACACGACTTGGAGCGTAGGGTGCGTGTGCGGCGGAAAGAACAGATTGGCGCCGCACATTTCCGAGCTGACGCAGAAGCTCTGCTCGTCAACAGCAAGTCCAGGCATGGGCATTCGTCCGGTGCTGGCGATGGGCCAAGCCTCAGCCTGCGTCGCGCGCGGATCGTCCATCCTGCGCCAGTGCCGCGACCTTCGACGGTGTGGCCGAAGACAAGGAATGCAAGTAACGCATATGAATCTCCTGGTTCAGTTGGACACACTCACCACGGAAGCTCTCTCCCCGAAGCAATCGCAACAAGCGCGCCAGGCAAGCGCGCCCGCGGCCTCGCACCATTCAGTCGCGCATCGGCTCGTTCTGCCATGCCTTGCACCGACAAGGTGCCGACTTGCGCCGGCCCTTCGCGTCATAGGTACGCGCTGCGCGTCATCGCGCCGGACAGGAGGTCGTACGCGGCTTCCCACGCCTGCTTCGTCCTGGCGTCGAAATCGGCACCCAGGCCTTCTTCCAGGGTCGCAAGCAGGGCAGCACCGACCAGCGCATAGTGTTCCGGGCGGACGCCGTAGCCCACATGCCTCGCGGCCAACTCCTGCACGTCACGCATGATGGTCGGCAACGCGTCGAGCCGCTCGACGACGTAGCGTAGCGTCGCCATTAGCTTGTCTTGCTGAACCGAAACTTCGCCTTTGAACATCGGCCGCAATTGCGGCGCCAGCTCGAACAGCTTCTGATAGAACAAAGCGCCGACTTCACTCGCATTCGGGGCGACTTTCCTGAAGCTGCCTTGCACCAGCTCGACCTGCGTTGCATTCATCGCACGACCTCTTTCCAATGGTTGATGGGCATGCCCTGAATTCCTGCAAGAGCACAGCGACGTCAAGCAAACTGTGTGCCATCGAACAACAGGTTGTCCAGATGCGACTTACCCCGATGTCTGTCGCACGCAAACTGTCCGATTCCAGGATTGACTCGCGGAAACGGCATATGCTCGAATGAACGGGCTGGGCAACTTGTTGTCCATTCGTCGCCGCCATCCCCGGCGGATGCCAGATCCAAGAAGGAAACACCATGAACAGCAAGAATGCGACCCGAGATCGGGTTGACGAGGAGATCGCACGCAAGGTGCAGCTCGATACCCGGCCGCTCGATGAAAAGCTGGTCCTGGCCTGCCGAATGCTCGGTGCCGCCGGTCACTGGCACGGTGGGCTCGCAGGCCAGATCAGCGCACGCGGCGTGGACCCGGGGACGTACTGGACGCTGAAGTTCGGCATCGGCGCCGACGAGGCCATGATCGACGACCTGATCCTGGTTGACGACGACTTGCGTCCGCTCGACGGCACATCGCTTCCCAACCCCGCAACGCGCTTCCACCTCTGGGTCTATCGCGCGCGTCCGGATGTCCAGAGCATCGTGCACACGCACCCGCCGGCGACATCGGCCCTGTCCATGACCGGCCAGGCACTTGTCGTCTCGCACATGGACGCGACCCCGTTGTTCGACAACTGCGCCTACCTGGCCGATTGGCCCGGTCTGCCGATTGCCGACGACGAAGGTTCCATCATCTCGCAGGCGCTTGGCAGCAAGAAGACGCTGCTGCTAGCCCACCATGGGCTGCTGACCGCTGGGGCCAGCATCGAGGAGGCGGCCGTACTGGCGCTCTGGCTGGAACAGGCTGCAGCAGCTCAGCTGCGCGCCGCCGCGCTCGGCTCGATCACGCCGGTGAAACCCGAGCTGGCGCGCGAGTCGCGGGATTTCCTGCTGAAGCCGGAGATCATCAGCCTGACCTTCCAGTACTTCGCCCGAGCCGTCTTGCGCGAAAGCGGCGACTGCCTTCACCGAGGCACCGAAGGAAACGTCAATCCGCAGTGATCTTGTTCGCCTTGATGATCTGCTCCATCGTGGCGGCTTCCTTCCTGAGATAGGCATCGAATTCCGCGGCGCTGCTTCCCACCGGCTCCATGCCCTGCCTGGCAAAGGTCTCGCGCGCCTCGGGCGTCTTCACGATCTCGGAGATGTCCTTGTTCAACTGGCTCACGACATCGGCCGGTGTGCCGGCCGGCGCGACGATGCCGATCCAGATGTCGTAGACCGCATCTTTCCACCCGCTCTCGGCGATGGTGGGAATGAATGTCGCGCCCGGCCAGCGCGCAGCCGAGGACACCGCCAAAGGACGCAGCTGCCCTGACTTGATGTAGGCGCTTGCCGCAGCAAGCGAGACGATGACCGCCGGGACCTGGCCGGCGATGGTATCGGTGAGCGCCGGGGCCGCTCCCCGGTAGGCGACGTGCTGCAGACCCGCTCCGGAGGCCCTGCTCAGCATTTCTCCCACCAGATGGGCCGCACCGCCGATGCCGTAGGTGGCATAGCTGCCATTCGCCGCGTTGAGCTTGCTGGCGTCGACGAACTCGCGCAATGTCCTGGCCTGGCTGCCCGGTCCGACCGCAAGAACGACCGGGCCTCGCGTGAGCTGGGTGACCGGCGTGAAGTCCTTGAAGGCGTCGTATCCCGCCTTGCTGAAGATCTGCGGGTTGACGGTGTGGTTGTTCGACGTGAGCAGCACGGTCGTCCCGTCGTTGGCGGAACGCGCGACCAGCGCGGAGGCGATGTTGCCTCCGGCACCAGGGCGATTCTCGACCACGACCGTTCTTCCGGTCTTCGTCCCCAGACGCTCGGCGACGTAGCGGGCCATGAAGTCGCCGGCGCCACCTGCCGCAGTGATGACGACGATCTTCATGATCTTTCCCTCCTGCGCAGCCGCGGGGCCGCACATCGCCAGGGCGGCGGTGGTCGCGCCAAGGATCAGGCGCGCGAGACAGGCGTTCATCGGCTTCTCTCCGAGTGAGGTGGACATTCGCGCGATCTCCCGGGCACTGCTGCGTCAGCGGGTTGGGCGCCGCAATGCGTCATGGGGTCGACGAGGGAAGTTCCCACGGCACATGATGCCCACGCAGGCCCGCCGGCGCTAACGCAAATCGGACACATGCGGACCCCTGGCCGGGCGACACCTTGGCCTTGCATCGCTATCGAATGGCCTGTACGCGACGCAGAGAAATGCGCAGGCCGCCCTATCGTTCAGGCATCGCAAATACACCCCTCAGGAAACGCATGAACGCCACTGTCGATTCGATGCCCGCCACCAAAATTGAAGGCCCGATGGCCTGGACCCTGGACTCTCTCGCGGAGTCGTCATGGCTCCTCCCGGTGCCGAAGGAAGTCACTGAAGAAATCCTGGTCATGCTCGAATCCATCCGGCGCTCGCCTGGCCCCTTTCAGACCTTGTCGCCCTCGCAATTCGCCCTGGGAAGAACCAGAGCGTTCATGGAGGGCCCCGTCCGCACGACCCTGGACCAGGGCATCGGCATCTGCGTGCTCAATCGCTTGCCGACCGAGCGGATGTCGACGGACGAGGCGCGCGCTGTGTACTGGGTGGTCTCGTCCCTTCTCGGACGGCCCGTTGCGCAGAAGCACAACGGAAACATGATGGCCGATGTCAAGGATGCCGGCATTCCGATGAAGGCCGGATCGGCAGCCCGCGGCTCCACATCGCGCGAGCTCCTGGAGTTCCACAACGACGGGGCCAACACGCCGCTGCCGCCGCAATATGTTGGCCTGCTCATGCTGCAGGAGCCCAAGTCTGGCGGACTGAGTCGCGCGTTCAGCGTCATCAGCGGATACAACTGGCTGCTAGAGCACCACCCCGACGTCCTGCCGCGCCTGCACGCCGACTTTAAGTATTTCCGGATGCGCGAGCATGACCCAGCGGAGCCGCAGTGCATGAGTGCACCGTTTCTGCGCTTCGACGGCAATGTTCTGAAAGCGCGTGTCGGTCCCTACCAGATGAAGAGCGCGTTCGAAATGGGCGAGGCGGACCTGGACGACGCGACGGCCGATGCGATCGCCGCACTGGACGAACTGTTCGCGCAGGACGATCTGGTGGCCGAGTTCTACATGTCGCCGGGCCAGTTGCAGTTCGTGAACAACCAGGTGATCGTGCACAGCCGGACGGAGTTCATCGACAACGACGAAGAAGGCAAGAGGCGGCATCTGCTGCGGATCTGGCTGCGCGACCAGGGCGATCCCGCCTACAACGGACGCTAGCCGCGCATGGCAACGATGTTCCGGGTGGCGTCGGTCGATACTACCTGCGCGCAGGTCAAGACATTTCGGCTCGTGCGCGTCGACAGGAAACCGGTGACGCCGTTCGAGCCGGGAGCTCATGTCGTCGTTGCGCTCAAGGATGCCGCCTCAGGCCTGCATGGCACACGCGCCTACACCCTAACGTCGCAGCCCGGCGATGTCGCAGGCTACGAGATCTCCGTGGCCCGCGGCGATCGGCCGTCGGGGATCTCCGCGTTCCTGCATGCATCCGTTCGCCCCGGGCGCGTGGTCACAGTCTCGGATCCGGTGCACGGCTTCGGCCTGGCCCGCGAAGCGGGCCGCCATCTTCTGATCGCCGGCGGGATCGGCATCACGCCTGTGCTGTCCTTGGCGAGAAGGCTCGACCAGACGGGGACCGTCTTCGAACTTTTCTATTCAGGAAAGTCACAGGCAGTCATGCCGTTCCTGGAGGAGCTTCGCGCGATGCGGCATGCGGCATGCACGATCGTGACCACCGCCGATCCTGCGATGGGGCGTCTGGACATTCGTGGCAGCCTGGCGCGGGCGTCGGCGGACACGCACGTCTATGTGTGTGGCCCGGCCGGCATGATCCAGGACGTCGTCTCGATGGCGAGAGCGCTCGCATGGGATGCAAGCCGCGTGCACTTCGAGTCCTTCGACGGCGCATCTTCGGCGGAAGATACTGCTTTCAACGTGAGGCTGGCCAGGAGCGGCAGCGAAGTCGGCGTTCAGCCAGGCCAGACCATTCTCGACGCACTGCTCGCGGCCGGTGTTCCCGTCGAATACGACTGCCGGCACGGTGCGTGCGGGAGATGCACGCAACGCGTCCTGGAGGGCGAGCCCGATCACAAGGACGCGCTGTACAGCACCGCGCCGGAGCAGAGCGAGTGGATCCGCATCTGCGTGTCGCGCGCCAGGTCCGCGACGCTCGTTCTGGACCTGTAGGCAGGCGGTGTGCGCCCGGAACGCCCCTCAGTGCACCGGTGAGGTGACCACCAGCACTTCGCAGACCGTGCGCCCGACCGAACGCATGGTGTGCTCGGTCTGCGCCATGAAGTGGACGCAATCGCCCTCTTCCGCCGTGATGGTGGAGCCGCCGATCGTCAGCTCGACGCAGCCCTTGAGCACGAAGGCGATCTCCTCGCCCGAGTGGCTCGAGCTCGTGCGCGTGGTCTTCTTCGAACTGGGCTTGACGAGGAAGAGGCTCAGAAAGCGCTTGTCGTCCGCGGGCGAAACGATCTGGTAATTCTTCACCGCGTTGTCGGCATCGCCCTGGACCACCTGGTCCTTGCGATCCTTCTTGCGGATCACGCGGATCATCGAGTCCTGTGCGCTCTCTTCGAGCAGGGAGGAGAGCTTGACGCCCAGCGCGTCGCACAGCTTCAGGACCGTCGAGATCGAAGGCCGCTTCAGGCTGCGCTCCAGCCGAGAGAGGTAGCTCTTCTCGAGCCCGCTACGCTGCGACACATCCTCCAGGGTCAGACGCGACCTGAGCCGGAGGTTCTTGAGGCGTGGACCGAGGGCCAGCTCTTCAGGGATGGGCGCTCTGCTGTCCGATGGCTTCTTCAATACCGGGCTCCATGTAGGTCGCGTGTCTGCCGGCGGCAACGGCTCCCGGATTATGCCTACAAGGTCTCTTGACGGCCTCGCCCGCCGGCCGCGCTGCACCCTGCGCGACTCATCGCATCACGAATGCGTTGCCGGTCTTGACACCCACGTTGATCCAGACGGATTTGGTCTGCAGGTATTCATGGATGGCGCCGAGGCCGTTCTCTCGTCCCACGCCGGAGTCCTTGTAGCCGCCGAACGGCGACATGAAACTCGCAGCACGGTAGCTGTTGACCCACACGGTGCCGGACTGGATGCGCTCGGACATGCGCAGCATGCGGCCGAAATCCTGCGTCCACACGCCGGCGCCCAGGCCGAAGGGCGTGTCGTTCGCGATCGCCAGCGCCTCTTCTTCCGAGTCGAACGGAATCACCGAAAGCACCGGACCGAACACCTCTTCCTGCGCAATGCGCATGCTGTTGACGACGCCGGTGAAGATGGTGGGCTCGACGAACCAGCCGTCGCCACATTCCGGGCGTCTCGCACGCTGCCCGCCCAGAGCCAGTGTTGCGCCATCCTTCCTGGCGATCTCGATGAAGGACTCGATCTTGTCGAGCTGCTGGCGGGTGGTGACGGGACCGACTTGTGTGGAGGAGGACGCCGGATCGCCCATGCGCGCGGACCCCGCAATCGGGATCAGCTTCTCCAGGAAGAGGTCATGGATCGGACGCTGCAGCAGCAGGCGCGAGCCCGCGATGCAGGTCTGCCCGGTCGCCGCCAGGATCGCCGAGATGGCACCGTTGACCGCATCGTCCATGTCGGCATCGGCGAAGACGATGTTGGGCGACTTCCCTCCAAGTTCGAGATTGACCGACTTGAACTGCCGCGCCGCCTGTTCGTTGATCATGCGGCCCGTGTGGTCGGAGCCGGTGAAACTGATCTTCTTCACCAGCGGATGCTCGACCAGCGCAGCGCCCACATCCTTGCCGAAGCCAGTGACCGCATTGACCACGCCGGGCGGGAACCCCGCCTCGGCGAACAGCTTGACGAACTCCAGCGTCGAGGCCGAGGCGAATTCCGATGGCTTGATGACAACGGTGCATCCCGCGGCCAACGCCGGGGCGAGCTTCCACGACAGGATCAGCAACGGCGAGTTCCAGGGCGTGATCGCCGCCACCACGCCCAGGGGCTCGTTGCGAGTGAAATTGAAGTAGCCCTTCTTGTCCGAAGGCAGCACCGCGCCCTCGATCTTGTCGGCCAGGCCGCCGAAGTAGTAGTACCACTGCGGGATGTAGTTCAACTGCCCGGACATCTCGGCGATCAGCTTGCCGTTGTCCTTGACTTCCAGCGCAGCGAGCTTCCCGGCATCGCGTGCGATCAGATCGCCCACCTTTCGCAGCAGCGCGCCGCGCTGGGTCGGCGTCAGTTGCGACCATTCACCCCCCGCGAACTGGGCGTGCGCCGCCTGCACCGCCCGGTCCACGTCCGCCGCAGCGCCGCGCGGGATCAGCGCCCAAGGGGCACCGAGGAATGGATCGAAGGTTTCGAACCAGTCTCCGGTACTGGACTCGGCCTCCCTGCCATCGACGAACATCTGGTACTTCTTCATTTCATGCGCCTTTGTTTCTGCGTTGTCTTTGGCTGCCGCGGATCAGGCGATCGCGGCCTCTTGCGTCGCTGTCTTCTGCAACAGCGTGGTCCTGTTCTTCGCGATGTAGTCGGCCAGGCGGACCGCCATGGCGCCGATCGTCGCGGTCGGCGTCACGCCGAAGCTGCTGGCCATCGAACTGCCATCGCAGATGAACATGTTCGGGACGTCCCAGCTCCGATGCCATTTGTTCACCACGGAATCGGTGCGCGAGAACCCCATGCGCGCAGTACCCATCAGATGAAAGCCGCAGGGTTGCTCCAGCACGCCGGAGTTGTTCACGGTCCGCGCACCGGCCGCCCGCATCAACTCCTCGGAGCGGTCGATCGCGTGCTGCGTGGCTCGCCGGTCCTGGTCGTGCATGCGGTAGCTGACCTTCGGTGCAGGCAAACCGCTGGAGTCCTTCTTGAGCGGGTCCAGCGTCACAGTGTTGCGCTCCAGCGGCAAGTCTTCAGCGAGGTTCATCAGCCATGCCTGGTGGTTGAACATCTCGGCGAAATGCCGGTGGTGATCCGGTCCCCAGTTGACGGGCTTGAATGTCGAGTAGCCCATCGACGCATAGCCCGCCCCCGGCGCGCGCACCATCACGATGGTGTAGCCGTTCACGAAGCCGCGCGAAACGTCGGTCTCCATGAACTCGCCGCAGTACAACGGCGATCCGCGCGCGCCCTTGTAGCTGTCCATCGGGTCGTCGAAGATGCCTTCGACGAAGGCCTGTGGGTGCAGCATCAGATTCTTGCCGAGCAAGCCGCTGGAATTGGCCAGCCCGTCGGAGCCGCCGGTGGCCGACATCAGCAGCAATCGCGGCGTTCCGATGCCGTTGGCACAGACGACGACGATGTCCGCAGAGATTTCGTGATGGGCGCCTGTGTTCAGGTCCTCGTAGACCGCGCCCTTGGCGCGCGCGCCGTCGTAGACGATGCGGTGGACCCGCGCGAAAGTCCGTAGATCCGCGCCATTGCGGATCGCCTGCGGCCAGTAGGCTGTCGCGCTGGTTCCCATGGAGCCGCGCGGGCAGCCCATCACGCACTGGCCGCAATGGTTGCACGCGAGCCGTCCGTCGAAGTCTTCGGTGATGATCGCGTTGTCCGTGGGCCACCAGTGCCAGCCCAGCTTGTCTAGCGCGCCGGCAAGACGCTTGCCCGATCGTCCCAGCGGAATCATTGGCGTGTTTCTGGGGGACCGTGTCGGATATCCTGGATCGCCATTCAGGCCCGAGATGCCCATCTCGCCATCGCAGATGTCGAAGTAGGGGGCGAGGTCTTCGTACGAGATGGGCCAATCCGGCGCCATGCCGTGCTCCGTGCCCTTCCTGAAGTCGCTGGGGCGCGGCCGCATCCAGACGCCCGAATACTTGTTGGCACTGCCGCCGACGGCGTTGACCATCCGGATGCTCGAACCGATGTCATCCGATGTGACCGGGTAGTCCTCTTTCAGGCCGCGCACGTTCGGATGCACGTTGGCGTCACGCGTCTTGTCCAGCTCGAAACTTTCGGACAGGTGAGGCAGTTGGCTTTGCTGGACTTCCGGTCCCTGCTCCAGGCAGATGACCTTGATACCGTGGTCGCTCAGCCTCTTGGCGATGGCGCCGCCGGCCATGCCGGCGCCGATGATCAGGACTTCCGTCTGGGTGACGCGGTGAGGATTGGTGCGCATGTTCTCTCCTGCTTACTTCTCGGAAAAGTCGACCTTGCTCAGGTCCACCCGGCACACGGCATGCGTCGGGACATAGCTGTGGGCGCGGGACGGGGCGATCTCGTCATCAGGCAGCATCTCGTAGCCGCGCGGCTGCGGCGGGCTGATGTAGTCGCAGTCGAGCAGGTCGCGGATCGCCCGCACGACGTCCTGCTGTGCGTAGTAGGCGTAGTACACGAACTCCTGCAGCACGCGAAATGCGACAGGCTGGCTCTCCTGCACTTGCGTCAGGGCGCTCGCCAACGCGTTCGCGGAGCCGAGCGACGAACGCAGCTGTTGGGCCACCTGGGACAGCATGTCCACGTCGGCCTTGCGTCGCGCTCCCCTGGCGATGTAGCCCGCCACGTCCGTACCGGACGGCCTGGGCCAGCCGTCGCCGCCGGGAATCATGTGGTCGGCGGCTTGCATGAGGACCGCCAGGTCTTGTTCCGAGACGCAGAACTTCTGCATCGCGGGAGACCACGATGCATAAAATTCCACGCCGCGCCGTTGAACGTCGTTCGATGCAGCCATTTCCTTCTCCTGTGCTCTTGATCCGTGGGGGTTCATCTACGGCCGGATGGATCGGTCAGTCGTCCAATGACTTGGTGGGTCGCATGAAGTACACGCTGAGGAGTCCGAGGCCTGCGAGCGCCGTCAGGTACACCGCAATGAGGTGGGGACTGCCGCCCGCCTTCGCCGCCAGCACAGCCGCGATGAATGGCGCGATGCCGCCACCGAGAATGCCGGCGATCTGCGTGGACACCGACAGCCCGGAATACCGCACCCGTGTATCGAACTGGGCGGCGAAGAGAGAGGTTTGCGGCGCAAACACCAGCGGCCAGATGAAGCCGAGGGCGACGACGATGGGCATCAGGGGCCGGCTTGCGGAAACGGCATCGAACATGATCCAGGTCCAGCCTGCCAGCAGCACGGCGCCGACTGCGTAGACGATCTTTTGACCGACCCGGTCGCCGACCCATCCGACGAAGAGAAACATCGGCATCGAGATCGCCGCGCCGACTGCGATCGCATTCAACACTTCTCCTTTCGGAATCTTCGCCGTGCTGACCGCATACGACACGACGAACACCAGCAGGATCGCGAACCAGCTGTTCTCGAAAATGCGCATGCCCATGCAGCGCAGCATCGGCAGCTTCGCGGTGGCGAAGAGTTCCGAGATGGGCGCCTTTGACGTTTCTCCGTTGCGCTTGGCCGTCTCGAACTGCGGCGTTTCCTTCACGCTGCGGCGCAGGAACACACCGACCACCAGCAGAAGCGCGCTGGCCAGGAAGGGAAGCCGCCATCCCCAGGACTGGAACGCGTCTTCCTGCAACGAGGATGTGGCGGCCCAGGCCAGACTGGCCAGCACGATGCCGGCAGACGCGCCGGCCGCGGGAAGGCTGCCCCACAAGGCCTTGCGTCCTCTGGGCGCGTACTCCACCGCCAACAGCACCGCGCCGCCCCACTCGCCGCCATAGGCAATGCCCTGCAGGATGCGCAGCACGCACAGCAGCAAGGGAGCGAGTAGACCGATCTGCGCATAGGTCGGCAGCAGGCCGATCAGAATGGTCGGCGTCGCCATCAGGACCAGCGTGACGAGCAGCGTGTCCTTGCGGCCCCAGCGGTCACCGAAGTAGCCGAACAGAAACGCACCGAGCGGCCTGGCGAAGTAGCCGGCCGCGTACGACAGAAAGGACGCGATCAGGGCTGCGGTCGGGTCCAGGCTGGGAAAGAACTGCTTGCTGAAGATCAGCGCTGCAGCGGTTCCGAAAATGAAAAAGTCGTAGACCTCGATCGTCGTTCCGATCACGCTGGCCGCCGCAGCCTTTCTTCGTTGCGATAGCGAAGGGACTAGATCCATGCCGAAGGTCGGCGCAATTGTTTGGCTCACCATCTCACACTCCAGTTGATCGGTTGGGTTGGTCGGATTGGATGAGCTCAGAATATCGAGGGGGTCGCCGCGGAACTTGCCGGAATCGGACAGCGGATCCCTGCTTTGCGTCAGTTCTTTCGATCGCCTGCGGGTATGCGATCGCGGGCCGCGCCGCCTTAGAGCGCTGCATGTGACGCATGTGCGCGCCTGGGAAAGGGCCTCGTTGCCGCGACGTCCGCCAGGGCGATGCCCGCGCAATGGCGGGCCGCGGGCTCACTTCCCCCGGGGAAAGTACTTTCCGGGCGTGGCGCCCAGCGACCTCTTGAACATCGCAATGAAGGCGCTCGGGCTGTCGTAGCTGAGCTCAAGGGCGACCTGGCTCACTGCCTGGCCCGCCGCCAGGCGCCGCAAGGCCTCGAGCAGCACGGCCTGCTTGCGCCACTCGTCGAAGGTCAGTTGCGTTTCCAGGGGGAAGAGCCGCGTGATGGTGCGCTTGCTTGCGCCGACGATCTGCTCCCATTCGTGCAGCGAGGTCCGCGAGGCCGGGTCGCGAAGAATGCCCTCGCATATTTTCCGCAGCCTCTTGTCCTTCGGCATCGGGAGGTCCAGCGGAGATGTCTGGATCAGATGCAGCTGGTCCAGAATCACGTTGAAGATGCGCTGCCCGTCTGCCGAAGCAGCGGCCTTCTCGGAGAATTCCGCCGCATGGAAGATCAGTTCTCTCAACAGCGGCGATACCGCCACCGCGGTCACTGCCTTGGGGAGCCTGGCCGCCATGTCCTCCTGCACGAACACGCTGTGCATCGTGACATCGGCCACCGCCGACGTTTCATGGAAAACCAACGGCGGTATCCACACGGCGCGATTCGGCGGCGTGACCCACCTGCCGCCGGCAGTGGTGACGGTGATCACGTCTTCGCCGGAAAACGCAAGCTGCCCGCGGCTGTGTTTGTGTCCCTGCGGCACCGTCGTCTTGGTCCAGCGGTATTCGGTGACCAGTAAGGGAGGCAGCGCGGCATCGACGCTATGGATCCACTTGGCAAAGTCACCCGATTGGTCTCTCATCGCGCGGATTCTAGGGGCGCGATCCTTTTGTCGGCGAGACGCTCGCAACCGGATCAGATGAGCAGCACGCTGAGCATGCACAGCACGAGGTGCGAGCCACCTTGTCCAGCACGTCTTTCGCTCGGATGGTCGATACGGGCAGCTTGCCGATGAACGGGAAAACGTCCTTCTCAAGCCAACTCGTGACCTTGGCTTGTGTGACCGCTGCGCGCGCGTTCGCCGTCTTTGGCGATCCAGTCCCGCGACACGATCTCGAAGCTGTTCGCCTCGGCGTCGGCTTTGGCCTGCTTTTCCTCGCGTTTGGCTATGCTGGGGTCAACGCCGTGCGCGAGCGCCTTGCGAGCCTTGTCACAACGTTGGCGGGCCTCGGCCCGGCGCAACACGAGCGCCCAAGCGCGCATCTCCGGAACGACTTCCGACTAGGTGCGGAACTGCTTCTTCTGCAGACCATCGTGCAGGCCAATCGTTTCGAAGCGCAGTCCGTTCGGGGTCAAGCACCGGGCACTGAACAACGTCGAGCGCGCGTGCGGGTGTAAAGCGTGTTGCTGCGAGTTGAGCGGTGGATTTCAGGCATCACAGACTATTATTTGTAAATGATAAATACAATTAATCTTTGGTAAAATAGGAAAACAGCCTATAGTGCGTTAACCAAGTAAACAGTCTAGAGGTTGTATGAGTGACTTCATCGTCCGTACTCCGGAGCAGTTGCCGGCAATGCTCCAGGCCTTTCGAAAGCAGGCCGGCCTGACGCAAGAGGAGGCGGCAGTGCGCCTGGGTGTGACCCAGCAGACGATGTCTGCGCTCGAGCGAAACGCAGAACGAGTGAGCGCGGCCCGCCTGATGAAGCTGCTAAGCCTCCTCGGCGTCGACCTTGTGCTGCGCAAGGGTGACGTACCGAGCCAGTCGCAGGCAGGCGGGCCCAAACCCCCTTTCCAGTGGTAGGCCATGGGCCGTCGATCACATACACAAGCACTGGGCCTTTGGATGAATGGGGCCTTCGTCGGCACTTGGCGCCTGAGCCCCCGCACGGGCTACGTGCTTGAGTACGCACCTGACTGGGTGACCTCCGAGCAGGGTCGTCCCCTTTCGCTTTCGCTACCTTTCCTACCAGGCGGTGCGGTGCACCGGGGAGAAGCAGTTCGAGCCTACTTTGAGAACCTGCTGCCGGACAGCGAGCCAATCCGGACGCGCATCGCGAGACGGTACCGAACGGGCTCAACTGAGGCCTTCGATCTGCTGAGCGAGATTGGCCGTGACTGCGTGGGCGCCTTGCAGATCCTTCCCGATGGCCACGTGCCGGCCGGCGTGCAGCCTGTCCAAGCGAAAAGACTGGACGATGCCGCCGTCGCCCGGGTTCTTCGCGCGACTGTGACGCCCACAGCGCGTGGGCTCGGTGAGGACGACGACGATTTCCGAATCTCGATTGCCGGCGCGCAGGAGAAAACGGCGCTTCTTCGCTACAACGGTCAGTGGTGCCTACCCCAAGGGGACACTCCGACCACGCACATCTTCAAGCTCCCCTTGGGCCTTGTTGGGGGCATGCAGTACGACATGAGCAACTCGGTTGAGAACGAGTGGTTGTGTTCCTTGATCTTGAGGGCCTACGGGTTGCCCGTAGCGGCATGCGAGCCGCTGCAGTTCGAGAACCTGAAGGTTCTGTCCGTAGAGCGCTTTGACCGCTCTTGGGCACATATCTCCAAGGGTGACGACCGGCTCATCAGACTCCCTCAGGAAGACATGTGCCAGGCCAAAGGAGTCGCGCCGACGTTGAAGTATGAGAGCGACGGCGGACCCGGTATCGACAGCATCATGGCGGTCCTGGAGGGCTCCAGCAATCGCGAGGAAGACCGCAGAAACTTCTTCAAGGCCCAGGTCGTCTTCTGGCTGCTGTGCGCGACAGATGGGCACGCAAAGAACTTCAGCGTGTTCCTTCGCACGGGCGGAACCTATCACCTCACACCGCTTTACGACGTCTTGTCGGCGTACCCGATCCTTGGCGCCGGCCCAGGGAAGCTTTCGCCGCACAAGGCCAAGATGGCCATGGCGGTTCGCACGACGAACGCGCATTGGAAGATGCGAGAAATCCTGCGTCGGCACTGGCTGGCGGTCGGCGAGCGCCATGGGGTGACCATGCCGGACGGCCGAGACGTGCGGTTCGTGATTGATGAGCTGGTCGAGCAAACTCCGCGGGTCATTCAAGAGGTTCGACACCAGCTCCCGGATGGCTTTCCGCAGGATGTGTCAGTCCCAATCCTCGACGGATTGCGAGGAGCAGCAAACAGAATTGCGGCCTGAGTTTAGTAAAGCAGCCCTTCCACCCTAACTCATAGGCTCGAGGTGTTCCTTGGCGCGTCGTGCGGCCGCGCGGCGTTCGTTGCAGGTAGGCGAGCTGACAGACCTGGGCCACGCGAACTCATTCGAGATGAGCCTGACATCCTGCGGTGCGCAGCGGGCCTCCTTGTTCTGCGTTGCCAACGGCGCCACTGGCTGGGAGCGTGTCACGGATGCCGACGCGAAAACTTTTCTCAATCCCCCCGCGGGGCAGCAGCGCAAGGCAGTGCTTCGCGATTGGATCGATCGTCATACCTGAAGTCGCAAGTCGGCCATGACGAGTCATTCACGACTGGCCGCTTACCGACGGTGCGCAAAGTCGCTATTGGTGTCGTTAAGTCCGCGCCGGGAAGGCCATGGCGATCACTTCCTCCGCGCTGAGCCGGGAACCCTCGTTGCGAAGGCGACCGAGCGCCTCGGTGTCGAGACCCGTCTTGACGATGGCGAGTGCCTCTTCGTAGCAACGCTCTGGCACCGGGGGCATACGCACGCGGTCGGGCTCCAGCATGCAGCTGTCGATATAGGCAATCGTCTTTGCTGCTTCGAAGAACCGACCCTGACGCGCGAGCAGATGCGCGATGTAGCAAAACAACCAGGGAGCAGGACCTGTCGTGTGCGTGACCATGGTCGTCGC
>NZ_JBIXJS010000017.1:0-53589 GCF_052871435.1 Variovorax sp. LARHSF232 | reverse complement strand
GCGGCCGGCAAACTGGTGGCGGGCTGGCAGCTGGCGCGCTCGCTGCTGGTGGCGCAGGAGCTGGCCGCCAAGGGCACGGACGTGCCATTCATGAAGGCCAAGATCGCGACCGCGCGCTTCTATGCCGCGCACATCCTGAACGGCGTGCCGGCCATGGCCGACAGCATCGTCGAGGGCGCTGCCAGCGTCACGGCGCTGCCCGTCGAAGCCTTCTGAGCCCATGGCGGTCTTTCGCACCCGCATCACCGAACTGTTCGGCATCCGCCACCCGATCCTGCTCGGGGGCATGCATCACCTGGGCCAGTCGGACATCGTCGCGGCGGTGGTCAATGCAGGCGCGATGGGTTTCATCACCGCTCGGTCCTTCGATGCACTGGATGACTTCCGTGCCGACCTGCGGCGGTGCCGTGCGCTGACGGACAACAAGGCGTTCGGCGTCAATCTGACGCTGTCGCGCCGGCCGGGCACCAACAAGCAGGTGCCGGCCTGCATCGAGATCGCGCTGGAAGAAGGCGTCCGTCACTTCGAGAGTGCCGGCGACTCCCCTGAGCCCTATGTCGATGCCATCCACCATGGCGGCGCCCTGCTGATGCACAAGTGCCCGAGCGTGCGCCATGCTCAGAGCGCGGCGCGGCTGGGTGTCGACGCCATCGCTCTGGTCGGTTGCGAGGAGGGCGGCCACCCGGGTGCCAATCCGCTGTCCGCCTTCGTCAACGGCGCCTTCGCGCTGGAGCAGATCCGGCTGCCGCTGGTGCTGGGCGGCGGCATTGGCAGCGGACGCCAGATTGCCGCAGCCCTGGCGCTGGGCGCCGACGGCGTGGTGATGGGCAGCCGCTTCCTGGTGGCGCGCGAGGTCCGTGCCCACGAGGCCTTGAAGAAGCGCATCGTGGAGACCGGGCCAGAGGGATCCGTGGCAATCCTGGGCTCGATCGGCGATACGTGGCGCGTGCTTCACAACGATGCGGCACGCGAGGTGATTCGGCTCGAATCGGAAGGGGCACGCAGCCATGTGGAGTTCGGCGATCTCATCCTGTCGTCGCGCACACGTCAGCGGGTCTATGTCGAAGGCGACGTGGACGGGGGCATCGTCTCGTTCGGGCCGGGCGGTGCGTTTGCCGACGAGATCGTGCCAGCCGGGCGGATCGTGGAGCGACTGGTGCGCGATGCCGCACGGGCCGCCGGCGCGTTTGCAGACGCGTTTGTCGAGCCCGAGGCTGTCCAATTGGGCGGGTACGACGCAGAAGGTGGTTTGCGGTGTTGACTTGGGCTGTCGGCAAGTCAGTTCATGAGGCGCGCGCGTCCTTGCAATGTGGTCGCCCCAGAAACGAAAAAAGGACAGCGGCCTAAACCACTGTCCTTGTTCGATATTTCCTGGTCGGGGCGGCGGGATTCGAACTCGCGACCCTCTGCTCCCAAAGCAGATGCGCTACCAGGCTGCGCTACGCCCCGACGAAACCCGGCATTCTACAGTGTCCGCGGACGCGCCCCGGTCAGTGCCGCTGGTATTGCGTCTTGCCGAACAGAATATCGCGTGCCTTGTCGTCGGTGAGCGGTTGGCGCAGGTCGGCCAGCACCTTCACGCCGCGCTGCACGGCAGGGCGTTCGGCAATGCCTTCGAACCACTTCTTCAGGTGCGGGTAGTCGTCCAGCACGATGCCCTGGTTCTGCCAGCTGCGCAGCCAGGGGAAGATGGCGATGTCGGCAATCGAATAGCTCTTGCCGGCGATGAAGCGGTTCTTGGCCAGCTGCTTGTCGATCACGCCATAGAGGCGCTTGGCTTCGTTGGTGTAGCGCTCGATGGCATAGGGCAGCTTCTCCGGCGCGTAAAGGCGAAAGTGATGCGCCTGGCCCAGCATGGGGCCGACGCCGCCCATCTGGAACATGAGCCACTGCAGCACGTCGTAGCGCTCGCGGTCGCCCTGGGGCATGAACTGGCCGGTCTTGCCGGCCAGGTAGACCAGGATGGCGCCCGATTCGAACAGCGAGATCGGTTGGCCGTCCGGCCCGTTGGGGTCGGTGATGGCCGGGATCTTGTTGTTGGGGCTGATGGCCAGGAACTCCGGCGCGAACTGGTCGCCCTTGCCGATGTTGATGGGGTGCGCGCGATAAGGCAGGCCGCACTCCTCCAGCATGATGTGAACCTTGTGCCCGTTGGGGGTCGGCCAGGAGAAGACGTCGATGGTCGTGTTGGACATGCTCGCTTTCCGTCGTCGGTGGTAGGGGAAGAGGGCGCAGCATAGCCACGCGCCCTAAAACCTGCGCGCGGCAGGCAAAATCCGTTCAGGCTATGGCTTGCGTCCTGGACAGCCGCTGGTGGATGGACGCCACCGCCGCCGCGCCTTCGCCGATGGCGCCGCCCACGCGCTTGACCGAACCCGAACGGACGTCGCCCACCGCAAAGACGCCGGGGATGCTGGTTTCCAGCGTGGAGGGCGCATGGCCGGGTGTGGCGCCGGCCGCCGTGCCGGTCAGCACGAAGCCATGCGCATCTACCGCGACGCCGCAGCCCTCCAGCCATTGGGTTTCGGGCTCGGCGCCGACGAACAGGAAGATGTTGCGCGCCGCGCAGTCGTGCTCGGCCGCCAGCTGCCGGTTGAACCAGGTGGCGCCGGTCAGCCCGCTGCCCGGCTCGCCATGCAGGCGCACCAGTTCGGTATGCGGGTGCAGCTCGATGTTGGGCGTGGCTTCCAGCCGGTCGATCAGGTAGCGCGACATGCTGGCTGCCAGCGAGGGGCCGCGCACCAGCACGTTGACCTTGGCCGCGTGCTGCGACAGGAACACCGCCGCCTGGCCGGCGGAGTTGCCGCCGCCGACCAGCGCCACTTCCTGCTGCGCGCAGACCTTGGCTTCCAGCGCCGAGGCCCAGTACCACACGCCGCGGCCCTCGAAATCGGCCAGCCGTGGCACGTTGGGCCGCCGGTAGCGCGCGCCGCTGGCGATCACCACGCTGCGCGATCGCAGCTTGCGGCCATCGGCCAGGCTCACCACCAGCGGGCCGCCTTCGGCCGCCGCATTGCAGTCCAGCGCCATCACCTGGGCCGGGATCAGCATTTCGGCGCCGAATTTTTGCGCCTGCACATAGGCGCGGCCGGCCAGCGCGCCGCCGGAGATGCCGGTGGGAAAGCCCAGGTAGTTCTCGATCCGTGCGCTGGCGCCAGCCTGGCCGCCGAAATGCCGGCAGTCCAGCACGATGACGCGCAGGCCCTCGGAGGCGGCATAGACCGCGGTGGAGAGTCCGGCCGGCCCGGCGCCCACCACCAGCACGTCGAACAGGTCTTCGCGCTCGCCGCTGTCGACCATGCCCAGGCAACGCGCCAGTGCGTCCTCGGCCGGGTTGATCAGCACCGAGCCGTTGGGGCACACGGCCAGCACCTGGCAGGCGCCGTACTGTTCCAGCAAGGCGGCGGCATCGGCATCGTTGGCGGCATCGACCAGGTGATAGGGGTAGCCGTTGCGGCCCAAAAAGGACTGCAGGCGCAGGATGTCGGCATGGCCCGGCGGGCCGATCAGAACCGGCCCGCTGGCGCCGGCCTCGATCAGCGCGACACGGCGCAGGATCAGCGCGCGCACCACGCGCTCGCCCAGGTCGGCCTCGGCAATGATCATGGCGCGCAGCTGGTCCGGCGGGATCAGCAGCACCTCCACGTCTTCATCGGCATGGCCGTCGACCAGGGCAGGGCGGCCCGAGAGCTGGCCGACTTCCGCCAGAAACTCGCCGGGGCCCTGGCGAACGATCGGCACCACATGGCCCAGGCCATCGCGCTGGGTCACCGACACGTGGCCGGACAGAAGCACGAACATGCCCGGACCCGGCTCGCCGGCGGTGAACAGGCACTCGCCGCGCGCATAGCGGCGCACGCCGCCGAAGCGGCGGATGCGATCCACTTCCTTGGGCGAAAGCACGGGAAACATCTGATGGCGACGTTGTTCGACGTCGATCGGTTCTGCGGCCATGGGCTCTCCAGCTGGAACTTCCGAACAAGGGGAAAAGAGCGCATTAAACGCCCAAGCACAAGGGCACACAAAAGGGCACGCACGTCATGCAAGTGCCACGCCATTGACATGCGGTCTTCATGCCCCGGCCGGAGACTCGCGCCGCATATGAGAGACCTGCCCACCCCGACAATGCCCCTGTCGAACCTGGCCCTGCGCGGCCAGCGCCGCCGTGCCGCCACGGTTGCCGCTTCTCCTTCCAGCGCCCTGCTGGACGCCGCCGACGCCATCACCCTGCCGCCGGAACTCGTGCCGCCGGCTGCCGACGCCTGCGGCATCCAGGTGAGCTGGGCGCGCCACCAGGACGAGGTGCGCGAAGCCCAGCGCCTGCGCCATGCCGTCTTTGCGGGCGAGATGGGCGCGCGCCTGGCCACCCCCATCGCCGGCCACGACGTCGACCTGTTCGACGACTTCTGCGAGCACCTGCTGGTGCGCGACGAGGCCACGAATGAAGTCATCGGCACCTATCGGGTGCTGACGCCGGCCCAGGCGCGCCGGGTCGGCAGCACCTACAGCGACACCGAGTTCGACCTGACCCGGCTACGCGACCTGCGCGAGCGCATGGTCGAGCTGGGCCGCAGCTGCGTGCATGCGCAGCACCGCCACGGGGGCGTCATCCTGGCACTGTGGGGGGCGCTGGCCGGCTTCATGCATCGCAACCGGTTGGACACCATGATCGGCTGCGCCAGCATTCCGATGCGGCACCAGGGCGTGGTGAGCGGCAACGCCGCCGCCAGCATCTGGCGCCAGCTGTCGGCGACGCACATGGCGTCGGTCCGCTACCAGGTTCAGCCGCGGCTGCCGTTGCCGGTGGAGCGTCTGGACAGCAGCCTGGATGTGGAGCCGCCCGCCCTGATCCGCGGCTACCTGCGCCTGGGTGCCCGCGTGCTGGGCGCGCCGGCCTGGGACCCGGACTTCAACACGGCGGACCTGCCGATGCTGATGCGCCTGGAAGACCTACCGCTGCGCTACCGCCGACACTTCCTGGGCGCACCGTCATAGTCGACACGCAGCCGTCACGGAACTGTCACATTGACCCGAGAAACTGTCATGTTCCAGTCGACAGGCGCCAATGAGCGTCAATTGGTTCCAAAATCCGTGCTCATGCTCACCGATACCCCGATCGGGCCGGCCGTAGTGGCCGAGCCTTCCTCCGTTCTGCTGGACCGGGATCACAGCATCCTCGCGTTCAACGAGCGCGTGCTCAATTGGGCTCAGCGGCCCGACGTGCCGCTGGCCGAGCGCCTGCGCTACCTGTGCATCGTCTCGTCCAACCTCGACGAATTCTTCGAGGTGCGCGCCGCGCCGCACCTGATCGCGCATGGCGCCGGCGACCAGAAGGGCAACTACAGCGTCGAGTCCTTCGATCAGCTGTCCACCGCCGTGCATGACCTGGTGGCGCGCCAGTACGCGCTCTACAACGATGCGCTGATGCCGGCCTTTGCCGAGCAGGGCATCCAGATCATCTCGCATGGCGATCGCAATCCGCTGCAGCGCAAGTGGGTGCACGACTATTTCGAGCGCGAGGTGCGGCCTCTCCTGATCCCGGTCGGGCTCGATCCGGCGCACCCCTTTCCGCAGGTGGCCAACAAGTCGCTCAACTTCATCGTCCGCCTGGGCGGCGTGGATGCCTTCGGGCGCGACAACCCGATCGCCATCGTCAAGCTGCCGCGCGTGGTGCCGCGCATCGTGCGGCTGCCGGCCAAGATCTCGGGCGGCAAGACGCTGTTCGTGGCGCTGTCGTCCATCGTGCGGGCGCATTTGCAGAGCATGTTCCCGGGGCGAGAAGTCGGCGAGTTCTCGCAGTTCCGGGTGACGCGCCACTCCGACCTCGCGGTCGACGAGGAAGACGTCAAGAACCTGCGCACCGCCTTGCGCCAGGGCCTGGAGCACCGGCACTACGGCCAGGCCGTGCGGCTGGAGGTGTCGGCCAGTTGCGCCGAGTCGCTGTCCAACTTTCTCCTGGCCCAGTTCAACCTGCCGCCGCAGGCGCTGTACCGGGTGCACGGGCCGGTGAACCTGGCGCGCCTGACGCAGATGATCGATCTGCTGGACGAGCCCAAGCTCTTGTTCCCGCCCTATCAGCCGTCCTATCCGATCACCTTGTCCACCAGTCAGTCCTTCTTCGAGCGGCTGCAGCACGGCGACGTGCTGATCCACCAGCCCTTCGAAAGCTTCGAGGGTGTGCTGGCCTTCCTGGACGAAGCGGTGCGCGACCCGCAGGTGCTGGCCATCAAGCAGACCATTTATCGCACCGGCATCGACTCCGAGTTGATGGAGCTGCTGCGCGAGGCGGTGCGCCGCGGCAAGGAAGTCACCGTGGTGGTGGAGCTGAAGGCCCGCTTCGACGAAGAGGCCAACATCAACTGGGCCGAGATGCTCGAATCCATCGGCGCCCAGGTGGTGTACGGGGTGGTGGGCCTCAAGACCCACGCCAAGATGCTGCTGGTGACCCGGCGCGAGGGCCGGCGGCTGGTGCGCTACGGGCACCTGTCCACCGGCAACTACAACCCGCGCACGGCGCGCCTGTACACCGACATCAGCCACCTGACGGCCGATCCGCTGCTCACCGCCGACATGGAAGCGGTGTTCGTGCACATGGCCAGCCAGGTGCGGCTGCCGAAGATGAACCGCATGTGGGTGGCGCCCTTCGATCTGCACCGCAACTCGATCGCGCAGATCGATGCGCTGGGCGCGGCGGCGGCGCGCGGCGAGTCGACCCGCATCGTGGCCAAGATGAACGCGCTGACCGACGAGCAGATCATCGGCGCGCTGATCCGGGCTGGCCAGAAGGGCGTGCGCATCGACCTGATCGTGCGCGGCGCCTGCACCCTGCCGGCGCAGGTGCCGGGCGTCACCGACAACATCCGGGTGCGCTCGATCATCGGGCGCTTCCTGGAGCATTCGCGCGTCTTCTACTTCCGCCAGGGCGAGGACGAGTCGCTCTACCTGTCCAGTGCCGACTGGATGAACCGCAACATGATGCGGCGCGTCGAGGTGGCCTGGCCGGTGACCGATCCGGTGCTGCGCCAGCGCCTGATCGACGAATGCCTGGTGGCCTACCTGCATGACGGGCGCGATGCCTGGGAGCTGGGCGCCGATGGCGTCTACCAGCGCGTGCTGCGCGACACCCACGCAGGCGAGGAAGCCGCTTCGCGCGCCATCGAGGCGCATGGCGCGCAGGCCGCGCTGATGGGGCGCTACGCCTCGCGCGGACTGCGCCGTGTTGCATCAAGAGACTGAAGGCAAAGCTATGGATCTGATTTTCTGGCGGCACGCCGAAGCCGATGACTGGACCGAAGGCTGCGATGACATGGCGCGTTCGCTGACCCCGCGCGGCGAGAAGCAGGCCAAGCGCATGGCCAGCTGGCTCGACCGGCAACTGCCCGAAGGCACGCGCATCGTCTGCAGTCCGGCGCGCCGCTGCGAACAGACCGTGCTGGCGCTGGGCCGCAAGTACAAGCTGCGCCCCGAACTGGCGCCCGACACCACGCCCGACGCACTGCTGGCCGCAACCGGCTGGCCCAACGGCAAGTCGGTGGTGCTGCTGGTGGGGCACCAGCCCTCGCTGGGCCAATCGATCGCGCTGCTGCTGGGCATGCAGCAGGACAGCTGCCCGGTACGCAAGGGATCGCTGTGGTGGATCCGCACGCGCGAGCGGGATGGCGACACCCAGACCGTGGTGGTGACGGTCCAGTCGCCGGAACTGATCTAGGAGCCTGCGCGGCAGAGAGCGGGGCCCGCGCCGGGGCGATTCGCGGCGTCAGCCTAGGCGCCGGCGAGGCCGTGTGGCTGGCCACACAACGAGCCGGCAACAACGGATGGCGCAGCGAAGCGCCCCGGCCCGAAGGGTTGGGCCTGCAAGGGGGCGCATGCGTCGTTGCAACTGCTCGCCGGGTGCGCAACCCGGCTGCGCGTTGCGCCTAGCCTGCACCCCCTTGCAGGCCCAACGCGGGCCCCGCTCTCTGCCGCGCAGGCTCCTAGCAGCCGCTCAGTTTCACGCGCCAGCCGGCTTTCTGCCAGGCCAGCACTTCCTCGCGCAAGAGGTGCGCCGACTGCGGGAAGGATTCGGCCCAGCCGGCCTTGCAGCTCACGCTGAAATCGCGCGGGCCGGCCATGGCCAGGCGCAGGGCCTGGGTTTCGGGGTCGCGCCGGGCATGGCACAGCAGCACGGCCAAACGAAGCGCCAGCAGCTGCATCGCAAAGGTGGGCTCGGCCAGCGAGATCTCGACCTTGCGCAGCTTGCCGTGGTGGCCCAGCACCAGCTGGCTCAGGGTGTGCATCTCGTCCAGGTCGAAACCCGGCGCATCTGCGTTGTCCAGGATGTAGGCGCCGTGCTTGTGATATTCGCTGTGCGAGATCTGCGTGCCCACCTCGTGCAGCTGCGCCGCCCAGCCCAGCTTGCGCACGGCGCGGCCGTCGCGCGTGGCGGTGCTGGCGCCGCGCGCGCCGGGCACCAGCTGCACGAACAGGTGCGAGGCGCATTCCGCCACGCGCGTCGCCTGCGCCGCATCGGCGTTGAAGCGGGCCGCCAGCCGCACCACGGTGGCGGACCGCATGTCGGCCACGCTCTCGTCGCGCTCCAGCAGTTCGTACAGCACGCCGTGGGGGGGGGGGGGGGGGGCCCCCCCCCGCCCCCGGGGGGGGGGGGGGGGGACACCCCCGCCCCCCCGCCCCCCCCCCCCCCCGCGCGGCCGCCCCCCCCCCCCCCCCACCCGCATCTCCTGGATGTCGAGCAGCTCGAACACCGCCCGCAGCACCGACAGGCCGCCGCCGATCACCGGCTTGCGGTCGTCGCGCAGGCCCTCCAGGCGGATCTTGTCGGCGCTGCCGGCCTTGATCAGGCGGTCGACCAGCCAGTCCAGGCCCTCGCGGGTGATGAGGCCTGGCGCGCCGCCGGCCAGCTCCAGCATGTCGCCCACCGCGCCGATGGTGCCGGAGGCGCCATAGGCCACATCCCAGTTGTCGCGCGAATAGCCGCCCAGGGCTTCGTCCAGCACGGCCTTGGCGGCGACCTCGGCCGCGCGGAAGGCATGGGTGGTGAACTGGCCGTCGGGGAAATGCTTCATCGACCAGGCCACGCTGCCGACCCGGTAGGACTCCATGATCTCGGCATCCAGCGCGTGCCCCAGGATCATCTCGGTGGAGCGTCCGCCGATGTCCACCACCAGCCGGCGTTCCCGGTCCGACTGGTCGTTGTGCGGCAGCAGGTGGGCCACGCCCTGGTAGATCAGGCGGGCCTCTTCGCGCCCGGGAATCACGTCGATGCCGAAGCCCAGCACGGTGCGGGCGCGCAGCAGGAATTCGTCGCGGTTGCGGGCTTCACGCAATGTCTGGGTTGCAACAGCGCGCACCTGTGAGCGTTTGAAACCGGACAACCGCTCGCCAAAACGGGCAAGGGCGTCCCAGCCGCGCTGCATGGCTTCGGGCGTCAGGTTGCGGGCGCTGTCCAGGCCGTTGCCCTGGCGGACCGTCTCCTTGAGATATTCGGTGCGGTGGATCTGGCCGTGGTCGACCTGTCCGATTTCGAGACGGAAGCTGTTGGAGCCGAGATCGACCGCCGCCAGGCGGGTGCCGTTTTGCATGAGAAATGTGCCGGGAGAGGGGCTCCGATGGTAGCCTTTGCGACCCTGGCGCCTTGTGACAAGTTCGTGACACGTCATGAAACCAGACGTCACGGAGACCCGAATCCTCCTCTGGTGGAAGATGTCATATGGATGTCACACAAGCTTTCTAGAGTGCGGCTCAACCCCTGAACGGGACTTCGCCTACCTCTTTCCAAGGAAGCCTCCATGAAGAAGATCTCCGCTTTTGCTGCAACCGGCCTGGTGGCCGTTGCTTTTGCCCAGATGCCCGCCTTTGCGCAGGACGTGACCGGTGCCGGCGCCAGCTTCCCGGCGCCGCTGTACTCCAAGTGGGCGGCCGACTACAACAAGGCCACCGGCGTCAAGATCAACTACCAGTCGGTTGGCTCGGGCGCAGGCCTGAAGCAGATCGAGGCCAAGACGGTGGACTTCGGCGCCTCCGACATGCCGCTGAAGGACGAAGAACTCAAGGCCAAGGGCCTGGTGCAGTTCCCCACCGTGATCGGTGGCGTGATTCCGGTGGTCAACATCCAGGGCATCAAGCCGGGCGAGCTCAAGCTCAGCGGCGCCGTGCTGGGCGACATCTTCCTGGGCAAGATCACCAAGTGGAACGATCCGGCCATCAAGGCACTGAACGGCTCGCTCAACCTGCCTGACGCCGCCATTGCACCGGTGCGCCGCGCCGACGGCTCGGGCACCAGCTTCCTGTTCACCAACTACCTTTCCAAGGTCAACGCCGAGTGGAAGTCCAAGGTGGGCGAGGGCACGGCCGTCAACTGGCCGACCGGCGCCGGCGGCAAGGGCAACGAGGGCGTGGCCGCCTTCGTGAACCGCCTGCCCAACTCGATCGGCTATGTCGAGTACGCCTACGTCAAGCAGAACAAGATGACCTACGCCCAGATGCAGAACGCAGCGGGCAGCTTCGTCTCGCCCGATGACTCGGCCTTCAAGGCCGCCGCTGCCGGCGCCGAGTGGAACAAGACCTTCTACCAGGTGCTGACCAACCAGGCCGGCAAGGATTCGTGGCCCATCACCGGCGCCACCTTCATCCTGATGCACAAGGCGCAGGACAAGCCGGCACAGGCCGCCAGCGTGCTCAAGTTCTTCGATTGGGCCTACAAGAACGGCGACAAGACGGCCGACGACCTCGACTACGTCCCGATGCCCAACTCGGTGAAGACCGCGGTCACGGAAGAATGGCTCGAGGTCAAGGACAGCTCCGGCAAGGCTGTCTCCTACAAGTAAAACCAGACTGGCGCGCGCATGAGTTCATCCCTTGATCGCGCGCCAGCCAGGGAGCACGACGTGTCATCCACTTTCCCCGCCCCCGCGGGTGCGCTCGACCGTACGGCCGAGCGCGCTCGTGCTTCCAGCGCCACCCCGCCGCCCGCCAAGACCCCTCGCAGTGGTCCGTTGGCGGACCGGCTCTTCGGCCTGGCCGCGCAACTGGCTGCCTGGCTGACCCTGGCGCTTCTGATCGGCATCCTGATCTCGCTGGTGGCGGGCGCCTGGCCGGCCATCCAGAAATATGGCCTGTCCTTCCTGACGCGCAGCGTCTGGGACCCGGTGCAGGAAGATTTCGGCGGCCTGGTGATGATCTACGGCACCCTGGCCACCTCGACGATCGCGCTGGTGATCGCCGTGCCGGTGAGCTTCGGCATCGCGCTGTTCCTGACCGAGCTGTCGCCCGCCTGGCTCAAGCGGCCGCTGGGCACCGCGATCGAGCTCCTGGCCGCCGTGCCCTCGATCGTCTACGGCATGTGGGGCCTCTTGGTGTTCGGCCCGATCCTGTCGACCTACGTGCAGCAGCCGCTGCAAAAGCTGCTGGACGGCGTGCCCTATCTGGGTGCGCTGGTGTCGGGCCCGCCGGTGGGCATCGGCATTCTGTCGGCCGGGATCATCCTGGCCATCATGATCATCCCCTTCATCGCCTCGGTGATGCGCGACGTGTTCGAAGTGACGCCCGCGCTGCTCAAGGAGTCGGCCTACGGCCTGGGCTCCACCACCTGGGAAGTGGTGTCGAAGGTGGTGCTGCCCTACACCAAGGCCGGCGTCGTCGGCGGCATCATGCTCGGCCTGGGCCGTGCCCTGGGCGAGACGATGGCCGTCACCTTCGTGATCGGCAACATGAACCAGCTCAACTCGCTGTCGGTCTTCGAGGCGGCCAACAGCATCACCTCGGCCCTGGCCAACGAGTTCGCCGAAGCCGGCGCCGGCCTGCACCAGGCGGCGCTGATGTACCTGGGCCTGGTGCTCTTCTTCATCACCTTCGTCGTGCTGACGCTGTCCAAGATCCTGCTGCAGCGCATGCAGAAGGGCGAGGGGACCAAGGCATGAACACCGCACAAAAAACGCTGGCCAGGCAACAACTGGCCGCCACCCGCGCCACCCGCTTTGCCAGCCGCAAGCGCATGAACCAGGTGGCGCTCACCCTGTCGCTGGCGGCCATGGCTTTCGGCGTGTTCTGGCTGATCTGGATCCTGTGGGAGACGCTTCGGCTGGGCATTGGCGGGCTGGCCCTCGCCACCTTTACCGAGATGACGCCGCCGCCCAACGAGGCGGGCGGCATTCTCAACGCCATCTTCGGCTCGCTGGTGATGGTGACGATGGCCACCTTCGTCGGCACGCCGATCGGCATCATGGCCGGCATCTACCTGGCCGAGTACAACCCCAAGGGGCTGCTCTCGAAGGTGACGCGCTTCGTCAACGACATCCTTTTGTCGGCGCCGTCGATCGTGATCGGCCTGTTCGTCTATGCAGTGATCGTGGCGCGCTACCGGAGCTTTTCCGGCGTGGCCGGCGCCGTGGCGCTGGCACTGATCGTGATTCCGGTGGTGATCCGCACCACCGAGAACATGCTGCAGCTCATTCCGGCCGGCCTGCGCGAAGCGGCCTATGCGCTGGGCACGCCCAAGTGGAAGGTGATCATCAGCATCACCCTGCGTGCGGCGCGCGCCGGCGTGGTGACCGGCATCCTGCTGGCGGTGGCGCGCATCTCGGGCGAAACCGCGCCCCTCTTGTTCACCGCGCTCAACAACCAGTTCTGGACGGCCGACGTCACGCAGCCGATGGCCAGCCTGCCGGTGACCATCTTCAAGTTTGCGATGAGCCCCTACGAGAACTGGCAGCAGCTGGCCTGGGCCGGCGTGTTCCTGATCACCGTCGCCGTGCTTGTCCTCAACATCCTGGCTCGCGTGCTGACGCGCTCCAAACACTAAGTCGAATCTCATCATGTCCACCACTCAAGTGCAGTCGCCGTCGCGCCCGAAGATCTCGGTCAAGGACCTGAACTTCTACTACGGCAAGTTCCATGCGCTGAAGAACATCAATCTCGAGATTCCCGAGCACAAGGTGACGGCCTTCATCGGCCCGTCGGGCTGCGGCAAGTCGACGCTGCTGCGCACCTTCAACCGGATGTTCGAGCTCTACCCGGAGCAGCGCGCCGAGGGCACCATCGCGCTGGACGGCGAGAACCTGCTCACCTCCAAGCAGGACGTGGCACTGATCCGCGCCAAGGTCGGCATGGTGTTCCAGAAGCCCACGCCCTTTCCGATGTCGATCTACGACAACATCGCCTTCGGCGTGAAGCTGTTCGAGAACCTCAGCTCGTCGGAAATGGACGACCGCGTCGAATGGGCGCTGAAGAAGGCCGCCCTGTGGACCGAAGTGCGCGACAAGCTGCAGCAAAGCGGCTCGGGCCTGTCCGGCGGCCAGCAGCAGCGCCTGTGCATCGCGCGCGGCATTGCCATCAAGCCCGAAGTGCTGCTGCTGGACGAACCCTGCTCGGCACTCGACCCGATCTCCACCGCCAAGATCGAAGAGCTGATCGCCGAACTCAAGAGCGAGTACACGGTGGTCATCGTGACCCACAACATGCAGCAGGCGGCACGCTGCAGCGACTACACGGCCTACATGTACCTGGGCGACCTGATCGAGTTCGGTGCCACCGAGCAGATGTTCTTCAAGCCCAAGCGCAAGGAGACCGAGGACTACATCACCGGCCGCTTCGGTTGAACGAGCACGCAGCCAGCAAAGGACGACAAATGCCTGAAAAACACCTCTCCAGCCAATTCGACAGCGAACTCAACGGCGTCTCCTCGCGCGTGATGGAGCTCGGCGGCATGGTCGAGTCGCAGATCCACCAGGCGATCTATTCGCTGGCGCAGTTCGATGCCGTCGCGGCCGACCGCGTGATCGAGACCGAGCACCAGGTGAACGCCATGGAGATGGAGATCGACCGCGAGCTCTCTTCCATCATCGCCCGGCGCCAGCCGACGGCGCGCGACCTGCGCCTTCTGATCGCCATTTCCAAGACCACCGCCAACCTTGAGCGGGTGGGCGACGAGGCCCACAAGATGGCGCGCATGGTCAAGTCGATCATCGAAAGCGGCGCCGCGCGCGCGCTGCCCTCCAACGAGCTGCGGGTGGCGGCCGACCTGGCCTCGGGCCTCTTGCGCAAGGCGCTGGACGCCTTCGCCCGGCTGGACGTGGCAGCCGCGGTGTCGATCCTGAAGGACGACGACCTGATCGACCATGAGTTCGACGGCTTCGTGCGCAAGCTGGTCACCTACATGATGGAAGACCCGCGCACCATCTCGGCCAGCCTGGACCTCTTGTTCCTGGCCAAGGCGATCGAGCGCATCGGCGACCACGCCAAGAACATCGCCGAGTTCATCATCTATATCGTCAAGGGTGCCGACGTCCGGCACACTTCGATGGAGGAAATCGAGTCCGCCGTACTCTGACGGTTGACCGCACACCATGAAGAAGCCACGCGTCCTGATTGTTGAAGACGAATCCTCGATCGCCGAATTGATCGCGGTGAATCTGCGCCACAACGGCTTCGACCCGATCTGGGCCGAGGACGGCGAGGCGGCGCAGCGCGAGATCGACACCCTGGCGCCCGACCTGATCCTGCTCGACTGGATGCTGCCCGGCCAGAGCGGCCTGGTGCTGGCACGCCAGTGGCGCAAGGATGCGCGCACCAAGGCCATCCCGATCCTGATGCTGACGGCGCGCGGCGACGAGCCCGACAAGATCGCCGGGCTGGACGCAGGTGCCGACGACTACATCACCAAGCCCTTCTCGACGCAGGAGATGCTGGCGCGCATCCGCGCGGTGCTGCGCCGCCGGGCGCCGGAGAGCACCTCCGAGCGGGTGGAGATCGGCGAGCTGGTGCTCGACGCGGCGACGCACCGGGTCAGCTGGCAGGGTGCGCCGCTGAAGGTCGGGCCGACCGAGTTCAAGCTCCTGGCCTACTTGATGCGCCACGCCGAGCGCGTGCACAGCCGTGCCCAGCTGCTTGACAAGGTGTGGGGCGACCACGTCTACATCGAGGAGCGCACGGTCGACGTGCACGTCAAGCGCCTGCGCGAATCGCTGGGCTCGGCCTCGGCCATGATCGAGACGGTGCGCGGCGCCGGCTATCGCCTGACCGCCCAGGTCACCGTCTGACATCGATCCGCTGCGCGCACCGCGTGCGCGCTGTTGGTCGAACTGCCCGCTGATAATCCCCTGCAATGCCTTTTCGCGTTGCCACCTTTCTTCTTGCATCCGTCCTGGGTGGTGCGCTCGCATATGCCATCTTCGGGTTGTCGACCTTGTGGATCGGCGCCTGGCTGGGCGCCGGGTTCTGGCTGCTGCTCGATGCGCTGAAGGCGCAGCGCCTGCTCAACGTGATGCGGCGCGACGTTTCCGCGCTGCCTTCGCGCGGCGCGGGCGTGTGGGGCGAGCTGGCCGAGCGCATCCGCAAGCTGCTGCGCGAGCGCGACCAGCAGATCCGCCAGTCCGATGACCGGTTGCAGGAGTTCCTGGCGGCGATCCAGGCATCGCCCAACGGCGTGGTGCTGATCGACGAGCAGGGCCGCATCGAATGGTGCAACCAGACGGCGGCGACGCAGTTCGGCATCGACCCCCAACGCGATCTGCAGCAGCACCTGGCCAACCTGGTGCGCGACCCGGCCTTCGTGGCCTACCTGGCGTCGTGGAATTACAGCCGCGACGTGGTGATCGATGCGCCTTCGCAGCCGGCCGGGCATCGCGGCTATCCGGTGCGGCTGTCGATGCAGGTGCATCCCTATGCCGGCAATCGGCGCATGCTGCTCACCCGTGACATCACCGCGCTGGAGCAGGCCGAGACCATGCGGCGCGACTTCGTGGCCAATGTTTCGCACGAAATCCGCACGCCCCTCACCGTGCTGGCCGGTTTTGTCGAAACCCTGCAGAGCCTGCCGCTCGATGCCGAGGAGCGCTCGCGCTACCTGCGCCTGATGGCCCAGCAGTCGCATCGCATGGAGACGCTGGTCAACGACCTCCTGACGCTGTCACGGCTGGAGGGCAATGCGCCGCCGCCCACCAGCCAGTGGACGCCGGTGCGGGCCCTGCTGGCGCATTGCGAGGAAGAGGCGAGGGCGCTGTCCAGGCAGATCACGACGCAAGGGCACAAGCTGTCCTTCCTGCAGGAGGCGGAATCGGAGATCTCCGGTGCGTCGGTGGAGCTGCAAAGCGCCATGTCCAACCTGCTGAGCAACGCCATCCGCTACACGCCCGGCGGCGGCGAGGTGGTGGTGACCTGGCGCCTGCTGCCCGACGGGCGCGGCGAATACTCGGTGCGCGATACCGGCCCCGGCGTGGCGGCCGAACACATTCCGCGGCTGACCGAGCGCTTCTACCGGGTCGACCGCAGCCGTTCGCGCGAGACCGGGGGCACAGGGCTTGGCCTGGCCATCGTCAAGCACATTGCGCAGCGCCATGGCGGCGAGCTGCGCATCGAGAGCACGGTGGGCAAGGGCTCGCGCTTCGCGCTGGTGCTGCCGGTGGCGCGGGTGCGCCCGGCCGCCGCGGTCAGCCTGCGCGCCTGACCGTTCGCCGCAGCAAGGCGGCGAAAAGCAGGGCCGTGACCACCAGGGCCAGTGCCGACATCAGCCAGAACGCCAACGGTGATTGCATGGGCGGCCAGGGCCCGAAGCCGCGGTAGGCCATCGCATAGCTGCCGCCCAGCCCCACGCCCCACAGCAGCGTGCAGTAGATGACGAGCGGCGCAACGGTGATCCGGTAGCAGCGCAGCACGAACACGCACAAGGTCTGGACGGCGTCCGCCAGGTGATAGAGCGCGGTGGCCAGCAGCAGCATGCCGGCGATCGCGATCACCTGCGGGTTGTCGGAGTAGATGGCCGGCAGTTGCCGGCGCAATAGAAGCATGGCGCTGGCCAGCAGCAGGGCGCAGCACATGGCCAGCAGGAGGCCGGTGCGCACCGCGTGCCGGGCCTGCGCAGGATTGCCCGCACCCAGCCACCAGCTCACGCGCGCGCTGGTGGCGATGGCCAGCGACAGCGGCACCATGTAGGCCAGCGCGGTGAGGTTGGAGGCGATCTGGTGCGCCGCCGAGGCCGCGGTGCCCAGGCGCGCGATGAACAGGGCCATCAGGGTGAAGGAGGTCACCTCCACCAGCACCGCCAGGCCCGCCGGAATGCCCAGGCGCGCGAACTGGCCGATCTGGTGCCAGTCGGGCGGCTCGATGCGTTGCCAGATGCGGCATTCGCGGTACGTCTCTTCCTTGCGCAAGAGCCAGATGGCGCTGGCCAGCAGCAGCCAGTTGACGACCAGCGTGGCCCAGCCGCAGCCGACCAGCCCCATGGCCGGAACGCCGGCGCCGCCGAAGGTGAACCAGATCGACAGCGGCAGCTTGACCAGCAGCGCCACCAGCTGCAACGCCGTCACCACCTTGGGCTTGCCCAGGCTCTGGCTCAGGGTGCTGAAAAGCCGGAACAGCAGGGCCGGCGCCAGCGCGAAAGCCAGCACCGCGAGATAGCGCTCGACCTCTTCGCGCATGCTGTCCGGCACCTGGGTCCAGCGCAGCAGGGCGCCCGGCCACAGCAAGATGGCCATGCCCACGACGATGGTGGCAAAGCAAAGATAGAGCGACTGGCGCACCGAGCGCCCGATCTCGTCCTGCCGCCGCGCGCCGTGCAGCTCGGCCCAGACCGGCAGCAGGGCCTGCAGCGCGCCCATGAGTGAAACGAAGACGCTGATGTAGACGGCCGAGGCCACCGACAGCGCCGCCAATGCGCCTTCGGCAAAACGGCCGGCGACGATGGTGTCGGTCACGCCGAAGGCCATCACCGCAAGCTGGCCCACCAGCACCGTGCCGGCATGCCGCACGATGGGCCGGATCTCGCTCCCGCTCACGGTGTCATGCGCTGGTAGAGCAGCAAGTCGTCGCTTTTCGCGGTGGGGCGCCGAAGCGTGCGCACCAGGCGCCATTGGTGCAGGTCGATGATGTCGTGCAGGCCGCCGATGGCTTCGGGGTTTACCAGCACGTAGCGGCACTTGGAGTCGGCGCTGAGCGGCTGCAGCGTGAACTGGCCGTGGTAGCGCAAGGCGGCGATGTGGGCGCGCTCCAGCCCGAGCTCGGCGATGCACTCGGGCTCGTCCACCAGTTGCTTCACCGCATTGACCTGCGGCACATAGCTGCGCGCGTAGTCCAGCGGCGGCAGCCACAGGGTCATGACCAGCATCCAGCACAGTGCGGCGCCGCCGGCCGGCAGCACCAGTGTTTTCCAGAGGGCGGCCTGGTGGCGGCCGGTGCGCCAGCGCACCAGCCAGGCCCAGGCAATGGTGGCGCCGATGGCAAACAGCAGCGCCAGGGTGGAGTACTGCGGCACGAAACCGGGCGCGAGCCTGACCACGTTGGCTGCCGGCTTGGCCGGGAAGCCGGTCTGCATGGACAGGTAGACGACCCAGATGATGATGGCCGAGCCGCTGAAGAAGAGCAGGGTGAACCAGTCGATCAGCGCCGAGGCGCTGCGCCTGAAGGTCGGAAGGGCAAAGGCGGACAACGTGGCCAGCGGCGGCAGGGCCAGCAGCAGCGAGCGCTGCGCAAAGTCGGTGGTGCTGGTGGCCGCCAGCGGCACCAGCACAAACCACAGCGGCACGGCCACATGGCGCGCCGCGAGCTGGCGGCGCCAGCGCCAGAGGGTCCAGAGCACCAGCGGCCATGCGGGCCAGGTAAACCAGATCAACAGCCGCACCAGGCTGCGCAGGTCGCCCGCAACGGTTTCGCCCGGCCGGCTGCCAGGCAACTCGATGCGCCACTGAACCAGGTCCAGCGAGAAGGCGAGCACGCCGGCCAGCACGGTGGCACCGGCAATGATGGCGAACGCCGTGGCACCGTAGCTCGTGCGTTCGGCGTTCTCGGCATAGAAGTCTTGCTCGTCCTTGCCGCCGCGCGTGCTGCGCCGCCATTCGACTGCGGCATAGAGGGCGCTGCCCGCGCCGAGGATTATGGCCACTGTGGGGCCGCCGCTCAGCGCCATGCCCACCACGCCCACCGCCATGGCGGCGCCGGGGGCAATGGGGCGATAGGGCAGCGCCGCCATGCCATAGAACATGCAGGAGGCGAAGAAGATCTGGGCCAGGGCCGGAGTGGTTTCATGCCCCAGTTGAGCCAGGCCCAGGCAGGCGATCAGCGCCATCAGGCCGCCGTCGGCGATGGCGCGGGCGTAGTCCTTGGGGTTGGCTTCGCCGCCAAAGGCAAAGGCAACGGGTTGCGCCTGAGGCGTGCGTGCCAGGTAGTACGCCGCGTACCAGGTCGCGCTGAAGGCGCCCCAGAGGAACAGGGCGAACACGATCCGAACGGCAAGGTCGGGACTGATCCACGGGGGGGCGATCTGAATGGCCCAGGCGCCGACCCAGTAGGGGATGAGCGCCAGCGTTTCCGGCCGCAGGCCCATCAGCAGCGGATCGAACCAGCGTGCAACGCCTTCATGCGTTTGCGCCAGTTCCAGCATGTAGCCGAAGGAGCTGATGTCCTCGCTCTTCCAGGGCCCGCGCCCGAGCAGGCCAGGCATCAGGTAGGCGGCGCACAGCAGGATCAGCGCAAGCCGCGGCAGGCGGCGCACTGCGCTCTGGGCAACGATGGCGGGAGTCGGCTGGTTCAACGCTGTATTTTGTTGTTGTTCGCTACTGTTCGCGGCAAGGCAGGAATGAAAAAGGGCAGCGCGGTAACCCGGGCTGCCCTTGCGCGAGAAGCGCTCGTTTGCTTGCGCGCCTTACTTGGCGGCAGTCTTGCCGAAGCGGTTGCGGAACTTCTCGACGCGGCCACCCATGTTGTCGACCGACTTTTGCGTGCCGGTGTAGAAGGGGTGCGATTCGCTCGAGGTATCCAGCTTGTACAGCGGCAGTTCGCGGCCGTCGTCGGTCTTGCCCATTTCCTTGGTGTTGGCGCAGGAACGGGTGACGAACTTGAAGCCGTTCGACAAGTCGACGAACAGGACTTCACGGTAATTGGGGTGGATGCCTTCTTTCATGGTCTTTCCTTGGGGTCAAATGCGAGAGCCACGGCGCTGATCGAACCGGCCGACATCGGCCATGAACGACATACACGACTTAAACGAGTAAATAAGCGCTGCACTTTTCGCTGGTAGCCTTCGATTATCGCATATTGGGCGAAATCCGAAAAGGGGAACCATGTCCACCCAGGAAATACCTGCAGGCCTCGTCGGCTACGGCTTCGCCGGCCAGACCTTTCACGCGCCCGTTCTGGCTGCGGTGCCGGGCCTGAAGCTGGCGGCCGTGGCCAGCAGCCAGCCCGACAAGGTGCGCGTCGACTGGCCCGATGCAGCCGTGCAGCCGGACGTCCATGCCCTGTTGGCGGCGCATCCTGACGTTCAGTTGGTGGTGGTCGCCGCGCCCAATGCCGCCCATTTTCCGGTCGCCCGCGCCGTCCTGGAGGCGGGCCGGCATGTGGTGGTGGACAAGCCCTTCACCCTCGACGCCGGCGAGGCGCGAGAGTTGGCCGCGCTGGCAAAGTCCCAGGGAAAGCTCATTTCCGTCTACCAGAACCGCCGATTCGACGCGGACTTTCTGACCTTGATCGACGTGCTGGCTGGAGGCCGGATCGGCCGGCCGGTGTTCTTCGAATCCCATTTCGATCGCTACCGCCCGGACGTGCGGGCGCGCTGGCGCGAGCAGAAGGTGCCTGGCGCGGGCCTGTGGATGGACCTGGGCGCGCACCTGATGGACCAGGCGGTGCAGTTGTTCGGCAAGCCTGACAGCGTCCAGCTCGACACGGCCGCGTTGCGCGAGGGCGCGCAGGTCGAAGACTATTTCCATGCCGTGCTGCGCTGGGACCGCGGCCCACACGCGCCGCTGCGCGCCGTGCTGCACGCCACCACGCTGGCCGCCGACCCGGCGCCGCGCTACATCGTGCACGGCACCCGTGGCAGTTATGTCAAGTACGGCGTCGATCCGCAAGAGGACGCGCTGCGCACCGGCGCCCGGCCGGGCGGGGAGGGCTGGGGCGTGGACCCGGACGACGGCCTGCTCACCCTGATCGGCGACACGGGCCAGCCCGAACCCGGCAGCGTGCCAACCCTGGCCGGCGACTACACCCGCTATTACGCCGCCATCCGCGACGCCATTCGTGGCACCGGTCCGAACCCGGTGCCGCCGGAACAGGCGGTGCAACTCATGGAGCTGCTGGACCTGGGCCGCCGCAGCGCCGAAGAAGGGCGTTCGCTCGCGACATAAAAAAAGAGCCCGCCAGCGGCGGGCCTCTTTCTTCAAGCCACGCACCGCGGAACCGGCTTTGCCGGGCCGCTGGTGGGGTCTCCCCCTCGGGGGGTGGCGAATTACACGCAGCGAAGCGAAGTGAAAAGCCGGGGGGGCTAACCACCCCTGCGCATCATGTCGAAGAACTCGACGTTGGTTTTCGTCGCCTTCATGTTCTTGAGCATCAGCTCCATCGCCTCGATCTCGTCCATGTTGTACATGAGCTGGCGCAGGATGCGGGTCTTCTGCAGGATCTCCGGCGGCAGCAGCAGCTCTTCGCGGCGGGTGCCCGAGCGGTTGAGCTGGATCGAGGGGAACACGCGCTTCTCGTACAGGCGGCGGTCCAGGTGGATTTCGGAGTTGCCGGTGCCCTTGAACTCTTCGAAGATCACTTCGTCCATGCGGCTGCCGGTGTCGATCAGCGCGGTGCCGATGATGGTCAGCGAGCCGCCTTCCTCGACATTGCGCGCCGCGCCCAGGAAGCGCTTGGGGCGCTGCAGCGCGTTCGAATCGACGCCGCCGGTCAGCACCTTGCCCGAGGAGGGCACGACGTTGTTGTAGGCGCGGGCCAGGCGGGTGATCGAGTCGAGCAGGATCACCACGTCCTTCTTCAGCTCGACCAGGCGCTTGGCGCGCTCGATCACCATCTCGGCCACGTGCACGTGGCGCGCGGCGGGCTCGTCGAAGGTGGAGGCAATCACCTCGCCCTTCACCGTGCGCTGCATTTCGGTCACTTCTTCAGGCCGCTCGTCCACCAGCAGCACCATCATGTGCACTTCGGGATAGTTGGCGCTGATGGCGTGGGCGATGTGCTGCATCATCACCGTCTTGCCGCTCTTGGGCGGCGCCACCAGCAGGGCGCGCTGGCCTTTGCCGATGGGGGCGATGATGTCGATGATGCGGCCGGTGATGTTCTCTTCGCCCTTGAAGGCGTCGCGCTCCAGCCGCATCAACTGCTTGGGGAACAGCGGCGTCAGGTTCTCGAACATCACCTTGTGCTTGTTCTGCTCCGGCGGGCCGCCGTTGACCGCATCCAGCTTGGTCAGCGCGAAGTAGCGCTCGCCATCCTTGGGGATGCGCACTTCGCCCTCGATCATGTCGCCGGTGTGCAGGTTGAACCGGCGCACCTGGCTGGGGCTGATGTAGATGTCGTCGGTGCTGGCGGTGAAGCTGGTGTCGGGACTGCGCAGGAAGCCGAAGCCGTCCGGCAGGATCTCGAGCACGCCGTCGGCGAACACCTGTTCACCGGCTTTCGCGCGCTTCTTGATGATGGCGAACATCAGCTCTTGCTTGCGCATGCGGCCGACGTTTTCGATCTCAAGTGCCTCGGCTTGCTTGAGGACTTCAGACACGTGAAGTGCCTTGAGTTCGTTTAAGTGCATGGATTGACCCCTGGATGGGGCAGTCTGACGAAAAACGGGGGGAGGTTTGAACAAGAGGCGAGAGGAGCCTCTCAAACCGGGGAACTCGAACCGGGCGAGCCGGCGATTTGCGCTGATTATGACAGCAAAAAAAGCGCGAGGGGAAAGGAGTGGCGCCAAGGTGCCGGCGCGTTGCGCGCCGGCATCATGCCAGCCGATCAGGCGAGCTGCTGGTCGATGAAGGCCGTGAGTTGCGCCTTGCTCATCGCGCCGACCTTGGTGGCGGCCAGTTGGCCGTCCTTGAACAGCATCAGGGTGGGGATGCCGCGGATGCCGAACTTGGCGGGGATGTCGCGGTTCTCGTCCACATTCATCTTGGCAATTGTCAGCTTGCCTTCATAGGTGGCCGAGACTTCGTCGAGGATCGGCGCGATCATCTTGCAGGGACCGCACCATTCGGCCCAGTAGTCCACCAGTACCGGCGTGCCGGACTTGAGCACATCGGCTTCGAAGGAAGAATCGGAAATGTGTTTGATGAGATCACTGGCCATGAAAAAGTCCTTTTGCGCGGGGCTTCGCGACAGGGTTGCAGGTGCCGCTAAAGTGCAGGCCATTGTGACAGAAACCAAGTGCCGGCGTGCCGCCTGGCGGCTATGGCGGCCATAGGAGAAAGCTTGGCCCGCCCGAGCCGGGCGCCGCGTCGGCAACGAGCCTCATGACTTCCTCCAAACCCGTCTTCGCCGTCATCGGCGCCGGCCCCGCGGGCCTGATGGCCGCCGAGACTTTGGCCCTCGCGGGTGCACAGATCCATGTCTTCGACGCGATGGCCTCGGCAGGCCGCAAGTTCCTTCTGGCCGGGCGCGGCGGCTTGAACCTCACGCATTCCGAGCCGCTCGAAGCCTTCGCCTCGCGCTTCGGCGAACGGCAGGCGCAGGTCGAGCCCTGGCTCGCAGCCTTCGGGCCGCAGGCGCTGCGTGACTGGGCGCAAGGCCTGGGCGTGCAGACTTTCGTCGGCACCTCGGGCCGGGTCTTTCCTTCCGACATGAAGGCCGCGCCGCTGCTGCGCGCCTGGCTGCACCGCCTGCGCGCGGCCGGCGTGCAGTTCCATATGCGCCATCGCTGGCTCGGCGCTCTTGAAGCCGCCGACGGGCCAGCGCGCTCCTGGCAGCTGCGCTTTGCCACGCCCTCGGGCGAATCGGCGACGCAGGCCGACGCGGTCGTGCTGGCACTGGGCGGCGGCAGCTGGGCACGGCTGGGTTCCGACGGTGCATGGGTGCCTTGGCTGGCCGCACGTCGCGTCGACCTGGCGCCGCTCGCGCCGGCCAACTGCGGCTTCGACATCGGCTGGAGCCCGTACTTTGCCGAGCGCTTTGCCGGACAGCCCTTCAAGTCGGTGGCGATCGAGTTTTGCGATTCCAGCGGCCGTCGCTTCGCGCGCAAGAAGGGGGAGTTCGTCGCCACTGCGACCGGCATCGAGGGCAGCCTGATCTATGCCGCATCCGGCCTGCTGCGCGACGAGATCGCCGCCAGCGGCAGCGCCACGCTCACGCTCGACTTGTTGCCCGACCACAGCAGCGAAAAGGTGCGCGCCGAAGTGCTGCATCCGCGCGGCGCGCGTTCGCTGGCCAGCCATCTCAAGGGGCGGCTGGGGCTGGAGGGCATCAAGGCGGCGCTGCTGCATGAGGTGCTGGGCCGCGACGGCATGCATGACATGGAGAAGGTCGCCGCCGCCATCAAGGCGCTGCCGCTGACGCTGAAGGCCGCGCGGCCGATCGACGAGGCCATCAGCAGCGCAGGCGGCGTGCGCTTCGATGCGCTCGACGCCAGCCTGATGGCGCGAGCGCTGCCCGGCGTGTTCTGCGCCGGCGAGATGCTGGATTGGGAGGCGCCGACCGGCGGCTACCTGCTCACGGCCAGCATGGCCAGCGGCGTGGTGGCGGCGCGAGGCCTGCTCGGCTGGTGGCGCGCCGGGCTGGGGGCTGGCTGAGGAGCAACAAGGCCATCCGCCGCCTTGTCATCGCCGGTGAAGGGCGTAGCATCTTTGGCCCCTCAACTCCAAATGGAGGGTGAAATGGTCACCTACGTTGCCTTGTTCAACTTCACCGAAAAGGGCCTGAATGCGGTCAAGGACACGACCAAACGTGCCACCGCCGTCAGGGAAGCGGCCAAGAAGGCCGGCGTCACCATCCGGGAGCTGGTCTGGACCATGGGCGAGTACGACGTGGTCGGCGTGCTGGAGGCGAAGGACGAAGAGACCATGGCCGCCTTCATCCTCTCGATCGGCATGCAGGGCAACGTGCGATCTCATTCGCTGCGTGCCTACACGGCCAGCGAGATGGATGCCATTCTCGCCAAGCTGCCTTGACCTTGAATTGGATGGGATTGTGTGTCCGCGGCCATCTGAAATGGCCGCGCGACTTTGTGATGTGAGGTTGACGAGCCTTACCCCCGGCACTGACTACACAGTTAGGGCTGCTTGGTTCCCCACCTGACCCGGTTGGCCGCTTCACCATGCGGGGAGGCCCGTCAAGCTCTATTGTAGGCGATAGGCGATAGGCGATGCCGACCACCTGGCGCTTGATCTGAAGAACGGTCCAGGCCGTTTCGGAAAAAAGGAACCGTGACAGCCGCCTAAAATGCGCCGATGGCCTATCTCGTGCTCGCTCGCAAACACCGTCCGAAAAATTTCAGTGAGATGGTCGGCCAGGAGCATGTCGTGCAGGCATTGGCCAATGCCCTGGGCACGCAGCGCCTGCACCATGCCTACCTGTTCACCGGCACCCGCGGCGTGGGCAAGACCACCGTCTCGCGCATCCTGGCCAAGTCGCTCAACTGCCAGGGGCCCGATGGCACCGGCGGCATCACCGCCACGCCCTGCGGCGTGTGCCAGGCCTGCCGCGATATCGACAGCGGGCGTTTCGTCGACTACACCGAACTGGACGCGGCTTCCAATCGCGGCGTGGACGAGGTGCAGTCGCTGCTCGAGCAGGCCGTCTACAAGCCGGTGCAGGGGCGCTTCAAGGTCTTCATGATCGACGAAGTGCACATGCTCTCGAACACCGCCTTCAACGCGATGCTCAAGACGCTGGAAGAGCCGCCCGAGTACCTCAAGTTCGTGCTGGCCACCACCGATCCGCAGAAGGTGCCGGTCACCGTGCTGTCGCGCTGCCTGCAGTTCAACCTGCGGCCAATGGCGCCCGAGACCATCCTGGAACACCTCACGCGCGTGATGGCCACCGAAGCGGTGCCGGCCGAGCCGCAGGCGCTGCGCCTCCTGGCACGGGCCGCGCGCGGCTCGATGCGCGATGCGCTGTCGCTCACCGACCAGGCGATTGCCTACGGCAACGGCGAACTGGTCGAAGGCGGCGTGCGCCAGATGCTGGGCAGCGTGGACCGCGGCCATGTGTTTCGCCTGATCGACGCGCTGGCGCGCGGCGACGGCAAGACGGTGGTTGAGATTTCCGAGGGCCTGCGCCGCGACGGCCTGTCGGCCGCTTCCACCCTGGAGGAAATGACGGCCGTGCTGCAGGCCATGGCGGTGTTGCAGGCAGTGCCCGCGCGTGCCGCTGCTGCTGAGACTGGCGACTCCGAAGCCGCCGAGACGGCCCGCCTGGCCGCCGAGATGGCGCCCGAAGAAACGCAGCTGCTCTACAGCCTGTGCCTGCATGGCCGCGCCGAACTCGGCCTGGCACCGGACGAATACGCGGCCCTGACCATGGTGCTGCTGCGCCCCTTGGCCTTCAAGCCGGGCGATGCGCAACTGGCCGCCGGCTCCGCGGAAAAAAAAACTCTGAATGAGCCGAAGCGGCCGCCCGCGGCCGCCGTTTCGGCACCGGTCATCGCGCCCAGCATGCCGCCGGCCCCGGCCCCGGCCGCGGAGCCGCCCCCTTGGGACGAGGAAGAGTTCGCCGCTGCCGCCGACGTCGAATCGCCTTCAGCGCCCCCTGGCCCGCGGTTGCCAGTGGTGGATGCGCCCAAGGCCCGGCCGGCAGCCCCGATCGACGCGCAGGCGCCCGCCAAGGTGCAAGCGATGCCGTTGCGTGTGCAGGGCACCGCCGGCCAGCGCGACATGCCGCAAGCCCAGCATGCGGCTTCTGCGCCCATCGAGCCCAGCGAGGAGGGCGATTTCTGGTTCGCCACCGTCACCCGCATGGTGGCGCAGGAACTCATCGGCGCACTGGCGCGCGAGCTCGCCTTGCAGTCGCAACTGGTGGGCCGCGACGAGGACCAGTGGCTGCTGCGCATCGAGCGCGAATCGCTGGGCCAGGCCGGCAGCCGGGATAAATTGCAGGGCGCGCTGGCGGCCCTCGGCCATTCCGTCAAAATCGCGATCGAGATCGGTGCGGTGAGCGACAGCCCGGCGCGACGCAACAAGCTGGCAGCCGAAGCGCGCCAGCGAGCAGCGGAAGAGGCCATCCACAACGACCCGCTGGTGCAGAGCATGATGCGCGACTTCGACGCCCGCATCGTTCCCGGCAGCCTGCGGCCCGTGTGAGCTTCGCGGCCCCAACTTTTTCAACTCATTCAACTTCAGGATTCAGACCATGTTCAACAAGGGACAACTCGCCGGCCTCATGAAGCAGGCCCAGGCCATGCAGGACAATCTCAAGAAGGCGCAGGAAGAACTGGCCAACATCGAGGTCGAAGGCGAATCCGGCGCCGGCCTGGTCAAGGTCGTGATGACCTGCAAGCACGACGTCAAGCGCGTCAGCATCGACCCGAGCCTGCTGGCCGACGACAAGGACATGCTGGAAGACCTGGTGGCGGCCGCCTTCAACGCAGCCGTGCGCAAGGCCGAGGAAACCAGCGAGCAGAAGATGGGCAAGATCACTGCCGGCCTGCCGCCCGGCATGAAGCTGCCTTTCTGATGCTGCTTCCGCATCAGCGCTAGATGGCCGATTCCAGTTCGCTCGAGGCCCTGGTCGAGGCGCTGCGCCGCCTGCCGGGCGTGGGCGTCAAGTCAGCCTCGCGCATGGCTTTTCATCTGCTGCAGCACGACCGCGACGGTGCCCAGCTGCTGTCGCGCGCCTTGCAGCAGGCGACTGCCAACGTGCGCCACTGCGAGCGCTGCAACACCTTCACCGAGGCCCCGGTGTGCCATGTCTGCCTCGATCCGCGGCGCGACGCCAGCAAGCTGTGCGTGGTCGAGACACCGGCCGACCAGGCGGCACTGGAGCGCACCGGTGCCTTCCGCGGCTACTACTTCGTCCTGATGGGCAAGCTCAGCCCGCTGGACGGCATCGGCCCCAAGGAGATCGGCCTGGCGCAGCTGTTCGAGCGCGCGCTCGATGGGCAGGTGAGCGAGGTGATCCTCGCCACCAACTTCACCGCCGAAGGCGAGGCGACCGCGCACGTCATCGGCGAGGCGCTGCGCCAGCGCGGGCTCACGGTGACGCGCCTGGCGCGCGGCGTGCCGGCCGGCAGCGAGCTGGAATACGTCGACCTGGGCACCATCGCCCACGCGCTGGTCGACCGGCGCTGAAGAAAGCCCGGTGCCGCGATGAACTTCTCGCAGCTGACCCTGGCCTACTGGTGTGTGCTGGCGGCGGCGCTGCTGCCCTATCTCAGCGCCTACATCGGCAAGGCCGGCGGCTTTGATTTGCGCGACAACCAGCGCCCGCGCGAATGGCTGGCCCGGCAAGGCGGCTGGCGCGCCCGCGCGATGGCGGCGCAGGCCAACGGCTTCGAAGGGCTCGCGCTGTTCATCGGCGCGGTGCTCATTGCGCATCAGCTGGGCTACGACCAGGCGCGGCTGGACCTTTATGCGCTGGCCTATGTGCTGCTGCGCGTGGTCTATGCCGGCATGTATGTCGCCGGGCTTGGTACCCTGCGCAGCGCGGTCTGGACATTGGCTTTTCTGGTGAACATCGGCATCTTTTTCATCGGTGTTTCATAGGCGGTTGGGCACCCGAATCGTGGGTCTTCATGCTTACGTGGAAACCCGCACGGGATGTTCCTGATGCCGTGCCAAATGTCGCAACCTAAGCTCCGGTCGACCGCAACAGTCAAGGCCTTCGGGTCCTTCACATGCTCAATCGCCGCACCTTCGTATCTGCCTCCGCCGCTGCCGCGGCATCCATTGCAGTACCCGCGGTCTATGCCCAGCCCAAGCTGGAAAGAACCAAGGTCGCGATCTCGGTGGGCGGCAAGGCGGCCTTCTATTACCTGCCGCTCACCATCTCGGAACAGCTGGGCTACTTCAAGGCCGAAGGCCTGGAGGTCGAGATCTCCGATTTCGCCGGTGGCGCGCGCGCCTTGCAGGCGCTGATCGGCGGCTCGGCCGACGTGTGTTCCGGCGCCTACGAGCACACCATCAACCTGCAGGCCAAGAACCAGTACCTGCAATCCATCGTGCTGCAGGGCCGGGCGCCGCAGATCGCGCTGGGCGTGTCGACCAAGAACATGCCCGGCTACGCCACGCTGGCCGACCTCAAGGGCAAGAAGATCGGCGTGTCGGCGCCGGGCTCGTCCACCAACATGGTGGCCAACCTGGTGCTCTCGCGCGGCGGCATCAAGCCGGCCGATGTCAGCTATGTCGGGGTGGGCGTGGCGGCCGGCGCGCTGACAGCGCTGCGCTCGGGCCAGATCGATGCGATCAGCAACACCGACCCGGTGATGACCATGCTCGAGCAAAAAGGCGACGTGAAGATCATCAGCGACACGCGCACCCTGAAGGGCACGCAAGAAGTGTTCGGCGGCCCCATGCCGGCTGCCTGCCTGTACACCTCGGCCGAGTTCGTGCAGAAGAACCCCAACACCTGCCAGGCACTGGCCAATGCCATCGTGCATGGCCTCAAGTGGCTGCAGACGGCCGGCCCGGGCGACATCATCAAGACGGTGCCCGAGACCTATCTGCTGGGCGACCGCGCCCTGTACCTGGCATCCTTCGACAAGGTGCGCGAAGCCATCGCCACCGACGGCCTGATCCCGTCAGAGGGCCCGAAGACCGCGTTGTCGGCCCTCGCCAGCTTCGACAACAACGTCAAGTCCGACAAGATCGACCTGGCGCGCACCTACACCAACGATTTCGCGCGGCGCGCCAAGGAGCGTTTCAAGGCCTAGCAAGCTCATGCCTCACCGGCACCGCCCGGCCCTCGCGCCGGGCTTTTTTTTGACTGCTTCAACCCATGTCCGACTACGCACTTGAACTGGTGGACATCCAGTGCACCTTCCGCGCGAAGGATGACCACAGCCAGCGCTACACCGCGGTGGCCGACACCACCTTGCGCGTGGCCGCCGGCGAGTTCGTGTCGGTGGTCGGCCCCACGGGCTGCGGCAAGTCCACCTTGCTCAATGTCGGCGCCGGCCTGTTGGCGCCTTCGGCCGGCACCGTCAAGGTCTTTGGCCAGCCGCTCGTGGGCATCAATGGGCGCGCCGGCTACATGTTCCAGACCGAGGCGCTGATGCCCTGGCGCAGCGCGCTGGACAACGTGGCCGTGGGCCTGCAGTACCGCGGCGTGTCCCGGCAGGAAGCGCGGGCGCAGGCCGAGCAGTGGCTGACGCGGGTCGGCCTGGCGGGCTTTGGCGACCGCTATCCACACCAGCTTTCGGGCGGCATGCGCAAGCGCACGGCACTGGCGCAGACCCTGGCACTGGACCCGGACATCATCCTGATGGACGAGCCCTTCAGCGCGCTCGACATCCAGACCCGGCAGCTGATGGAAAACGAGGTGCTCGCGCTGTGGGCCGCCAGGCGCAAGGCGGTGCTCTTCATCACGCACGACCTGGACGAGGCCATTGCCATGAGCGACCGCGTGGTGGTGCTGTCGGCCGGACCGGCGACGCGCCCGATCGGCGAGTTCGCCATCGACCTGCCGCGCCCGCGCGACGTGGCCGAGGTGCGCACCGATGCGCGCTTCGTGGAGCTGCACACGCAAATCTGGAGCGTGCTGCGCGATGAAGTGCTCAAGGGCTACGCCCAGCAACTGAAGAAGGCTGCTTGAGATGAGCCTGCGCCCAACCGAACGAAATGCCAGGGCATGGCAGATCGGCCTTCTGGTCGTGATCCTGCTGCTATGGCATGCGGCCTCGCGCAGCGACAAGATCGCTTTCTTCTTCGGCCAGCCGATCCAGGTGCTGGGCCGCATCTGGAGCTGGTTCATTCCCTTCGGCCTGCCGCCCAACGCCCTGTTTCCCGACGGCCTGGCGGGCAATGCCGACATCTATCTGCACCTGGGGACCACCTTGCTCGAGACGCTGCTGGCCTTCGGCATCGGCACGGCGCTGGGCCTCGCCTGCGGCCTGTGGCTGGCCTTGTCGACGGCGGCCAGCCTGATCCTGGACCCGTACATCAAGGCCGCCAACTCGATGCCACGGGTGATCCTGGCGCCGATCTTCGGCCTGTGGTTCGGCCTTGGCATCTGGAGCAAGGTGGCGCTGGCGGTGACGCTGGTGTTCTTCATCGTGTTCTTCAACGTCTACCAGGGCGTACGCGAGGTGAGCCCGGTGGTGCTGGCCAACGCGCGCATGCTGGGCGCCAACCAGCGGCAGCTGCTGCGCACCGTCTACCTGCCCAGCGCCACCAGCTGGGTGTTCTCCAGCCTGCACACCTCGGTGGGCCTGGCCTTCGTCGGCGCGGTGGTGGGCGAGTACCTGGGCTCGGCGCGCGGCGTCGGCTACCTGATCCTGCAGGCCGAGGGCACCTTCGACGTGAACACGGTGTTTGCCGGCATCCTGGTGCTCACCGCCTTCGCGCTGGTGCTCGACAGCGTGGTCGGCCTGATCGAGCGGAGGCTCATGACCTGGCAGCCGCAGGCTGGAGAAACGGAAAAAATTTGAAGGGGGCGCCGTCCATGTCATCCAAGCCCCGGCAAGCCTTCCTGCGCTCGCGCGACGGCGCGGCGCAGGTGTCGAGCGAAGAGCTGTTCTTCGACCTGGTCTACGTCTTTGCCGTCACGCAGCTGTCGCACTACCTGCTGGACCATCTGAGCGTGCTGGGCGCGCTGCAGACGCTGGTGATGTGGTTCGCCGTATGGCTGGGCTGGCAGTACACCGCCTGGACCACCAACTGGTTCGACCCGCGCGCGCTGGCCACCCGAGGCGTGCTGTTCGCCATCATGCTGCTCGCGCTGGTGATGGCATCGGCACTGCCGGAGGCCTTCGAGGGCCGCGGCCTGGTGTTCGCCGGCTGTTTTGCGGCGATCCAGGTGGGCCGCACGGTCTGCATGCTGCTCGCGGCCGGCGCCGACAGTCCGCTGGCGCCCAACTTCAGGCGCATCCTGGCCTGGAATTGCGTGGCGGCGCTGTTCTGGGTTGCCGGCGGCCTGGCCGCGCACGAGCTGCGCCTGTCCCTGTGGTTCGTCGCGGTGCTGGCCGAATACGTCTCGCCCATGTTCGGCCTGGCCTTTCCGGGGCTGGGCCGGTCCTCGACGGCGGAATGGACCATCGACGGCGGCCACCTGGCCGAGCGCTGCCAGCTGTTCGTGATCGTGGCGCTGGGCGAATCCATCCTGGCCAGCGGCGTGGCCTTCGGGCATCAACATGCCTGGCACCTGCCGGAGCTGGCCGCCTTTGTGGTCGGCTTCGTGGGCAGCCTGGCCATGTGGTGGATGTACTTCGACATCAGCAGCAAGGACGCGGCCCACGTCATCGAGCATTCCGATGACCCGGGCCGCATCGGGGCGCGCTTTCACTACACCCACGTGATCCTGGTGGCCGGCATCATCGTCTGCGCGGTGGCGGACGAACTGGTGATCGGCCATGGCGGGCACCATGCCGAGTGGGCGCAGATCGGCGCGCTGCTGGGCGGCCCGGCCATCTACCTGTTCGGCAATGCGCTGTTCAAGCGCGTGGTGTACGGCTTCACGCCGCAATCGCACATCGGCGGGCTGGTGCTGCTGGCGCTCTTGGTGCCGGCGGCGACGCACCTGACGGTGTTCGCGCTGGGCGCGGCAACCACCGCCGTGCTGGGGGGGGGGGCCGCTTTCGCGGGGGGGGGGCGGCGCCGCTTCGGCCGTGGCGCCGGGGCGGCAGAGCGCGGGCCCCGCTCTCTGCCGCCCAGGCTCCTCAGCGCTTCTTCTTGGACGGCGTGCCGCCGTGCTTTTCCTGGCTGACCGCCGGCTTCTTCGAGGCGCTCTTGCTGCCGGAACTTGCCTTGCCCTTGGCGCCGCTGCCCACCCGCGTGGTGCCGGCTGCGCGCACCGGCAGGTACACCACCACCGAGTAGCCGCGCTTGAAGGTGTGGCCGGCGGCCACGTCGTTCCAGTCGGCCACGTTGGCGGCGCTCAGCCTGTAGCGGCGCGCGATGCTGGCAACGCTGTCGTTGCGGCCGGCCTTCACCATGGTGCGGCGGGTGACGATCTCGGGCTGGAAGCTCAGGTGGCCGGTGTCGGCCACCAGCGCCGCGACGTCTTCCTGCACGCGCGCCGTGCGCGGCACGATCAGGGTCGAGCCGGCCTTGATCAGCATGCGCGGCGGAATGTTGTTGATGGCGCGCAGGTCGGTTTCGCTCATGCCCGAGCGCTGGGCCGCATCGGCGACGGTGATGGTGTTGGTCACCGTCATGGCCGTCCAGCTGGCGTACTGGCCCTCGGTGTAGGCCTTGAAGTTGCGCTGGAAGACAGCGGCGTTGTCCCAGGGCAGCAGGAGCTCGGAGTTGCCGCCGTTGGCCAGCAGTACCGGCTTGTGCGCGGCCGGGTTGAGCGCGCGGAAGTCCTCGACACGCACGTCCGCCAGCTTGGCGGCCAGGGCCACGTCGATGTCGCGCGTGAGCGGCACCGACTGGAAATAGGGGTGGTTGGCGATGTAGGGCAGGTCGGTGTTGTAGCGCTCGGGGTTGGCCACGATGTTCTTCACCGCCTGCAGCTTGGGCACGTAGTTGCGCGTCTCGGCCGGCATGTTGATGTCGCTGTAGGTAGCGGGCAGCCCGGCGCGCTGGTTCTTCGCGATGGCGCGGCCGACATTGCCTTCGCCCCAGTTGTAGGCGGCCAGTGCCAGCTGCCAGTCGCCGAACATGCCGTACAGGCGCTGCAGGTAGTCCATGGCGGCGCGGGTGGAGGCCACCACGTCGCGCCGGTCATCGCGAAAGACGTTCTGCTTGAGGTCGTAGTCAGTGCCGGTGGCCGGCATGAACTGCCACATGCCGGCGGCGCGCGCGCTGGAAACCGCCTGCGGATTGAAGGCGCTCTCGATGTAGGGCAAGAGGGCCAGCTCGGTCGGCATGTTGCGCCGCTCCAGCTCTTCGACGATGTGGAAGATGTACTTGTTGGAGCGCTCGGTCATGCGCTGGATGTAGTCGGGCCGGCTCGAATACCACTGCTCCTGGCTGCGCACCAGGTCGCTGTCGAGATTGGGCATCTTGAAGCCGCGGCGGATGCGGTCCCACATGTCGGCCGGCGGCGCAAGCAGCGCCACGCTGCGCGAACCCAGGGGTGCGGTGGCGGAGGTGATCGGTTGGAGGGGGCCGTCGGGAATGAGGGGAGAGCCGGACGTGGTGCCTGCGGTGGGCGAGGCGGGATCGGTGCTTGCGCAGCCCGCCAGGAATAGCGAGAGCGCAAGGCCGGCGGCGATCAGAAGCTTCATCGAAAGTTGTTTTTCCATTGGCGCAGCGCGGCAAAGACGTCGACGTCGGCGGCCGGCGATGCGAGGCCCGCATGGGCCTGGACCGCGGCGCGCACGGCGTCTTGCCGGCTGCGGAGAAAGGGGTTGACGGAACGCTCGGTGTCCATGCGCGAAGGCAAGGTGGGGACGCCGCGCTCGCACAATGCCTCGCATTGCGCCAGGTACTGAGTCAATTGGGCGTTGCCGGGTTCCACGGCGCGTGCAAATCGGAGGTTTCCGAGTGTGTACTCATGGGCGCAGCAGACCCGCGTGTCGCCCGGCAGTGCGGCCATGGCGTCGAGCGAGGCCAGCATCTGGCGCGGCGTGCCTTCGAACAGGCGGCCGCAGCCACCGGAAAACAGCGTGTCGCCGCAAAACAGCAGCGGCACGCCGTCCCACGAGGCGTCGGGCGGCAGGTAGTAGGCAATGTGGCCGGCGGTATGGCCGGGCACGTCGAGCACCGAAAAGCGCAGGCCCAGCACCTGCGCCGCATCGCCCTGGGCGAGCGGCGCATAGGGTTCGGGAATGGTTTCGCCGGCCGGGCCGTAGACTGGGGCCCCGGTGGCTGCGCGCAGTTCATCGACGCCGCCGACATGATCGGCATGATGGTGCGTGACTAGAATCGCGGCCAGCTTCAGATTGCTGCGCGCCAGTGCATCGGATACCGGCCTGGCGTCGCCCGGGTCCACCACGATCGCGCTGGCCCCGTCGTGCAGCATCCAGATGTAGTTGTCGGCAAAAGCGGGCAGCGGAATGAGGGTCATGAGCGGTCAAATTATAGGTTTGCAAGATTGGTTGGAGACCCCTCCGGGGCGCTACCTGCGCGAATGGGAACAAGCCCAATTCGACCAGGCGGTGGCCGACATCTTCGGCTACCACGCCCTGCAGCTGGGCGTGGCAGAGGTCGACGCCCTGCGCAGCAACCGCATGCCGCGCCGCTGGCTGGCGACCGAGCGGCCATCGTCGGCGCGCCGCGCCGCGCTGCTGACCGACTTCACCGCGCTCCCTTTTCCGGCCAACAGCCTGGACCTGGTGGCGCTGCCGCACGCACTGGAGTTGAGCGCCGACCCACATGCCACCTTGCGCGAAGTCGAGCGGGTGCTGGTGCCCGAGGGCAGGGTGGTGATCTGCGGCCTCAATCCGACCAGCCTCTGGGGCCTGCGCCAGCGGCGCGCGCATCTGTACCGGCGCCTGGGCCTTGGCGAGCTGTTCTTGCCCGAGGCCGGTGAATTCATCGGCTACTGGCGCATGCGCGACTGGCTGCGCCTGTTGAACTTCGAGGTGGAGTCGGGCCGCTTCGGCCTGTACCGGCCGGCGGTGCACAGCCAGGCCTGGCTGGAACGCTACCGCTGGTTCGATAGCGCCGGCGAGCGCTGGTGGCCGATCTTCGGCGCGGTGTACTTCATCGTGGCCGTGAAAAGGGTGCGCGGCATGACCATGCTGCAGGCCGACTGGAAGCGCAAGCCTGCCATCGCCACCGCGCCGGTGCCGGTGACGGGGCGCGTGCACCACGCGCCGGTCCACAAGAGAAAGAAACACCCTGAGAAGAAAGAAGAGAAAGCAAGTTGACTGAAGTGCAGATCTACACCGACGGCGCCTGCAAGGGCAACCCCGGCCCCGGCGGCTGGGGGGCCTGGCTGAAGTCGGGCGCCACCGAAAAGGAATTGTTCGGCGGCGAACTCAATACCACCAACAACCGCATGGAGCTCACGGCCGTGATCGAAGGCCTGGCGGCCCTCAAGCGTCCCTGCAAGGTGGTGCTCTACCTGGACAGCCAGTACGTGCGCCAGGGCATCACCGAATGGATCAAGGGCTGGAAGGCCAAGGGCTGGATCACTTCGACCAAGCAGCCGGTGAAGAACGCCGAACTGTGGCGCCAGCTGGACGCGCTGGTCGAGAAAGGCGGACACCAGATCGAATGGCGCTGGGTCAAGGGCCATTCGGGCGACCCGGGCAACGAGCGTGCCGACATGCTGGCCAACAAGGGCGTGCAGAAGGCGCTGGGGAAGCTGTAGCCAAAAGCGCGCGCGCCGGCGCACTGAACATCAAGCCGAATCCGCGGGCAATTGGTAGGTCAGCTGGCGTTCGTGCCGTATTGAAAGCAACACGGCTTCCTGCCTGGAATGAGCGTAGAGAACAACGTGGCGAGCCAAGACCAGTTCCCGCAGTTCCGGCATACCAAGGTCCCGGGCGAGCTGCCTCGCCTGCTCAGCTTGAAACTGCGCCCATCCTGACTTGGCGTCAAGAAAGCGAGCAGGTCGGCCGCTTGCGGGTGCAAAGGAGATGAGCGCCCGCGCTTTTTGAACTTCGGATTGCAGCTTCTTGAAGCGCTCCGAAGCAGAAGCGGCGTCCTGGTGTTGCATGAACGCGAGTGCAGCGCGAAGGCCCGCCAGAAAGTTCGGTACCGCCCGAACTCTTGCGTTGACCGGAATGCTCACCGCGCCGGCGCGACGCCAAGCGTCTGATCTAGTTCCTCGTCAGGCACGAATTGCCCTGCCAAGGCTTGCCGAAGGCCGGCAATGGCGTCGCTTGCGAGTGCGAGGCTGGCATGCTCCGACTCGAGGGCATGGTAGTAGTCGAGACGGCGAGCGTCGACCAGGGCGACGTAACTCGCGCCATTCTTGGTCAATACCTTTTCCGAGCCGCTTCCCACCACGTCCTCGGCCAGCTCGGTGAGCCGGGCGCGCGCTTCGCTGATGGGAACGATGTCTGATGCCCGAAGTGCCATTTTTCGGTATCCGTTAAGGTTTGCGTTAACGCCAGTTTAAGGATCTGGCCGGCTTCCCGCAACCATCGCGCCTAAATCACGCCCTCGAACACCATCACGTCCACCTCGTCGCCAGCCGCAACGCTGCCCTGGCCGTGGTGCAGCACCACCAGGCCATTGGCCTCGACCATGGAGCTGAGCACGCCCGAGCCCTGGTTGCCGGCGATGCGCACCTCGGGCATGGCGCCGGGCACCATCTGCACGAAGCCGCGCTGGTACTCGGTGCGGCCGGCTTTCTTGCGGATCGCCATCGTGCTTCGGGCCCGCAGCAGCGGCGGCGGGGCCGCGCTGGCCTCGTTGCAGCCCATCAGGCGCAACAGGGCGGGGCGCACGAAGGCCAGAAAGGTCACCATCACCGCCACCGGATTGCCCGGCAGGCCGAACAGCACGGCTGGGTGGCCCGCCGCGCCGGTCTTGGGAATGAGGCCCACCGCCATCGGCCGGCCCGGCCGCATGGCGACGCGCCAGAAGGCCATGTCGCCCAGGCGCTGCATCACGGCGCGGGTGTGGTCGGCCTCGCCCACGCTCACGCCGCCGCTGGTGATGATGGCGTCGGCCTCGTTGGCGGCACGTTGCAGCGTGGCTTCCAGCGCGGCGGGGTCGTCGCGCACCAGGCCGAGGTCGATCACCTCGCAGCCCAGGCGCTTGAGCAGGCCGAACACGGTGTAGCGATTGCTGTCGTACACCGCGCCTTCGCGCGGCGGCTCGCCCAGGCTCAGGATCTCGTCGCCGGTGGAGAAGTAGGCCACCCGCAGGCGGCGCAGCACCGGCACGCGGGCCAGGCCCAGGCTGCCGGCCATGCCCAGGGCGGCCGGCGTGAAGCGGTCGCCGCGGGTGAGGGCCGGCTCGCCCTGGCGCAGGTCCTCGCCCAGCTTGCGCCGGTTGTCGCCGCGCCGCAGCACTTTGGCGGGAAAGCGCACTTGATCGCCGTCGATCTCGCAGAACTCCTGCGGGATCACGGTGTCGAGGCCCGCCGGCATCACGGCGCCGGTCATGATCTTCACCGCCTCGCCCGGGCCCACGGTGCCGCGCCAGGCGGCGCCGGCCAGTGCGGTGGCGATCGCGCGCAGCTCGATGGTTTCCACGCCCGCCTGGCCCGCCTGTTCCAGCATGGCGCCGTCGAAGGCAAAGCCGTCCATCGCCGAGTTGTCGTGCGGCGGCACGCTGAAGGGCGAGATGATGTCTTGCGCCAGCACGCGGTCCAGCGCGTCGAACAGCGCGACATCTTCCTCTTCGTTCATGGCCGCGGGCTGCACCAGCCGCGCCAGGAAGGCCTGCACGCCATCCACCCCCAGCGCCTTGGGGTCGTAGCCGGCCAGCTGCGCGGCAATTTCTTCGATGCGGGTCATGGTGGTGCTTGTCTTCAGCCGCGCTGCTGCTCGAGCGCGTGCAGCTCGGCCAGGGTGTTGGCGTTGAAGAAGGCCTCGCGCGCGTCGCCTTCGCGGTCGAAGGGCACCAGCACGGTCTTGTGGGTGGCGGTCCAGGCGTCGATCTTGCGGCCGCCCTCCTGGGTGAAGCGCACCAGGCTTTCCAGCAAGTCGGCCCGCAGCAGGCAGAACACCGGCTGTGCGCGCATCTGCACGCTGCCATCCTTTTGCGGCTCGGCGCCGCTGGCCATGGCGATCTGCGCGTCTTCGCGTTCCAGCGCCTGCGCCAGGCGGCTTGCCAGGTCGAGCGGGAACAGCGGGCTGTCGCAGGGCACCGTCAGCAGGTAGGGCGTTTCGCAGCGCTCCAGCCCGACCAGGAAGCCCGCCAGCGGGCCCGCGTAGTCGGCCAGGCCGTCGGGCCAGACGGGCGTGCCGAAGGACTCGTAGGCCGCCAGGTTGCGGTTGGCGTTCACCATGGTGTGGCCGACTTGCGGCGCGAGGCGCAGCAGGGCGTGCAGGGCGAGCGGCGTGCCGTTGAAGCTCTGCAGGCCCTTGTCGATGCCGCCCATGCGCGTTGCGCGTCCGCCGGCCAGCACCAGGCCGGTGATGTCTTCTGCTGTGATGTGCATCCGCCTATTGTGGCGCGATGTGTGCTGCGTGATGCGCGGCGCTATCCGCCGATGTAGCTCATCTCGACGCGGCGTGCGCCCGGCGTGGCGCTGTTGTCCGGCGCCAGCTGGCCGCGCAGCTCCGAATAGCGGTCGGCGCGGCCCTGCCAGATGTGGCCGATGGCCGAGGCGATCTCTTCATCGCTGGCCTTCTCTTCACGCAGCAGCGGGCGCAGGTCGTGGCCGCCGCTGGCAAAGAGGCACAGGTAGAGCTTGCCTTCGGTGGACAGGCGGGCGCGGCTGCAGTCGCGGCAGAAGGCCTGGGTCACGCTGCTGATGACGCCGATCTCGCCCAGGGCAGGGTCGAATTGGCCATTGGCGCCGGCATAGCCCCAGCGCTGCGCCGTCTCGCCCGGTGCGCTGTGTTCGAGCGGCACCAGCGGAAACTCTTCGGCAATGCGGCGCACCACCTCGCTCGACGGCAGCACCTCGTCCATGCGCCAGCCGTTGGTGGCGCCCACGTCCATGTACTCGATGAAGCGCAGCACCATGCCGGTGCCGCGAAAGCGCCGCGCCATCGGCAGGATTTCGTTCTCGTTGGTGCCGCGCTTGACCACCATGTTGATCTTGATCGGTCCCAGGCCCGCGGCGTGGGCCGCGTCCAGCCCGGTGAGCACCTGCGCCACCGGGAAGTCGACGTCGTTCATGCTGCGGAACACCTCGTCGTCCAAGCCGTCCAGGCTGACGGTGACGCGCTGCAAGCCGGCGTCCTTCAGCGCCTTGGCCTTGCGGGCCAGGAGAGACCCGTTGGTGGTGAGCGTCAGGTCCAGCGGCTGGCCATCCGGCGTGCGCAGCTGGGCCAGTTGCTCAATCAGCAGCTCGATGTTCTTGCGCAGCAGCGGTTCGCCGCCGGTGAGGCGGATCTTGCGCACGCCGTGGGCCGCGAAGACGCGCGCCAGGCGGGTGATTTCTTCGAAGCTCAAGAGCGCGCTGTGCGGCAGGTAGGGGTAGTCCTTGTCGAAGACTTCCTTGGGCATGCAGTAGCTGCAACGGAAGTTGCAGCGGTCCGTCACGCTGATGCGCAGGTCCGTCAGCGGCCGGCCCAGGCGGTCGTGCAGCACGCCGGTGGCGGGCACGGCCAGATCCGGCACGCGGGCCGTGCGCGCGCTGCGAAGGTCGGCAATGGGAATGATCGGCGAGGCCATGGATCTATCGGGGGAGCCCGCAATTTAGCGCATGTGCGGCCTCATCCTGCCAAGCGGGTTAATGCCGCCCGGTCAGACGCACCTGGCGCCGTCCACCTCGATGCACACGCCGCTGATGAAAGCTGCTTCGTCGCTCGCCAGGTACAGCGCCGCGTTGGCCACGTCCAGCGCGGTCGAGAAGCGCCCCAGCGGAATGGTGGCGCGGAACTTTTCGCGGCGTTCCTCGGTGAGCGGGCCGCCGGCGAATTCGGCCGACAGGCCGGTGTCGGGGTTGAACACCGGGTTGATGCAGTTCACCCGAATGTTGTCCGGCCCCAGTTCGGCCGCCAGCGACTTGCTGGTGGTGATCACCGCGCCCTTGGAGCCGTTGTACCAGGTGAGGCCAGGGCGCGGACGCACGCCGGCGGTGGAGGCGATGTTGATGAAGCTGCCGCCCTGGTTGGCCCGAAAGGCCGGCACCGCGTGCACGGTCGCCAGGTAGATGCTCTTCATGTTCACGGCATAGCACTTGTCGAATTCTTCCTCGCTCACTTCCAACGCAGGGCGGTTGCGGTGCGTCCAGCCGGCGTTGTTGACCATCACGTCCAGCTTGCCGTGGCGACCAACGGCGGCATCGACCAGGGCCTTGACCTGATCCGACTTCGTCACGTCGGCGGCGAAGAAGGAGGCCTGGCCGCCTTCGCGGAGGATGGCGTCCACCACCTGCAGGCCGAGTGCCTCGTTGATGTCGTTGACGATGACCTGGGCGCCTTCCTGCGCCAGCCGCTTGGCAATGCCTTCGCCGATGCCGCCGCCGGCGCCGGTCACGATGATGGATTTGTTCTTGACGCGCATATGTCTCTCTTCTTCGATCGTTGAAATCAGTTGTGCTTGACGGCCACGGTCTTGAGCGTGGTGAAGCCGTACAGCGCCTCGAAGCCCTTCTCGCGGCCATAGCCCGATGACTTCACGCCGCCGAAGGGCAGCTCCACGCCGCCGCCGGCGCCGTAGTTGTTGATGAACACCTGGCCGCTGCGCAGCCGCTTGGCCATGCGGAACTGGCGCGCACCGTTCTCGGTCCAGACGCCGGCCACCAGGCCGAAGTGCGTGGCGTTGGCCAGGGCGACGGCCTCGTCCTCGTCGGCAAACTGCATGGCTGCCAGCACCGGGCCGAACACCTCCTCCTGCGCCAGGCGGTGATCCACCGGCACGTCGCGCAGCAGGGTGGGGGCCTGGTAGAAGCCGGTCTCGGGCGCCTCGTCGACGATCGTGCCCTGCGCCACCATCGGGATGCCGGCCACGTGGGCGTCGCTGAGGAAGTCCCATACGCGTTGCTGTTGCGACTGGCGAATCAGCGGGCCCACGTCCAGGTCCATCGCCGCCGGGCCCACGCGCAGCCCCGCGAAGGCCTGGCCCAGGCGCTCGAGCAGCGGCTCGTAGATCGCCTTCTCGATCAGCACGCGCGAACCCGCCGAGCAGGTCTGGCCGGCGTTCTGCACGATGGCGTTGATGACCACCGGGATGGCTGCATCCAGGTCGGCATCGGCAAAGATCAGCTGCGGGCTCTTGCCGCCCAGCTCCAGCGTCACCGGGCAATGCCGTTCCGCCGCCACCTGCTGGATCAGGGTGCCCACCTTGGGGCTGCCGGTGAAACTGATGTGGTCGATGCCGGGGTGCCGCGCCAGTGCGTCGCCGACCTCGTGGCCATAGCCTGTCACGATGTTGATGGCGCCCGGCGGAAAGCCGACTTCGGCCGCCAGCTGCGCCACCCGGATCAGCGAGAGGCAGGCGTCTTCCGCGGGCTTCACCACGCAGGCATTGCCGGCCGCCAGCGCGCCGCCCACGCTGCGCCCGAAGATCTGCATCGGGTAGTTCCAGGGAATGATGTGGCCGGTGACGCCGTGCGGCTCGCGCCAGGTGAAGACGCTGTAGCCGTCCTGGTAGGGGATGGTCTCGCCGTGCAGCTTGTCGCAGGCGCCGGCATAGAACTCGAAGTAGCGCACCAGCGCCAGCGCATCGGCGCGCGCCTGCTTCACCGGCTTGCCGCAGTCGCGCTGCTCCAGCAAGGAGAGTTCGTCGGCGTGGGCGGCGATCTTCTGCGCCAGCTTCATCATCAGCCGCCCGCGCTCGGCCGCGCTCACCTTGTGCCAGCTGTTGTCGAAGCAGTCGCGCGCCGCGCGCACGGCGGCGTCGATGTCGGTCGCGTTGCTGCGCTGCAGCTCGTCGAAGGCCTGGCCGTCGGAGGGATCCAGCACCGGCAGGGTCTTGCCGGAAGCTGACAGAACGTTCGAATTTCCAATGAAGTTCAGTTGCATGGCGACATTGTGCGCGAGGTGTCGGCCACCCGAGGTCCTGGGGGAGAATGCCCGCCCATGCCCAGCCTTCGCCGCCTCACGCCCGCCGACGCCGCCGCCCATCGCGCCTTGATGCTGGAGGCTTACGAAAAGTACCCGGAAGCTTTCACCACCAGCCACTCGGAGCGGGTCGGCCTGCCGCTGTCCTACTGGGCCGAGCGGCTGGCGCCGGCCGACCCTGCGCCGACTGTCGTGTTCGGCGCCTTTGATACGCAGGGCCGACTGGTGGGCGTTGCCGGCCTCAACGTTCCCGAGACGCGCATCCGGTCGCGCCACAAGGGCCTGCTGTTCGGCATGTACGTTGCGCCTTCCGCACGGCGCCACGGCGCGGGCCAGCGCCTGGTGCAGGCGGTGCTCGAGGCGGCCCGCGCGCGCGGCGACTTGCGGCTGGTGCAGCTCACCGTGACCCAGGGCAACGACAGCGCCCAGGCCCTGTACGAGCGCTGCGGCTTCAAGACCTTCGGCGTGGAACCGATGGCGGTGTGCGTCGACGGGCGCTTCCACGCGAAGGTGCACATGTGGCGGGAGTTGGGATAGCGTATGCGTCTAAAGAGGGTGCACATCGTGCGGACCAACATCGAAATCGACGCCAAGCTGATGAGGGAAGCCCTGCGCGTGACGGGCCTGAAGACCAAGCGCGAGGTGGTCGAGTTCGGTCTGCGTACCGTGCTGCGCCTGCATCAACAGGAGCAGTTGCACCAGTTGCGCGGCAAGCTGGACTGGCAGGGCGATCTGAACGCCATGCGGGTCGACGGCAAGTGATCCTCGTCGACTATTTCAGAGTCGCCGGGACGTGACGACGCGCCCTGCTGCTGTTTGCCCAGCACCTCGGATTGCGCTGCCTGGACGCTTGATGTCGACTACAGGTGACGCGTCTCGGCCGGGCTGTTCCACCAGGCGTTGTTGCGCCCGTCCGAATAGTGGATGGGCGCGCTGATCAGTTCTTCGGCCTGCACGTCGTCCAGCGTTGCCAGCCGCACCGACACGTAGTCGCCGCCGATCTGCTCGATGTAGCCGCGCCCGAAGGGCCGCACGCCGCAGTGCTTGCAAAAGAGGTGATGCGCGCTTTGGGTGCCGAACTGGTAGTCGCTCAATGCCTCCTCGCCGGCCAGCAGGCGGAAGTCCGCCGGCTTCACGATGGCGCCCCAGTTGCGCGTCTTGGTGCAGATGCTGCAGTTGCACCGGCCGGTGCCCGCGGCCAGGTCGATGTCGGCTTCGTAACGGACGGCGCCGCAATGGCAGCTGCCGGTATAGGTCTTCTTCATGGGGGTGCTCCTGACAGACAGACGGTGTCTCAATGAACAATCCCGCATGATGCAGACCTGCTCCTGACAGCGCGGTGTCAGGAGGTTTCAGGGGCGAGGCGCTCAGCCCAGCGCCAGGCGGGTTCCGGCGCCGCCCGCCGCTTTGCGCGCGCCGTCCGGGCCGTAGAACATCTGGCCGCTGTCGCGCAGGAAGCGCAGGGCGTTCTGCGTGAAGTCCAGATGGCCGAACACCATCGCGGCGTTGCGCCGATTGGCTGCCTTGGCTCGCTCGGCAAGGCCCAGCAGCGTCGCCCAGGCTGCGCACACGGCTTCGCCACCGGCCCCTGCCGCTGCGTCCGCGCCGGCGCGTCCGGCCGCGAAGCCCAACGTCAACTGCGCCGCTTCACGTTGCCGGTCGAGCTCGGCCATGCGCTCCTGCAGCCGTGCCTTGCGGGCGGTGAGGGCGGGGAGCTCCTTGAAGCGGCCGTCCGCCATGGCCTGTTCTTCCTGGTCCAGCAGCGCGAGGAAGGCTTCGATGCCGGCACTTTCGGCCAGCAGATGCGGCAGCAAGGTGCTCATGGCTTCTTCTTCGCCTCCAGCAGGTCGCGCACGCTGTTCAAGAGGCCGTCGGCGATGCGCTCGGGGTGAACCTGGTAGCGCCCGGCGCGGATGTCCTCCCGGATCGCGGCGACGCGCGCCGCGTCGAAGTCGCTCCCGCCCGGGGCGCTCGGCAGCGAACGAACCTGGCCGGACATGGGGGCGGACTCCTTGGGTGGCTGGGCCGCGCCGGCCTCGCCCGTCCCGGGCAAGACGGGGGTTCCCGCCTTGGACTGCAGGCGGGTCGGGCCAAGGGCCGGCGGGGCGGGTGGATCGATTTTCAAGATGCTTTCCTAGAAAGGGCTGAGCCTTATATCGGCAGGTCCGGTCGAAACTTTAGGCGATTCGGGAAGCTATTGGGCCAACCGGATCTGCCCCTCTTCGTCCGCGACGCCGCTCACCAGCCGGCCGTCGCGCGTCTTGGCCTGCACCAGGGCGCCGACCTCGGCACGCGTCATGGCCTTGGCCTCGGTGCTGACCGAAAAGCCTGCCCCCTGCGCCACCACCTGCACCCATTGGCCCTGCTGGATCACGACCTGGCCGCGCAGCAGTTCCTTGCGCAGCGGCGCCCCGGCCGAGATGCGGTTGGCGGCAATGACGCCGCGCAGCGGCGCCGCGTCAGTGACGACCGAGCGCGGCAAGGCCGCCAGGTCGCCGCTGCGCTCGGCCAGGTCGGCCGCGCCCAATGCCTGGCCGGCCTCGATGGCGCGGGCGGCGACGAAGTAGCGGCCCTGCACCTCGACATAGGCCTGCACGTAGCGCGTCCAGGGCGCGTCTGCGGCCGGGCAGCGCAGCCCGATCGAGACCCGGCCGCGCAGCGCGGTGCCGGGCGCAAGAAAGGCTTCGGGCGCTTCGCAAGGGGGCAGGGTGCCGCCACCGGGCCCCTGCAGGCGAACGCCAATGCGGCGTGGCAGGCCGGCTGCCTGGGCTTGCACCAACTGCTCGATGGCGATGCGCGCCGCATCGGGAAGCGGCTGCCGAGCCGGCGTTCCAGCCGACCCGGGCAGCGGCAGCCATGCCAGCGCGGCAAGGGCCAGGGGGCGAATGCGCGATCGTGGTGTCTGCTGCATGGATATGGAGTGAGGGTGGCGCGAGCCGGGGCCGGGTCATTCTAGGAACGCGGCCACGCGCCGGAAGAGCCGAAGTGCAGGCCAAAGCCCCCGCTGTTCGGCCCATTGCCAGCGCGATGCGTGCATAGACTCGCTTTCCATCTGTCGCCGCGCCCTCCTGGGGCAGGCGTGTAGCCAACCGATGGAAATTTCATGATCGACAAGCTCGATGTCGCGCTCAGCTTTCAACGCGAAGCGCTCAATCTGCGGGTGCAGCGCCAGGAGGTCCTGGCGGCCAACATCGCCCACGCCGACACGCCCAACTACAAGGCGCGCGACTTCGATTTCGCGAGCCGGCTGACGCAGGCGGTGGCGCAGGGCCGCGCGGCGCAGTCGGTGTCGCTTTCCACCACCTCGGCACGGCATCTGCAGGCGCAGGCCGGCGCGGTGCCCGACCACGACCTGCTCTACCGCGTGCCGGCCCAGTCGAGCATCGACGGCAACACGGTGGAGATGGATGCCGAGCGCGTCAACTTCGCCGACAACGCGATGCGTTACGAATCCAACCTCACGGTGCTGGGTTCCAAGATCAAGACGCTGCTGGCCGCGGTGCAGCAGTAGCCGCAACAAGAAGGCGCTACCCATGCCCATGAACATCTTTCACGTGGCGGGCTCCGCCATGAGCGCGCAGTCGCAGCGCATGAACGTCAGTGCCAGCAACATGGCCAACGCCGACAGCGTGGCCGGGCCGGACGGCCAGGCCTACCGCGCCAAGCAGGTGGTGTTTCAGGTCGATGCCGCAGGCGGGCAGGAGATCGGCGGCGTGCGCGTGGCCTCGGTGGTCGAGGACAACTCGCCCTTGCGCACCGTCTACGACCCGAAGAATCCGCATGCCGATGCCAACGGCTACGTGAGCATGCCCAACGTCAACGTGGTGGAGGAGATGACCAACATGATCTCCGCCTCGCGCAGCTACCAGGCCAACGTCGAGGTGCTCAACACCGCCAAGACGCTGATGGTCAAGACGCTCAGCGTCGGCCAATAACGCCAGGCCCCCTACCTCCAAAGAAGAAATCCCATGGCCGTGACCGACACCAGTGCCGTCAATTCCGCATCCGCCAACGCCGCCGCGGCCGCCAGCGGCGCCAGTTCGAGCGCCGACATCGAGCAGCGCTTTCTCAAGCTGCTGGTGACCCAGCTCAACAACCAGGACCCGCTCAACCCGATGCAGAACGCCGAGCTCACCTCGCAGCTGGCGCAGATGAGCACCGTGAGCGGCATCGAGAAGCTCAACACCGCGCTGTCCGGCCTGGTGAGCCAGAGCGGCGCCAGCCAGGTGCTGCAGGCGGCCTCGCTGATCGGCTATTCGGTGCTGTCGCCGGGCAACGAGCTGGTGGCGAGTGGCAAGGACCCGGTGCCCTTCGCCGTGGAGCTGCCGGCCTCCGCCGGCGCCGTCAGCGTGGTGATCACCGACGCCGCCGGCAAGACGGTCCGGACCATCGAAGCAGGCGCGATGCCGCAGGGCGTCAACGGCCTCAGCTGGGACGGCAAGAACGACGCCGGCGATGCGGTCGAGGCGGGCAACTACCGCTATTCGGTGGTGGCCAGCAACGGCGGCGCGGCGGTGAACGCCACGGCGCTGTCCTTCTCGCAGGTGGCGGCCGTCAAGCAGGTCGGCGGCGGCGTCTCGCTGGAGCTGGCGGCCGGCCGAAGCATCGGCCTCGCGGACGTGCGCATGTTCCTGTAAGGGCGCCATCCGCCCGCCATTCATCCACTGCACAGCAACAAGGATTCATCATGAGTTTTTCCCAGGGCATCAGCGGCCTGAACGTGGCCGCCGCGAACCTCGACGTCATCGGCAACAACATTGCCAACTCGGGCACCATCGGCTTCAAGTCGGCGGCCGCCACCTTCCAGGACGTGTATGCGGGCTCGCGCATCGGCCTGGGCGCCGCCGTCTCTGGCGTGGTGCAGAACTTCACCCAGGGCTCGGTGCAGACCAGCACCCGACCGCTGGACGTGGCCATCCTCAACGGCGACGGCTTCTTTCGCCTGGCCAGCGCCAGCGGCGAAGTCATGTACTCGCGCAACGGCCAGTTCACGCGCGACAAGGACGGCTACATCGTCAATGCCAGCGGCCTGCGCCTGACGGGCTTCGGCGTGTCGGCCAACGGCACCATCAACGGCGGCACGCCGACGGCGCTGCAGGTGCAGACCAGTTCGATGAACCCGAACGCCACCACCCGCATCGAGGCCGAGTTCAACCTTGACTCGCGCAGCACCGTGCCCACCGCGACGCCCTTCAGCGCCAACGACTCGGCCACCTACAACTATTCCAACGCGCTCGGCCCGATTTACGACTCGCTGGGCAACCCGCACGAACTGGGCGCCTTCTTCGTCAAGACCGGCGCCAACACCTGGGACGTGTACGGCACGGCCGACGGCGCGGCGCTCAACGGCGGCGCCGCGCTGACCAGCCTGACCTTCGACAACAACGGCAACATGACCGCGCCGGCCGGCGGCACGCTGAACATCGCGGGCCTGAACTTCACCAACGGCTCGGCACCGCTCAACATGGCGGTGAACCTCTCCGGCACCACGCAGTTCGGCAACGTCAACGAGGTGAACCGGCTGACGCAGGACGGCTTCACCTCCGGCACCCTGACCTCGTTCTCGATCAACGAGGACGGCACCATCACCGGCAAGTACTCCAACGAACAGTCCAAGCTCCTGGGCCAGGTGGTGCTGTCTTCGTTCGCCAACGTGAACGGCCTGGAACCCAAGGGCGAGAACGTCTGGGCCGAGACGCTGGCCTCGGGCCAGCCGCTCACCGGCCGGCCGGGCGCCGGCACCAAGCAGGGCTCGCTCGCCTCGGGCGCGCTGGAGTCTTCCAACGTCGACCTGACCTCCGAGCTGGTCAACCTGATCGTCGCGCAGCGCAGCTACCAGGCCAATGCGCAGACCGTGAAGACGCAGGACCAGGTCATGCAGACCCTGATGAACATCCGCTGAGCGCCGCGTCATGGACCGCATGCTGTATGTCGCCATGAGCGGCGCCAAGCAGGCCATGGAGCAGCAGGCTTCGGTGGCGAACAACATGGCCAACGTCTCGACGCCGGGCTTTCGGGCGCAGATCAACGCCTTTCGCGCGGTGCCGGTGGTGGGCGAGGAGGCGCGCACCCGCGCCTTCGTGGCGGCCACCACGCCGGGCGCCGATTTCAGCCGCGGCCCGCTCACCGAGACCGGCCGTGCGCTGGACGTGGCGGTGCAGGGCGAGGGCTGGCTGGTGGTGCAGGCGGCCGATGGCAGCGAGGCCTACACGCGTGTCGGCAACCTGCAGATCGGCGCCGACGGGCAACTGCTGACCATGGGCGCACGCCCCGTGCTGGGCGATGCCGGCCCGCTGACCATCCCGCCCGGGGCGCAGGCGTCCGTGGCGGCAGACGGACTGATCGCGGCGCGCGGCGCCGGCGATCCGCCGACCGGCGTGGGCGATGTAGGCCGGCTCAAGCTGGTGAACCCGCCCACGGCCGACCTGGTGCGTGGCGACGACGGCCTCTTTCGCATGCGCGACGGGCTGCCTGCGGCCGATGCCGACCCTGCGGTGCGCCTCGTCAGCGGCGTGATCGAGGGCAGCAACGTCAATCCGGTCGAGGCCATGGTCGACATGATCGCCAACGCCCGCCGCTTCGAGATGCAGATGCGGTCGATCAAGTCCGCCGACGAGGGCGCGCAGTCGGCCAACCGCTTGCTGGCCTACGGCTGAAGCGGTCCCTTCTTCCACTAGAGAAATCCCCTTCCATGATCCGTTCCCTTCACATCGCCAAGACCGGCCTCGATGCCCAGCAGACCCAGCTGGACGTGGTGTCCAACAACCTGGCCAACGTCGGCACCACCGGTTTCAAGCGCAGCCGCGCCGTGTTCGAAGACCTCATGTACCAGAACCTGCGGCAGGTCGGCGGCCAGACCTCCGACCAGACGCGCCTGCCCTCGGGCCTGCAGGTGGGTACCGGCGTGCACGTGGTGGCCACCGAGCGCATCCATGCGCAGGGCAACATGACCAAGACCGAGAACCCGAAGGACGTGGCCATCAACGGCCAGGGCTTCTTCCAGGTGCTGATGCCGGATGGCACCACCGCCTACACCCGCGACGGCTCCTTCCAGACCGATGCCGATGGCCAGCTGGTCACGGCCAGCGGCTTCCAGATCCAGCCGGCCATCACGCTGCCGCAGAACGCCACCAGCCTGACCATCGGCCGCGACGGCATGGTGTCGGTCACGCAGGCGGGCAGCAGCAACACGGTGCAGGTGGGCCAGCTGCAGCTGGCCACGTTCCTGAACCCGACCGGTCTGCAGAGCCTGGGCGAGAACCTGTACGCCGAAACCGACGCGTCCGGCGCGGCCAACCAGATGAACCCGGGCATCGACGGCGCCGGCATCCTGAACCAGGGCTATGTCGAAGCTTCCAACGTGAACGTGGTGGAAGAGCTGGTGAACATGATCGCCACCCAGCGTTCCTACGAAATCAACAGCAAGGCCGTGCAGACCTCCGACCAGATGCTGCAGCGCCTGGCCCAGCTGTGACACACGCACCGTCATCGCGCATTGGCTTCGCCGCGGCGCTGCTGGCGGTCGCGCTGCTCGCCACCGGCTGCGCGCAGTTCCCGCGCGAGCCACTGGTGCACCAGCCGATGACGGCGCGCGCCGACGCCCAGCAGGCCGCGCGCAGCAAGCCGCGCAACGGGGCGATCTTCCAGGACGGCGGGCGCAGCAATGCGCTGTTCGAGGACAGCCGCCCGCGCAACGTCGGCGACGTCCTGACCATCGTCATCAGCGAGCGCATGAACGCCAGCAAGAGCTCGGGCGCCAACGCCAGCCGCAACGGCAGCACGGACGCGCAATTCAGCGTGATCCCCAAGGTGCTGGGCGGCCTGCTCGACGACCAGAGCGCCGATCTGAAGGCCACCAACGCCCTCGCGGCCAAGGGCGGCGCCAGCGCCGGCAACACCTTCACCGGCCTCATCACCGTCACGGTGGTGGACGTGCTGCCCAACGGCAACCTGCTGGTGTCGGGCGAGAAGCAGATGCTGATCAACCAGGGCACCGAGTTCATCCGCTTCTCCGGCGTGGTGAACCCGCGCACCGTGACCGGCAACAACTCGGTGCAGTCCACCCAGGTGGCCGATGCCCGCATCGAGTACAGCGCCAAGGGCTACATCGACGAGGCCCAGACCATGGGCTGGATGCAGCGAATCTTTCTCAACGTGATGCCGTTCTAGGCAGGCCCAACCCCATGATTTCCATGCTTCGCGCCATCAGCCGAACTCTGGCGCTGGCGCTGCTCGCCCTGACCGTTCTTGCCCTGCTGACACCGGCGCGCGCCGAGCGGCTTCGCGAGCTGGCCAGCGTCCAGGGCGTGCGCGACAACCCGGTCATCGGCTACGGCCTGATGGTCGGCCTGGATGGCACCGGCGACCAGACCATGCAGACGCCCTTCACGACGCAGAGCCTGACCAACATGCTGGCGCAGCTGGGCGTGACCATCCCGGCCGGGGTCAACATGCAGCTCAAGAACGTGGCGGCGGTGATGGTCACCGCCACCTTGCCGCCCTTCGTGCGGCCGGGCCAGAGCATCGACGTCACCGTGTCCTCCATGGGCAATGCCAAGAGCCTGCGCGGCGGCACCTTGCTGATGACGCCGCTCAAGGGCGCCGACGGCCAGGTCTACGCCATCGCGCAGGGCAACATGGTGGTGGGCGGCGCCGGCGCGTCGGCCAACGGCAGCAAGGTGCAGATCAACCAGCTCAGCTCGGGGCGCATTCCGAACGGCGCGCTGGTCGAGCGCGCGCTGGAAGCGCCGGTGGGCGGCGAGGGCGCCTTCACGCTGGAGCTCAACCGTTCCGACTTCGGCACCGCGCAGCGCGCGGCCGAGGCCATCAACCGCCAGTTCGGCGCCGGCATTGCCGATGCGATGGACGCGCGGGTGGTGCGCGTGCGCGCTCCGGATGCGGCGGCCGAGCGCGTCGCCTTCCTGGCCCGCCTGGAGAGCATCGAGGTGACGCCCACCCAGGCGCCGGCGCGCGTGGTGATCAATGCGCGCACCGGCTCGGTGGTGATGAACCAGGCGGTGCGCGTGAGCGACTGCGCGGTGGCGCATGGCAGCCTGTCGGTGGTGATCAACACCGCCCCGGTGATCAGCCAGCCCGCGCCCTTCTCCGAAGGCCGGACGGTGGTGGCGCCGACCTCGGAGATCTCGGTCAATCAGGCGGGCGGCGCGCTGCAGGTGGTGCGCGGCGGCGCCTCCCTGGCCGACGTGGTCAAGGGCCTGAACAGCCTGGGTGCCAACCCGCAGGACCTGGTGTCCATCCTGCAGGCGATGAAGACGGCCGGGGCCTTGCGCGCCGAGCTCGAAATCATCTGAAGGCAGGGGACGGCATGGCGATTTCAGCAGCAGACCGCAGCGGCGCGCTCGACCAGCGCTTCGCCCTGGATGTGCAGGGCGTGGATGCGCTGCGGCGCACCGTGCGCAGCGCGCCCGACGAAGGCCTGAAGCAGGTCTCGCGGCAATTCGAGGCGCTGTTCATGAACATGGTGCTTAAGAGCATGCGCGAGGCCACGCCCGAAAGCGGCCTGCTGGACAGCCAGAGCGAGAAGGTCTACCTCTCGATGCTGGACCAGCAGCTGTCGCAAAGCCTTTCGGGGCGCGGCCTGGGCCTGGCCGAGGCGATGCTGGCGCAGTTGCGCCACACCATGGCGGCCGGGCCAGGGGTAGCCAACGGTGCACAGGACGAGGTGGCAGCCATGCCGTTGCCGCAGCCGATCGCCAGGCGCAGCGCTGCAGCGGCGACGCCAGCGCCTGACGCGGCGCCCGCGCGTTCGGCGCCCGTGGACCTCAGCATCTACCAGTCGGCCGAGGCGCGCCCGTCACCTGCAGCGCTGGCCTCGCTGCAGGGCCATGTCGACAGCTTCGTGGCCCGCATGGGGCCTTCGGCGCAGGCCGCGAGCGCCGCCAGCGGCGTGCCTGCGCCCTTGATCCTGGCGCAGGCAGCGCTCGAGTCGGGCTGGGGAAAGCGCGAGATCCGCGCCGAGGACGGCACGCAGAGCTTCAACCTGTTCGGCATCAAGGCCGATCGAAGCTGGAAGGGCCCGGCGGTCGAGATCACGACCACCGAATACGTGGACGGCGAGCCGCAGAAGGTGCGCGCGAAGTTCCGCGCCTATGCCTCCTACGACGAGGCTTTTGCCGACTACGCGAAGTTCATCACCCGCAACCCGCGCTACGCCAATGTGCTGGCCACCGACGACCCGGCGCAGGCCGCGCACGGCCTGCAGCGCGCCGGCTACGCCACCGATCCGCAGTACGGGCAAAAGCTCGTTCGCATCATGCAGAAGTTCGGCTGACGACGCTGCGCCAGGCAACACCATAACTACGAGGAGAAGACGATGAAGGATTGGAAGATCGGAACCCGGCTGGGCGCCGGATTTGCGCTGATGCTGGCCCTGGTGGTTGCCGTCGCCTGCATCGGCGTGCTTCGCCTGCAGGACGTGGGCGACGCCACCCACGAGATGGTGCAGCGCGCGCTGGCCAAGGAGCGGCTGGCCGCGACCTGGCTGCAGGCCACCAACGTCAACAGCGTGCGCACCTTCGCGATGCTCAAGACCGACGACGCGGCGCTGCAGGAGTTCTTCCAGAAGCGCATCAGCAAGACCAGCGCGGAGATCTCTGAAGCGCAGAAGACGATCGAAGCCATGCTCAGCTCGCCGCAAGAGCTGGCCCTGGCCGAAGACGTCAAGAAGAAGCGCGGCGACTACGTGGCGCTGCGCAACACGCTCGTCAAGCTCAAGGCCGACGGCAGGAAGGACGAGGCGAACGAGCTCATCAATGCCAAGCTCCTGTCCGCCATCGAGGGCTACGACGGCAGCATCCGCGCCATGCTGGATCACCAGCAGGCGCAGATCGACAAGAGCGCCGTGTCCATCGACGAGATCTACCGCTCGGGCCGCACCGTGGTGATGGTGCTGGCGGCGCTGGCCGTTGCGCTGGGTGCCGCGCTGGCGTGGATGCTGACGCGCAGCGTGGTCGAGCCGATCAACGAGGCGCTGCTGATCGCCGACACGGTGGCCGCCGGCGACCTGAGCCAGGACTTCGAGACCGATCGCGGCGGCGACTTCGGCCGCCTGCTGCGCGGCATGGGCGAGATGGAAGACACGCTCACCGACGTGGTGGGCCGCATCAAGACCACGACCGATTCGATCCTGGTCGCCTCGGGCCAGATTGCCAGCGGCAACCAGGATCTGTCATCCCGCACGGAAGAGCAGGCGAGCTCCCTGGAGCAGACCGCCGCTTCGATGGAAGAGCTCACCAGCACCGTCAAGCAAAACGCCGACAACG
>NZ_JBIXJS010000016.1:0-60655 GCF_052871435.1 Variovorax sp. LARHSF232 | reverse complement strand
CGAACCTCTCGGTCCGCCTCAGCCTTCCGTCCGATTCCGCCAGCCTTTCAGCCGGCAGCTCGTTTTGAGCTGAGCCTTGAATTATGACACGAACTTTTCGATTCGGGCAACTTCAAGGAAGTTTTTTCGGTTCGTTGCATTGACTGTCTTCTGTCACTCAGAACTGGCGCTGGGCACCAGTTCTTTTGCAATCAGTTCACGTTTCCGTGTACTGCCGAGCCCTCGATTCTATGCCAGTTTTTCAGGCCCGGGAAAGTACCTAAGAAGATTTTTCTTCAAGCTGACCCCGCAGGCTTCGCGCCGCGCCAAGGGGTTATCGGGCGCCTCCGGATAATCCCCGGTATGGCTCTACTTACTCTTCTCGACGCCCAGCTTGCCTTTGGTCACGTCGCACTCCTCGACCACGCGGAGTTTTCCTTGCAGGCGGGCGAACGCGTGGGCCTGATCGGCCGCAATGGCGCTGGCAAGTCTTCCCTGCTCAAGATACTGGGCGGACTGGAAAGGCCCGATGACGGCACTCTGCAGCTTCAGCAGGGCGTGCGGATTGCCTATGTGGCGCAGGAACCCCTGCTCGACCCAAAGGCCAACGTCTTCACGGCGGTGAGCGAGGGCCTGGCCCACGTGATCGCTTCGCGCGACATGTATCTGAACGCCCCCGAGGGGGCCGACCTGGATGCGCTGCAATCGGAAATCGAGGCCTTCGACGCCTGGAACTGGGAGCAGCGCGTGGAAGAGGCGCTCGACCGTCTTCACCTGGACTCCAGCGCCATCGTCGCCTCCCTGTCGGGCGGCACCCGAAAGCGCGTTGCCCTGGCCCAGGCCCTGGTGACTGCGCCCGACGTACTTCTATTAGACGAGCCGACCAACCACCTGGACCTGGACTCCATCGAATGGCTGGAGCAACTGCTGATCGACTTCAAGGGCAGCGTCGTCATCATCACCCACGACCGCGCCTTCCTGGACCGGGTTGCCACCCGCATCGTCGAGCTCGATCGGGGCCAGTTGCGCTCCTATCCGGGCAATTTCGAGCAATACCAGTTGCAGAAGGAAGAACAGCTGGCCCAGGAACTGGTCATCAACGCCAAGGCCGACAAGCTCCTGGCCCAGGAGGAAGTCTGGATCCGCAAGGGCGTGGAAGCCCGCCGCACGCGCAGCCAGAGCCGCATCGGCCGCCTTGAAGCGCTGCGCCAGCGCCGCACCAGTCGCCGCGATGCGCTGGGCAGCGTCAACATGGACGTGGCTACCGGCTTGCCCACCGGGAAGATCGTGGCCGAGCTCACCGATGCGACCAAGTCCTTTGGCGACAAGCTTGTCGTGCGCCCGTTCAGCGCCACCATCCTGCGCGGCGACAAGATCGGCCTGATCGGCCCCAACGGCGCCGGCAAGACGACCCTGCTCAAGTTGATCCTGGGCGAACTCGAGCCCGACACCGGCAAAATCCGGCGCGGCGCCAACCTGCAGGTGGCGTATTTCGACCAGATGCGCGAGGCCCTGAACCTGGACGCGACCCTGGAGGACTTCATCAGTCCGGGCAGCGAATGGATCGAGATCGGCAAGCAGCGCAAGCACGTGAAGAGCTACCTGTCCGATTTTCTCTTCTCGCCCGCGCGCGCCGCCTCACCGGTGCGCTCGCTCAGCGGCGGCGAGCGCAACCGCTTGCTGCTGGCGCGCCTCTTCGCCCGCCCCGCCAACGTGCTGGTGCTCGACGAGCCGACCAACGACCTGGACATCGACACGCTCGAGCTCTTGGAAGACCTGCTGCAGAACTACGACGGCACCGTCTTCCTGGTCAGCCACGACCGCACTTTCCTGGACAACGTGGTGACCAGCACCATTGCCTTCGAGGGCGAAGGCCGGTGGCGCGAGTACGAAGGCGGCGTGCAGGACTGGTTGACCCAGTCGCGCCGCGCCCGCGAACTGGCGGCGCAACGCGCCCCGGCACCAGTGGCCAAGCCTGCCAGCAGCGCACCGGCACCCTCGCCCGCGCTCGCCACTGCAGCGCCAGCTGCCGCCGAGCAGCTGGCGCCGCGCAAGAAGCTCAGCTACAAAGAGCAGCGCGAACTGGACGCCCTGCCCGCCCTCATTGCCGAACTGGAAGACGAACAGAAGCGCATCGCCGAGGCGCTGGCCCAGGACGGCGGCGCCATCTATATGAATGAAGCGGCCCGGGCCGTCGAGCTGAGCGAGCGCCACGCCCGCATCGACGACGAGTTGATGGCCGCGCTGGAGCGCTGGGAAGAACTGGGCGCCGTCCGCTAAGCTTTAGCGCGGCGTCAACGCCAGCGGGAGTACGACTGCCATGCATCCGACACGCGCTCTTGCCCCTGCCCTCGCCCCTGGCGCCTTGTTCCGCCGCTGGCTGGCGCTGGCCGCGTCGCTGATGTTCCTCTCCGCCTGTGCCGAGCTGCCCGAGCAGGTGGAACGGCCGGTGTCCAAATCGCTCGCCACGCCCGAGGGGACGGCGCTGGGCGCCCTGACCCAGACGCTGCGCCGGTCCTCATCGGCCGGCGACGCCGCATCGGGCTTCCTGCTGGTCGGCGGCGCGCAGGAGGCCTATTCGGCGCGCCTGGCCCTGATCGAGGGGGCCCAGAAAACGCTGGACCTTCAGTACTACGCCATCCACGGCGACGCCAGCGCGGCCCGCCTGCTGAGCGCCATCCATGCGACGGCAGGGCGCGGCGTGCGGGTGCGCATCCTGCTCGATGACTACCACAGCAGCGGCCGCAATGCCCTGGCGATGCGCCTGGCCTTCGAGCCCAACATCGAGATGCGCATGTTCAATCCGCTGGCCGGCGCGCGCGGCTCCTTCGTCCGGCGCATGTTCAACGCGCTGGACGACGCGGAGCAGCTGCAGCAGCGCATGCACAACAAGCTATTCATCGCCGACAACGCCATGGGCCTGACCGGCGGGCGCAACCTGGGCGACGCCTACTTCGGCGCCGGCGACAAAATCAACTTTGTCGATCTGGACGTGCTGGCCGCCGGGCCCATCGTGAAGGACCTGTCGCGCAGCTTCGACGACTACTGGAACAACGATCGCGCCTACCCGGTGCAGTCGCTGGTGACTCGGGCGGAGCTGGACCGGATCCGCGAACGGGCGCGCCGCGCCCAGGAGGATTCGGACAAGGCCGCCCAGGCCCAGCCCAATCCGCCCGACGGGGCGCCGATGGATCTGCGCAAGGCCCGCTTCGTCTGGGCGCCTGCCGTGGTACTGGTCGACAAGCCCGGCAAGATTCCGCTGAATCCGGAAGGCAAGCGCAGTGGCGAATCGGCGCCGCGGCAGCCTGGTCTGGTAGTTCGTGGCGGCCAGCGGGGCGCGCTGCCGGCGGCCGCCGCCGAAGACGACAGCGTGGTCGACGGCCTGCTGAGCCTGTTCGGCCGGGCGCGCTCCGAGCTGAACATCGTCTCGCCCTACTTCGTGCCCGGCACCGACATGAAGCAGGCACTGGCGGCGGCGCTGTCGCGCGGCGTGCGCGTGCGCGTGCTCACCAATTCGCTGGCTTCGAACGATGCGCAGGCAGCCCACGCCGGCTACGCGCGCCATCGCGAGGAACTGCTGGCCATGGGCATCGAGCTGTATGAAATGCGCATCGACCCGGCCGCCGCCGCATCGCTGGGCAGCTCGGGCGGGGAACTCGGCGGCTCCTCGCGATCCATGCTGCATTCCAAGCTGCTGACGCTGGACGGCCGGCTGATCGTGGTCGGCACGATGAATCTGGACCTGCGCTCGCAGTTGCAGAACACCGAGATCGCGCTCCTGATCCGCAGCGAGGAGTTGGCGCTCACCGCCAACCAGCGCATCGAAGAGGCCTTCCGCACTGGCACCTGGCGTGTGGAGATGGTCGATGGCCGGCTGCTGTGGCGCGCGCCGCAAGGCAGCGGGCTGCCCGATTCCAGCACCGAGCCGGACGCCAGCCTCGGCCTGCGGCTGATGATCCGCCTGCTCGGCCCGCTGGCGCCCGACCGGCTGCTCTGAGCAGCGCGGCGCCAGTTGGCGCCTAAAGCTCCGAGCGCACCCGCGCAAACACCTTCCAGAAGGCCGCGTCCTGCGCGGTCGCGAAATTCACCCGCATCAAGGTGCTGGGCGGACGTCGTGCGTGGAACAGCGAGCCCGGCGCGATCAGGAAGCCTTCGTCCAGCAAGCGCTGAGTCAGCGCATCGGTGTCGACGCCGGTCTCGACCCAGCCGAACAGGCCGGCTGGCTCCGAGGCAAAGCTGCAGCCGGCCGCCAGCGCCAGCTTGACGGTGCGCGCGCGCGCCGCATCCAGCCGCACGCGAATGCGCTCGCAATGGCGGCGCAGCTGCCCCTGGTCGATGCACCAGGCCAGCGCCCGCTCGAGCAGGGCTGGCGTCGTCAAGGTGGCCAGCAGCTTGGTTTCCAGCAGGCGATTGAAAAGAGCCGGGGGCGCCGCCAGGAAGCCGATGCGCCAGTTGGGCGCCAGGATCTTGGCGAAGCCGCTCACGTAGATGGTGCGCGAAAGGCCGTCGAGCGCACACAGCCGCGTGGCGTGGTCGGGTGCCAGATGGCTGTAGGTGTCATCTTCGACGATATGAAAGTCGTGCTGGTTGGCCAGTTGCAGCAGCCGGTGCGCACTGCCTGGCGCCAGGCTGTAGCCCGTTGGGTTGTGCAGCACGCTGACGCTGACAAAGAGCTTGGGGCGGTGCTCCTCCCCGGCCTGGCAGTACTTGGCCATCACTTCCAGGTCGGATCCGTCGGCGCGGCGCGGCACCGGCAGGATGCGCATGCCCAACGATTCGAGGCGGGCGAACTCGATGGCCCAGCCCGGCTCCTCCACCATCACCGGATCGCCGGCGCGCAGCAAGGTGCGGCTGACGATGTCCAGCGCGTGGGTGGCGCCCACGGTGGTGATGATCTGCTCCGGCGCTGCCGGCACGTTGATGCCCATCAGCTTTTGCGACAGGCTCTTGCGCAGCGCCAGGTCGCCGGCCGGGTCGCCGTACTGCAGCGACAGCTCCTGCAGCATCGGCCCGCTGGTGACACGGCGCACCGCCGCCGGCATGAAGGTCGACTCCATCCAGTCCGGCGGGAACACGCCCATGCCGGGCTGCGGCTTGTCGCTTTGCCGGTGGAACATGCTGCGGATCAGCGAGCTGGCATCGGCCGGCACGATCGACGCTCCGGCGCTGGCGCGCGCCACCGGCGACGGTTCAGGCGACACGTCGCGCACGTAGAAGCCACGCTGGCGCCGTGCCTCGATCAGTCCCTGCGCCAGCAACTGGTCGTAGGCGGCCACCACGGTGTGCGGGCTCACGCCTTGCTGGCGCGCACATTCGCGCACCGAGGGCAGCCGGGCACCGGGCGCCAGCAGCCGCGTGCGGATGCGCTCGGCAAAGCGGGCGGAAAGCTGGTCGGTGAGCGAAAGGCCGGAGGTTCGTGTCAGCATAGAACCACCTGTGTCGAGCGCAGAACCGATACAGATTGGAGTGTTGTATGCATATCTGTATCGGTACTGTAATGGTCCCCAGTTTAAAGTGTGTCCCATGAACTGGCAAGAATTCACCGCACTGCTGGTGCTGGCCACGGCGATGAGCTTCTCGCCAGGTCCCAATACGACCTTGTCGACCGCGCTGGCGGCCAATGGCGGCCTGCCGCGCGCCATGCGCTTCATTCTTGCAGTGCCGGTGGGCTGGACCCTGCTGCTGGCGCTGTGCGCCGCGGGCGTAGGCGCGCTGATGCTGGCCGCGCCGGGCCTGCGCATGGCGGTCCAGACGCTGGGCATCGGCTACCTGCTGTTCCTGGCCTGGAAGCTGGCCAGCAACGGTGCGCTGGCCTCGGCGAACGACGCGCCCCTGAAGGTCGGCTTCTGGCAGGGCGTGGCCTTGCAGTTCCTCAACATCAAGGCCTGGCTGCTGGCCCTGACCATCGTGGCCGGCTGGATCGCCGGCCAGGCCGACGCGCTGCACCGCTTCGCCATCGTGGCGCCGGTGATGCTGGTCTATGCCTTCAGCAGCAACTTTGCCTATGCGCTGGCCGGCGCCCTGCTGCGCAACTGGCTGGCACAGGGCCGCCGCCTGCTCTGGTTCAACCGCCTGATGGCGCTGGTGCTGGTGCTCACCGCCTACTGGATGGCGCGGGTATGAGGCGAAACATGGGCCTGCGCGACGAAACGCTGGGCATGTGGCTGGGCGTTCTGGGCGTCGCCATCTTTGCCCTCACCTTGCCGATGACCCGCCTGGCCACCGGCACGCAGGCGGCGCCGCAGCTCTCGCCCTGGTTCGTCACCCTGGGCCGCGCGGCGCTGGCGGGGGTGCTGTCGCTCATCTTCCTGCTGGCCACCCGCTCGCCCTTGCCCAAGGCCGCGCACTGGAAGCCACTGGCCTTTGCCGTGCTGGGCAATGCGCTGGGTTATCCGCTGCTGCTGGCCTTCGCGCTGCGCGTCGTCAGTGCCGGCCATGCGGCCGTGGTCACGGCGCTGCTGCCGCTCGGCACCGCCGCGGTGGCCGCCTGGGTGCTGCACCAGCGGGCGCGCCTGGGCTTCTGGCTGTGCGCCATGGCCGGCAGCGTGCTGGTGATCGCGTTCTCGATGCTGCGGGCGCACCAGGGCGGCAGTGCCTTCGGCTTCGAATGGGCCGACGTGCTGCTGGTCGGCGCCGTGCTGGCGGCTTCCTTCGGCTACATCTACGGCGCCCAGGTCACGCCGGCACTGGGCGCCGAGCGGGTGATCTGCTGGGTCTGCGTGCTGGCGCTGCCTTTCACGCTCCCCGGCGCCATCTGGCTGTGGCCGCAACAGCCGGTCGCCACGTCGGCCTGGGTCGGCTTCGGCTATGTCGGCATCTTCTCCATGTGGATCGGCTTCTTCGCCTGGTACCGCGGCCTGGCCCTGGGCGGCGCCCTGCGCGTGAGCCAGACGCAGCTGCTGCAGCCCTTTCTTTCGATCCTGGCGGCCGTGCCGCTGCTGGGTGAATCGATCGACACACTCACCATCGGCTTTGCCGCCGCGGTGGTGGGCACCGTGATCGCCGGCAAGAAACTGTCGCAGGCGCGCCCGGCGCCGCTCGCCCCCTCCCCGCTCCCGAACGCAACACCCTAGGAAAAAGCATGAACTGGAAACTCGCCGCGCGCGCCGAAAAGATGAACCCCTCGGTGCTGCGTGAAATTCTCAAGGTCACCGAACGCCCCGGCATCATCAGCCTGGCCGGCGGCCTGCCTTCCCCCAAAACCTTTCCGATCAGCGCCTTTGCCGAGGCCTGCGCGCAGGTGCTGAGCACCCAGGGCGAGGCGGCGCTGCAGTACTCGGCGAGCGAAGGCTTCGCTCCGCTGTGCCAGGCGGTGGCCGACATGCTGCCCTGGAAGGTGGATCCGGCGCAGGTGCTGATCACCACCGGCTCGCAGCAGGGCCTGGACCTGGTCGCCAAGGTGCTGCTGGACCCGGGCAGCCGCGTGCTGGTGGAAACGCCGACCTACCTGGGCGCCCTGCAGGCCTTCGCGCCGATGGAGCCGGTGCCGGTGGGCGTGGCCAGCGACGCGCAAGGCGTGCTGGCGGAAGACCTGCTGGCCAAGGCGCCCGGCGCACGCTTCGCCTACCTGCTGCCCAATTTCCAGAACCCGACCGGCCGCACCATGAGCGAGGCACGCCGCGCCGCCGTCAGTGCCGCGGCCAAGAGCGCCGGCCTGCCGATCGTGGAAGACAACCCCTATGGCGAACTGTGGTTCGACGAAGCGCCGCCGCTGCCGCTGACGGCGCGCAACCCCGAGGGCTGCATCTACCTGGGCTCCTTCTCCAAGGTGCTGGCGCCCGGGCTGCGCCTGGGCTTCCTGGTGGCGCCCAAGGCGATCTTCCCGAAGCTGCTGCAGGCCAAGCAGGCGGCCGACCTGCACAGCCCGATCTTCAACCAGCGCATGGTTTTCGAAGTGATGAAGGACGGCTTCCTCGATCGCCACGTGCCGACCATCCGCGCGCTCTACAAGCGCCAGCGCGACGCCATGGTGGCCGCCCTGCAGCGCGAGATGAAGGGCCTGGACGTCGAGTTCAACACGCCCGCCGGCGGCATGTTCCTGTGGCTGCGCATGCCCGCGGGCATCGACACCGTGGCGTTGCTGCCCAAGGCGGTGGAGCGCGGCGTGGCCTTCGTGCCGGGCGCGCCCTTCTATGCCGGCGAAAGCGACTCGCGCACCCTGCGCCTGTCCTTCGTCACCGCCAGCGTGGAAGAGATCGAGAAGGCCATTGCCGCGCTGGCCGCAACCGTGCGCGAGCAGCTGGCGCACCAGCTCGCCGCCAAGACCGAACAATTGCTGGCTTCCGCCGCCACGCCTTGACCACTCACTTTCGAAGAAAGGCAATGACATCATGCTGAACATCTGGGGCCGCATCAGTTCGATCAACGTGCGCAAGGTCGTCTGGTGCGCGCAGGAGCTGGCGCTCAGTTTCCAGCGCACCGAGGCCGGCGGCAAGTTCGGCGTGGTGCAGACCGAGGAATACCGGCGCCTGAACCCCAATGCCCTGGTGCCCGCCATCGAGGACGGCGAGGGCGCGCAGCGCGTGCTGCTGTGGGAGTCGAACGTGATCGTGCGCTACCTGTGCGCCAAGTACGCCGCCGGTACGCTCTATCCCCTGGAGCTGGCCGAGCGCTTCGACGCCGAGCGCTGGATGGACTGGCAGCAGACCACCTTCAACCCGGCCAGCGGGCCGGCCTTCCGCCAGCTCGTCCGCACGCCGGCGGGCGAGCGCGACCCGGCGGTGATCGGCAGGTCCGTCGCCGCCACCGAGCCACTGTTCCAGATCCTCGATGCGCACCTGGCCACGCGCGAATTCATGCTGGGCGATGAATTCACCATGGCCGACATCCCGCTGGGCTGCGAAGCGCACCGCTGGTTCGGCCTGCCAGCCATCGACTACGCCCGCCCGTCCTGGCCTCACGTGGAGCGCTGGTTCGGCCAGCTGCGCACACGCTCGGGCGCGCGCGGCGTGCTCGACCTGGCGCTGGAGTAGCGCGATGGCCCACGCCCGCCCCTTCAAGCAACTCGACGTCTTCACCGACACCCCCTATTTCGGCAATCCGCTGGCCGTGGTGCTGGACGGCAGCGGCCTTTCCGATGACGCCATGCAGCGCTTCGCGCGCTGGACCAACCTGTCGGAAACCACCTTCGTGCTGCCACCCACCGAGGCCGGCGCCGACTACCGGGTGCGCATCTTCACGCCGGGCGGCGAGCTGGGCTTCGCCGGCCATCCCACGCTGGGCACCTGCCATGCCTGGCTGGCCGCGGGCAATGCGCCACGGCAGGGCGAGGTGGTGGTGCAGCAGTGCGCCGCCGGCCTGGTGCGCATCCGGCGCGACGACACGGTGCAGCCGGGCAGCCTGGCCTTCCAGGCGCCGCCGCTGCGCCGCAGCTCGCCCAGCCCCACCGTGCTGGCCAAGGTGGCCGCGGCCCTGGGCCTGAAGGCACACCAGGTGCTGGCCGCGCAGATCCTGGACAACGGCACCACCTGGCTGGGCCTGCTGCTGGACGACGCCGACACCGTGCTGGCGCTGTCGCCCGATCACCGGGTGCTCAAGGACATCGGCCTCAAGGTCGGCGTGGCCGGCCTGCCTGCGGCCCATGAAGCGCCGGCCCTGATCGGCCGCTCGAACCGGGAAGCGCGCGCCTTTGCCAAGTCCGAGCACAAGAGCCTGATGCCGGCTATGTGCACGGCAGACCTCGAAGTGCGCGGCTTTGCCGCCGCCACCGGCGTCGACGAAGACCCCGTCACCGGCAGCCTCAACGCCAGCCTGGCGCAATGGCTCATCGCCGACGACCGCATGCCCGAACGCTACGTGGCGGCCCAGGGCCAATGCATGGGCCGCGACGGGCGGGTGCGCATCGCGCGTGATGCCGGCGGGCAGGTCTGGGTCGGCGGCAACTCGGTCATCTGCATCGACGGCAACGTCACTCTCTGAAGGCTCTACTCGCATGCGCTTCACTCCCGAAGAAATTGCCGGCGCCCAGCGCACGGTCTACGCGGTGATGCCGCCCACGCCGCAGTACGCCTGGCCGCTGCTGGCCCAGCGGCTGGGCTGCCGGGTGTGGGCCAAGCACGAGAACCACACGCCGGCCGGCGCCTTCAAGATGCGTGGCGGCCTCACCTACATGGATGCGCTGCGGCGCCAGCAGCCAAAGGTGCGCCATGTGATCAGCGCCACCCGCGGCAACCATGGCCAGTCGATCGGCATCGCGGCGGCGCGCCACGGCCTGCAAGCCACCATCGTGGTGCCGCACGGCAACTCGGTGGAAAAGAACGCCGCCATGCGCGCGCTGGGCGTGCAATTGATCGAGCACGGCACCGACTTCCAGGCGGCCGCCGATCACGCCCGGGCACTGGCGGCCGAGCAGGGGCTGCACATGATCCCCTCCTTCGCGCGCGAACTGGTGCTGGGCGTTTGCACCTACTGGGTTGAATTCTTCGAGCACCTGAAGCGCGAAGAGGCACTGCCCGATGTGGTGTTCGTGCCGGTGGGCATGGGCTCGGGCTTTGCGGCGGCGGCCGCGGCGCGCGCGCATTGCGGCGTCGACACCCACCTGGTCGGCGTGGTGTCCGCCCACGCCACTGCCTACCTCGACTCCTGGCGCGCCGGCCATGTGGTGGCGGCGCCCGCCAGCACCGTGCTGGCCGACGGCATGGCCTGCCGCTCGCCGGACGCCGATGCGCTGGCGATCCTGCGGCGCGAAGCCGACGCGGTGATCGCCGTGACCGATGCCGAAGTGGCCCATGCCATGCGCGCGCTCTACACCGACACCCACAACCTGGCCGAAGGCGCGGGCGCCGCCGCGCTGGCCGCAGCCTGGCAGCAGCGCGCGCACTGGCAGGGCTGCACGGTGGGCATCGCCGTCAGCGGTGGCAACGTGGATGCCCCGGTATTTGCCAAGGTCCTGCAGGACAGCTGACACAACGCAAGCGCGGCGCTGCCAGAATCGTCGCCATGCCCAAAGCTGCTGCCGCCGTTCCTTCCACAGAAGTCGATCACCTGGTGGTCGCGGGCCGCACGCTGGACGAGTGCGTGCAGTGGTGCGAAGCCACCCTGGGCCTCGCGCCCGGCCCAGGCGGCGCCCATCCGCTGATGGGCACGCACAACCGGCTGCTGGCCTGTTCCGGCAAGGGCTTTGCGCGCAGCTACCTGGAGCTGATCGCCATCGAGCGCGGCAAGCGCCCGACGCGCGCCGCAGGGCTGAAGCGCTGGTTCGACCTGGACGACGAAGCCCTGCAAGCCACGTTGCAGCGCCAGGGCCCGCGCCTCATCCATTTCGTGGCCCGCGTGCCGGATGCGCTGCAGGCGGTGCGCGCCCTGGCCAGCGGAAGCCCGCCGATCGACCGCGGCGCGGTGATCGAGGCCTCGCGCGACACCGCTGCCGGGCGGCTCGAGTGGCGCATCACGGTGCGCGATGACGGCCAGCGGCTGTTGTACGGCGCCCTTCCCACCCTGATCCAGTGGGGCCCCGTGCATCCGACCGACGGCATGGCGCCAGCGGCGCTGGAGCTGGTCTCGCTGGCGGCCAGCCATCCGCGCGCCGACCTGCTGCGCGATGCCTTCGGCCGCATCGGCCTGGCCGGCGTCGACGTGCAGAGCGGCCCCCCGAACCTGGTGGCCAGCCTGCGCACGCCGCGCGGGCTGGTCACGCTGGAATCGCAGGGCCTCTAGCAGCGGGTCCTACCAGCGCACGCGCAATCCGGCGGAGCCTTCAATCGAAGACTTCACCCGCGCATCGCCGCCGATGTCGAACACCCGGCCCAGTTCGCCGTAGACACTCACCGCAGGGCTCACGCGCCAGGTGAAGCCGCCGGCCAACTCGGCCGAGGTGTAGCCGGCCGCGCTGCTGATGGTGGCGCTGCCGGCCGCCGCCGAGAAGCGGACCTGGTCCTGCCCGCTGGAGGCTCGGTAGACGTTGAAGCGCGCATAGGGCTGCAGGCTGCCCAAGCCGGTGGACAGCTCGCCCTTGATGCGCACGCCGGCACGCGCCAGCCAGCCGCTGTCGGCGTCGTTGCGCACGCGCGTGCCCGCCAGGTCGACGTCGTCCAGGTCGACGCGCTCGTGCACCAGCTGCAGTTGCGGCTCGATGAACCAGCCGCCGCCCAGGCCGAAGGACTGCCCCACTTCGATCGAAGCCTGCAGGCCATCGCCCTTGCCGGCGACCGGCGCGTTGCCGTCGGGGTTCAGCGTGTATTTGTGGCGTGCCACCTGCAGCACCGCATCGGCATACAGCCCCGAAGGCGTGGCATAGGTGGCGTAGGCGCCAAGGTACTGCGAGCGCAGATCGGCAGTACCGACCCGGCCCCAGCCATCGCGGGCCAGCCCGCTGACCCTGGAGTCGCTGTCGATCTGGCCGACATAGATGCCGGCGCGCCAGTTGGCCGCTGGCTGTGCGAACAGGTCGGTGCCGACCTGCAGGCCCTCCATGTGGCCGCTGCTGGCCGGCGACACGGTGCCGTCCTGCCGCACATCGAGATCGGCACCGATCAGCCGGCCCCAGGCGCGCCGCTCACCGGTGCCGTTGCCGCTGGCGCCCGGCACACGCACATCATCGTCGCCGATGCGCCGATGCAGATTGCTCAGCATGGCGGCATCCGACTGGCGCAGCTGGGCCGGCAGCGCGGCGAACAGCGGCACCTCGGCGCGGTAGCGCGGCTGCTCCTGCGGGGCCGAGGAAGGGTCCGCGCCGGGCTTTGGGGGTTCCGGCACATCGGACGGCGGCACCGTTGTCGTCGAATGCGAGCGCAGGTACCAGCTTTCGCCGGCGCCGTTCTCGTCGGTGGGCAGCAGAAGATATTCGTAGGCCCCCGCATCGACATGCCCGCCGGCCAGCGCGAAGGCATCGCGCGACGACTGCGCGGTGGTGGTGGCGCCGTTGCGCGCCGCGATCACTTCGATGCCCGCCCCGGTGGTCAGCGCACCCAGCCCGCCGACATTGGCGATCTGAACGCTGGTGCGGCCGCTGGCGGATGCGGCCGGGCCGTCCAGCACCAGCCGGTCGGAGGGGCCGGCGGCATTGAGCACGGTGCTGAGGCGAAGCAGGCCGTTGTTGCCCACGTAGGCGCCACGCACGGTGAGCGCGGAGCCTGGCGCGCTGCCAATCAGGGAGACCGTGCCGCTGTTCGTCAGCGCCGCCATGCTCTGGTTGAAGCCGCCGGTGTCCAGGGTGGCGCCGGCGGCAACGCTGTGCGCCGAGTTCGGGCTGAAGGCCTGTGCCGTGCCGGCTTGCAAGGTGCCGGCGCTGACGGTGGTGGGGCCGCTGTAGCTATTGGCGCCGGACAGCCTCAGCGTGCCGCTGCCGGTCTTCTCGAGCCGGCCACCGGCGGCACCGTTGTCGCGGATCTGACCACTGAAGTCGCCCGCGCCCACCGCCAGCGTGCTGCCGGCCAGGCCCACGGTGCCAGAGCCCACGAGGGTGCCCACCGTTTCGGTCATGCCGGCGCCGCCAAACTGCAGCGCGTCGATGCCGCCCTGGCCGCTGCTGGTCAAGGTGAGCGTGGCGCCGTCGGCGATCTGCTCGCCGGCCTGCAGCAGCACTGCCCCCTGGCCGGCCACGGTCAGGTCGGCGGGGATGGCCAGCGCACCGCCGCCGCGCGCCAGTTCGAGCAGTGCGTTCCCTTGCACCGTGGTGGCGCCGCTGTAGCTGTTGGACTTGTTGCCCGAGAACAGGTAGCGCCCGGGCGCCGCCGTGGCCGTCGCGTCCAGCGTCAGGCCGTTGGCGCCGACCACCGCGCCGCGCAAGTCCACCGTGCCGGCCGTGGTCTGAGTGAGGCGCGCCGTGCTCGCCAGGGTGACGTCGCCGGACAGCGTGAGCGTCGGCGATGCAGCCAGCGCAAAGTCGCCGGCGACCACGATGTCGTTGGCCAGTTGGGCGCTGGTCTGGCTGCCCAGGGTGCCGCCCTGGATGGTCAGCACGCCGCTGCCCAGCGCCGCGTCATTGTTGGCCAAGAGGGTGCCGCCGCTTAGGCGCGTGCCCCCGGCATAGCTGTTGGCGCCGGCCAGCACCAGCGTGCCCAGGTCTTCCTTCACCAACGCGCCGCTGCCGACGATGGCGGCGTTCACGGTGGCGGTGTAGCCGGCGCCGGCCGCGGTGCCGTCGCCCACGCGGACGATGGTGTTCGCGTTGTCGGTGGTCAAGGCGTCGCCCGTGACGGTGTAGCCATCGACGGCGAACTGGGCGCCACTGAAGGTGACGGTGCCATTGGCATTGCTCACCGTGACGGTGCCGGGCGCGCCCTGGAAGATGGCGAAGCCGTTGGGTGTCCAGGCGGCGTTCATGGCGCCGCTGGCGTCGGTCCAGCGGTCGTCGGCGGAGCCCATGCGCATCACGCCCGAGCCGCCATCGACCGCGTTGTTGTTGATGCCGCCGGCGCTGCCGCCATCCCAGAAGTTCAGGGCGAGGCCGGCACGGTTGACGAGGTTGACCTGCTGCGCCACCGAGGTCTGCAGATAGAGATCGGCGGCCGAACCCGGCACGCTGCCGAAGGCCAGGCCGTTGTTCGTCAAGCCGCCACCGTAGTTCATCAGGCGGTAGAGGCCGGGGCCGAAGCTGCCGCCGGTCGGCACCGAGATGTTGAGCGTGCCGGCCAGGGTGAGATTGCCGGTCACGTTGACCAGGTCGTTCAGCGGACCGCCCGGCGTGCCTGGCTGGCCTAGCTCGTAGTCGAGCTGCGAGCCGCTGGACAAGGCCAGCGTGCCCACGGTCAGCGTGCCGGGACTGTTGCCCGGCGCCAGCCGGCCGCCGCTCGCGATGTTGACCATGCCCGACAGGGTGCCGTTGCCGGCCAGCGTGCCGCCCGACTGCACGTCGATCGCGCTCACGAGCAGGCCGCTGGCGCTGCTGCTGAGCGTGGCACCGGCATTGACGGTGACTGCGCCGGTGGCCAGCGACTGGTCGCCCTCGATGCGCAAGGTGCCGGCGTTGACCGTGGTGCTGCCCGAATAGCTGTTGTTGCCGGCCAGGGTCAGCGTGCCGGCCCCTTCCTTGACCAGCGAGCCGCCGACGGCCGTGGCTGGCATCACGTACTGCCCGCCGCCGTTGTCCGTGTAGCCCGCGCCCGTGTCGGCGATGGCGCCGCTGATGACGTCGTCCTGGTCCAGCCCGCCCAGCCGCAGTTGCTTGCCGCCCAGCGCCACGTTGCCGGCACCGCTGAGCGAACCGATGGCCACGCCGCTGTTCGAATTGCTGATGAAGAGCGTTCCGGCGTTGTTGCGTACGGTGGTGCCCGACAGATCGGCATCGCCTCCCACGTCGATCAGGCCACCGTCGCCGTCGACGGAGGCGTTGTTGTCGATGGTGGCGGTGCCGCCAAAGCTAGCGCCCCAGAAATGGACGCGCCCGCCGTCGTTGCGGATCTGCGAAGCGGCCGCGCTGGCGCCAGCGCCGCTGCCAGCCCCGTCGAAGATGATGTAGCTGCCCTTGCCCTCGTTTGCCAGCTGCGCCGTGCCCGCGTTGGCGCCGGCGGAAAATTGGATGCCCGAGTTGCTGCCCAGCTGGTTGCTGGACTCCCGGGTGGTGATGGTCAGGCCGCCGGCACTGGCGCCGGCACCACGAAACATCAGCTCGCTGTTGAGGTAGATGTCGACATCGCCGGTGCCCAGGCTGCTGCTGCCGGTGACCTGCGCATTGACCCGGCCGCCATTGCCGCCGCCCTCGATCCCCACCTGCGTGCCGCCGCTGTAATTGCTGCTGCCGCTGAGCGTGATGTGCAGGTCGATGGGCGGGTTGGCGCCCCCGTTCACCAGCGCCAGCGCGCCAACGCCCGAAATGGTGCCGGCGAACACGCCGTTCTGCGTGCCGTTGACGTCGATGACGCCGCCGGTGCCCAGCAGGGTGATGTTGCGCGCGCTTCCGATGTGGCTGGCACCCAGGCGCAGCGTGCCGCCATCGGCCAATGTCAGCGAGCCGCTGGCAACGCCGAGCTGGGCGTCGCCGGCAATCTCCAGCACCCCGGCCTCGACCGATGTGCCGCCGGAATAGCTGTTGGCTCCCGCCAGCGCGAGCGTGCCGGCCCCGGTCTTGCGCAAGCCCGACGTGCCCGCGACCGGCGCCTCCACGCGCAGGGTGCTGCCGGCCGCCACCTGGATTTCGGATGACACGCCGGTCAGCTCCAGCGTGCCGCCGGCCGCCAACGTGAGCGTGCTGCCGGGCGCGCCGTCCTCGTAGCGCAGCCCGGCAGCCGACACGGTGCCGGACAAGCTGACCGTGTAGCTGTCGATGGCGTTGCTGCCAGCGGCGAAGATGGCGTTGTCCCCCTGCAGCCAGGTCGTCCCGGCAATGTCGCCCAGCGCGGACGTGCTCCAGCCGCCACCGCCTGCCACCCAGGTGCCGGCCGGCGCGCTGCCGCCGGCGCCGGCGCTGGTGGCACCGTCAATATCCCAATAGAGCGCGCTCTGGGCCCCTGCCGGACCGGCGCTCATTGCGCTCAGGAGCATCGCCAGGGCGCAGGAGCCTCCCACACGTTTTCCGCGCGCCCGCGTGACTTCCGAGACAGCCACCCAGGCGCCCAGGATGGGGTTGTAGATGCTGCGGTAGGACCTGTTCATTCGAGATTCCCTTCACCTTTTCCGGTGCTGCGGCCTCGCTGGAGTCCGCAAGGTCGACGCCGAGAGCGCACCGCCCCCGGCATTGCAAGACGAATAACTAAGTTCTAACTATCGCAGTAACCGTCACATTTGAAACGTTTCGTATTCACCTATGTCGCGAAGGCGCCGCAATGTGTTAAATAGTTCTCACAAATGTGGCAAAAGGTGACGGGTCGCAAACGGGACCGGCCGCGGCAGCCGGCTTTGCCAGAATTCCGGCCATGGGAACCCTCTATCTCGTGCGCCACGGACAGGCTTCATTCGGCGCCGCCGACTACGACCAGCTGAGCGAGCTCGGCCAGCGCCAGAGCGAACGGCTGGGCGAGTACTGGCGGGAGCGGGGCATGGAATTCGACGCCGTCATCACCGGCACGCTCAAGCGCCACCGGCAGACCTGGGAAGGCATCGCCAAGGGCCTGGGCCTGACACGGGATGACGTGCTGCCCTGGCCCGGTCTCAACGAGTACGACAGCGAGGCGGTGATCGCCGCGATCCACCCCGAGAAGCTGCAAAAGCCCGACACGCCCGAGCTGTACCGGCACCATTTCCGCCTGCTGCGCGACGGCCTGGGCGCCTGGATGCAGGGCAAGACGGCGCCGGCCGGCATGCCCAGCTATCTGGAATTTCTAGCGGGGGTGACTGGGGCGCTGGACCATGTGCGCGGCAAGCACCATGGGGCGCGGGTGCTGGTGGTGTCGAGCGGCGGGCCGATCAGCACCGCCGTTGGTCATGTGCTGGGCACCAGCGCGGAAACGACGATCGAGCTCAACCTGCGCATCCGCAACACGGCGGTGACGGAATTCGCCTTCACGCCCAAGCGCCACATGCTGGTGACCTACAACACCCTGCCGCACCTGGACGGTCCGGCCTGGAAAGACTGGGTCACCTACGCCTGAGGCGTGGTGGCGTCCAGCAGCCAGCGCAGGTAGTCGGCCGAGCCGCCGCCAACGGGCAGCTGCAGGATTTCCGGCAGCTCGTCGCTGTGGTGCTGCCGGATGAAGGCCTCCACCTGCGCAAAAAGGGCGCTGCGGGTCTTGGCGAACAGCACCCATTCGGGCTCGCGCTTCAACTCGCCTTCCCAGGTGTAAAAGCTGCGCACGTGCATCACCTGCACGCAGGCGGCCAGTTTCGCCTCGACCAGCGATGCGGCCAGCGCCTCGGCCTCGTCTTCAGTGCCGAGCGCGGTGGTCACCACGCAGGGGCGGTCCGTCGAATCGGCCGTCATGGCGCGCCCCCCGGCTCAGGCCTTCTTCTTGGTCACCAGGCCCCAGATGATGAGCAGCACGATGGCGCCCACCACCGAGGCAATGAAGCCTGCCCCCTGGCCCGCTGTGTACCAGCCCAGGGCCTGGCCGATGTAGGTCGCGGCCAGTGCGCCCAGCACACCGACCACGGTGGTCATGATGATGCCCATCGAGTCGTCACCCGGCTTGATCGCGCGGGCAATGAGTCCCGCGACAAAGCCAATCAGAACGGTCCAGACAATGCTCATGGCGGCAGCCCTTCAGGTTGGGACCGGCCGCGGCGCAGCCGGTCGAGGGGCATCATAGCGGCGGCTTGTGATCGGTCCAGCCCGGCGCGGCCACCAGCGTGGAGAGCGGCAGGCGCGAGACCTCGGCCAGCAGCAAGGCGAGCTGCTGCGCCGCCGCATCGACCAGGGCCTGCCCCTGCTCGCGCGTGGCGGCTGCGGCGTTGCCGGCCGCACCCTTCGCGTTGTAGTCCTGCATGGCCCAGCCCAGCTTGGCGCTGCGGCCATTGCCCAAGAGGGGATAGTCGGCGGCGCGCTGCTGCGAGCTGGCGCCGAAGTTCTCGGCCGCCCGCATGTCGACCAGCTGCGGCGCCAGCGCCAGCATCATGGCGGTCTCCGATTCGCCGGCATGCACGTCGAAACGGTCCGGCTGCTTGTCGCCCAGCGGCAGGTTGAACCAGCTCACGCTGTAGACGATGAGGTCGTGCGCCTCGCGCAGTTCACGCGCCACCACGTCCATCGCGCCAACGTGGCCGCCATGGGCGTTGAAGAGCACCAGCTTGCGCACGCCCACGCGTGCCACGCCGGCGCCGATCTCCTTCCAGACGCGCATCAGCGTCTCCGCCGACAAGGTCAAGGTGCCGGCAAAGCGCGCGTGCTCGGGGCTCAGGCCGATCTGCTGGGTGGGCAGGAACAGCACCGGCAGCTCCGCCGGCAGCAGCGGCAGCGCGGCCTGCACGATGCCGTCGGCCAGCACCGTGTCCACGCCCAGCGGCAGATGCGGGCCGTGCTGCTCGGTGGCACCCAGCGGCAGCACGGCCACCGTCGTCGCCGGATCGAGGGCGGCGAAGTCGCGGGTGCCGAGTTCGGCCCAGTAGCGGCGCAAGAAAGTCATGCATCGCATCTTAGTGTTCGTGCCCCAACCGCGCCCAACTGCACAAAAAGACGCTAACGCCCCTTGTGCAGCAACACCAGCGCAATCCCGCCCAGGATGGCCACGCCCGCCAGCACCAGGCGCAGGCTGATGGCCTCCGACAGCAACAAGGCGCCCCCCAGCGCGGCGATCAGCGGCACCGACAGCTGTACCGTGGCGGCGCGCAGCGCCGTCAGTCCGGGCAGGGCGGCGTACCAGATGACATAGCCCAGGCCGGAGGTGATCGCGCCCGAGACCACCGCCAGCGCTGCGCCCTGGGGACTGGCATGCGCTTGCAGTGCCAGCAGCAGGCTCAGGATCAGGGCCAGCGGCGTCGCGCGCAGGAAGTTGCCGGCGGTGGCCACCAGCGGATCGACCACGCCGCGGCCGCGCAGCGAATACACGCCCCAGGCCACGCCGGCCAGCGCCATCAGCACGGCGCCCAGCAGCGACGGCGCGCTCACGCCAGGCAGCACCAGCCAGACCAGCCCGCCCGCTGCCAACGCGAAGCCCAGGCCGCCCAGCCGCCCGAAGGATTCACCCGCGCGCCAGCCCGCCGCCAGCATGGTGAGCTGCACCGCGCCAAACAGGATCAGCGCGCCGGTGCCGGCCGTGAGGCTCAGGTAGGCAAAGGAAAAGAAGGCGACATAGGCGAAGAGCATGGCCGCCGCCAGCCAGTCGACCCGCGCCGGCACGGCGATGGGCCGGGGCCGCAAGCGCAACACCAGCGCCAGGGTGAGCGCGCCCGACACCAGCCGCAGGCTGCCGAAGCTCGCCGGATCGATGCCGCCCTGGGCCAGCGCCAGCCGGCACAGGATCGAATTGGCAGCAAAGGCCAGCATGGCCGCGGCCGTCAGGACGATGGTGCGTAGCGGGAGCATGGCCCCGCTTTATAGGCGAGTCCAGTGAAGCAGAGAAATCAGCTGTGCGGCCTACCTGGCGGGCGAGACGCGCCAGACCGCATTGCCGACATCGTCAGCCACCAGCAGCGCACCCGACCGATCCAGGGTGACGCCCACCGGCCGGCCATGGGCCTTGCCGTCCTTGCTGAGAAAGCCGGTCAGCACGTCCACCGGCTGCCCCACCGGGCGGCCGCCGGCAAAGGGCACGAACACCACCTTGTAGCCTGAGTGCGGGCGGCGATTCCATGAGCCGTGCTCGCCGATGAAGGCGCCCGAAGCGAAGCCGGGCGGCATGCCGCGCTTGTCGGAAAAAGTGAGCCCGAGCGCCGCCACGTGGGCGCCCAGCGCATAGTCCGGCGCCACCGCCTTGGCCACCATCTCCGGACGCTGCGGCTGCACCCGTTCGTCGACCTTGGCGCCGTAATAACTCCAGGGCCAGCCGTAGAAGCCGCCGTCCTTCACCGACGTGAGGTAGTCGGGCACCAGGTCGCTGCCGATCTCGTCGCGCTCGTTCACCACCGTCCACAGCGCCCCGGTCTCGGGCTCCCAGGCCATCCCGTTGGGGTTGCGCAGGCCGCTGGCATAAAGGCGCTTGGCGCCGGTCCTGGTGTCGACCTCCCAGATCGCGGCGCGGCCTTCCTCGATGTCCATGCCGTTCTCGCCGATGTTGCTGTTGGAGCCCACCGTCACGTAGAGCTTGCGGCCATCGCGGCTGGCGACCACGTTCTTGGTCCAGTGGTGGTTCAGCCCGGCCGGCAGGTCGGTCACCTTCACCGGCGCCGCCGGCACGGTGGTCTGGCCATTGCGGTAGGGCACCTTGACCAGTGCGTCGGCATTGGCAATGAAGAGCTCGTTGCCGACCAGCGCCATGCCGAAAGGCGAGGTCAGATTCGACAGGAACACCTGGCGCGTCTCCGCCACGCCGTCGCCATCGGCATCGCGCAGCAGAGTGATGCGGTTGGCACTCGGCACACGAGCGCCGGCGCGCTTCATCACGGCGCCCATCACCGAGCCGCGGATGCGCTTCATCAGGCTCTGGTCGCCGCCCTCGGGCGGGGGCGGCTTGTTGCTCTCGGCCACCAGCACGTCGCCGTTGGGCAGCACCAGCAACCAGCGCGGATGGTCCAGCTGGCGCGCCAGCGCCGTCACCTTGAAGCCGGCGGCCGGGATCGGCGCGGCGACATCGGTCCAGCCGGTGGCCTCGGCGATATTCATCGTCGGGATCAGCGTCTTGTCGGGCGGCGGCAGCTGCGGGCTGGGCCCGACGCCGGCCTCGAAGGGCAGCTTGGCGGTTTCGCCGCAGCCGGCGAGGCCCAGGGCCAGCAGCAGGCAGGCAAGGGAGAAGGGAGTTGCGAATCGGGACATGGCAAAGACTCCTGGACGCATCACTCATCATTGCTCGCCAATGGGGCCGATCTTGTCGGCTGGAGGCCCTTTGCGCCGTCGGCGCACCCGAACAGAGGGAGGCCGCTACCATCGAGCCCATGACCCAGGACCTGTTCCGCTCCGATGCCTACCTGCGCGAATGCGAGGCGCGCGTGCTGCGTCTGGAGGAAAGCTGCATCGTGCTGGATCGCACCGTCTTCTATCCGCAAGGCGGCGGCCAGGCCGGCGACAGCGGCGTCCTGTTCGGACCCGGTGGCCTGCGGATCGCCATTGCCGACACCCGCAAGGCCAAGAATGAAGACGGCCAGGCGACGGCTGACATCCTGCACGTGCCGGCGCCCGGCCAGGGCGAAGCGCTGGCAGTGCTGCGCCCCGGGGACGCCGTCAGCGTGCAGATCGACTGGGAGCGCCGCCACAAGCTGATGCGCTTTCATACGGCGACCCATCTGCTGTGCCACCTGGTGCCGCAGCCGGTGGATGGCTGCTCGATCACGCCGGACTACGCGCGCCTGGATTTCCACATGACCGAGCCGCTCGACAAGGACGTGCTCACCCAGGGCCTGGCGCGCCTGGTCGGCGAGGCGCATGCGCTGGAGGTCGGCGCCATCAGCGAAGCCGAGCTGGACGCCAATCCGGACCTGGTCCGGAGCATGAGCGTGCAGCCGCCGCGCGGCAGCGGCCAGGTGCGCACTATCCGCATCGTCGGTCAGAGCGAGCAGGCGCACATCGACTACCAGCCCTGCGGCGGCACCCACGTGGCCAATACCCGCGAGATCGGGGCGGTGGTGGTCAGCAAGATCGAGAAGAAGAGCGCCCGCACCCGCCGGGTGGTATTGGGCTGGGCCGCCTAAGGCGCCGGAACTTCGCCGCCACGTGCACGCTCCGACCCCTCGCATGCTTCCAACTCTTCGCAAGGCTTTCGCAGCCACCCTGTTCCTGGCCGCCGCGGCCGCCGGCCTGCCGGCTGTCGCCCAATTCACGACGAATCAGGCCCAGTCCGTGGTCAGCACGCCGCGCGTGCGCGCCGAACTGTTGGCCTATGCGCCCGAGGGCGTGACGCCCGGCGCGCCAGTCTGGGTCGGCCTGCAGCTGGCCCACCAGCCGCAGTGGCACACCTACTGGAAGAACGCCGGCGATTCCGGCCTGCCCACAGAGCTCAACTGGACCCTGCCGGCCGGCGTGACCGCCGGCGAGATCGCCTGGCCCGCCCCGCACAAGATTCCGATCGGCTCGCTGGCCAACTACGGCTACGAGAACACCGTGCTGCTGCCGGTGAAGCTGACGGTGGCGCCCGACTTCAAGCCCCCGCTGTCGCTCACTTCGGGCGGCGGCGAGCTCGACATCAAGCTCAAGGCCACCTGGCTGGTGTGCAAGGAGGAGTGCATTCCGGAAGAGGGCAGCTTTGCGCTCAAGGTGCCGCTGCAAAGCGCCACCGCCTTGCACCGCTCCGCCTTCCAGGCCGCCTTCGACGCCCAGCCGATCGAACTGGCGAAGCCCGGGCGCATCGAGATCGAGGGCCAGAAGCTGAAGGTGCAGATCGACGGCTTGCCGGCCTCGGCGCAGGGCCGCCAGCTGGAGTTCTTTCCGGAAACCGGCGAGGTGATCCACAACGCAGCGGTCTCCGGCCGCGATTGGACGCAGAACTGGCAAGGCGGCACCTGGACCGCCACCCTTCCCCTGGCCGAACAGCGCAGCGCCGACCCGACCCGCATGCCGGTGGTTCTGGCCCTGACCGAGCCGCGGGCCGGCGAAAAACCGATCGCCTGGCGCGTCGAATCGCCGATCTCCGGCACCTGGCCGGGGCCGGCCGCCCCTTCCGCGCGCAGCACCGAACTCTCGCCAGCCCTGAAGGCGGCGCTGGCCGACAACGCCGCGGCATCCCAGGCAGCCCAGCCGCAGCGGATTGCAGGCGGCAGCATGGTGGCGGCCTTGATCGGTGCCCTGCTGGGCGGACTGCTGCTCAATCTGATGCCCTGCGTATTCCCGGTGCTGGCCATCAAGGTGCTGGGCTTCGCCCGCCACACCCAGGACCACGGCGGCCACCGGCGCGCCGCGCTGGCCTACACCGCCGGCGTGATGAGCTCCCTGCTGGCGCTGGCTGGGCTGATGCTGGCTTTGCGCGCAGCCGGATCGCAACTGGGCTGGGGCTTCCAGCTGCAATCGCCGGCGGTGGTGGCGGGGCTGGCGGCGCTGTTCACCCTGATCGGCCTCAACCTGGCGGGCGTCTTCGAGTTCGGCCGCATGGCGCCGGCCTCGGTCTGCGGCGCCCAGGCCAGGAAGCCATTGGCCAACGACTTTCTTTCGGGCGTGCTGGCAGTGGTGATCGCCTCGCCATGCACGGCGCCCTTCATGGGCGCCTCGCTGGGCTTTGCCATCACCTTGCCGGCCTCGCAGGCGCTGTTGCTGTTCGCGGCGCTGGGCTTCGGGCTGGCCCTGCCCTACCTGCTGGCCGGCTTCATCCCGGCGGTGGCGCGGCTGTTGCCCCGCCCCGGGCCCTGGATGAAGACCTTGCAGCGCCTGCTGGCCTTCCCCATGTTTGCCACCGTGGCCTGGCTGGTCTGGGTACTCGGGCAGCAAAGCGGCATCGATGGCGCCGGCGCGCTGCTGGCGCTGCTGGTGTGTCTGGCGGCAGTGGTCTGGTCCTTCACCCTGCGCGGCCGCGCGCGGGTGGTGATCGCCTCGATCTTCCTGGTTTGCACCGCGGTGCTGGCCGGCAGCATCGGCCACAACATCGTTCTGGGCACGCCGCCCGTGGCAGCCGCTGCTTCTTCGGCCGACTCTGACTGGCAGCCCTGGTCGGCGCAGCGCGTGGCCGATTTGTCGGCCCAGGGCCGGCCGGTCTTCGTGGACTTCACCGCCGCCTGGTGCGTGACCTGCCAGTACAACAAGAAGGCCACTCTGGCCGACGCCGAGGTGCTGGCCGGGTTCAAGGCCAAGAACGTGGCCCTGCTGCGCGCCGACTGGACCCGGCGCGATCCGGCCATCACCGCCGCCCTGGCGGCCCTGGGGCGCAGCGGCGTACCGGTTTATGTGCTGCAGGCGCCCGGCAAGGCGCCAGTGGTGCTCAGCGAGATCCTCGGCAAGGACGAACTCGGGGCCGCGCTGGCCACCTTATGATGGTCCGCGAGGCCCTTGACCATGGGCGCTTACGGGTTGTAGCAACGACTTGAACAAACAGGTCTAAGCTGTCGCCGCAGTTGAAATATTCGAGGAGTCGAATCTCACTATGTCGAAGCTTTCCACTTCCGCAGACCGTTCCATGCGTGCCGCGCGCCAGGCCCGCGCCGCCCTCAACCGGGCTTCCCGCCGGGCCATCATGACGGCCGCCGTGGCACTCGGCGCCACCCTGCTGATGGGCAGCGGCGCCCATGCTGCACCCACCGTCGGCCAGAAGGCCCCTGATTTCGTGGCCACCGACACCCGGGGCCAGCCGCACAAGCTCTCGGACTTTGCCGGCAAGTACGTGGTCCTGGAGTGGACCAACCCCGGCTGTCCCTTCGTGCAAAAGCACTACAACAGCGGCAACATGCCGGCCACGCAGAAGGCCGCCACCGCCAAGGGCGTGGTCTGGCTGGCGATCAACTCGACCGAGCGGGCCTCGTCCGACTACCTGCAGCCGGCGGCCCTGGACAACTGGCTGAAAGAGCGCAAGGCCGGCCCGACCGCCACCCTGATGGATCCGGACGGCACCATCGGCCAAGCCTACGGCGCACGAACCACGCCGCACATGTTCATCATCGATCCGCAGGGCGTGCTGGTGTATGCCGGCGGCATCGACAGCATCGCCTCGGCGCGCCAGGAAGACATCAAGAGCGCCACCAACTACGTGAACCAGGCGCTGGGCGAAGCCTTTGGCGGCAAAGCGATCTCGGCCGCGACCACGCGCGCCTACGGCTGCTCGATCAAGTACAAGGCCTGATCCAGCCCGCAGACGCACCGGCGCCGCTTTGCCCACAATGTGGCGGCGGCCCGGGGCCTCATTCTTGCCTGCGACAATCAGGGGATGGCTTTTGCTCCCCTGAAGAACGACACCTTCCTGCGCGCCTGCTGGCGCCAGGCCACCGACTACACGCCGCTCTGGCTGATGCGCCAGGCCGGACGCTACCTGCCGGAATACGTGGCCACGCGGGCCAAGGCGGGCAGCTTCATGGGGCTGGCCACCAACGTCGATTTCGCCACCGAAGTCACCTTGCAGCCGCTCGCGCGCTATCCGCTGGATGCCGCCATCCTGTTCTCCGACATCCTCACGGTGCCCGACGCCATGGGCCTGGGCCTGTCTTTCGAGGCCGGCGAAGGGCCGCGCTTTGCCAGGCCGGTTCGCGACGAAGCCGCCGTGTCGGCGCTGGCGGTGCCGGACATGGACAAGCTGCGCTACGTGTTCGACGCGGTGCGCTCGATCCGTCATGCGCTGGACGGCCAGGTGCCGCTGATCGGCTTTTCCGGCAGCCCCTGGACCCTGGCCTGCTACATGGTCGAGGGCGCGGGCTCCAGCGACTATCGCCTGGTCAAGTCCATGCACTACGGCCGGCCCGACCTCATGCACCGGCTGCTGGCGGTCAATGCCGATTCGGTGGCGGCCTACCTCAATGCGCAGATCGATGCCGGCGCCCAGGCAGTGATGATCTTCGACAGCTGGGGCGGCGTGCTGGCCGATGGCGCCTTCCAGGAATTCAGCCTGGCCTACACGGCGCGGGTGCTGTCGCAGCTCACGCGCGAAGGCGCCGACGGCCAGCCGGTGCCGCGCATCGTCTTCACCAAGGGCGGCGGCCTGTGGCTGGAAGACATGCACGCGCTCGACTGCGAGGTGCTGGGCCTGGACTGGACGGTGAACCTCGGCCAGGCGCGCCGGCGCGTCGGCGAAGCGGGCCCCAGGCCCAAGGCGCTGCAAGGCAACATCGATCCGAACGTGCTGTTCGCCGACCCCGGCCAGATCGCCGCCGAGGTGGCCAAGGTGCTGGCGAGTTTCGGAAAACCGCACACGGACGTCTCGCAAAGCGGCCCGACGCACATCTTCAATCTCGGCCACGGCATCAGCCAGTTCACGCCGCCCGATAACGTGGCAGCGCTGGTGGAAGCGGTGCACAGCCAGTCGCGGGCGCTTCGCGCGTAGCGATCACTCACCGCTGTGAACGAATGTAAGGCGAGAACGCCGGAATCGGCTTTGTCAAGGTCGAAAGGGTAAGGACCGACTGACTTATGCACAAAGCCGATGCTGCGGTGCGCAAACCCGGCCAGCCCATTGCGCCCGCTGCTCCTAAACCGATAGCGCTCCTAAGTTGTTGATTTATATAAGCTTTGATTTTTGCCCTTTTTGCGGGCATTCCAGTGGAGGCCTTGATTTACAAGGCTTCGGGGCCGATCCGGCGCCGATATCAACAAAGTTATCCACACAAACTCTGGACGATACGCAAAGCTCAAACAAATCAATGACTTAGTCCAACTTCTTACAAGCCGCTTTAACAAACATTGCTACTCGCCCTTCATGACCTGGCGCCTTGAGATTGCCGTGCAAACCCCTGCGCACAGTGCCCTGGGCGACCTGTTGAGCTACGCCAGCGGGGCCGAATTGGCCCCCGGCAGCCTGGTGCGCGTGCCGCTCGGGCGGCGCGAAGTGCTGGGGGTGGTGTGGGCCGCCGAAGCGGTGGGGCCTGCGACGCCTGCGCAGGCGGACGCCGCCGAGCCGATGGCGCTGCGCGAGGTTGCGGCAGCGCTGGACGCGCTGCCGCCGCTCAGCCCTGCCTGGCGCGACCTGGTGGGCTTTGCCGCCCGCTACTACCAGCGCTCGCTGGGCGAAGTGGCGCTGGCGGCATTGCCGCCGCAGCTGCGCGACTTGAGCGCGGTCCAGCTGGCGCGCCGGCTCAAGCGCCGCACGGCGGCCGGCGAGGGCCCGGTGGTGCCAGCAATGGCAAACGCGCCGACGCCCACCCCCGAGCAGGCCCGCGCCCTGGCCCGGCTGGACGCCGAGGCCGGGCCATTCCTGCTGTTCGGCAGCACCGGCAGCGGCAAGACCGAGGTCTACCTGCGCGCCGTGGCCGAGCTGCTGGCGCGCGAGCCCGACGCCCAGGCGCTGGTGATGGTGCCCGAGATCAACCTCACGCCGCAGCTGGAAGCGCGCTTTGCCGAACGCTTCGGCGCCGATGCCGTGGTGTCGCTGCACAGCGGCATGACGAATCCGCAGCGCCTGGCCAGCTGGCTGGCGGCGCACCTGGGGCACGCCCGCATCGTGCTGGGCACGCGCATGGCGGTGTTCGCCTCGATGCCGCGGCTTGCCCTGGTCGTGGTCGACGAGGAGCACGACCCCAGCTACAAGCAGCAGGAAGGTGCGCGCTACTCGGCGCGCGACCTGGCTGTGTGGCGCGGCCGGCGCGAGGCCGCCAAGGTGCTGCTGGGCTCGGCCACGCCTTCGCTGGAAAGCTGGCACCAGAGCCGTCCGCCCGCGGGCGAGGATAGCGGCGGGCGCTACGTGCGGCTGGAGATGCCCTCGCGCATCCAGGCCAAGGACGGCGGCGAAGGCGCCCTGCCCACCGTGCGCCTGGTCGACATGAACTTGCAGCCGCCCAAGACCGTGCTCTCGGCCGCGCTGCTGGACGCCATCGGCCAGCGCATCGCGCGCGGCGAGCAGAGCATGGTCTTTCTCAACCGGCGCGGCTATGCGCCGGTGCTCGCCTGCGGCGACTGCGGCTGGAAAAGCGAGTGCCCGCATTGCAGCGCCTTCCGGGTCTTCCACAAAATCGACCGCAGCCTGCGCTGCCACCACTGCGGCTTTGCCGAGCGGGTGCCGCGCGCCTGCCCGTCCTGCGGCAACCTGGACATCGCGCCGATCGGCCGCGGCACCGAGCGGCTGGAAGAGCACCTGGCGGAACTGTTCAACGCCGTGCGGCGCCCCGACGGCTCGCCGGTGCGCATCGCCCGCATCGACGCCGACAGCACACGCAAGCAGGGCGCGCTGGAACAGCAGCTGGCGGCCGTGCATGCCGGCGAGGTCGACATCCTGGTGGGCACGCAGATGATCGCCAAGGGCCACGACTTTCGCCGCATCACCCTGGTGGCCGCACTCAATCCGGACGGCGCCCTGTTCTCCAGCGACTTTCGCGCGCCCGAGCGCCTGTTCAGCCTGCTGATGCAGGCAGCCGGCCGTGCCGGGCGCGACGCCGCCTATCTGGCCGCGCAAGAAAGCAACGCGCAGATGTGGATCCAGACCCACCATCCGCAGCACCCCCTGTTCACCGCCTTGCGCCAGCACGACTACCCGGCCTTCGCCAGCCAGGAACTGGAGGAGCGCCGCGCCGCTGGCATGCCGCCCTTCGCCTTCCAGGCGCTGCTGCGAGCGGACGCGCGCACCCAGGAAACCGCGCAGGCCTTTTTGCAGGCCGCATCGGAGGCGGCCGCCTCCCTGGAAGGCGCCGACCGGGTCAGCGGCTATCCGGCGGTGCCGCTGCCGATCCAGCGGGTGGCCAACGTGGAGCGGGCCCAGATGCTGATCGAAAGCGGCTCGCGCGCCGCATTGCAGAAGTTCCTGGCGGGCAGCCTGCCGCTCTTGCATCAGCTGCGGCAGTCGCCCGCAGGCAAGGGCGTGATCCGCTGGCTGGTGGATGTCGACCCGCAGGCGATCTGATCTGCCTGTTTCCCCACTGGCTTTAGGGAGTGCTTGGGGCTATCGTGTCGCCCACCATGAAGCACGCACCGCACTCCATTTGGCGCCTTGGCGCCTGGCTGCTGGCCAGCCTCTTTCTCGCCCTTGGCACGCAGGCTCAGACGCCGGCCGAGCCGGCGGCAGCGAACGAAAACGGCGCGGCCCAGCTTCGCGCGAAATACCAGTCGCTCCAGCCGCAGCTGGCGAACAACCCCTTCAAACGCCGCATCTCGCTGGAATCCACCGAGAACCCGAACAAGCTTGCCGGCGACATCTACGCGGTGGTGGACCATCCCTTCGAGCGGGTGCGCGATGGCCTCAAGATCCCCGGCAGCTGGTGCGAGGTGCTGATGCTGCACCTCAACACCAAGCATTGCGTGGTGCAGGGTGCCGACAGCGCCAACCCGACGCTGACAGTCGCGCTCGGGCGCAAGTTCGATCAGCCCCTGTCGGAGGCCACGCCGGTGAAGTTCAAGTTCCATCAGGCCGCGGCCAGTGCGGACTACCTCGATGCGCGGCTGAGCGCCGACGAAGGCCCGATGTCCACGCGCAACTACCGCATCGAGCTGACCGGCACGCCGATCGACAGCGGCAAATCCTTCATCCACCTGAGCTATTCCTACGCCTACGGCACCGCGGCGCGCTTTGCGATGTCCGCCTATCTGGCCACCCTGGGCAGCGACAAGGTCGGCTTCACCAGCACCGGCAAGGACGCGGAGGGCAAGCCGCAGTACATCGGCGGCGTGCGTGGCGTGGTGGAGCGCAACACCATGCGCTACTACCTGGCCATCGACAGCTTCCTGGATGCGCCCGTCCCGGCGCAGCTGGACAAGCGGCTGGCCGTCTGGTTCGACGCCACCGAGCAGTACGCGCGGCAGCTGCACGAGGTGGATCGCGCGGACTACCTGACCATGAAGCGCAATGAATACCGCCGAATGAAGGACGGCGGAACCTGACGCAGCGGCAGCACCGCTCTCAGCGAACGGTCATCGGCTGCTTGGTCATCTGCACATAGCGCAGTTCGTCGCCGCCGCTGCCGCGTCGGCGCCGCGCCGTCGTGCCGGGCCAGGCGAACAGGATCAGCCCGAGGGCCCCGGACGCGAGCGCCAAACCGGCGCCCAGGTATTGCGCCCACCACAGCCAAGCCATGGCAGCGCACCAAACGATCCACAAAACGAGGCGAAGTAGGGTCGTCATCGAATGCTCCCGTTCATGGCCGCACTCTAAGCCAATTTGTGAACCTAAGCACTAGCCGGAAGACCTAGGACAACCCGGACGAACGTGGGGAAGTTCTCGGAAGCGCAAGATTGTGAAACAGCAATTGACGTTCGGGTGGCGCACTGAGAGCTTCGCGCCAGGCCGCCCGCAACGCTTGTGTTCGGCGCCTCGGGGGACCACAGCATGCGAGCCCTGCATCGAATCTGGCCAGCCTTGTTGATCATCGTGACCGCGATCGCGGTGCAACCGGCCGAGCTCACGCTGGAAGGCAACCGGCTGCTGGTGTCGGGCGTGCTCGACGGCAGCGCGGTAGAAACCTTCCTGGAGCAGCTGCGCCGCGGCAACGTGCAGACGGTCGTTTTCGAGAACTCGCTGGGCGGCACCGCCGAAGTGGCCGGCCTCTACGCCCGAGTCATCCGCGAAACCGGGGTCAGCACCGAAGTGATCGGCCAGTGCCACGCGGCTTGCGCCTATGCCTTCCTGGCCGGCAAGGTGCATCGATTCGGCGAGGGCGAGCAGGTCAATGCCCTGCTGATCCCGGTGGGCACCCGCCCCAAGCCCGCCGAGTTGGCCTCGCGCTGGCGCGGCGAGGAGGTGCACAAGACCCTGGCCGAATTCACCGCCGCAGCGCAGGACGAGGTGAACCCGGCAGACGCCGCCACGCCCAAGGAGAAGTGGCGGCCCGAGCACGGCGTGCTCTTCATGGCCACGCCCACGCTGTTCGGCCGCATCTACAACACCTACTACTGCGACGGCACCCAGGGCCGCGATCTGACACGCTGCGAGCTGCTGTCGGACGCCGACCCGCGCAAGCTGGGCGTGATCACCGAGTAGCCGGCCCCAGCAGCGGACGTCAGCGCAGCCGTTCGGCCTGACCCACCACCAGCGGGAAGGTGAAGAAGGCCGCGGCCGTCGTCCACAGGATGATGCGGGCGATGCGGCCGTTGTCGGCGCCGAAGCGTTCGGCCAGCATCGCGACATTGCTGGCGCTGGGGAGCGCCGCCACCAGCACCAGCGCCACCATGGCCGGCGCGCCGAGCGGCAGGCCCAAGGCGCGCGCCAGCCAGGCCACTGCGCACACCAGCAGCGGATGCGCTATCAACTTCACCAGCACCACCGGCAGCACGTCGCGCACCGGCGCATGGCCACGCGCCTCGTGCGCGAGCATGGCCGAGCGCGCCAGCACGGCGCCGATGGTGAACAGGGCGGCCGGCGAGGCCGCATCGCCCAGCATGGCAATGGTGCGGTCCACCGGGCCCGGCAGCCTGTAGCTGGCCGCCGAGGCCAGCGCACCCAGCAAGATCGCCCACGGCATCGGGTTGCGCAGCACGCCAGCCAGTGCCTTGCGCATGGCCTGCGCCGCGCCGTGCGAGCCGGCCGCGTCCAGGCGCGACAAGGCGATGCACAGCGACGAGGTCAGCACCATGTCGAAGATGATGGTGATGATCACCGGCCCGGCCGACTGCACGCCCAGGATGGCGGTGAGCAGCGGCACGCCCATGAAGCCGGTGTTGGGAAAGGCCGCGACCAATGCGCCGAAGGACGCGTCGTTCCAGCCGATGCGCTCGTTGCGGCTGAAAGCCACCACCGCGCCCACCGTCAGCAGCGCACACAGCCCCCAGACCAGCGCCACGCTGCCGTCCAGCAGCTGCCCGATCGGCGTGTTGGCGCCAAAGCGATACAGCATGCAGGGCAGCGCGAAGAACAGCACGAAGGCATTGAGCCCCGGAATCGCTTCCAGCGGCAGCACGCGGCTGCGGGCGGCCACATAGCCGGCGGCAACCAGTGCGAAGAAGGGAATGGTGACGAGAAAGATCTGGAGCACGAGGAGCCGGATTGTCGCCGCGCCGCCGCAGGCGCCCTTCGCATGCCCTTCGCGATGCGAAATAGGCCCTCCGTATCATTGGCCGCCTTGCCTCGTTCGGCGCCGCCCTGCGCCTGTCTGCCTCCTTCCTCATGTCTCACGGTCTCAATCTCGCCCAACAGGAAGCTGTCAACTACATGCACGGGCCCTGCCTGGTGCTGGCGGGCGCCGGCTCGGGCAAGACGCGGGTGATCACGCACAAGATCGCGCGCCTGATCCAGGCCGGGCTGGAGCCGCAGCGCATTGCCGCCATCACCTTCACCAACAAGGCCGCGGCCGAGATGCGCGAGCGCGCCAAGAGCCTGATCGGCAAGGACGCCCGCAAGGTGGTGGTGTGCACCTTCCACGCGCTGGGCGTGCGCATGATGCGCGAGGACGGCGAGGTGCTGGGCCTGAAGCCCAAGTTCAGCATCCTGGACGCCGACGACGTCACCAAGATCCTGAAGGATGCCGGCGGCACCACCGATGCCGCCACCGCACGCATCTGGCAGTGGACCATCAGCAAGTGGAAGAACATGGGGCTGAATTCCGATCAAGCGGAGGCCCAGGCAGCAGACGACAACGAGCGCATCATCGCCCGCATCATGGCGCGCTACGAAGAGCGCCTGACGGCCTACCAGAGCGTGGACTTCGACGACCTGATCGGCATGCCGCTCAAGCTCCTGAGGGATCACGAAGAGGTGCGCGCCAAGTGGCAGCAGGCGCTGGGCCATGTGCTGGTGGACGAATACCAGGACACCAACGCCACCCAGTACGAAGTGCTCAAGGCCCTGGTCGGCGAGCGCGGCCGCTTCACCGCGGTGGGCGACGACGACCAGTCGATCTACGGCTGGCGCGGCGCCACCCTGGACAACCTGCGCAAGCTGCCGATCGACTTCCCCAACCTCAAGGTGGTGAAGCTCGAGCAGAACTACCGCAGCACCAGCGCCATCCTGCGCGCCGCCAACAACGTGATCGGGCCCAACCCGAAGCTCTTTCCCAAGACCCTGTTCAGCGAGCTGGGCGAAGGCGAACCGGTGCGCGTGGTCGATGCCGACAACGAGCAGCACGAGGCCGAGCGCGCAGTGGCCCGCATCCAGAGCCTGCGCGAAAGCTCGCAGCACAAGGAGTTTCGCGACTTCGCCCTGCTCTACCGCGCCAACCACCAGGCCCGCGTGTTCGAGCAGGCATTGCGCCGCGCGCAGATTCCCTACAAGGTCTCGGGCGGCCAGAGCTTCTTCGATCGCGCCGAAATCAAGGACCTGTGCGGCTGGTTTCGCCTGTGGGTCAACAACGACGACGACCCAGCCTTCCTGCGCGCCATCACCACGCCCAAGCGCGGCATCGGCCACACCTCCTTGCAAAGCCTGGGCGTGTTCGCCAGCCAGTACAAGCTGAGCCTGTTCGAGGCGCTGTTCAGCTCCTCCCTGCCCAGCGTGATGAACAAGCGGGCGCTGGACGGCCTGCACGAGTTCGGCCGCTACATCAACGACCTCGAATACCGCGCCCGCCACACGCTGGGCGCCGAGGACGCACGCGCCTTTCTCAACACCTGGCTGAAGGAAATCGAGTACGAGAAGCACCTCTATGACGGCGAAGACAGCGAGCAGGCCGCTGCCACCCGCTGGACCAACGTGATGGAGTTCTGCGACTGGATGGCACAGCGCTGCGGCGGACAGATCGCCGATGCCGCCGGCGCCAGCGATGCCGACGGCGAAAAGAAGAGCCTTCTGGAAGTGGCGCAGACCATCTCGCTCCTGTCCACCATCAGCGAGCGCGAGCAGGACCAGAACGTGGTCACGCTCTCGACCTTGCACGCCTCCAAGGGCCTGGAGTGGCCGCACGTGATGCTGATCGGCGCCAATGAAGGTTTGCTGCCCTTCAAGCTGGACGACGACGAGGGCCGCCAGGAAAAGGTCAGCGACAACACGCTGGAGCGCCTGCAGGAAGAGCGGCGCCTGATGTACGTGGGCATCACCCGCGCCCAGCGCAGCCTGGCGGTGAGCTGGACCAAGCGGCGCAAGAAGGGCCGCGAGATGGTGGCGGCGCAACCCAGCCGCTTCATCGCCGAGATGGCCCTGGACAAGACCACCGCGAAAGAAGACCCGCGCGAAAAACTCAAGGCACTGCGCGCCGAGTTTGCCAAGCGCGCCTCCGACACCGCGGCTGCGGCCGCCAACGCGGCGCCCACCGCCCCATGATGCGGCGCCACCTGCTGGCCGCCGGCTTGCTGGCGGCTGCCTGCAATGCACCGCTGGCCTGGGCGCAAGCAGCACAAGACGCGCCGAAGGCAGCGGCCTGCCCCGCAGACGCGACAGCGCTGCCGGTGCAGGCGCTGTACGGCAGCTGGGAGGCCCGCATCGACGGCCAGGACGGCATTGCCACCGTGGTGCTCGAGAAGCATCCCGAGTACGACGGCGTGCGCGGCAGCATCCGGCGCGCCGGCCAGCCACCGGCCCAGCTGGCGGGCGACATCGACCCCGAAGGCCAGCTTGCGCTGGACGAATCGCAGGACGGCAAGTCGATCAGCGCCAGCTGGTCGGGCACGCTGCAATCCGGCTCCTGCGGCAAGGAATTCAAGGGCACCTGGCGCCGGTCATCCGACGACAGCAGCCACGCCTTCGTGCTGCACAAGGCCGCTTCATGGAAATGATGATGAAGAAGATAAAACCCAAGGGCAGCAGCGCCGTGCTGGCGGCCACCTTGCTCATAGCGACGGGCTGGCTGGCTGCGGCAAGCCCGGTGCAGGCGCAGGGCTCAGCCGCTAACACGCCGCGTGCCGATTCGCTGCTCACCTGGCAGCAATGCCAGAACATCACGGCCGACAAGGACGCGCGCCTGGCCTGCTTCGACCGCTGGGCCCAGCAGCAAAGCCTGCCGGCGACCACCGTGCCCGCCGCGCCGGTGGCTTCTTCTCCCAGCACGCCCGCGGAGAACACGCAAGCCCAGCCGCCGGTCGACGCTGCCATTCCCGCCACCCGCGTGGTGGAGGTGAACGGCGATGCCTGCCGCGACCGCCAGTACTCGGCCCTGTCGCGCTTCTGGGAGCTGGAAAACGGCACCGACTGCGGCGTCTTCGGCCTGCGCGGCTACCGGCCGATCGACGTCACCTTCGCGATGGCCACCGACCGGCCCCAGACACCCACCTCGCCCGCGCCGAACCACACCGGCACGCCGATGGACTACCAGCCGGGCGAGATGCGCCTGAACCTGTCGCTGCGCACCAAGCTCGCACAGGGCATGCTCACCGGCGGCGCCGACCCCACGCGCAAGGACTCGCTGTGGTTCGGCTACACGCAGAAATCGACCTGGCAGGTGTTCAACGCCGAGCTGTCGCGGCCCTTCCGCACCACCGACCACGAGCCGGAGGTGATGTATGTCTATCCGACCGACATGCACCTGCCCGGCGGTTGGCGCTGGCGCTACGCGGGCCTGGGCCTGGTGCACCAGTCCAACGGCCAGACCGAGCCACTGTCGCGCAGCTGGAACCGCATCTACCTGATGGGCGGCGTGGAGCTGGACAATCGCTTCGTGCTCAACATGCGCGCATGGAAGCGCATCAGCGAAGACCCGACCAAGGACGACAACCCCGATATCGCCAGCTACATCGGCCGCGCCGAGTTTTCCGCCCTGTGGAATCCTGACGGCAAGAACTCGCTCGGCCTCACGGTTCGCGCCTTCGGCAAGGGCTCGCAGCGGCTGGAATACACCCGCGCCATCGGCGACCCGAGCCAGAGCAACCTGCGCTTCGTGATGCAGGTCTTCAATGGCTACGGCGACACGCTGGTGGACTACAACCGCAAGCGCACGGTGTTCAGCGTGGGGCTGCGGCTGGTGGATTTCTAGCGCTCAGGGAAAGACGGTAATGCAGCCGATGCTGCTCGCTGCCACCAGGATCCGGGCCGCGTCGTAGCCTTCCACCTGGTAGCAGTAGGTCTCGTCGATGAAGACCGAGGCATCGATCAGCGAAAGGGTCGTCACTTCGGCCAGCACGTGGCCGTCACGGATCACCAGAAAGCTGGCGACAAAGGGATCGTCGCTCCAATCCACCTCGATGGCTTGCGGCCCGACGCGTGTCAGCGCCATCGACAGCGGTGCCACCGCGGGTTCGACCACGTCGACGCCGATGCCGACGCCCACATCCACCGAGCCGCCGCCACCGCCGCCGCAAGCGGCCAGGCCGGCCAGCATCAACACCGCCGCGGTGCTGCGCAGCCAGAAAGCGCTGCGCGAGAAAAATGCCTTCATGTTGGACATCCTGACTCCCTCAGGGCGCCGTGGCCGGCGTGGCCGTTACCGACAACTTGGACGCGCTGAGATACAGCAGCGGTTTCGCATCGCCGCCAGTTCCGTCGATCCGCAGCTCGAGGAACCTGTCGAACGGACTCGCCGTGTTCAGATGGGCGAGCAGCGCAGGCGGCGGCATCGCATCGCTTGGCAGCACCCCCGCGGACCCGCGCAGGTCGGTGGTTCTGGGCTGCTGGTTGGCCTGGACCCAGGCCAGGCGCAGCGTGCCGCCGGAAGGGATCGGCGCCTTGGCTTCCAGCCGGATCGACTCGCGGTTCGGATGGGCCCCACCGCCGTCGCTGACGACGATCTCCGCTTGCTCGGCCGGCAGGTCCACCGTGGCGTTGCCAATCACCAGACGCAAGGCGCGAACCGCGCCGACATAGCGCGCCGCGTAATGGTCCGGGTTCTTGTCGGGCAGGCCGTCGTCATAGCGCGCCGAGAACGACCAGTTGCCGGATTCGAGATCGGCGCGGGAAAAGCCCAGGTCCACCGGCAGGGCAGCCAGTTGCTCGGCCGACGGCGGCTTGAAGGTGCCGCTGCCCGAAAGCTTGAATTCGGCCGCGGCGCTCTTGCCCGGCATGGCCAGCACCGCCACCACCACGAGCGGCAACGCAAACAGCAGTGACCTTGCTCGTGAAGTCGGCCTGGCAAGGCGTGCTTCTACCCGTGTTCTCGATGGCATGTGACTCGTCGCGTGAAGGCGATTGAATGTGATCAGACCCCAACAACGTGGGGCGCTCGCGATCCGGCGACTCCGCATGCAACGGATGTGTTACCGATCGTTGGACCGCCAAAGGAAAAATGGCGCTCACGCGCGATGCGCCGCCGCCAGGCACTCCTGAAAAGCCAGGACCGCGCGCGAAGGCTTGGGCGATCTGCGCAGCAGGCTGACGAAGCGGCAGATGTAGTTGAAGCGCGCCGGCGCCAGCGCGCGCATCCGGCCGCGCGCTTCGAACACCTGCGCGTAGTGGTCCGGCAGGAAGCCAAGGAAGCGCCCCGACAGGATCAGGGTGGCAATCGCCTCCTGATCGAAACCGGTGGCCTTGCGCGCCAGCTTGGCGCGGTGGCTGAGTTCCATGTTGGGCGAGTGGTAGCCGAGGCCCGCAAAGTGGTGCTCGCGCAGGCGCGCCCACGTCAGGCGCTCTTGCGGCGCATCGAACAGCGGATGGCCCTTGCCGCAATACAGCAGCATGCGCTCGTCGAAGAGCTCGGTATACATGAGGCTTTTGGACGCGCGGTGCGCCGGGATGATGCCGATCTGGAAGGTACCGTCGAGCACGCCCTGCTCGATGGCCGTGATCGAGCCCACATGCATCGCCAGGGCGACCTCGGGCGCCAGTTCGGTGAAGCGGGCAATGGCCTCGCCGATGTGCGCCTTGGGGTTGGTGGCCGTCTTGTCGAACAGCGCCACCTCCAATTGGCCGCCCATGCGCTTGTGGATGTCGTCGATGCTGCCGCGAAAGGCGTCGACCGAGGCCAGCAGGCGCAAGGTCTCGTCATAGACGCGCTGGCCCTCCGCGGTGAGCGCGAAGCCGGCCCGGCCGCGCCGGCACAGCACCAGGCCCAGGCGGGTTTCCAGATCTTTCACGTGCCGGCTCACGGTGGAGGTGCCGATGTTGAGCTCCAGCTCGGCCGCCGCCATGCCGCCGCAGTCGACCACGCTCTTGAACACCTTGAGCAGGCGCAGGTCCATGTCGCTGAGTTGGCCCAGGACGGCTTTGCTGCGGGTGTCTTTTACTTGCATGAATCGTCAAGTGAACATTGATATTGCGCCATTTTCCACACTGATGGCCTTGCCAACAATGAGCGCCATGACCCTCCCCGTCCTCGACACCCAATCCCCCATCCGCACCGACGCCGCCTGGCTCGATGCGCACTGGATGCCCTACACCGGCAACCGCCAGTTCAAGGCCGACCCGCGCCTCATCGTCGAGGCCAAGGGCGCCTACCTCACCGACCATGAAGGCCGCAAGATCTTCGACGGCCTGTCGGGCCTGTGGTGCACGGGCCTGGGCCATGGCCGCCCCGAGATCACCGAGGCGGTGAGCCGCCAGATCGCCAAGCTGGACTATTCACCGGCATTCCAGTTCGGCCACCCGCTGTCCTTCGAACTGGCCAACAAGCTCAAGGAGCTGACGCCCGCCGGGCTGGACTACGTGTTTTTCACCGGCTCGGGCTCGGAGGCCGCCGACACCTCGCTGAAGATGGCGCGCGCTTACTGGCGAGCCAAGGGCCAGGCGAGCAAGACGCGCCTGATCGGCCGCGAGAAGGGCTATCACGGCGTCAACTTCGGCGGTATCTCGGTGGGCGGCATCGGCGCCAACCGCAAGCTCTTCGGCCAGGGCGTGGAGGCCGACCACCTGCCGCACACCCAACTGGCAGCCAACGCCTTCACCCGCGGCATCCCCGAGAACGGCGCCGAGCTGGCCGACCGCCTGCTGGACCTGATCGCGCTGCACGACGCATCGAACATCGCGGCGGTGATCGTCGAGCCCTTTGCCGGCTCGGCCGGCGTGCTGATTCCGCCCAAGGGCTACCTCACGCGCCTGCGCGAGATCTGCACCGCGCACAACATCCTGTTGATCTTCGACGAGGTCATCAGCGGCTTTGGCCGCAGCGCCGCGATGACCGGCGCCGACGCCTTCGGTGTGACGCCGGACATCATGAACTGCGCCAAGCAGATCACCAACGGCGCGCAGCCGCTGGGCGCGGTGATTGCCAGCAAGGAGATCTACGACACCTTCATGGCGGCGGGCGGGCCCGACTACATGCTGGAGTTTCCGCACGGCTACACCTATTCGGCGCATCCGGTGGCCTGCGCCGCCGGCATCGCGGCGCTCGATGTGCTGCAAGCGGAAGACATGATCGGCCGCGTGCAGGCGCTGGCGCCGCATTTCGAGAACGCGGTGCACAGCCTGAAGGGCAGCAAGCATGTGACCGACATCCGCAACTTCGGCTTGGCGGCGGGCATCAGCATTGCTGCCCTGCCCGGCGAGCCGGCACGCCGCCCCTACGAGATCGCCATGAACTGCTGGAAGAAGGGCTTCTACGTGCGCTACGGCGGCGACACGATCCAGCTGGCGCCGCCCTTCATCACCGAAAAGGCCGAGATCGACCGGCTGATCAACGCGCTGGGCGATGCCCTGGCGGAAACCAACTGAACACATCGCTTGCCATGCAGCACGACAAGAACGTCACCCAGACCATCGGCCACTTCATCGACGGCGCGCGCGTCGCGGGCAGTGGCGCCCGCATGCAGCCGGTGTTCAACCCGGCCACCGGCTTTTCGGACAAGAGCGTCGCACTGGCCGACGTCGTCACGGTGGAGCAGGCCATCGCCTCGGCACAGGCGGCCTTCCCGGCCTGGCGCAACACGCCGCCGCTCAAGCGCGCGCGGGTGATGAGCCGGCTCAAGACCTTGCTGGAAGCCAATGCCGACAAGATCGCCGCGCTCATCACTGCCGAGCACGGCAAGGTGCTGGCCGACGCGCATGGCGAGCTGCAGCGCGGCATCGAGAACGTGGAATACGCGAGCTACGTGCCCGAGCTGCTCAAGGGCGAGCACAGCAAGAACGTCGGCCCGGCCATCGACTCGTGGAGCGAGTTCCAGGCGGTGGGCGTGTGCGCCGGCATCACCCCCTTCAACTTTCCGGTGATGGTGCCGCTGTGGATGTGGCCGATGGCGGTGGCTTGCGGCAACACTTTCGTGCTCAAGCCCTCGGAGCGCACGCCTTCGTCCACCCTGTTCATGGCCGAGCTCGCGCTCGAGGCCGGCCTGCCGCCGGGCGTGCTGAACGTGGTCAACGGCGACAAGGAAGCAGTCGACACCTTGCTGAAAGACAAGCGCGTGAAGGCCGTGAGCTTCGTTGGCTCCACGCCGATTGCCGAATACATCTACACGACGGGCACCGCGAACGGCAAGCGCGTGCAGGCGCTCGGCGGTGCCAAGAACCACGCGGTGGTGATGCCCGACGCCGACATTGCGAACGCGGTGAGCGCACTGATGGGCGCAGCTTACGGCTCGTGCGGCGAGCGCTGCATGGCGATCCCGCTGGTGGTGGCCGTGGGCGACGCCACGGCCGATGCGGTGGTCAAAGGCCTCAAGGCCGAGATCGCCAAGATGAAGGTCGGCCCCGGCACCGACAACGGCAACGACATGGGGCCGCTGGTGACCCAGCCGCATTGGGAAAAGGTGAAGGCTTTTGTGGATGCGGGCGTGGCCGCTGGTGCCAAGCTGGTGGTGGACGGGCGCGGCATCCAGGTTGAAGGCCACGAAGGCGGCTACTACCTGGGCGCCTGCCTGTTCGATGACGTGAAGCCTGGCATGTCGATCTATCAAGAAGAGATCTTCGGCCCGGTGCTCGGCGTGGTTCGCGTGAAGACCTTGCAAGAGGCCATGGACCTGATCGATGCACACGAGTACGGCAACGGCACCTGCATCTTCACCCGCGACGGCGAGGCCGCGCGCTGGTTCGGCGACAACATCCAGGTCGGCATGGTCGGCGTGAACGTGCCGCTGCCGGTGCCCGTGGCGTACCACTCCTTCGGCGGCTGGAAGCGATCGCTGTTCGGCGATCTGCATGCGTACGGGCCGGACGCGGTGCGCTTCTACACCAAGCGCAAGACCATCACGCAGCGCTGGCCGTCGGCCGGGGTGCGGGAGGGGGCGGTGTTCAGCTTCCCGTCGAGCCGCTGAACAAGGCGTGCGCGGTCGACGACCGCCTCAATCACGGTCTGGCGCGCCGAGTGGGAAGAGCGGTCGATACGGTCTGGCCTCCTCGACGGCCCGGGCGAACGAGGGGCGCGCCAGCAGACGCGCGCGATACGCTTTCAGCACGGGATAGGCATCGGAGATGCGGTGCGTCCAGTCGGCGTAGAACAGCGAGGGCGCCGCCGCACAGTCCGCGAGCGTGAAGTCCTTGCCTGCCGCCCACGGCCGCCTGTCGGCCAGATGCCCTTCAAGCCAGGCGTATGCGCGCTCGAGCTTCTCCACCGCGGCCACGAGGCCGTCCTGGCGCTTCCCAGCGTCGCCCGTCAGCGCCCCGGCAACAGCATGCTGTATCGGAGTCATCACGTGGAGGTCGAAGAAGCGGTCGAGGAAGCGCACGTCCAGTGCCGCCATCGCTTCGCTTGGCAGCAATGCCAGCGGACCGCGATGGGCGAGCTGCAGGTACTCGATGATGATGCTCGTCTCGGCAATGCTGCGGCCACCGTCGATCAGCAGCGGGAACTTGCCCAGCGGCCACCGCCGCAGCCAATCGGCCGAGTGCTCGGGCGTGTCTGGCCCCAGGCAGCGAAATTCAAACGGCGTGTTGTTCTCGTACAGCGCGACCAGGGCTTTCTGCGTGTACGAGGAAAAGGGATGGCCATAGAGCACCAGAGACATTGCGGGATCACCTGTTCGTTCAACTGATTGCACATTGCAAGTGGCAGCACCATACTCATACCACTTGCATAATGCAAGTCCTTCATTCCGAGAAAAGAGAACCGAGATGCCGCAAACGGAGCGCTCAGGCTGCCCGATCAATCTGACGCTTGAGCTGCTGGGCGACCGTTGGAGTCTGATCGTCATTCGCGACGTCATGTTCGGGAACAGACGAAGCTATGGCGCACTGCTGGCGGAAAGCGAAGAAGGCATCGCCTCGAACATTCTTGCGGACCGGCTCAAGCGCCTCACCGAGGCCGCGCTGTTGACCAAGGAACCTGATCCGCAACATCGCCAAAAGGCGATCTACAGCCTCACCGAAGCGGCCATCCAGCTGGTGCCGCTTCTGGCCAACATGGCGGCCTGGGGCCGCCGGCACACGAACCCCAGCACCGAGTTATCGATACGCGCCGAGCTTCTGGAGGCAGGCGGCCCCCGGCTTTGGGAAGCGTTCATGACTGAACTGCGCCATCTTCATCTGGGCGCGCGGCGCCCGAAACGCTCTGTGCTGGCGGAATTGCAGGACGCGTACGAGCTGGCCGTGAGGCGCCCTTAGCGTCAAGATGATCCGAAAGTTCAAAACAAAAAGCCCCTGACTCGCTTTCGTGAATCAGGGGCTTGGTATTTGGTGGCCTGGGGCGGAATCGAACCACCGACACGCGGATTTTCAATCCGCTGCTCTACCAACTGAGCTACCGGGCCATTCTCTCTTTTTCTTTTTTTAAGAGACGCTCAAGCCTGACGGATCAGGTTGAGCCCACGATTATACAGCGCTTCTGCGCCCCCTCGAAAGATCGACGCCCAACTGCTTCAACTTTCTGTACAGGTGGGTGCGCTCCAGGCCGGTCTTCTCGGCCACGCGGGTCATGGAGCCGTTCTCCATGGCAAGGTGGAACTCGAAGTACGCCTTTTCGAAGCCATCGCGCGCGTCGCGCAGCGGACGGTCCAGGTCGAAGCTCTGGGTCGATTGCGGGCCCGGGTCGGGCAGGGGCGACATCGACGGCGCCGGAACCAGCGCGCTTTCGCCCGTGGTGGTGACCACCGGCGAAAAGGTATTGGTGGTGGGCACCACGGCCGCAGCGGCACGGCGTGCGCTTTCGCGCGCCAGCCCTTGCTCCACGGCCTTGAGCAGCTTTTGCATGGTGATCGGCTTCTCGAGGAAGGCGAAGGCACCGATGCGGGTGGCGTCGACCGCCGTGTCGATGGTGGCGTGTCCGCTCATCATGACGACCGGCATGGTCAGGAGGTTGGCGGTGGACCACTCCTTGAGCAGGGTGACGCCGTCGGTATCGGGCATCCAGATATCGAGCAGAACCAGATCGGGGCGCGCACGCTGGCGCGCGGCGCGTGCCTCGGCCGCGTTTTCGGCCAGTTCGACGTTGTGGCCCTCATCATTGAGAATTTCGAAGAGCAGGTCGCGGATGCCCAGCTCATCGTCGACCACGAGTATGTTTGCCATGAATGCTTATAGGTGCGCGCTCAGGCGACGGTATTTTCTTCGGAAGGCGGAATGAGAACGGCAGGCCGTTCCGGCGCCACCGCAAATGATAACGAGACTTGTGCTCCTACCACAGCCCCGTCTTGGACGCGATTGGAAAGTTCGATGCGGGCGCCGTGCTCATCCGCTATTTTCTTGACCACCGCAAGACCCAGGCCAGTGCCCTTGGATTTGGTGGTGACATAAGGCTCGAAGGCCCGCTTGAGGATGTTCTCGGCAAAGCCGGCGCCGCCGTCCTGCACCGTCAAGCGCGCCCGCTCGCCGGAATCCGACAGGCGTGTGCGCACCAGCACCGGGCTGGGCGGCACCTGCGGATGGGCCACGGCCGCCGCCTCGGTAGCGTCCTGCGCATTCTGCAACAGGTTGTGAATGACCTGGCGCAGCTGCTGGGCGTCGCCGCGGATGGGCTTGCAGCGCGGGTCGAGCTCGGCGCTCACCTTCACCGCATGGCCGCTTTCGTTGTCGTACAGGTGCAGCACGTCGGCCACCAGGCCATTGAGGTCGACGGGCTTCAGCTCAGCCGCCGGCAGCCGCGCATAGTCGCGGAACTCGTTGACCAGGCGCTTCATGGCGTCGACCTGGTCGACGATGGTCTTCACCGACTTGGCCAGCAACGCCTGCTCGACGCCGGCCAGCTTGCCGGACAGCTTGTGCTCCAGCCGCTCGGCCGACAGCTGGATCGGGGTGAGCGGATTCTTGATCTCGTGCGCCAGCCGGCGCGCCACCTCGCCCCAGGCTTGGGCCCGCTGGGCCGAAACGATCTCGGAGATGTCGTCGAACACCAGGAGGCGCGCCCGCCCGGGCAGCCCCGCACCGCGCGCCACGATGTTGACCGTGTCGTCGGCACCGCCGCCGCCCCCGCCGGGATGCAGCTCGAAGGCATGCTGCCAATGGTCCAGGCCGTGCTGCGCGTGCTCGACCTCGAACTCTGCAAACTGCTGATGCACGCTCTGACCGAAGGCCTCCAGCCCCGGCACCTCGGACAGCTTCTGTTCTTCGTAGGCCGCCAGCGGCGCACGCAGCACGCGGGTGGCGCCCGGGTTGGTCGAGATGATGGTGCCGGCCTCGTCCAGCACGATCACGCCCGATGTCAGGTTGTCCAGGATGGTCTGCAGGTTGGCGCGCGCCGCGTCCAGCTCGCCCACCGTCTTCTCGACGGCGCCGCGGGCATCGGCCAGCTGCTGCGTCATCATGGCAAAGGACCGGGTCAGGCCGCCCAGCTCATCCTTGCCGGGCAGCACGGCGGTGGGCCGCAGGTCGCCGCCGGCCACCTGGCGCACGCCGTCGGCCAGTACCAGCAGCGGCCTTGCCAGCTGGTTGCCGAACAGCACCGCCAGCAGCACGGCGCCGAACACCGCGAGAAACAGGCTCAGGGTCAGGGTGCCGATATACATGCGCAGCAGGCCGCCGCGCGCCAGGGCGCGCTCCTGGTATTCGCGGTTCGCCTCCTGCACCGCCAGGGCATTGGCGACCACCGCGGGCGGCAGCGGCACCGTGATCTGCAGGAAGCGCGTGTCGGAGCCCAAATCGAAGCCCGGCCTGCGCACCAGGGCCAGGGCGCGGACGCTGGCGGCCGGCGGACCGGTGCCGACCTGGGCGGTCTCGCTCTCGTCCAGGCCTTCGATGTGCGCCACCACACGCTCGCTGCGCGCCTGCCGCAGCTGCTGCGCCGTCGGGCGGGCCGGACTGAGCTGGAAGCGCGCGGTGCCGGTGCCCGCAATCAACTGGCCGCCGCCGGTCCACAGCACCACGTCGCTGGCGCCCATCTGCTCGCGCAGGCGCTCCAGCGTCAGGCCGGCGCTGGCGTCGGGCACGTTCTCGAGCTGGGCGCCGGCGGCGCGCGCCTTGTTGGACAGGTCCTGCGTCAGCGAATCGAGCGTGGCCCGGCCCAGGTTGAGGCCGGCGTCCAGCGCGCCTTCGACCTTGACGTCGAACCAGCTTTCGATGGAACGCGACACGAACTGGTAGGACACCACGTAAATCAGCACCCCCGGCACCACCCCCACCAGCGCGAAGATGGCGGCCAGCTTGATCAAAAGGCGGCTGCCGAACTTGCCCTGGCGCAGCCGCTGGATCAGCCGGAAGGCGACCCAACCGATCACCAGCATCAGGAGCACCGCCACCACCACGTTGATGCCGAACAGGCGCGCATAGTTGCGCTCGTACAGGGCCCGGTTGTTGGTGGCCTGGGCCAACAGGAACATCAGCACCAGGCCGATGGCGGTGACCAGCGCCGCGCCCACGCCGATGGCCCAGCGCATGGCCTTGGCGCGGCGCGCAGCCGGCGTCGCCGGCGCGCGGACGCGCCCGCGCGGGGGTTCAGTCACCTGCTTTTCTCCATGGGAAGCTTCACGCTGCGCTCGACGGCAATGTTCCAGTCGGATTGGCCGACCACACCAATCTGGAAGGGCCGGGGCAACTGGGAAGTATCCAACCTGAAGCGAAACACCACAGATTGCACGGGATCGTCGCCGATCTCCGAGACATCGCCCAGGCGCAAGCGGCCGATGCGCTTGACCGCGTCGAGCGCATCCTCGAGCGAATCGAAGTTCTGGACGACCGAGGCGCCGAAGCCGGCATTGGTGATCGGCACCGGCGACACGTTCAGGCGCCAGCGGCGCGTCAGCGGCTGGTAGGCCAGCCGCATGTGGCGCGCCACCTGGGCCACCCGGGTGTCGACCCAGTACCAGCGCTCGCGGTAGACCTCGGCCTCGGCCACGAAATAGACGGCAATGCCCTTCTCGAGCACCTCTTCCACCAGGGTCGGCAGATTGAACTGGACCATGGCGCTGAGGTAGATCCCGTCGTCGCCGCGCTCCAGCTTGAGCTGGGTGACCTCGGTGTTGGCGGCATCGGCAAGCGCCGGGGGCTGCCAGCAGGCCAGCCACAGCGCCAAGACGAGTGTCAGGTTCCAGGACAGCCAAGCCGGCCGGCGAGCCTCAGCCAGGGTGCTTTTCCAGCAGGGCGTAGAAGAAACCGTCGTGCTCACCCAAGGGATTGTCCGGGAGCCCACCGGCAATCCGCCCGCTTTGCGGCAGCAAATGACCCGGGGAAGGCAGCAAACGGGCATCGGTGTTGTGTGCAAGAAACGCATCAATCTGGTGCGCTCCCTCGTCCCGGAAAACGGAGCAGGTGCAATAGAGAAGGCGGCCGCCTGCTTTGACCAGTGGCCAGAGCGCTGCCAGCAGGGTGGCTTGCTGCACCGCCAGCTGTTCCACATCGCTTTCGCGCCGCAGCCAACGCACGTCCGGATGGCGGCGCACGATGCCCGAGGCGGTGCAAGGCGCGTCCAGCAGGATGGCGTCGAAGGGCTGGCCGTCCCACCACTGCGACGGGCGCGAGGCGTCGGCCACGATCACCTGTGCCGCCAGGCCCAGGCGCGCCAAGGTCTCGTCGATGCGGCGGCTGCGCGCGGCATCGACCTCCAGGGCGGTCACCTCGATCGGCTGCTGGCCGGCATGTTCCAGCAAATGCGCGGTCTTGCCGCCAGGGGCGGCGCAGGCGTCGAGCACCCGCAGCGGGCCAACGCCGGCCGCGGGCGCGGCCAGGCCGTCGAGCAGCAGCGGGGCCGCCAATTGGGCGGCAGCATCCTGCACCGAGAAGTCGCCGGTGTCGAAGCCGGGCAGCTGGCGCACTGGGCGGGCGCGTTCCAGTTGCACGCCACTGGCACCCACCGCAACCGCCGGATGGCCGGCCAGCTCGAGGGCTTGCAGGTATTCGCCCACGCTCGTCCTGCGCCGATTGACGCGCAAGGTCATCGGGGCCTGCGCGTTGTCGGCCGTCAGCACCTTCTGCCAGGCGCGCGGATGGTCGTGCTTGAGCCGCTCGATCCACCAGCGCGGATGGTTCCACTGGGACACGGGCTCGCGCTCGGTGGCTGCCACCAGCGCCTCGCGCTCACGCAAGAAGCGGCGCAGGCAGGCATTGATGAAGCTGGCCTGGGCCCGCATGCCGCCGTCGCGCTTGGCGGCCTCCACTGCCTGGTCGACCAGGGTGAAGGGCTCATAAGGCGCGATTTCCGGCTGCCAGGCCAGGGCCAGGGCACTGCAAAGCAGGGCATCGGCCGCCGGCGGCGGTGTGCGGCGCGCCAACTGGCGGCGCAATGCCTCGGCACGGCCCAGCCAGCGCAGCACCTGGAAACCAAGGGCCTGCACGCCCGGCCGCAGCACCGGATCGACCGCGTCGAAGGCAACGGCGCCGGATGTGCCGGCGCGCACCGCGGCCAGCACGGCGGCGCACTGCTGCAACTGGCGCCACAGCGGCGGCTGCTCATGCGGGACCGTGTCGGAATTCGGGGGGGAATGGTGATCGGAAGAAGAGGCCAACTTGAAGGCGATGGTAAGGCTGATAGGGCCAGCCTCTCGCCGGGCTGGCCGCGGGAAAAAAAAGTCAGACGAGCGCGGAGGCCCGACGCAAGCGGAATGCCCAGGCCACGATCAGCGCTGGGAACTGGCCGATCGCATGGTTGTATGCAAGCACCGCCTGGTTGAACTGGCCGCGCGCGATTTCCGCGGCGGCCGAGGGTTCGGGCCAGGCAAATTGCGAGGCGGCCGGCAGCGCCGGCACTGGCGCCTCGCCCGGCAAAGGCGCAGGCATCGACAGCGTGCCTTCGGCATCGAAACTCAGCACCTCGCCGGGATAGACGCGCTCCCAGGCGTTGAGCATGACATGCAAGGCCGTGCCCAGCGCGGCAATGCGCGAGGGCTCCAGCGGACGCAGCCGGGTCACGGCCAGCATGGCCGACAGCTGCGCCACCGAGGACAGCAGCGAGCTCTCGGCCGCGGCATCGCGCCTGGCAACGCCGCTGATGGCCAGCGCGCGCGTGCTGCGCGCCTGCACGTAGTCGAGCTGCTTGCCCAGCGCCGCATCGAGCGCGGCATAGGCGACGAGGGCCGCAGAGCGCAGCCGTACCAGGCGGTTGTGCGCGCCGACAAACCAGAACAGCAGCAGCGCGCCGCCGATCCACCAGGAGATCGATTCGGGCAAGGTGCTCATCTAACTGCACCCTCCTCGGCGGCGCCGGAAACAAAAAGCGCCCCCCGGCCGCGGGCGGCAGGGGGGCGCATGGGGCCGGTCATGGGCCGCAACGAAGCGTGCGCCCTTACTCGGTCGCCGCGCCTTCGCTGGCGTCCGCCGTGCTGGCGCCGTCACCGGCGTCATCGGTGGTGGCGGATGCCATGGCGCCCAATTCGGCGGCTTCGGCGTCGGCGATGGCGCGGCGCTCGGCCTCGTCCATCAGGTCCTTGGCCTTGCGTGCCTGGTGGTAAGCCATGCCGGTGCCCGCGGGGATCAGGCGGCCGACGATGACGTTTTCCTTCAGGCCGCGCAGCTCGTCGCGCTTGCCCATGATCGCCGCTTCGGTCAGCACGCGCGTGGTTTCCTGGAAGGAAGCCGCGGAGATGAACGAGTCGGTCGACAGCGAGGCCTTGGTGATGCCCAGCAGCAGGTTGGTGAAGGTCGCGGGGATCTTGTCGTCCTTGCGCAGGGCGTCGTTGGTGTTGAGCATCTCCGAACGCTCGACCTGCTCGCCGACGATGTAGTTCGACTCGCCGGCGCTTTCGACCACGACGCGGCGCAGCATCTGGCGAACGATCACCTCGATGTGCTTGTCGTTGATCTTCACGCCCTGCAAGCGGTACACGTCCTGCACTTCATCGACGATGTAGCGCGCGAGTTCTTCCGAGCCCAAGAGGCGCAGGATGTCCTGCGGATCGGCCGGGCCGTCGACCACGGTTTCGCCCTTGTTCACCACCTGGCCTTCGTGCACCAGGATGTTCTTTTCCTTGGGCACGAGGTCTTCCCAGACCTTGCCTTCGGGATCGGTGATCTGCAGGCGGATCTTGCCCTTGGTCTCCTTGCCGAAGGACACGGTACCGGTCATTTCGGCCAGCATGCCCTTGTCCTTGGGCGAACGGGCTTCGAAGAGCTCGGCCACACGCGGCAGACCGCCGGTGATGTCTCGCGTCTTCTGGCCTTCGACCGGGATGCGGGCCAGCACTTCGCCGGGGCCCACGTCCTGACCGTCGCGGATCTGGACCAGCGCACCGATCGGGAAGCCGATCGTCACCGAGTGATCGGTGCCGGGGATCTTCACTTCGTTGCCCGAAGCGTCGATCAGCTTCACTTGCGGACGCACGACCTTGGTCGCGCCGCGGCGCTTCGGATCGATCACGACCAGGGTCGACAGGCCGGTGACTTCGTCCACCTGCTTGGCAACCGTGAGGCCTTCCTCGACGTTCTCGAACAGGGTCTTGCCGGCGAACTCGGTGATGATGGGGCGGGTCAGCGGATCCCAGTTGGCCAGGATCTGGCCAGCCTTGATCTGCTGGTCGGCCTTCACCGTCAGCGTCGCGCCGTAAGGCACCTTGTGGCGCTCGCGCTCGCGGCCGTGCTCGTCATGAATGACGATCTCGCCCGAACGCGCGATCACCACCAGCTCGCCCTTGGAGTTGGTCACGTAGCGCATGGTGGCGTTGAAGCCGATCACGCCGTTGCTCTTGGCTTCAACGCTCGAGGCGATGGCCGCACGCGACGCCGCACCCCCGATGTGGAAGGTACGCATGGTCAGCTGCGTGCCGGGCTCGCCGATCGACTGGGCGGCGATCACACCGACGGCTTCGCCGATGTTGATCAGGCCACCGCGGCCGAGGTCGCGGCCATAGCACTTGGCGCAGATGCCGTAGCGCGTCTCGCAGGTCAGCGCGGTGCGCACGCGTACCTCGTCGACGCCTTGCGCTTCGAGTTCTTCGATGTTGTCTTCGTCGAACATCTCGCCGGCCTTGAGCAGCACCGAGCGGTTTTCCGGGTGCAGCACGTCGTCGGCCGCGGTACGCCCCAGGATACGGTCGCGCAGCGACTCGATCACTTCGCCGCCTTCGACGATCGCTCGCATCAAGTAGCCGCCGTGCGTGCCGCAATCCTGCTCGGTCACGACCAGATCCTGCGTCACGTCGACCAGACGGCGCGTCAGGTAACCCGAGTTCGCGGTCTTCAGCGCCGTGTCGGCCAGACCCTTACGGGCACCGTGGGTGGAGATGAAGTACTCCAGCACGTTCAGACCTTCGCGGAAGTTCGCGGTAATCGGCGTCTCGATGATCGAGCCGTCCGGCTTGGCCATCAGGCCCCGCATGCCGGCCACCTGGCGGATCTGCGCGGCGGAACCGCGGGCGCCCGAGTCGGCCATCATGTAGATGGAGTTGAAGGACTCCTGCTCCACTTCCTTGCCGTGGCGGTCGATGACCTTCTGCTTGGACAGCTTGGCCATCATCACCTTGGACACGGCGTCGCCCGCCTTGCCCCAGATGTCCACCACCTTGTTGTAGCGTTCGCCGGACGTCACCAGGCCGGAGACGTACTGCTGCTCGATCTCCTTCACTTCCTTGGAAGCGGCGTCGATGATCTGGTGCTTCTCGGCCGGCACCAGCATGTCGTCGATGGCGATCGAGATGCCGGCCTTGGTGGCCAGGCGGAAGCCGTTTTGCAGCAGCTTGTCGGCGAACACCACCGTTTCCTTCAGGCCGCACTTGCGGAAGGACGCGTTGATGAGCTTGGAGATTTCCTTCTTCTTCAGCGCCTTGTTGATGTTCGAGAAGGCCAGGCCCTTGGGCAGGATCTCGGACAGCAGGGCGCGGCCGACGGTGGTGTCCACGAGCGAGGTCGAGGGCTCGAATTCGCCCGTTTCCTTGTTCTTGTTCCACTCGGTGATGCGCACGGCGACCTTCGAGGTCAACTCGACCACGCTGGCGTCCAGCGCGCGCTGCACTTCACCGATGTCGGAGAAGATCAGGCCTTCGCCCTTGCCGTTGATGCGGTCACGGGTCGTGTAGTACAGGCCCAGCACCACGTCCTGCGAAGGAACGATGGAAGGCTCGCCCGAGGCCGGGAACAGCACGTTGTTGGAGGCCAGCATCAGCGTGCGGGCTTCCATCTGCGCTTCCACCGACAGCGGCACGTGAACAGCCATCTGGTCGCCGTCGAAGTCGGCGTTGAAGGCCGCGCAAACCAGCGGGTGCAGCTGGATCGCCTTGCCTTCGATCAGGATCGGCTCGAAGGCCTGGATGCCCAGGCGGTGCAGCGTCGGTGCACGGTTCAGCATCACCGGGTGTTCCTTGATCACTTCCTCAAGGATGTCCCACACCACCGGCGTGCCGGATTCGACTTCCTTCTTCGCCGCCTTGATGGTGGTGGCGATGCCCATGGCTTCCAGGCGCGAGAAGATGAAGGGCTTGAACAGCTCGAGCGCCATCAGCTTGGGCAGGCCGCATTGATGCAGCTTGAGCGTCGGGCCGACCACGATGACCGAACGGCCCGAGTAGTCGACGCGCTTGCCCAGCAGGTTCTGGCGGAAGCGGCCGCTCTTGCCCTTGATCATGTCGGCCAGCGACTTCAGCGCGCGCTTGTTGGCGCCCGTCATGGCCTTGCCACGGCGGCCGTTGTCCAGCAGCGAGTCGACCGCCTCTTGCAGCATCCGCTTTTCATTGCGCGCGATGATTTCCGGAGCCTTCAGCTCCAGCAGGCGGCGCAGGCGCGAGTTGCGGTTGATGACGCGCCGGTACAGGTCGTTCAGGTCGGAGGTCGCGAAGCGGCCGCCGTCCAGCGGCACCAGCGGACGCAGGTCCGGCGGCAGCACGGGCAACACGTCCAGCACCATCCAGTTGGGCTTGATGCCCGACTTGCGGAAGGCCTCCAGCACCTTCAGGCGCTTGGAGTTCTTCTTGACCTTGACTTCGGAGCCGGTCAGGTCGCCGCGCAGCTTCTCGATCTCGGTGTCGAGCTCGATGCCTTCCAGCAGATCCTTGATGCCTTCAGCGCCCATCTTGGCGATGAACTCGTCGCCGTATTCCTTGCGCTTGGCGTCGAAATCGTCCTCGGACATGATGCTGAACTTCTTCAGCGGGGTCATGCCGGGGTCGGTGACGACGTAGGCTTCGAAGTACAGCACGCGCTCGATGTCGCGCAGCGTCATGTCGAGCACCAGGCCCAGACGCGACGGCAGCGACTTCAGGAACCAGATGTGGGCGCAGGGCGCGGCCAGGTCGATGTGGCCCATGCGCTCGCGGCGCACCTTGGTCTGCGTGACTTCAACGCCGCACTTCTCGCAGATCACGCCGCGGTGCTTCAGGCGCTTGTACTTGCCGCACAGGCACTCGTAGTCCTTGATGGGGCCGAAGATCTTGGCGCAGAACAGGCCGTCGCGTTCGGGCTTGAAGGTGCGATAGTTGATCGTCTCGGGCTTCTTCACTTCGCCGAAAGACCACGAACGGATCTTCTCGGGCGAAGCCATGCCGATCTTGATGGCATCGAAATGCTCATCCGGCGTGAATTGCTTGAACAGGTCGAGTAGTGACTTCATAGAACCTATCCCCTTGAATTAAGAACGTTCCAATTCGATGTCCAGGCCCAGGGAACGAATTTCCTTGACCAGCACATTGAACGATTCCGGCATGCCGGCTTCGATGGCGTGTTCGCCCTTGACGATCGACTCGTACACCTTGGTACGGCCCTGAACGTCGTCGGACTTCACGGTCAGCATTTCCTGCAGCACGTAGGCAGCGCCGTAGGCTTCCAGCGCCCACACTTCCATTTCACCGAAGCGCTGGCCGCCGAACTGCGCCTTGCCGCCCAGCGGCTGCTGGGTCACGAGCGAGTACGGTCCGGTCGAGCGGGCGTGCATCTTGTCGTCCACCAGGTGGTGCAGCTTCAGGAAGTGCATGTAGCCGACGGTGACGGGGCGCTCGAACTGCTCGCCGGTGCGGCCGTCGAACAGGTAGGCCTGGGTACGCGTGTCGGTCAAGCCCTTGAGCTTGGCGATGTCGTCCGGGAAGGCCAGCTTCAGCATGGCGCGGATTTCGTCTTCCGAGGCACCATCGAACACGGGCGTTGCGAAGGGCACGCCGGTCGACAGGTTGTGCGCCATCTCGACGATCTCGGTGTCGCTGAACTTCGTCAGGTCTTCCTTGCGGCCGGTGCTGTTGTAGAACTCGTCGAAGAACTTGCGCAGCTCGGCCGCCTTGGCCTCTTGCTGCAGCATGTCGCCGATGCGCTGGCCGATGCCCTTGCCGGCCCAGCCCAGGTGCACTTCCAGAACCTGGCCCACGTTCATCCGCGAGGGCACGCCCAGCGGGTTCAGGCAGATGTCGCACGGCGTGCCGTCGGCCATGTGGGGCATGTCTTCGACCGGAACGATCTTGGACACCACACCCTTGTTGCCGTGGCGGCCGGCCATCTTGTCGCCGGGCTGCAGGCGGCGCTTGACGGCCAGGTAGACCTTGACCATCTTGAGCACGCCCGCGGGCAGCTCGTCGCCTTGCGTGAGCTTCTTGCGCTTTTCTTCGAAAGCCAGGTCGAAGCTGTGGCGGGTCTGCTCCAGCGAGTTCTTGATCGACTCGAGCTGCGAAGCCACTTCGTCTTCCGCCGGGCGGATGTCGAACCAGTGGAACTTCTCGATCGAGCTGAGGTAGGCCTTGTCCAGCTTGGTGCCCTTGGCCAGCTTGTTCGGGCCGCCGTTGGCGACCTTGCCGGTCAGCAGCTTCTCGATACGGTCGAAGGCGTCGGCCTCGACGATGCGCAGCTGGTCGTTCAGGTCCAGGCGGAAGCGCTTCAGCTCGTCATCGATGATCTGCTGGGCGCGCTTGTCGCGCTGGATGCCTTCGCGGGTGAACACCTGCACGTCGATCACGGTGCCTTGCGAGCCCTGGTCGACACGCAGCGAGGTGTCCTTCACGTCGGAAGCCTTCTCGCCGAAGATGGCGCGCAGCAGCTTCTCTTCAGGCGTCAGCGTGGTCTCGCCCTTCGGCGTGACCTTGCCCACCAGCGTGTCGCCGGGCTGCACTTCGGCGCCGACGTAGATGATGCCGGACTCGTCCAGGCGGTTGAGCTGCTGCTCGGCCAGGTTCGGGATGTCGCGGGTGATTTCTTCGGCGCCCAGCTTGGTGTCGCGCGCCATCACCACCAGCTCCTCGATGTGGATCGAGGTGTAGCGGTCGTCGGCCACCACGCGTTCGGAGATCAGGATCGAGTCTTCGAAGTTGTAGCCGTTCCAGGGCATGAAGCCGATCAGCATGTTCTGGCCCAGGGCGAGTTCGCCCAGGTCGGTCGATGCGCCGTCGGCCACCACGTCACCCTTGGCGATCTTGTCGCCGCGCTTGACGATCGGACGCTGGTGGATGTTGGTGTTCTGGTTGGAACGCTGATACTTGATCAGGTTGTAGATGTCCACGCCCACTTCGCCGGCTTGCGCTTCGGCGTCGTTCACGCGCACCACGATGCGGGTGGCATCGACATAGTCGACCACGCCGCCGCGCGTGGCGGTGACCACGGTGCCCGAGTCGACAGCCGAGACGCGCTCGATGCCGGTACCGACGAAAGGCTTTTCCGGACGCAGCACCGGCACAGCCTGGCGCTGCATGTTGGCGCCCATCAGCGCGCGGTTGGCGTCGTCGTGCTCCAGGAAGGGCACCAGCGAGGCAGCCACCGACACGATCTGCGCGGGCGACACGTCCATGTACTGGATGCGCTCGGCACCCACCAGGATCGATTCGCCCTTTTCGCGTGCCGACACCAGATCGCCGGTCAGGCGGCCGTCCTTGTCCAGAGCCGCATTGGCCTGCGCGATGACGTACTTGCCTTCTTCGATGGCCGACAGGTAGTCGATGTCCATCGTGACCTTGCTGTCGACCACGCGGCGGTACGGCGTCTCGATGAAGCCGTATTCGTTCAGGCGGGCGTACAGGGCCAGCGAGTTGATCAGACCGATGTTCGGGCCTTCAGGCGTTTCGATCGGGCAGACGCGGCCGTAGTGGGTCACGTGCACGTCACGCACTTCGAAGCCGGCGCGCTCGCGCGTCAGACCACCCGGGCCAAGAGCCGACACGCGGCGCTTGTGGGTGATTTCCGAAAGCGGGTTGGTCTGGTCCATGAACTGCGACAGCTGCGAGGCACCGAAGAATTCCTTCAGTGCAGCCGAGATCGGCTTGCTGTTGATCAGGTCATGCGGCATCAGCGGCTCTTGCTCGGCCTGGCCCAGACGCTCCTTCACGGCCTTCTCGATACGAGCCAGGCCGGTGCGGTACTGGTTCTCGGCCAGTTCGCCGACGCAACGCACGCGGCGGTTGCCCAGGTGGTCGATGTCGTCGACTTCACCGCGGCCATTGCGCAGGTCAACCAGGATCTTGACCACGGCGAGGATGTCCTCGTTGGTCAGCACCATCGGGCCGGTCGCTTCGTCGCGGCCAACCTTGGCGTTGAACTTCATGCGGCCGACGCGCGACAGGTCGTAGGTATCCGGGTTGTAGAACAGGCGCTGGAACAGGGCCTGCACCGCGTCTTCCGTCGGCGGCTCGCCGGGGCGCATCATGCGGTAGATGGCCACGCGGGCGGCGAACTCGTCCACCGTTTCGTCGATGCGCAGAGTCTGCGAGATGTAGGCGCCCTGGTCCAGCTCATTCGTGTAGATGCACTGGATGTCGAGCACGCCGGCGGCGCGCAGCTTCTTGAGGAGGGCCTCGGTCAGCTCGTCGTTGGCCTTGGCCAGGATCTCGCCCGAATCCGGGTCGACGATGTTGCGGGCCAGCACGCGGCCGACCAGGAAGTCTTCCGGCACGCTGATGTGCGTGGTGCCCGACTGCTCCAGGTCGCGGGTGTGGCGCGCGGTGACGCGCTTGTCCTTGGCCACGACCACCTTGCCCGACTTGTCGGTGATGTCGAAGCGCGCGACTTCGCCGCGCAGGCGCTCGGAGACCAGCTCCATCTGCGCGCCGCTGTCCATCAGGCGGAAGTTGTCGTTGACGAAGAAGTTCGCCAGGATCGATTCCGGGTTCAGGCCGATGGCCTTCAGCAGGATCGTGACCGGCATCTTGCGGCGGCGGTCGACGCGGAAGTACAGCATGTCCTTCGGGTCGAACTCGAAGTCCAGCCAGGAGCCGCGGTAGGGGATCACTCGAGCGGAGAACAACAGCTTCCCGGAGCTGTGGGTCTTGCCCTTGTCGTGCTCGAAGAACACGCCCGGCGAGCGGTGCAGCTGCGAGACGATCACGCGCTCGGTGCCGTTGATGATGAAGGAGCCCTTGTCCGTCATGAGCGGCACTTCGCCCATGTAGACCTCTTGTTCCTTCACTTCCTTGACCACCTTGGACTGCGGCGTCGAGGACTCGCGGTCATAGATGATCAGCTGCACCTTGGCGCGCACGGCCGAGGCGAAGGTGAGGCCACGGGTCTGGCACTCGCGCACATCGAAGGCCGGCTTGGCCAGGTTGTACTCGAGGAACTTCATTTCCACGAAGCCGTTGTGCGAGACGATCGGGAAGGCGGCATCGAAGGCGGCCTGCAGACCTTCTACGGTGCGTTTTTTCGGCGCAACGCCTGCTTGCAGGAACGCGGTGTACGCGTCTTTCTGCATCTGCAGCAGGTAGGGGATTTCAACAACGCTGTCGCGGCTGCCGAAACTTTTTCGGATGCGCTTGCGTTCGGTGTAACTGTACGTGGACGTTTGGGCCATGAGAGCTCCGGGCTTGATGTCTAGCGCGACTTGTCATCAGCGCTTGCGCGCTGCTTGGCGGCTGGCCACTACCAGCCGATGGCGGACGGCGACGCATTGCACGTCGCCCGAACCAAGGGGTCTTCTGCAGTCGGGATCAGAAGACACTCAAAAACCGCAAAACTTCTGCGGCTTTTGGGTGCGCTCTGAAAGCGGCAAAGGCTGGAGGGCTTTTACAAGCACCTCCAGCCCTATCGGACGAGTTGAATTACTTCAACTCAACCTTCGCGCCGGCATCTTCCAGCTTCTTCTTGGCGGCTTCAGCGTCAGCCTTCGACAGGCCTTCCTTGACGGCCTTGGGAGCGGCTTCCACCAGGTCCTTGGCTTCCTTCAGGCCCAGGCCCGTGATTTCACGGACGGCCTTGATGGCGCCGACCTTGTTCGCGCCAGCTTCCATCAGCATGACGTTGAATTCGGTCTTCTCTTCGACCACAGCGGCAGCGGCGCCACCGGCGGCGGCCGGAGCGGACATGGCTGCGGCGCTCACGCCAAACTTCTCTTCGATGGCCTTGACCAGGTCGTTGAGTTCCATGACCGTCATGCTGTCCAGCGCGGTCAAAAATGCGTCTTTATCGAATGCCATTTTGGATTCCTAACAATTGGGATGAATTTCGTAATCTCAAGCTCAAGCGGCTTGATCGGCCGGAGCCGCTTCTTGTGCTTCGCCGCCACCACGCTTTTCCGCGAGTGCCGCGAGAACGCGGGCGGTGCGGGAAATGGGGGACTGCATCAAGCCCAGCAGCTGTGCCAGCAGAACTTCCTTAGTAGGAATGTTGGCCAGTTGCTTCACGCCGTCGACGTCCAGGGCCTTGCCACCGAAGGCGCCGCCGCGAATGACCAGCTTGTCGTTGGTCTTCGCGAAATCGGCCACCACCTTGGCGGCGGCCACAGCATCTTCGGAGAAGCCGTAGATCAGCGGGCCGGTCATCTGGTCGCCGATGACTTCGAATGCGCTACCAGCCACGGCACGGCGGGCCAGGGTGTTCTTCAGAACACTCAGGCTCACACCCTTGGCACGGGCATCGTTGCGCAGACGGGTCATGTCGGCCACCGTGATGCCACGGTATTCCGCCATCACGAGCGTTTGAGCTTTTGCGGCGAGGCTGGTCACTTCGGAAATGACCGCTTCTTTCTCACTGCGATTCAGACTCAAGGTCTACTCCTTTAAAAGCGCTCTTCGGCTTTGAGGCCTCGAGAGCGCGCTTCATGCAGCGACCAACTGTTTCGAAATCCAAAAGAGATCTCTTGCAGTGGGGTCGCCATCTGCGCTGGCCACCTTTCGGTGATTAAGTGCAGCGATGAGGCTGCACGCCAGCGGTCTTGGATGGCCCGTCGCGCATTGCTTGCCGCGACGACCCACCACATCACCGCCCCTCAGCTTGCGGCCGAGGTGCGGTGCATTCTTTGCATCAGGCCTGGGCAATCGACTGGATGTCGACGCGCACGCCCACACCCATCGTCGACGACACCGCCACCTTGCGCAGGAACACGCCCTTGCTCGATGCCGGCTTGGCCTTGACCAGCGCTTCGATCAGAGCGGCCAGGTTGCCTTGCAGCTTGTCGGTGTCGAACGAGCGACGGCCGATCGTGCCGTGGATGATGCCGGCCTTGTCGACGCGGAACTGGACCTGGCCAGCCTTGGCGTTCTTGACGGCGGTGGCCACGTCCGGGGTCACGGTGCCGACCTTCGGGTTCGGCATCAGGCCGCGCGGGCCCAGGATCTGACCCAGGGTACCGACGACGCGCATGGCGTCGGGGGCGGCGATCACGATGTCGAAGGGCATGTCGCCCGCCTTGACCATGGCAGCCAGGTCGTCCATGCCGACGATGTCGGCGCCGGCAGCCTTGGCTTCCTCGGCCTTGGCGCCTTGGGCGAACACGGCGACGCGCTTGGTCTTGCCGGTGCCGTTGGGCAGCACGACGGCGCCACGCACGACCTGGTCGGACTTCTTGGCGTCGATGCCCAGCTGCACGGCCACGTCGATGGATTCATCGAACTTGGCGGTGGCGGCTTCCTTGACGATGCCGATGGCGTCGGTCAGCGGGTACAGCTTGTTGCTGTCGACCTTGCCGACCTGGGCCTTTTGCTTCTTGGTGATCTTGGCCATTTACACGCCCTCCACATTCACGCCCATCGAGCGGGCCGAGCCGGCGATGGTGCGAACCGCGGCGTCCAGATCGGCAGCGGTCAGGTCCTTCATCTTGGTCTTGGCGATCTCTTCGAGCTGGGCGCGCGTGATCTTGCCGACCTTGTCGGTGTGCGGACGGGCCGAGCCCTTGTCCAGCTTGATGGCCTTCTTGATCAAGGTGATCGCCGGCGGCGTCTTGATGATGAAGGTGAAGCTCTTGTCAGCGAACGCGGTGATGACCACCGGCAGCGGCAGACCGGGCTCGACGCCCTGGGTCTGCGCGTTGAACGCCTTGCAGAACTCCATGATGTTCAGACCGCGCTGACCCAGTGCTGGGCCGATCGGCGGGGACGGGTTGGCCTTACCAGCTGGCACTTGCAGCTTGATGAAGCCGACGATTTTTTTCGCCATGACTTACTCCTTGCGGGTGATAGCGCCACGAACGATGCCGTGGCTCCCCGGGGTTGAACGACTCTTCTTCTGTCAAGGCCGCGCGCGAGTCGGACAACGCGCAGCCCACTTAATCAGTTGAGGACAGAGCACGCTTCGCGTGGTCTGTCCCGCAATGCCTCAGGTTTTCTCGACCTGAGCGAACTCGAGTTCGACCGGGGTGGCGCGACCGAAGATCATCACGGACACGCGCACCTTGTTCTTCTCGTAATTGACTTCCTCGACGGTGCCGTTGAAGTCGGTGAACGGGCCTTCCTTGACGCGCACGAATTCGCCGACGACAAACTCCACCTTGTGGCGGGGCTTCTCGGTGCCCTGCTGCATCTGGCTGACGATGTCCTCGACTTCCTTTTGCGAGATCGGGGCCGGGCGGTTCTTGGCACCACCGACGAAGCCGGTCACCTTGTTGGTGTGCTTCACCAGGTGCCAGCTCTCATCGTCCATGATCATCTCGACCAGCACGTAGCCCGGGAAGAAGCGGCGCTCCGTGGTGCGCTTCTGGCCATTCTTGATCTCGACCACTTCCTCGGTCGGGACCAGGATGCGGCCGAACTTGTCCTGCATGCCGGCGCGGTTGATGCGCTCGATGATGTTGCGTTCCACGGCCTTTTCCATGCCCGAATAGGCATGCACCACGTACCAGCGAAGGTCGGGGTTGGCGGCGGGCGCCAGGATCGGCGATGTTGTCGTTTCAACCGCGTCGGTCATTATTTTCTCCAGCCCAGGATGAGGTCAAAAAACACCCATTCCAGCGTTTTGTCGGTGAGCCAGAGGAAGATGGACATGATGACGACGAAGGCGAACACGTAGCCCGTCATCTGCATGGCTTCCTTGCGGGTTGGCCACACGACCTTCTTGACCTCGCGCCACGAATCGCGCCCAAAGGCCAGCAGCTGGCGGCCATGCTCGGACGCGGCAAAAGCGCCAACAGCCGCAGCCAGGCCGACCAGCAGCGCAATCCACTGCACCACGCCACCATGGCGCGACAGCAAGTAGAACGCCACGATGGCGCCCACCGCCAGCACGACAGCCGCGGCCAGCTTGGCCTTGTCTGCAGTGGTGCTCACGGTTTCGATTTGAGTAGAAGCCATCTTGGGCAAATATTCCTGCGGCCTGTTCGGCCTTCAATTCCATGCGCCTTCTTCAGACGCCGAAGCCCGTCACGCGTGACGGGCTCGTTTTTGGGGCCACCCTCAGGTGGCAGGGGCAGTAGGAATCGAACCTACAACCTTCGGTTTTGGAGACCGACGCTCTGCCAATTGAGCTATACCCCTTCGATCCCTTGACTTAAGCGAGGATCTTGGCCACGACGCCCGAACCCACGGTGCGGCCACCTTCGCGGATGGCGAAGCGCAGGCCCTCTTCCATGGCGATCGGAGCGATCAGCTTGACGGTGATCGACACGTTGTCGCCCGGCA
>NZ_JBIXJS010000015.1:0-94019 GCF_052871435.1 Variovorax sp. LARHSF232 | reverse complement strand
CAAGGCGTGCGGATTCGGCCAGCCACTGGTCCACCTCTCGGTAGCTCGAATGATCCCGGAAGATGACACGACATTGAGGGACCGCTTTCTGGCAGCGAATTCGTCGCTTCGGTTGACCGGATTGGGCTGCGGAGCTGCCGGATAGCGGTCGATCCTGACGGATTGAGATAGGCCCTAACCGGCTGTACGCGGTTTCGCGATTGCAGTCGCTCGACGTGATCGACCAGGTCAACAACTTTGACCGCGAGCGCACAAACGCACCTGCTTTGACCGGCGAAGGCGTGCGCCCCATCACAGTTGGTGCGCAAGTGCCTGATGGCACTCGAACTCGCATTCAGGAACTTTGCTCATCGACAAAGGGAGCGCGATGTGCAACCAGCGTAGCAACGCGTCTGATGACCGTTGGACCGACCACGTGTGCGACGAAGTCCCCTAGCCGGCCCGTCGAGACCTTCCTGGTCGGAGCGTCAGATCCGGCGGAATTTCAGCCCAGCAGCAAGAACTCGACAGTTGTTTGTGTTGCTCGTCACTACGGCAAATTCCCCCTACGTCGCTGAACTACGCAAAGCCGGTCACTCCGCTGGTTGAGCAACCGCCGCGGATCACTGCGGCTGCTTCTGCGCCGTGTGCGGCAGTCGCGGCGAGATTCGCGAATGGCACTTCCTGCACGAGGCCAACCTTCTTCCACTTATTGATGGTCGTCGAATCCGCCGAGTGGCTCCAGGCGGACCCGAACGTTTCGCGCACGCACAACTGGCATCAGGAGGACTTGCTTTTTTTCTTTGGGCGGTCCAACGCCTGGAAGAACTCCGAAGGCTGTAGGCCCAGCGCCGCAATGATCTTGAGGATGTTAATTAGTGCAAGGTTGTGCTCTCCACGCTCAATGCCGCCCATGTAGCTCCGGTCGATTCCACAGGCATCGCCGAAGGCCTCCTGCGAGTAGCCCAGCGCCTTGCGGTGGCGACGCACGCTCTCCCCGAACACCACCAGCTCGGGCACCTTCTGCTTGTCGGCAGAGACAGTATTCACCATGCCGATATGGTCAATCTTGCCGGCATAAGGCACCACGGGATATAGTTACCCTGTATATAGTTACCATCCTATCGGTGTTGCCCCATGCGCCAAAGACAGGTCGCCTCGCCGCTGCCAACTCCGCGCCCCCTTAAGCTGCCGGCATCGCTCGCCTTGGCCGTGGCGCGCCGGCGCCAATTACCGCTGTCTGAGCCGCGCAGCGCCAGCGCTGAGTTGGTCGGGCAGCAAGTGCGCGCGCTGCGTCTTTGCAGCGGTGCCTCCGCCGGCAAGCTTGCCGCAAACGCGGGCATCTCCCGCTCCATGCTCTCGCGCATCGAGCGCGGTCTGGTCTGCGCCTCCGTCGAGACGCTTGAACGCATCGCCGTCGGCCTGGGCGTCGGCCTCGCGCGCCTGTTTGTCCAACCGTCTGGCCGCAGTACCTTCTGTCACGTCCCCGCAGGTATGGGCACCCACGTGCAGCATACAGGCGAGGTGGCAGAGCACTGTCGCCAAATGCTCGGCCAGTTGCGCTCAGGGAACTTGTGCATCGAGCCCTGGCTCGTAAGACTCGGCCCCGAGGCCGAGACATTCGGGGCATCATCCCAGCAGGCAAAAGTCCAATTCGTGTACACCCTGGCCGGACGGCTCGCGTGCCGCATTGGCGACCAGGTGGTTGAGCTGAGCGCGGGTGATTCGCTACTGCTGGGCGCCTCCATCGAGTTTGGCGTCGAGGCCATCGGCGCGCAGGCCGCGACGTACCTTTTCGTGACCTTCACTTTGCGGACCTAGCCTCGTGCTATTGCGTCTGGAACAGCAACTACCGCCCGAGCGACACGCGCGTGGCCTGATCACGACACGCTCAGCCTTCGAAACAGGCGCTGACTAGCCATGCCTGCGTCACGCGCTCGCCTTTCTTTCTTGCGAGATGGAGCGCTGCAGACCGCTCAGGCGGACGGGGAAGCGGTCTTCGTTTCGCGGCGACGTCCTTCGCACCGCGATATAGCGCACGCATTGCAGGCGGCACGCGCGGGCGATCGAGGCCATGCGGCAATGCATCGCCGCGCGGCACGGGGGGCGCGAAGTGCCGTGCCGCGCCAGACCCTCGTGCAGACTGGCTCTCCGACCGGTCACGTGCCGGCCCTTTTATCTTGCCCACCTAATCGGGGCTCCCTGGTTCGTGGCTTTCTTCATGGAATTCTCCTTCAGGACATCGTCGTCTGCACTTTGGAAGCACACGCGCACCAACGCATGGATGTGCGCGTGCGCATGCGGCTAGCCCGCACGCAGCCGTGAGTGAACGGGTCATCGCTCGTGTCGCCGGCGCCGTCGTTGGCGGTGCCCAGCCTGTCGCGCGATCGTGCGTTCGCGTGGTGGTCGAGGACTGCGTGCGCCGTGCACTCCTCCGCGCTCATCGACGGGCTGTGGATGTCGCTGCGCAAGCCCTGCGGCTGGCAGCGCGAATGGCCCGCGAGGCGCATGTCGCCATCAGATGGACGGGGCTGTGTCAAGCACTCGAGCGTGGTCCGCTGGCGCGGCCACAGGCAAGATACCGAGCTTCCCGTAACCAGGGATCTGCACCAATGCTCTCCAGTTCACGTGGGAACGCCTTGCCCCTCGCGGGTGTTCAATGGGTGTTTCCAGCGATGCAGCACGCCTGCAGCAGCGATGTCACCAGGGCCGTCACGCGCCCGCTCCTGCCGGTGCGCCGACGATGGCTTGGCTGCCGTTCGGCACCGGCAGCCCGGGTGCCTTCGCAGGCCGCCCGAGATGCTTTTGGTCCTTTTTTCTGGCGCGCTGGGTCACCTGCTCGGGCGATTCGCCGGCGTCGCTGCTGTAGAAGGTGCCATCGCTCCACATCGCGTGCATGATCACCGCCAGCTTGCGTGCCACGGCCACGCGCGCGCTAGCATCCAAGAGGCGACCTCGGTGCATTCCCCGCCATACTTATATGCATGTCGATCACCCTGACCAGAGATCATCTGTATGAGTTGGTCTGGAGCAAACCTCGCAGCCAGATTGCCAAGGATTTGGGCATCTCGGATGTGGCCATCGGCAAGCACTGCTCGCGCGCTCACATTCCGGCTCCTCCCAAGGGCCACTGGGCCAAGCATGCGGCAGGAAAGTCGACACTGCGCTTGCCGCTGCCCATCCGACTGCCAGGTCACGCCAACACGGTGCGCATGGGCGGCTCACCCTATGAGCGGCACTGGGGCGGGCGAATCGACTCTGATGCACCCTTGGTCGCGCCCAGCTTCAAGGAGGACATCGAGGCGCAGGTTTCAGCGGCACTCAAGCTGGTGGGGCGTGTCACGTCCACGCGCGACCTCACCAATGCCAGTCCCGCACTCGCCCGTGTACTCGCGGCCGAGACTGCCAGACGCGAGAAGCTCGCGCGAAGCGACTGGAGTTTCGACAAGCCACGCTTCGAGGATGTCGTGCATCAGCGTCAACTTCGGCTTTTCGACGCGATTGCGAAGGCCGTGGCGCCCGTGACCGAGAGCGTTTCGGTGTTCGATCAGGATGAGTGGGCGCAAGGCCACGGCACCGTGCACAGCCTGCGGTGCCATGTCCGATTCGGTGCGGCCTCCCTGGACCTTCGGTTTGCCGAACCCAGCGATGCAAAGGCATTCACGCGGGATCGGCCCATCAAGGAGGTCCGCTACACCACGCTCTGGTTGGGTCGGGAGGCGAGCGATCTCGGCGTTCTCAGCTGGTCCGATGCACCTGACCAAAAGCTCGAGCGGCAACTCGGTGTCATCGTCGAGGCGCTCTTGCGTCGTGCAGAGCTGGCACTTCGCGCCCACGCCGCATCGGCGTATGAACAGCAACTCGAGTGGCGAGCCGAGGCGCAAAGGGAGCGCGACGAGGCCGCCAGGAAGGCGGAGTTGAAGCGCCTGGAAGCAATCGCCGAGCACCGCCGTCGTGTTCGCCAGGGCATCGTGGCCCTGGCCCGCCAGCGCAAAGAAGCAGGCGACATCCGCGAGCTGGTGTCCGCGTTGTCCCGGCATCCGGATCTCCACGCGTCGACTGCAACGCAGTTCGAGCAGTGGCGTGCCCAGGCACTGGCCATCGCCGATGATCTCGATCCGCTGAAGCGCCCGCTGCAGGACATGCTCGCCAGTTTCACGGGTTCAGGCAGCGCGCAGTAGGCAGCCGGCCGCAAGCAGCTACGGCGCGCTCGCCAGGCGGCGCCTATGCGAACTCGCCCGGTTCGCTGGCATCCATTGCCGTGCTGCGTTGGCCGATTGAGCGAAACACGGTAAACAGGCCCTTGCGTTCAGGCAGCGGGACCTTTTGCATCTCGAAGGTGACGCATCCTCGCAGGACCTGGTGCCAGTGCTTGCACCCGTAGCGCAAAGGCGTCTCGAGCGCATCGATGCGTCCAATGAAAGCGATCGCATCATCGAGCAGCGTCCACCCGTCCGCGGCCAGGAACGCCTCGGCCTCGCGCAATCGTTCAGCGATGGTGCTGCCGCGGTTCAGTGCCGGCCGCTCGCCCGGTGCTGGCTTCACAAACTGCGCCGGATCGATCGAAGCGACGGCTTGTGCGCCCGCTTGTCGGGCGTGATCGATCGATCGCGCCCAGTCCAGCAGTTGTGCCATGTGGCGATCCACCGTGTGGTAGCTGTGCTCAAGATAGGCATCCGCGGCCTGGCAGCCGTCGATTGCCCAGAGATCGAAACGCTGCATCAGGTGATGAACAAAGTCGTTGCGCAGGGCGACCAACTCCCGCATGGCCGTCACGGTGTTCGCGTAGCCTTGCGGATCCATCTCGAGGCTGGTGCGAAAGCTGAACCAGGCCTCGCTCAGGTTCTGCGGCGCCTGGGAGTACCGGCTGGGCTCGCCATCGTCGCGCGTCTTGAACACTGCGTTGTGCAAGGCGTCGACGAGCTGGCCCAGCGACTTGCCGGCGAACTCCTGGATGCGCGCGTCTCGGCGCTCCTTCCAATTGGACAGGGTGCCGCTCTGGTCGTGATCCACCAGGATGGCCTTGACGAGCATTTCGTACTGCTGGACGCGAAGCAGGCATTTCCCCAGCTTGCGGTGCACTTCCGAGCGCTGGGCTTGCGTGGTCTGCGGCGCCGAGCGGCTCGCCAACGCCGCTGGGGCCTGCCATGCGGATTCGACCGCGGTGTCAGCGGGCGCGCCGGGCACGCTGGGGTCCGGGTGCGAAGCCAGGTCACCGTTCTCCAGGGGCATGTCTGTGGGTCAATCGCTTTGAGTTGGACGGCGACGAGGGCGGGGGCGCCATCCGGGACCACCGCCGGGTCATGCGCGGGAATCATACCGATGGGTGGCCAACCGGCCTTATGTCAACCCGGCTTCGAATCCCCCGCCTCATGCACTTGACGTCGCAGCGAGCAGCCGCAGGTAAGCGCCGTCAATCGGCTCGTAGATCGCCGCCTTGACCCACGCCCGCACCTCAGCAGCCGATGCATTGGCATAGCTCCAGGCCGCTACGCGATGGGTGGTGGCTGCGTCGGCGGCCACACCGGCTGCCGCGCCTATTTCACCGACGGCCGTGTAGTCAGGCGCTCCAGCCATCGTTCCAGATAGCTCTTTGCGGCCAACGAATCGGACTTGCTCCTGTTGCATTGCGGGTGCGCGAGCACGAAGTTGTGCGCCAGGTCTCGCGCGTGCGCCGGCGCGGCGACCGGGAGATGTCATTCGCGCAGCCCAGAATTCCCGCAACCTCTTACATGGATCGAGGCCCCAAACGCCGAAGTGTGGAAACATTCACATTGCGGAGTAAGCAATCGTTTCTACAATGCCTGGCAGCACCGCTGCGCGCCGCTAGGGAGGCCGCGCGCATTGTTTATTGGGGTGACATTCCGGTGCCTACAAGGTTCCAGGGCAAGAAGGGCTAAAACGTCAATGAGGTCCTGCAGAAAAGCGAAGTCATTCTTGCGGCCGCAGAACACGGCATGAGTATCTTGCGCAGCGCAGCCACACTGCGCAACCTTCGCGAGCAGCCGATGTGGAAGCTACTTGCTGCCGACCGCGCGCCCGTCATTGCCGCGCTGTTGGGCAACTTGCTGCTTCAGGACGAGAAGGTGCTATCTGCGTCCACCTTCGAAGAGCGGCTTACGCGAGACATAGGAGCGCTGCGCGCGCAGGGCTATGACCTGCCCTATTCGGCGGCAGCCTATGTGCGGGAATGGATTGACCTGGGTTGGCTGTCGCGTCGCCTTGCACAAGGCGCCCCCGAGGAAGAGCTTAGCCTCACGACCGATGCAGCCAACGCCGTGCGCTTCATTGTGAGTTCCACCCAGCCGCGCCGCAGTGCGACGGAAAGCCGTCTGGCCACCGTCATCAACCAACTGCAGCGACTTGCCGAAGAAACTGACGGAGACCGCAAAAGCCGACTGGAGTCGCTGATGGAGCAGCGCGACCGCATCGACCGTGAGATCGAACGCGTCAACAACGGCCAAGTCACGACGCTGCCAGATGATCGGGCGCTGGAGCGTGCTCGCGACATCATCTTTCTGGCCGAGGAACTGGTTTCAGATTTCCGTCAGGTGCGCGATGAATTTGAGCGACTCAACCGCGACCTGCGCGCAACCCTGATGGACCACGAAGGCAGCCGCGGCCATGTTCTCGAGAAGCTCTTCAGCGGCGTGGACGTCATTGGCGATAGCGACGCCGGTCGTACGTTCCAGGCCTTCTGGCGGCTGCTCAATGACTACGAGCAGTCCGCCATCCTCGACGATGCGGTCGATTCGCTGAACTCTCGTTCGTTCTCCAGAAATCTGAGTGATGCCGACCGGCGCATGTTGCGCAATCTCACGAGTCTGCTGCTCAAGGAAGGCTCGACCGTGCATGAAGTTCAGCAAAGCTTTGCCCGAGGCCTCAAGCACTTCGTTCAGAGTCGCGAGTTCATGGAAAACCGTCGGCTGCATCAGCTGCTTGGTGTGGCCCAGCGAAGCGCCGTGCAGGTCAAGGACCAGCTCCGTACCAACGCAAATATCGGCTTCACCCTCACTTCGACCGGTGCCCGAGTGGCGTCGGCCGCTCAGTGGGGCTTGCTCGACCCCTATATGCGCATGGCGGACACCACCATGGAGAAGGTGCCCGAGGGCGAGCTCTCCATGGATGAAATTGCAGAGATGGTCCGTCGCTCGGAGATCGACCTTCGCGCCCTCAAACGCAACATCCTCACCCTCCTTGAAGACAAGGAAGTGGTAAGCCTGACCGAACTGCTAGATTGCTTCGATGCCGAGCAGGGCCTGGGCAGCGTGGTGGGCTACCTTTCCCTAGCCGCGAAGCATGGCCAGATTTTTGAGACCCAACCCTGCTCCATCGAATGGACAGGCGCAGACGGCGTGCGTCGACGTGCTGACGCTCCTGCCGTGTTCTTCCGTCGGGAACGGGCCCATGAATTCCAGCTTTGACATTCTTCCTTCCGACGAGCATGAGACGCCCACCTCGTTAGAGGCTTCGGTTGCCGCGCTGCAGGTCACCCGTCAGCAAACCTTTGAGGGCGATAGCGGTGCCCTCCCGCTGGATACGCGCCGCACGCTCGTGCAACTGTTGACAGGTCCTCTAATAGACGGTCGGCGGCATTCCAAAGCATGGGAAGTGGTGTTGCGCGACGAGCCAGTGCTACGCAGCCGGCTACACGAGCTGTTCCTGGAGTTGGTGCTCGACCGAGACCAGCAGGTGGCCTTCTTGCGCCAAGTGTCCCGAGAGGATGTGGACATCCCGATCCTGCTGCGACGAAACACTCTGTCCTTCATCGAAACCGCCCTACTGCTGTTCCTGCGCCTTCGCCTGACCCAGGCCGACGCGCAGGGGGAGCGTGCGGCACTCGACCTGCATGAGATGCTCGAATACCTGAAGACGTTCGAGCGCAGTGACAACGTGGACCAGTCGCGTTTCGCCAAACAGTGCGATGGCGCGGTCGAGAAGGCCAAGAAGTTGGGCTTGCTGCGAAGGCTGGCCAACTCGGAAGAGCGCTTCGAGGTATCCCCAGCTCTCAAACTGCTCTTCCCAGCGGAGGAGATTGAACAGCTGACCAAGGCCTACGCCGCAGCCGCGAGACTTCCGAATGCGTCCGATGTAGGCGCCGGTACCGACAGCGCCACCGACGACGACAACGAAGATGAGGGGGACCAAGCGTGACGGATTCCAATAACGGGAACCAGTCGGGAAATGAAGGGCTGTTTGCCTCCACCGGCGTGCCTGCCTTCCTGTTGAAGCAAGCGAATGAGGTCAATCCGGTAGCCCTGGCGCCCATTGCCCCCACGTCGCCCGGCACCGATCTGTTTTTGTTCGAGGTAGAGACCTCGCCCTATGCACCTACCGCGCCCCCGTCACCCTCCCTCCCCTCCTCGCCCTTGACGGTGCGCCCTCCTGCGGTTCCGGCCGACCTGGTGAGCGTGCGCGCGACTCGCCCTATCGCGTTCCTGGACGGCGATGACCCGGCTGTTCAGGCGCAGTTCCGTCTGCGACGCCTGCAGGCCTACAACTGGGGCACGTTCCAAGGGGTTGCGGACTTTGCCATCGCACCCGAGGGATACTTGTTCGTGGGCAACTCCGGCTCAGGAAAGAGCACGATGCTCGATGGACTGGCAGCGCTCACCACCCCGGACCGTTGGCGCGCATTCAACGCGGCGGCGCGCGAGGCCGACCGTGGCCGATCTGACCGCAACCTGGTGACCTATGTGCGGGGTGCCTGGGCCCGGCAGAGCAATGACGAGCGCGAGGCCGTCCAGCAGTTCCTGCGCAAGGGCACTACGTGGAGTGCTCTGGCCGCCACATACCGCAATGCTCTTGGAGCGGTGGTTACCATCGTCATGCTGATGTGGATTCGCGGCCAAAGCGCTTCCACCCGCGACATGCGGCATCAGTACCTCGTGTTCGAGCGCGAATTCGACGTCACTGAATTCAAGGTCCCGTTCGCCGAGACGGACTTCGACGTCAGAAAACTCAAGGCGGCCTTTCCTCAAGCCTTCATCCGTGAAGAATTCAAGGCCTACCAAGAGCGCTTCTGTCGGCTGTTGGACATCGAAAGCGAGCGGGCGCTACGCCTTTTGCACAAGACTCAGTCGACCAAGGACCTGGGCGATCTGAATGTGTTCCTTCGGGACTTCATGCTCGACGAACCCGAGACTGTTGCGGTTTCTGAGCGACTGGTTCGCGACTTCCAGGAGCTCAATGCGGCTCACGCCGAAGTGGTCTCAGCTCGTAGACAAATTGAGACGTTGGCGCCAGCACGTGACAACTTCGCAACGCGCGCCAGCGTCGTGACAGAGATCGACGACCTGCAAGCCATCGATGAACACCTGGAAAGCTACGGCCAGGAGCAGCGCGGGGTACTAATAAACGCAGAAATCGAGGACACGAGAAGGGAGATTCAGCACTTCCAGATTGCCATTGGAGAGGCAAAGGCGAAGGAAGCTCATGAGAAAAGCGTCCGCGACCAATACATCTCTCAGGTACAGGGGGCGGGTGGCCTGCAGCTTCAGAACCTCGAACTTCGCATCGAGGAGGCCGAAGGGCAGAAAGGAAATCGCCTCGCCAAGCATGCAGTGGTCGACGCGGCATGTCGCGCCTTGGAATGGCCGACTCCAAGTGCGCCGCAAACCTTCCTTGCTACCCAAGAAAAGGCTCGGGAGATGCTCAGTGGCCCGTCGCAGGCCGACGACCTTGAGGAGCGCCGAGATCCCGTCAAGCGCCAGTACGACCGCCTGTCCGAGCGTTTGAGCGACTTGCGCAGCGAAATCGAGTCCATGGAGCGCCAGCCCTCCAACATTCCAGGCCCCTACCTGCGGCTGCGCGCCGAGCTTGCGCAAGAGCTTGGTGCTGAGCCCAAGGACCTTCCCTTTGCGGGCGAGCTGATGGAAGTGCGTTCGGAGGAATCGGTCTGGACCGGTGCCATCGAGCGCGTTCTTCGAGGCTTTTCGCTGTCCATCGTCGTCCAGCCAGACATGTACGCCGACTTCAGCCGTGCGCTCAATGAGCGTCACACGGGTATGCGCGTCGTCTACCTGCGCGCCATGATGAACGCGCCCACGGAGGTCGACCGGCGTTCCCTCAGTGAAGGCTCTCTGGTTCGCAAGATCACCCTGGCCCGCGGGCCCCACCAAGACTGGATGCGTCAGCAATTGCGCCACCACTTCGACTACGAGTGTGTCGAGGACATGGCGGAATTTCGCAGTAGCACTCGCGCCGTCACCAAGGCCGGTCAGGTCAAGCACAACTCCACGCGTCACGAAAAGGATGACCGATCTAACGTCGATGACCGTCGCCAGTGGGTGATGGGCTTGGACAACCTGGCCAAGAGACAGGTTTACATCGCCGAGACGCAAAAGGTTGGCGTGGAGCTTGCCGTGCTCCAGGGGCAACTCAACGAGCTAACGACGGAGCGCAATGAACTGCAGCAACGTCGCGATCACGCCAACATCCTCGCCAATGTGAGCTGGGAAGAGATGGACGTCAGCGGCTTGTTGCGCCAGATCGCTGAGTTGCAACAACAACGCCGTCTCGAACTGGAGCGCAATCCAGACCTGAAGGACTTGCAAGAGCGCTTGGCCAACCAGGAAAAGCACTACGAAGCTGCGGTCGCGAAGCGGCAGAAGGCCGAGGGCGATGAGCGCGACGGCCTCAATCGACTGACGGCGCTGCAAAAATCACTCGATGCGCTGCATGTGCCTCGTGTGCTTACTGAGGAGATGCGTGCTGCTATCAAGGAGCGCGTCTCGCGCATCAATCGTCCGGTGGCCTTGGAGACGCTGGACAGCGTTTTGCACAGCGTAACCCGCAGCATCGGCAGCGAGCGCGACATGCTCAAGAGTCGCTCAGCCGCTCTCCAGGCGGCTATCGAGCTGGCATTTCGGGACTACAGCCGCATTTGGCCGTCCGAAGCCGGTGGCCTGGATCCGAAGCTTGAGAGCGCAACGGACTTCATCGCCAAGCTCGAGCGTCTGGAAACCGACGACCTGCCGAGATTTGAAGATCGATTCATGCAGCTACTACAGCAGCAGAGCAACCAGAATCTGGCCACGTTGCAACAGCGCCTTGACATCGAACGAAAGCAGATTCATGACCGGCTGGATCAAGTCAACGGTAGCTTGAAAACGGCGGACTACAACCCCGGCACGCACTTGGTCATCGAGCCCCACGACAGAGCCCTCGACGAGGTCAAGGCGTTTCGCGCGCAACTACGCGACGCGCTGACCCAGGCTTTCACACAGGACAAGGTAGCCGCGGAGCGGCGCTTCGAAGCCCTGAGCGCCATGGTGAAGCGCCTATCCAGCCAAGAGTCGGCCGACGTCAAATGGCGCACGTTGGTTTTGGACGTCCGACTCCACGTGGACTTCCGCGTTCGCGAGCTTGATCGAGACGGCATCGAGCGCGAGGTCTATCACAGCGGCGCCGGCAAGTCGGGAGGCCAGCGGCAAAAACTGGCTGCGGCTTGCCTGGCCGCTGCGCTGCGTTACCAGCTGGGCGGTCAGGACCGATCCGTGCCCTCTTACTCGACGGTCGTTTTGGACGAGGCCTTCGACAAAGCGGATGCGGAATTCACTGCCGCGGCCATGACCATCTTCAAGACCTTTGGGTTCCAGATGGTGGTGGCCACGCCAATGCGCTCTGTGATGACGCTCGAGCCCTTCATCGGCGGAGCGTCCGTAATTCACATCGTCGACGGCAAGAGTTCGCGCTTCTCGCAGGTCCAGTATGACAACGCCCAAGGCCGTCTCGGCCTGACCGCAGAGCTGCACGCCCTCGCGAACGAAGAGTGAGCGCGCGCGGCATGAAATTGGAATCTCCGGCTACTGTCTTCGCCGAGATGACGCGGCGTATAAATGCGCGGTTTGGTCTGTGGCTGTTGCAAGTCGCAGGGGTGCCCGAGGGCTCAGAGCCTTTTGGGGACGCGCTTGACGCTTCGACGTGGCCGGTGCGTGTGGCTCTGGGCAGTCTCAAGGAGCGGGACGTCCTCGAGTCGATGGATGTGGTCGCCAAATGGGTCCGCGAGTGGCACGAGGCGCAATCCACGCTGCCAAACGGGATCACGTTGGTCTGGGAGACCCGCCAGTGGGCCCGCCTCGGAGAGCAGCGAATCCCTGCACACATCGTCATCGACGCTCCCGGGGCCTTGGCAGAATGGGTAAATCGGGGCTCGCAGTGGACCCAGGCCTGCTTCCGCCGAGACGCGCTTCTCCGACGTTTTGCAAAGCTGCGTAGCTCACCAGTCTGCCGGCGTCACCTCCCTGTGTTCGTGGACTGGGCCGACGAGGACGTGGAGCGATTGCATACGCTCCTCGAGTGGTTCGACGCCAATCCGAGGTCAGGCCTGTATCTGCGCCAACTCCCAGTACCAAGCATCGACACCAAATGGATTGAACCTCGCAAGGTGGTCGTACGCGATTTCCTTTTGGCGGCTAAGGGTCAGTTGCTCACTGCGGCTTCGCAGGATTTCCATGAGGTCTGTGGCCTTCGAAAGCCCTCTGCCAAACTTCGTTTGCGAATCCTGTGCCCAAAGCTCCGGGCGAGCCTGGCAGGGCTGTGCGACATCGAGGCGCCGGTCGAAGAGGTGGCTCGGATGAGCCTTCCGGCCCGCTCGGTCATCATTGTGGAAAACTTGGAGACCGGCCTGGCGCTGCCGGATTTCGAAGGCACCGTTGCCTTCATGCGATTGGGGTACGCGGTCTCAGAACTCGCTCGCATTCCTTGGCTGGGCCCAGACCATTTGGGGGGCACCGTCGACCAAGGCGCCATACCCCGCCTTATCTACTGGGGCGACCTGGATACGCATGGATTTGCCATTCTGTCCCGGGCTCGGGACATCTTCTCGCGGCTGCAATCCATCTTGATGGACGAGGCGACCTTTTCGGGTGGGCAGTCGCTTTGGGTTACTGAACTCACGCCAAATCGCGCCGAGGTGTTGCCTCACCTGACACCTTCCGAGATGAACGTGTATGTTGGGCTCCGTTCAAACCGATGGGGCGTCAGCCTTCGGTTGGAGCAGGAACGACTCTCTTGGCCGAGGTGTCTACGCGCGCTCCAGGAAGCGCTTGAGGTCAATCTCGAGCCTCTCATCAAGGTGGGGGCGTCGATCACTCGTGACCTTTGACGCATCTTTGGACGGCGAAGCCGCCGGGTGCTCGCAGGTTGTTGGCTGTTTGCTACCGAAACAACGACGATGGACGTTGATAGACCCGGCATCTCCTCAAACTTGCTTAGGCAGGAACACGGGGGGCGGTCGCGGCGCACCGGTCATTACGATGGGGCCAATTCTCGCGAAGGAGATTGTGAAGATGGTTACTGCCGTGGGTGGTCCTGACGCTTGTCTGGGCGCTGATTGCTTCGATCATTGTTGCCCTATGACGTCAAACAGCCGGGCACAGCTTCTCGCATCTAGAACTGCTACAGGATGGAGAAGAAGTTGTGAATGCATTTCAGCAACTCGCTGACAGCCTCGACCTCGCTGCCGCGGTGCGGCGAGGATCGCAGCGGAACGATCTTCTTCCGCCTCGGCACGAGGACAATGTTCTCGGTGAGGTCGGGAACAGATTCTCTGAAGCCCTGAGGACGAGGTTGCGCCAGGGCCGCTACGACCCTACGCCGGCCGAAATCGTCCTAGTGCCAAAGCCTGGCCACACAACCAGGCCGGCCGCTCTGTTGACATTGGCAGACCGCATCGTCTTTGACGCTCTCGTTGAAACACTTCGGCAAAGAATCGAAACCGCTCTCTTAGGCAAGGAGATGGTCTACTGGCCGCGTGGAATAACAGAATCAAAGCGATGGTCGGAATTTGAACAATCGCCTCTCGAATCCAATGCTACGCACATCGCCATAGCCGACGTCACCGGATTCTATGAGTCCATAAGCCATGAGCGCCTTGAAGATGTCTTAGTCTCGATCACGGGGCGCGCCGGCAATGTAGAAGCCCTCATCCAGTTCCTACAACGCGTAATGAGCAGTTCCAAGGGAATTCCTCAGGGTCTGGAGGCGTCAGACCCTATCGCATCCGCATTCCTATCTCCCGTCGACGCTGCTATGGCGCGCGGCGGCTTCCACTACGCTCGCCACGGAGACGATGTTCGAATCGCGGCCAAGTCACTTAGTGAAGCCCGCGAGGCTCTTCACGTATTCGAGCAGGAACTGCGTCGGATTGGGTTGCTGGTCAATAGTTCCAAGGCAATCATCATGAGGGTGGCTGCATATACAGCATCCATAACACGCTCTGACCGTTCGCACGAGCAAACCGCACAAGAACTCACTGCGGCTCGAATTGTTGAGATTCAGGATGACTCGGACTTGCTGGAAGAGTTACTACAACAACTCGGAAGAGAGGATCTGGCGTGGAACCTGTTCTACCATGGCAATGTTTCGCTGGAGGATGTGGTCGGCGAGATTGAGGGGGACTTGCGACCCGACGATATGACCATCGCAATGCAGGTGCTTGGCGATGCTCTGCAAAGGTCCGACCAGCCAGACGGCCTCTCCCGAGGGGAGGTGCACTTTCGGGTCAGCACCTCCCTAATACGGTTGACGGCTGGGCGCTCGCCGCTCGCGATCGATGTGGCGGGAGCGCTGTTGGCTAGGTTTCCCGAGAAGGCTGAGCTACTTTCGTCATACTTGGCTGCCCAGTCTAAGAAGCATAGCCGTGCTGTCTTGCGCGCAGTCACGAGGATGTTAAAGGAAGATCGGTTTCAGTCAGACTGGGAGCAGGCATGGCTATTAGTGGCCATGCGAAAGTTCGCAGACAAGCTCTTGGCGAATGAAGTAAGCATTGTGCGTGCCATTGCACACGACGAAGGTAGGGGCCTCTTCGTTCGAGCGGAGGCGCTAAAGACCCTTGCAAAGCGAGGCGAAATCTCCAGAGCGCTAGTTCGCAGATTGTGGAGTATCGGCTCTACTTGTTTTCATCCAGACATTGTGGCCGCCGTTCACTACGGACGCGGAAGTAACGAGTGGTGCGACGGCTTCTTGGCAGGCGTAAGAGACGATGCGATCAATCGCGTCGTGATCAAGCAGCTTGAAGCTGCGGAGGGTGTTTAGTTGGCCCTCGACGTCGCTAGGTCTGAAACGACTGCGTATTGCTGCTGAACGGACCTTCCACTTTGAGCGGATGAAGGTCTGCTGCTGCGGAGCTGCCGGTGGTGACAGCCCGAGATGGGCCCCCTGCTGCTTGTGACTTGCGCTGCTAGTGATCGGGGACCAGTTCGGCGATGCGGGTGGCTGGCGTCATTGCCGCATTGCTTGAAGGTGGTCCTGTCGCCGCCCTGACCAGCCGCGCACTGGGCGCGTCACCTGTGCACATCCGCGGGCGGCGGGGAGGGATGGCAACCACAGGCCGAGCTTGAGCTCGCTGGCTCTCACCACCATCTTGGTGAGGCGACATGCGCAAGCTGATCAGCTGATCATGACCGAGATTCAGCGCATCGCCGCCGTATGGGAAAGGTCGTGATTACCGGCGGCCCGGCAGAAGACCAGAAGACCGGCATCCCCTCCGTGCCCTTCGTCAACCGTCAAACGCCCTCAGGCTGGTGAGCGGTCATCTTGAGCCCTAAGAGCGACCCATGTCCGTTTCTCCAGTCAGGCGTCGCACTTCCCAGGTGCACGCAAAGCTTCTACGGTGTAAGCGCGGGCTCAAGACCCTCGTCGTCATGTCTCTTCCCAGCTGTGCGGCAGCGGCAATCGCCTGCTGCATAGCTGTGTAGGCAGCACTGCTTCTGCAACGGAGCATCGACCCGATACCCTTTGCAAAACGCCAGGGTTTTTGAACAGCGTTGTTCTCGGCCGTCGGAGCATCGGCCGGCGGGCACTGAGTCGGCGAAGAACGCCCGCTGGCAAAATGCCCAGCACAAACAAAATTGGCTCGCGCTGACCGACATGACCGCCCTTTCCTCGCTGCTCGATCACTACCGTCAATCCTCCCGGTCCGAGCGCGAGAAGGGCACCTACTTTGAAGAGCTCATGCTCTGCTACCTCCGCAACGAGGCCACTTACCGAGACCTCTACAGCGAGGTCTGGACCTACGGCGAGTGGGCGCACTTGCAAGGGCTGCACAAGCATGATGCAGGTATTGACCTGGTCGCCAAAACCCAGGGCACAGGTGAAATCCACGCGATCCAGTGCAAGCTGTACGCCGAGGACTACCACTTGCAAAAGAGCGACATCGACAGCTTCTTCACCGCCTCGGGAAAGAAGCCCTTCACCCACCGCGTCATCGTCAGCACCACAAACCATTGGAGCACCCATGCGGAGGATGCTCTTCGCGACCAGCAGCCCCCTGTCAGCAAGATCGACCTGTCCGATCTTGAGAACAGCCAGATTGACTGGACCAAGTACCAGCCCAAGGCTGCGCCGGTACTGAAGGCCAGGAAGGAACTCCGCCAACACCAGCAACAGGCGCTGGATGCCGCGCTGGCCGGATTGCAGACCGCTGATCGGGGCAAGCTCATCATGGCCTGCGGCACCGGCAAGACCTTCACCAGTCTGAAGATCGCCGAGGCCCTGGCCGGCCAGGGCAAGCGCGTCCTGTTCTTGGTGCCCAGCCTTTCTCTGCTTTCGCAGAGCCTTACCGAGTGGACGCAGGAGAGCGCCACACCTCTGCACAGCTTTGCCGTTTGCTCGGACAGCGACGTCGGCAAGAAGCGCCTGAAGGACGACGACAGCGTTCAGACCTTCACCCACGAGCTGCGTTACCCGGCCACGACCGAACCAGCCCGCTTGGCCACCGAGATGGCCAAGCGGCACGACGCCGCGCACATGAGCGTGGTCTTCAGCACGTATCACTCCATCGACGTCATCAGCCGCGCGCAGCGGGTCCACGGTTTGGCCGACTTCGACCTCATCGTCTGCGACGAGGCGCACCGCACCACGGGCGCCACCTTCGGCGATGACGACGAGAGCACCTTTGTGAAGGTGCATGACGCGGCCTTCATCCGCTCGGCCAAGCGTCTCTACATGACGGCCACCCCGCGTATTTACGGTGACAGCGCGAAAGCAAAGGCCGAGCAGAGCAGCGTGGCGCTTTGCTCGATGGACGACGCGGCACTTTACGGCGAAGAGCTTCATGTCATCACCTTCTCCGAAGCGGTTAGGCGCGGCTTGCTGGTGGACTACAAAGTCATCGTGCTCTCGGTGGAGGAGGCGCACGTCAGTCGCCGCATCCAGTCGCTGCTCAAAGACGAGAACAACCAGCTGAAGGTCGACGACGCTGCCAAGATCATCGGCTGCTGGAAGGCGCTGGCCAAACAAGGGCTGAGCGAAGAGCTGAGCGGCGACCATGAGGCCATGAAGCGTGCCGTGGCCTTCTGTCAGGTGATCGAGGTGAACAAGGGCGCGAAAACCCACAAGGTCAGCTCCAAGAACATCGCCGGTATGTTCCAGGCGGTGGTGGAGGCCTACCAGGCGTCCGAGGACGACGACGCGGCCTCGACGCTGGCCTGCGAAGCCGACCATGTGGACGGCAGCATGAATGCCAGTGAGAAAGAGGCCAAGCTCGCTTGGCTCAAGGCCGATGCCGCCGACGACACCTGCCGCATTCTGAGCAACGTGCGCTGCCTGTCTGAAGGTGTCGACGTACCGGCCCTGGATGCGGTGCTGTTCCTAACTCCCCGAAACTCCCAGGTGGACGTCGTTCAGTCCGTCGGCCGTGTCATGCGCAACGCGCCGGGCAAGAAGCGTGGCTACGTCGTCTTGCCTGTGGTCATCCCGGCCGGCGTGGAGCCGCACGATGCGCTGAGCGACAACAAGACCTATGCCGTGGTTTGGCAAGTTCTGCAGGCGCTGCGCTCACACGACGACCGCTTCGACGCGATGGTCAACAAGCTAGACCTGATCGGCAGGGACACCAGCAAGATGGAGGTCATTGCCATCACCGACAAGATTCAGAAGAGGTCGGAGAAGGCAAAGGGTCCCAAGAACAAGGACGGAGGTAAAGGCGGCTTCACCATCGGGGAACCGGCACCTAAGCGCTATGGCAAGGAAGACCAGCCATCCCTGCCCTTCGAAATCGGAGAAATTGAGAAGGCCATCTATGCCAAGCTAGTGCAGAAGGTGGGCAATCGACATCACTGGGAAGACTGGGCCAACGACATCGCCAAGATCGCTCGCACGCACATCGACCGCATCACTGGAATCGTCGCGGACCCGGCCAACGAGAAGGAGCGCGCTGCCTTCAACACCTTCGCTGGCGAGTTGCGCGACGACCTGAACGGAAGCATCAGCGATGGCGAGGTCATCGAGATGCTGGCCCAGCACCTTATCACCAAACCGGTCTTCGACGCCCTGTTTGAGGACTACAGCTTCGCCCAGCACAACCCGATGTCGCTGGCCATGCAGGGCGTTCTCGATGTACTGCAGGAACACCGGCTGGATAAGGAGGCAGACACCCTCCAGCGCTTCTACGACAGCGTGAAGATGCGTGCTCAGGGCATCGAAAACGCGGCGGGCAAGCAGAAGATCGTCGTCGAGCTCTACGACAAGTTCTTCCGCAATGCCTTCCCCAAGATGACCGAGCGGCTGGGCATCGTCTACACGCCGGTCGAGGTGGTGGACTTCATCATCCAGAGCGTAGCCCACATCCTGGAGACCGAGTTCGGGCAGACCTTGGGCAGCAAGGGCGTCCACATCATCGATCCCTTCACTGGCACCGGCACCTTCATCACCCGGCTGCTGCAAAGCGGCCTGATCGCGCCCGAACACCTGCCTCACAAGTACAAGCACGAAATCCACGCCAACGAGCTGGTGCTGCTGGCCTACTACATCGCTGCCATCAACATCGAGGCGGTGTATCACAGCATCGTGGGCGGCAACTACCAGCCGTTCGAGGGCATCTGCCTGACCGACACCTTCCAGATGTACGAGAAGGAAGACCTGGTTGACGCGCTGCTGGTGGACAACAGCGCGCGGCGCAAGCGGCAGAAGACGCTGGACATCCGGGTCATCTTGGGCAACCCGCCGTACTCGGTGGGCCAGCGCAGCGAGAACGACAACAACGACAACCTAGCTTACCCGCACCTGGACGGCCGCATCCGCTCAACCTACGCCGAGCGTTCGGATGCGGTACTGGCAAAGGGGCTCTACGACAGCTACATCCGCGCTATCCGGTGGGCCAGCGACCGGGTTGGCATTAGCGGCGTCATCGGCTTCGTCACGAATGCGGGTTTCCTCGACGCCAGTACGGCCGACGGGTTGCGCCGCTGCCTCGCAGACGAGTTCAGCAGCATCTACGTCTTTCACCTGCGCGGCAATCAGCGCACTGCAGGCGAACTGTCCCGCAGGGAGGGTGGCAAGATTTTTGGCAGTGGTAGTCGCGCACCGATTGCCATCTCACTTCTGGTGAAGAACCCGTCCGCCAAACAGCACGGGAAAATCAGCTTCCACGACATTGGCGACTATCTGAGCCGGGAGGAGAAGCTCGCCAAGATCGAATCCTTGGGCAGCGTTGCGGGCATCACGTCGGCTGGCGGGTGGCAAACCATCGCGCCGGACGCCCACGGGGACTGGCTGAAACTACGTGACGAAAGCTTTGCCGAGCATATGGTGCTTGGCGATAAAAGGAACGATGAAAAAAAGCTGTTTGAAACGTTCACCCAAGGAGTGCTAACGGCGCGGGATGCATGGTGTTTCAATGCGTCCAAGGCTACGGTGACCAACAATATGATCCGCATGATCGACTTCTACAACCGCGAAGTTGATCGTCTTTCTGGTCAGCATCCCGGGCTCGACAAGAGGCAACGAGAAGCCCTTGTCGACAACTTTATTGATTCCGATGCGGCGGCAATTTCTTGGTCCCGTGCTTTGAAGCAGGACCTGTCGAAAGGCCGAAGGCATTCATTTGCTTCGGATGGCATGCGGACTAGCCAATATCGTCCCTTCACGAAGCAATGGCTCTACTTTGATCGGCGGCTCAACGAAATGGTCTACCAGATGCCGCGCATCTTTCCAGATGCTGAGTCGGAGAACTTGGTCATCATGGTCAAGGCTCGGTGGCGGTTCGGGGAAGTCGCCCTCATCACGAACCAGCCGCCAGCGTTCTCTCCAGATGGTGGGGAGCAGTGCTTCCCCCTGTACCTGTATGACGACCCGGAGTCCGGAGCGGCCGATGCCAGCGCTGCGCAATCAGCCTTATTCAGCGCACAGGGTTCGTCGGCACCAACCTCAGCGGCCAAACGCCGCGACGCCATCACGGCCGCGGGTCTGGCCCATTTCCGATCCGCCTACTCCGGGGAGACCATCAACCGCGAAGACATCTTCTACTACGTCTACGGCCTGCTGCATTCGCCCGACTACCGCGAACGCTTCGCTGACAACCTGGGCAAGGAGTTGCCGCGCATCCCGCGCGTCAAGACCGCTGCGGACTTCTGGGCGTTCTCCCAGGCCGGACGCAAGCTGGCCGGGCTGCACCTGAACTACGAGAGCGTCGAGCCCTACCCGATGAAGATCGACAGCGACGGCAAGAAGCTCACCGACGCCGACTACCGCGTCCAGAAGATGCGCTACGGCAAGAAGGGCAAGGACAAGGACCTGACGACCCTGCACTACAACGACAAGATCACGCTCACCGGCATCCCTGTGGAAGCCTACGACTACGTCGTCAACGGCAAACCGGCCTTGGACTGGGTGGTGGAGCGCCAGAGCGTCAAGATCGAAAAGGACAGCGGGATTGTCAACGATGCTAACGATTGGGCAGTCGAGACCATGGGCAACTCACGCTATCCCCTGGAGCTATTTCAGCGTGTTGTCACGGTCAGCCTGGAGACGATGAGGATCGTGCAGGCGTTGCCCAAGCTTGAGATCGAGTCGGCAGCCACGTGACCAGGCAGGCCACGCTGATGACCACCTCGGAAACGCAGGCGTACCAAGTCGACTTTGCACTCCACACACTAGGTTGGAAGGCCTTCCAAGACCTGTGCGCGCAGATAATGGAAGAGGAGCTAAGGACCACTGTTTCGGTGTACCGCGAGGCCCAAGACGGTGGTCAAGATGCTGTGTTTCTCGCGAAGAGCCCCGATGGCTTCACCGTGGTGGGAACAGTGCAATGCAAGTTCTCCGGCAAGCGCGACCAACGTCTGCGGCCATCGGACATCAACGATGAACTGGAGCACGTCGAGCAACTTGTCGCGAAGAAGATGGCTAGCGTCTACTACTTTATTACGAGCATGGGGGTGGATGCAGACGTCGCTGGGGAAGTTCGAGAGAAGCTGTTCACATTGGGGGTCACGGAGCCCCACATTGTCGGCAAAGAGTGGTTGCTAGGACGAATCAAGCGGAGCCCACGTCTCCGAGCACTGGTTCCCCGTGTCTACGGCCTCGGAGACCTCTCAACTATTCTTGACGAACGGTGTGCAGCGCAGACTGTCGCCTTGCTGGGAGACCACAAGAAGGCCCTCAACGTCTACGTGCCGACCGCGCCCCATCGCGCTGCGGTAGACATCTTGGCGGAGCACAAACTGGTTCTTCTTCTCGGTGCACCTGCAACCGGCAAGTCCACTTTGGCCGCGATCCTTGCGATGATGGCCGTCGACAAGAACGAAGTGCAGGTCTTCAAGTGTGATGGGCCATTGGAGCTGAGGGATCGGTGGAACCCTAAAGACAACAAGCGCTTGTACTGGGTCGATGATGCGTTCGGCTCAAACCTTCTCATGCCCGACTATGTCAACGCTTGGCTCGAGTTCATGCCGAAGCTCAAGACAGCGATTGACCACGGGTGCCACTTCATCCTCACTTCCCGTACGCACATCTGGAACGATGCGAAACCTCGAATTGGTTCCCGAAACCACCACCTACTGGAAACTGGCACCGCCGTCGTAAGCGTCGGAGACCTAACGCAGTCTGAGCGGGAACAAATTCTGTACAACCACCTCAAAGCCGGCAGGCAACCACCCAGCTGGAAGGCGAGCATCAAGGCGCACCTCCCGGCGTTGTCGAAGGAGCACCGCCTGCTGCCGGAACTTGCGCGGCGACTCGGAGACCAGAGGTTCACCGCCCACATAAAGAAGCTTCCCGAGGACTTGTTGCGGTTCATCTCCCAACCGCAGGAGTTCTTGGTTCAGACCTTTGAAGAGTTGTCGGCCGAGCAGCGAGCGGCAATGACGCTGGTGTTCTTGGCCAGGTCTCGGCTGCCGGTTAGTTTGCTGCCGGAAGATGAAACAACCCTGGTGGCGTCGAGCCATGGCGTAACGAAGGCGCAGATGACTTTGGCCCTGCTGCAACTTGCGGGCTCGTTCGTCGTCCGCCGGAAAGACGGCGACAAGGAATACTGGGCTTTCTGGCATCCCACGTTTGCCGATGCCATAAGTGCAATCTTGAGCAAGCGACCAGACCTGGTTGACGTCTACGTCCGTGGAGCGGGCCTCGACACGCTGCTCACTGAGGTGGCTTGTGAAGGTGGGCCCGTTGTTCGAGACGCTGTAGTAGTTCCCCTCAGCAACAGCGACCAACTCATCGCTAGATTGGTAGAGGCTCCCGACGAAAAGGGCCTGAACGAGAAGCTCTTCGAGTTCCTAAACCGCCGACTTCCACCGGACATGACTCGAAAGGTCATTGAACGGGCCCCTGAGCTTCTGGGGAGAGAAGGAGACCCTCCGTCGTGGTTCCGACTCCGCCGCAGCGAAGAAGTCCGCCTACGGGCAACCGCTCATGCGATGGGATTGCTCAACGAGAAAGTGCGAGCCGAGACCGTCTCGACACTTGAGGACGGCGCCCTCTACTCCCTCGACGCCTCCTTCGTCCGCGATGACAGCATCCTCGCCCTCTTCCGGCCATCGGAACTCATGCGGCTCACTGCTGGGCTGTTGGCCAAGCTCGACTCTGAGATCGCCGAGAAGATTGCAGATCGTCGGAAGCAGGTCGACCCTGATGGCGACATCGACAGCCAGTTCGAAGAGTTCACCGAATTTCTCTACGACATCCAGGACCTAGTGGGATACGACGGCCCATTTGAGGATAAGCATCAGAAGTTGACTCGAGTGCTGGAGAAAGCTAAAGAAGAAATCAACGCCGAAAAAACTGACGAAGAAGATAAGACCAGCTTCTTCAGCAGCGTCCCTCGCGCCGTACAACGTGAGCAGATGAGCGACCGCTCAATCTTCAGCGATGTAGACGAGTAGCTCGTCGAAACAAGCCACTCAACACTGCCTCGCAGGAGCTTCTCCTTCTGCTGGTGGCTAGGCCGCTTCAACTCGGGCCTCCCTCGGTTCTGCTCGTTCGGGGTGGCGTCATCGGCATTCTTGTGGACTGAGTCTTACTCCCGAGGGACTGGTCTCCCGCAGCTCGGCCAGAATACTGATTGGAACTACTCGCGAAGCGCAGGAAGAGGAAGGCTATGGCGTTACTGGACGACATGTTGGTATGGTCGGCGAAGGAGCTGAAGGACTGGCAAAGCGATGCTGTGCGACGCCTATTCCAGAAGGTCACCCTTGATGACGGTGACTACTCCGACCTCCTGCTCATGCTGAAGTCAACGAAGGGCGTGCCGCTCGAGGCAGTTCCCAAGGCTGTGCCTCTCGCAGCAGAGCACCTACCGGCATCCGGCGGAGCTGGCACCCCCATTGTTCTCGAGGCGCTCCATTCGCTGAAACACGTCAACAGGCTTGCCGATGACCAGCGCCTCGTATTTCTGCCGAAGGGGATGACAGTTGTCTTCGGAGAGAACGGGGCCGGCAAATCTGGCTACTCACGGGTTATCAAGAACGCTTGTCGGGCGCGGCTGAAGGACGAACCCGTGCTCCCCAACGCCGAGAACAAAGACCACCTGAAGGAGATACCAGAAGCCATCTTCACGGTCAGCCGTGGCGATGGGATAAGTGTGGACATACCGTGGAAAGCGAGAGAGGCAGCCCCGGACGAACTGGCCTCTGTCGCCATCCTAGACACACGTTGCGCCAGGGCCTACACCAACCAGGAGGGCGAGCTCATCTTCGCGCCCTACGGGTTAGACATCGTGGCGGACCTAGCTCGAGTGGTGTTTCCACGACTTGAGCGTGCCGTCCGAGACGAGCTGCACGGCATCAACACGGCGGACACGGCGTTCGATGATCTGAAGAATGGCTCCACGGCGGTCGGCGCATTCCTTCGCGGCCTCTCAAACTGGACAAGGGATGAGACCCTTGAGCAGGAACTGCAATTCAGCGAGGAGAACACGGCTCGACTGACAGCGGTTGCGGCGGCACTTGCTGAGAAGTCGCCGGCAGACAAGGCTCGAGAACTGGAGGAACTTGCGACGCGAATTACCACCATAGCAACGTCATTGGAAGGTCTGGGGGAGGGCCTCACCGACGAAGCATTGGCCGCCCTTCGCGAAGTAGATCAGAGTCTTCAGGGAGCGCTGCAGACTGAGGCCTTGGCTGCGGAACAGCTTCGCGGGAGCGAAGGCCTCCTGGCTGGGACTGGCGAGGGCGCTTGGCGCCAGCTCTTCACGGCGGCGCAGGCGTTCATTGCCTCCCACGGTCACTCCACTGAAGCAGGCGCTCCATGCGCTCTGTGCCAAACGACGCTCGGGGAAGATGCTGCATCGCGGATGCGGCGCTTCGCCACCCACGTTGCTCAGGACGCCAGCGCGCGCGCGGACGACCAGCGGCATCTGCATGAGGAAACCTTCAGCAAAGTCCGGCGCGCGACGGTCGCGGCTCACTTGGACGAGACCACGGTTGCCTACATCGAAGGACAGGCCGGAGGTTGGACCGCCGAAAAGCAACGGTACGAGGCCGAGTTGGAAGGCCGCCGCGCATGGGTGCTGGAAGCCGGCACGCAGACTCATGACTGGACTGGCTCAGCGCCGACTGTGAACGCCCGACCCGCAGCGGCCGCTCGGCGCATAGCAGCTGACGTGACGAATCAAGCTCGAACTCATCGAGAGGCGGAACCGGGGCTCTCCCGAGAAGCGTTGCAGAAAGAGAGGGATGAGCTGACGGCTAGACAGGCCCTCTCGCAACGCCGCGACGCCCTCTACGACCTCACGAAGGCGAAACGGGTTCACTACCGGCTGTCAGCGTGCCTCGAGGACCTCAAGACTAAGCCAGTATCGGACAAGGCCGGACAACTGGCCGAGTCGGCTGTTACTCGCCAACTGTGCGAGGCTCTGGCGAAAGAGTTCGAGATGCTCGGGGTGTCGCACCTGCAGACCTCGCTGAAGGCTCGAAACGAGAAGGGACGGCCCAAGCTAAAGTTGCTTCTCGATCTGCCGGGGGGGCAGCGACCCGAAGAAATCCTGAGCGAGGGAGAGCAGCGCGTCATCGCCATCGGCTCGTTCTTTGCAGAGCTGAGCGTTGCTCAGCACCGTGGTGCGGCAGTCTTCGACGATCCAGTGTCGTCTTTGGACCATCAACGCCGGCAGCGCGTCGCGCGGCGGCTAGTCGAGGAGGCGAAGGTCCGCCAGACCGTCGTGTTCACCCACGACACCGTCTTCCTTGCCGAACTCATCGCCATAGCGAAAGCACAGGAGGTACCGAGCCTGTTCCAGCATCTGACCTACAGCCAAAGGGCGGCGGGTAAGGTCAACGAAGGGCTGCCGTGGCGGCATCTGGGAACGAGGGACAGGCTTGACAAGCTTGAGGGCCTAGCTCGAGCCTTTGCCAAGGACGAGGTGAATCTCGACAACGAGCAGTGTGGCGAGCGCTCACGCCACATTTACAACCAGCTGCGCGAGGTGGTCGAGCGTGGTGTCGAAGAGGTTGTCTTTGCCGGCGTGCTGCAGCGCTACAACGATTACGTCCGTGTGCCAAATATCTCCAACACCACTGGTCTAACCCCGCAGGAGTGCGCTCCCATCGTGGAGGTTTATGACAAGGCGAAAGACATCATCGCCGGTCACGACAAGTCGTCCGCTGGAGGGTTCGTACCGCCCAAGGCAGCGGAGGTCGCCGCCGACATCGAGAAGCTAAAGCAGGCGCTGGAGACCATCAGAGCACGCCGGAGCCCTGCCCGGAGTGCGTCAGCACCGCCGCAGTTTTCACCTGCAGGCCACCTCACACAACCCGCCCGTATGTGAGCCCCTGAACAACACGACGAACCTGTTGAACGTTTAGGGCGCCGACCTCGGCGCAGATCGCCTCGAATCTGTCGCCGCGGCGCGCCAGCTCCCGAATGATCCTTACTTGGTCAACCGAGAGCCGACCTTCGGGGCCGCAGATGACGCTCAGCGCGTACTCATCGGTCTTCCATAGCTCTGAAATCCAAGGGGCAGGCAAGCCTTTGCGAGGATTCTCCCGCAGCCAGCTTCGCAGCATCTGCTCCGCACCCTCAGGCGTCGCGAGCGGGCCCGTCGACAACATGCCGTGGGCACGCATGTAGTCCAAGCCAGCCTTTCCACCAGGGATCATGTTCAGGCGTCGAGCGTCTTCCCAATGGCCACGAACGATGGCCTCTTCCAGCTCCTGGAGCCGCTCAAGTGTAGGTGCGACGCCCATCACCTTGTGGTGCACATACGTGAGCCTCTGGCGGGCAATTCGGCTTCTGTACTCGCGGTGGAAGATGAGCTGGGACCCCTTGTTAATGGCGCGAAGGTGTTCCGCCCATCGCGTCTTCCAGTCACGCGCCGTCATTCCGATGTAGAACAGCCCATCGTCGGGATACTCGTGCCCATCGCCGAATATGTGCTGATACAGCGTGAAACGCTGGGATGAGAAGTGTCGGGCACTTGGCACGAGGAGCATGGCCAGCGGAGCGCTGAACAGCACGGCAGGCTTCTTGGCCAGCGTGTGAGCCACGCTATAGGCCTTGAACTCGTCGAGCTCCTCAAACGAAACGCCGCGCATTTGAGATTTGACCATGAGGTCTTGGTCGAACACCGCCGTGAGCATGGGGTCTTCGACTACCTCTAAGCGAAGGATTGGCTGCATGCCGGGAGAGCTGCCACCAGCTTCGTCAACGGTCCGATGTCCGTCCCTGCGCTGGTAAATCCGACGGTCGCCTCTGAACAGGTGCCACCCCTCATCCTTCCACAACGCCACCAAGTGGACGATGGGGAACTGATGTGCAGCAGCGAACACGGCTGTCGGCTCCGCGACGTAGGCCCGCACGTCCTGATGAGCACGCACGAGCTGTGCAAGCAACCTCTCGAAGCGTCCCAAAAGCGGATGCATCTCCTTTGGCGAGAAGAATCGGCAGGCCTCGGTGTCGAGCAGCGCATCCATGCGAAAGGTGATCGCGGCAGTCAGTTAGGGGCGAGTCGTCGTCGGCCGACTAGGTCGCAGGAGCTCGATGGCCCCCTCCCGTGAGTGCAGGCTCCAAGGCGTCCACAAAGAGCTGCACACGCGGCGGGACAAACCGACGGTTCGGTATGACGGCCCACACGTACAAATCTTCCATCTGCGCATCCTGCAGGTCGAGCCGAACCAGGGTGCCGTCAAGCAGCCGTTGATGAAAATTCCAGTACGTCAACATGCTGAGACGCAGGCCTTGAACGCCAGCAGTTCTGACGGCGTCAACGCTGGTAGCAGTCACTCGGCCCGCGATGCACCCTCGTCGCTGGGGCCTGCCCGTGACGAGAGGCGACATCGGCAGTTCCATTCTCGGCCGAATGCATACATCAATGCGTCGGAACTCGCCTTCGGCGCGCCCAAGCTGCCTGGCGCATCTGTAGGTAGACTCATAAATGGCCCATCGGCGAATATCAACAAAAGGTTAGGTTTGACTCTACTAACATCAGACGCGGACCGCACCAAGGTCGGTGTGCACGCATTGCTGATCGGTGTCGGACGCTATCCGCACCTCAAGGGCGGCAAGTCGAAAACCCAGTTCCCACACGCTGGAGACATTGAGCAGCTCACCTCGCCGTACCACTCAGTCGAAGCCTTTGCTGACTGGCTACGTGTCGGTCTTAACCGTCCGGGCTCACCCCTCCGCAGTCTTCGTGTTCTTGCAAGCAGTCCCGTCAAAGGCTTAGCCACTCACGGTTGGGACGAGCCCGACATCAAGAGCATCCGGAAGGCGGTCGCGGACTGGTATCAAGACTGCGACCGGCACAGCGGCAATGTGGCGATGTTCTATTTCTGTGGGCACGGCGTGGTGCTTGGCAACACCACAACACTGCTTGCACAAGACTTTGGCAAGGAAGAGCAAAGCCCCTTCTTGGGCAGCTTCGACCCAGCAGCGTTCGCCGATGCATGCACCTCTGCCAAAGCCTCAAAGCAGCTCTTCCTGATGGATGCATGTCGTAGCACACCTCCAGAGCTGCGACGCCGGTACAAGACCCCCACACCACCAGAACTGTTGACGCCAAGGCCGAACTCCAACGAAGGAAACCACCAGCGGGCAGAGCTGTTCGCAACCGAACTCGGCGCCAGCGCCTATGGCGTCGATGACAAGCCCTCTGTCTTCATGTCTTCGCTCCTTACGTCCATGAAGGGCGCTGGAGCACAGCAGAACGATGACGAGGAGTGGGTCGTAGGAACCGCGTCTCTACGCACGGGGTTGGACTGGCTCGTGAGCCGTGAATATGACAAGAAGCTGCAACGAGTGGCCTTCGGCAATTTGTCCGCGGACTTCGACTTGCACACAATCCTCGGCATTCCCTCGGTGCCCGTAACCGTGCGCACCAAGCCTTTAGCCAAGTTGGCCGGCTTGCAACTTCAGACGGACTGCCCACAGTACCGAGCAGTGCCCTCTGCGAAGCCTTGGCATATCAGCGTGCAGGCCGGCAAGCGTTCGTTCTTCGCTGGCGACGCCGCGAATCCCAAGCAGTTCTCACACAATGAGGACATCGTGCCTCAGTACCGGGTCATCTCGATCCCCTGCGGAGGCGACCAATGAGCACCGAACTCGTTCTCGACTTCGACAAGATTCGCGAGCCCGAAGAGCCGCTCCCCGACATCGGGGTGGCCGACTTCATCCCCTTTAAGGGGGACGGCCGTGACTACGTCTTGCCTGTCAAAGGCATCGTCCTTGAGTTGAACAACCGACAAGCGCTGAGGCGCGGCATCGAGGTCCCCGCTGGGCCAGGCATGCTGTATGTTCGCTTGCCCACCGGCGAGACGCTCGCAGAACGCGTAGAGGTTGAACCGACCCAGGGCCAAACGACCGGCAGGCTGAAACTGAAGGTCGCGAGGCCAGAGGAACGATTCGAATATCGGGACGTCGTCGTCCATGCGTACTCTGCAGCGAGGCCATCTCCGGTAGTCGACCTTGTGCGCGGGCCCTCTGAAAGCTCCGACCGTAGTCGCTGGTCAACGGTCAAGTTCGAGCCGACTAAGAGTGGGGTCGGGCGGGCGCCACCGCAAAATCTCAGCAGCTTTCTTGAGCCATTCGCCAGTCGGGTGGTGAGCGAACGACAAGGGAACCGCGGCATCGCCAAGCTTCAGAGTTCCGCGGGCAAGTTCAGGCTTGCACCAAAGCTGGGTGATCGCGTGTATTTCGACAGCGCACTGGTCGGCCAAGTCCAAGCTGTGAAGCCCACCAAGCTGTATGGAACTAGAGACGAGCTTCGCGCGCAATGGAAGGCGCCGGCATCTGCTAGACGGCATTACCTCGCAGAGCAGGACGACAGGTACTTCGCCCTGTCGTTCGAAGCGGCCAATGAGCCTTTGCCGCTCCAGGTGGCCTGCTTGCCAGCCAAGTGGCGAACGCTGACCGATGACTCCGCTCGGTTGACCGTCCAGTACGCTCCCAGCCACACATCGACAGAGCATCGAGGGCTGGGCATCGTAGTCAACGTCGACGATCCAAGGTTCAGTGCGTTCCTGCAGTTCATGCAAACGGGAGACCTTGCCTCTTCCATGTCGCTTCTTCGGCAGGCAGAGCGAGCCCTCTACGAGAAGTTCATGAACCCATATGCAGCGGCTGCTGGTGGCTATGTGCTCACCCACGCTGGCTATCGCATGTGGCACCACGACTGGGGGCGCTGGCTCTACAACCTGGCGACGCACTTTCCCGCCTTGCCGGATGGCCACATCCTCCTGGCAAACCTCATCCTGCAGGGGGCCGAGTCATGCAGGGAGCAAGTCCCAGGCTATACGCGCGATCAAGCCTGGGAACTCGCACTCCACTCGGTACTTGAATCGGTACGGCGAGGCCCTCCGATGTACCGTTTTGGCCTGCGCATGCTGTCGAGCAGCATCGCCATCCTGAACCACCTTGTCGGCGCCGACCATGTAGATCGACCACGGCTCAATGGTGCTGCCGACTACGTTCGCAACCTGAGTGTGCGGGTTGATCGGCATCAGCCATTCTGCGTTTTTGATGTCGGTCGAAACGCCCCATGACTCAAGACAGGTTTCTGCGCCTGCACACGCTTCAGGCAGGACATGGCGATTGCCTGGTCATCGAGTATGGCGACGACCCGAAACAGCAGCACGTCGTTGTCATTGATGGTGGCGTTGCTGGCGAGACCACGCCGGCGCTCAAGAGTCTGTTGAAGAGCTGGCCCGACGCGCAGATTGATCTGCTCGTCGTAAGCCATATCGACGATGACCACATCGTGGGCGCGATCCGGCTGCTGAAAGACACGCGCCTGCGGCGCCGCATCAAAGACATTTGGTTCAACGGCGCGGTGGAAAAGGAAGGTGCCGGACTCGAAGGACTGGGATTCAAGCAGGGCGACAAGCTAGAGGAGATGCTTGCTGACAAGGCACTGCAACTTCCCTGGAATCGCGCCTTCGGTGGTGCCGACGTCGTGGTGAATGCATCAAAGGTGAACCAGCCCATACCGCTACCTCTCGGTGCAAGCATCACGCTGCTGTCTCCCACGGTGGACTCGTTGCGTGCCCTTCGGGAGGCCTGGGCAGCGAACGCCATGCAACACGAAGAGGAAGAAGAGCCTCCGGTTGCAGAACCCCATAGTGAGACTCCGCCCGGCCTCGAACGCATGGGCGGAGGCGTCTTGCCGGCCATTGATGTCGACGCGATCTTGCAGACAACGTGTGACGAGGACCACTCCATCGCGAATGGGAGCTCCATCGCATTCCTGTTCAGCTTCGGCGGAGCGTCTTTACTCTTGGCCGCGGACGCGCACGCAAACGTGCTCTTGGAAACGGCGGCACTCCTCGATGGCGGGCTGCCGCGCAGCGTTGAGGTACTGAAGCTGCCCCACCATGGAAGCGCGGCCAACGTGACCGCGGATTTCTTGAAGGCATTTCCGACGGAAGCCTACGTCATCTCCACGAACGGGAACAAGCATGGGCACCCCAACGACCTCGCGCTTGCTCGAATCGTCGTCGGTTCTCCTGGCAGCAAGGTGCTGTTCAACTATCCCGGGGCCGCGTACAAAAGGTGGCTCGACTTCTCAACGGACAACCTCGAGCGTCTCGACGTCGGCACGACGAGAACTGGCATCCTCGAGATTGACGTGAAGTTGACCCGTTAGGCTGGAGCCGCACTCCGCTGGCTTTAGGCCGCCAGAACCGTCGTCTGAGCACGACACCAAGCAGCTGGACCAATCGGACGAAGACCGGCTGGAGCTCGAGGACTGCTTCCAGACCTGCGACGGGCGAACAGCGACTTGACCTGCTGCAGGCTGAACAAGCGAGGCCCATCGGCTTCTCGTCTTATGGGTCTCAAATTCTCACGTTATGGGTCGCCCTACACAACGGCGCTCTCGACCGTCTTTGCTTCAGCGCAGCACGTTGTCCTCGATGATTTCGCGCCGCGGCTCGACTTCGTCGCCCAGCAGGCCTCCCCGGCGATTGTCCCAATCCGCCCCCGAGCGGCGCCCCTCGCCCCAAGGATTGACGGCCCGGCGACTAGTTTGTAACAGGGCCAGAAAGTGAGGCGATCTCCGACAGATCATCTTCCTATCCGACCGACCCAATTCCCTCCGATCACGATTACCCGGATCACCGGGCGATACAGAATCAAGGGTCCGAGTTTCCGAACAACAAGCGAACTTCGGTCAACTTGTGGGCGGCTGGGGAGGCCGTGTTCTGAGCGGTAGTTCCTGTGCCCAAGCCCGCCGTCTCTCGCCTTGATTTCCGCCAACGTTCCCGTTGCCAAACGGCCGTGCAGCATGAGTGTCGTCGTAGAGCGCGGAAGCGAAGGACCGCAGCCCAGAGTGGTCTTAGGGCCATCCCAGCCGTGCCATTCACGGCATCAGCGCTTGCCTACCGAAAACGAAGTCGGCTGGAACCGATGGGCATCGCGCTCTGTGCCGTTTCCTCAGTTTCGTCGCCCCAGACAGTTGGGAATTCAGCACGTGCGCAGGCTTGTACTGAGTGCGCTGAGGCGCGTCCTCCTGGGTTTGTGCGAGCTCAATCTGGCCCCATCCTTTCGACGTTTGCTCACTAGGATGTGTCGTGCTCTTCCATCAGACAATGCCCAAGCCCGACCCCTCAAAGGCACCACCTGCCTTCTATCGCCTGCGCGACGTGGTGCGCATCACAGCACTAAGCCGATCCACGCTGTACCGCCGCATCTCGGAGGGACGCTTCCCTGCCCCAGTCCACCTCGGGGGCAGGACCTCGGCTTGGCGCAGCGAAGCGCTCCAAGTCTGGATCGACGATCCGGACCGCTACCGCTCAGCAACGCCGCCAAAGTGACCTCTAGTTCCTGATGATCACCACCTAGGGGCAGCCTTACGCTTGCCCTTGCAAGGTTTGTCGATAGACCAATCCCGGCCGTAGACACAGAGCGCGTACCAGCGCTTGCACCACCGTCGGCTCTATACGCATACGCGCCTGACGTGCGCATCCATGACCCGCACAGCCTTCTCTCTCGGCAACAGTTCAAAAAATCTGCGTTCTACGCCCGGTTCGCCGAAGGCCAGAGTGACGCCGAGGCTGCTCTCTCACAAAAAAAAAGCGAGATGCCGAGTTGGACCTGGTGCGTGAGCGCATACGAACTGCGCCGCCGGGAGAGATCATGGCGCCTTGAACGGAATGACTTTGGCGCCTTGGGCCAGTTCGTCTAGGTAGTCCGCCCAGCGCTGCATCATTGCTCTGCGCGCTTGCAGGTGCGCGGTGCGGTTGTAGGCCCGCCCGTTTGGATCTTTCACAGTGTGAGCGAGTTGGTGTTCGATCAAGTCGGGGCGCTCGCCCAATACCTCATCCATGATCGTCCGAGCCATTGCCCTAAAGCCGTGGGCGGTCATCACTTCCTTGGCGTAACCCATCCCTCGCAGCGCCGCATTGACGGTGTTCTCGCTCATGCAGCGCTCTCCAGTGCGGATGCTGGGGAACACGTACCGACCGTGCCCGCTTATTGGTTGCAGCTCCCGCAGGATTGTCACGGCCTGCTGTGAGAGTGGCACAAGGTGCTCAACCTTCATCTTCATTCGGGGACCAGGAATACGCCACTCGCCCGCGTCCAGGTCCATCTCGCTCCACTCTGCGGCCCGCAGTTCGCCGGGGCGCACGAATACCAACGGCGACAACTGCAGTGCAGCCCGTACAGTCGGATGCCCTTCGTAGGCGCGGATAGCGCGCATGAGCTGACCAACCCGCTTCGGGTCTGTGATGGCTGGATAGTTGGTCTTGTCGACCGATACCAGTGCGCCGCGGAGGTCAACCGTAACGTCGCGCTCAACAAGACCGACCGCCACCGCATAGCGGAACACCTGCGAACAGATCTGCACGATGCGGTGGGCGCTTTCGTGGATGCCACGCGCTTCCATGCGGCGAGCTACTTTGTCGAGTACGTCCTTAGCTCGGATGGTCGATATGGGCAGGTTGCCGATGAACGGGAACACGTCCTTCTCAAGCCAAGTCGTTACCTTGGCCTGCGTGACCGCTGCGCGCTTGTTCGCCGTCTTGGCAAGCCAGTCGCGCGACACCGCCTCGAAGGTGTTCGCCGCAGCGTCGGTTTTAGCCTGCTTTTCCTCACGCTTGGCAACGCCGGGATCAATCCCGTCTGCCAGCTGTTCTCGCGCTTTTTCGCGCCGCTGACGAGCCTTGGCTAGCGAAACATCAGGGTAGACGCCCAGGGCCAAGGTCCGGCGCTTGCCGTCGAGGCGATAGTCCATCCTCCAGTACTTGCCGGCAGCGCTGACCAGCAAGTACATGCCACCTCCGTCGGTGTACTTGTCCCCGCTGGGCTTGCCACTGTGTTTAACTTGTCGAACGAACGTGTCTCCGAGTGCCATCGCTGTCCCCATGTGACGGTATGCAGGCCCTGACGGGAGTTAGCATACCGTCAGAGGTACCGCCAATTTGACGGTATCTCATGCTACGTAGCGCGACTGCGTGAGGCAACAAAAAACCCGCAATGCTAGGAAGCATGCGGGTTTTGAGCTAGTTTGAGACCGTATGAAGTGATGTTCTGGTCCCGCCGCCAGGAATCGAACCTGGATCTCAGCCTTCGGAGGGCCGAATTCTATCCGTTGAAATACAGCGAGAGAGATCTTGGACGCAGCGCTGCCACGCCAAACCATGATTATCGCCGATCAGACAGCTTCGTCCTCCAGCGCGCCGCCGGCAATGGGCGCGGCCAGGCTTTTCCACTCGAATCCGAGTCCCGAAAGATAGACATGAAAGACCCGCTTTCCCGTCGTCACCAGGTCAAAGGCCGCCGGGTCGAGCAGCCAGTCCTCGATCAGGCCGACCACCAGCCCATGCAGGCCCAGCGCCGCCGTGCCGACCGGGATGGGCAGCTTGCGGCCGTCGATGCGGGTGGCGTCGCGCAGCGCCTGTTCGAAACCGGCCAGGAAGGCCTGGCGCGAGGCCAGGTGTCGCCGGCGCACCGAATCCATCTCGTCGGTGTATTCGATCTTGCGGGTGGCGATGTCGAACACGCGGCGCACCTGCGGGTCGGTGGCGATCACGCGCAGGGCGTCCAGCAGCGAGCGCTCCATGGCCGCCAGCGGCCGGTCGCCGGCGGCTGCGAGGTCGGCTCGGTTGGCGGCCTCCAACGGCAGGGTGACCCGGTCCATCATGGCGTTGAACAGATCGGCCTTGTCCTTGAAATGCCAGTACACCGCGCCGCGGGTGGCATCGGCTGCCTGGGCGATCTGTTGCAGGGTGGTTCTCGAAACGCCCTGTGCCTGGAACAGCATTTCGGCGGCATCCAGCAGTCGCTCGCGCGTGGCCTGGGCCTCTTCCTTGGTGCGACGGGCCATGCTGTTTGCCTCTTGAAGAGAATGTCCTATGTTTTCTTGGGGAAGTCGCAACTATACATCCACGAATGTATGTAAACTAGCCGGCTTCTCGGCGACCCCGTAGAAACCCTATACCGCCCGGTCGCGGTGGGCACCCAGGCCCACACCCATTTTTCAGTCGTCCCTTTCAAAGGATTCGCATGCCTGATCTGCATGAAGTCAATCGCCGATTTCCGTTTCCAGCGCGCCTGGCTGCTGGCGCCCTGGCCCTGATGACCCTGGTCGCCTGCGGCAAGGGCGAGGCGCCCGCCGCGGAGGCCGGCGGCGGCAAGATGCCCCTGCCCGAAGTTGGCGTGGTGGTGGCCACGCCCGGCGAAGTCGGCCTTCAGGTCGAACTGCCGGGCCGGCTCGAGGCCTCGCGCGTGTCGCAGGTGCGTGCCCGCGCGGCCGGCATCCTGCAGGAGCGGCTGTTCCGCGAAGGCAGTGACGTGAAGGCGGGCCAGCCGCTGTTTCGCATCGACCCGGCCCCTTACAGAGCCGCCCAGCTGAGTGCCGAAGCCAGCCTGGCGCGCGCCGAAGCCAACGTGGTCCAGACCAAGGCGCTGGCCGAGCGCTACAAGCCGCTGGTCGAGGCCAACGCGGTGAGCAAGCAGGAGTACGCCAACGCGGTGGCCTCGTGGAAGGCGGCCGAGGCCGACGTGGGCGTGGCCCGCGCCGCGTTGACGACGGCGCGCATCAACCTGGGCTACGCCTCGGTGACGGCGCCGATCTCCGGGCGCATCGGCCGCGCGCTGGTGACCGAAGGCGCCCTGGTCGGCCAGAACGAAGCGACCGAGCTCGCGGTGATCCAGCAGATCAACCCGATCTACGTCAATTTCACCCAGTCGGCCGGCGACGTGCTCAAGCTGCGCCGCGCGCTGGAGGCAGGCCTGCTCAAGCGCAGCAGCGGCCCCGAAGCGGCCAGCGTGCGCCTGGCGCTGGAAGATGGCAGCGAGTACGCGCAACCCGGCAAGCTGCTGTTCTCCGATCTCTCGGTCGACCCGACCACTGGCCAGATCACCCTGCGCGCCGAAGTGCCCAACCCGAACGGCACGCTGCTGCCCGGCCTGTATGTGCGGGTGCGCCTGGAGCAGGCACAGACCACCGCGATCACCGTGCCGCAGCAAGCCGTGACCCGCACCCAGCAAGGCGACTCGCTGATGGTGGTGGGCGAAGACGGCAAGGTCAGCACGCGCAAGGTCAAGGTCGACGGCGCCAGCAACAACAAATGGATCATCAGCGAAGGCCTGAAGACCGGCGACCAGGTGATGGTCGACGGCTTCCAGAAGCTGCAGATGCTGCCGCCGGGCACCCCGGTCAAGCCGGTGCCGTGGAAGGCCGAAGGCGCACCCGCCGCCCAGCCCGCTCAACCCGCCGGCAATGCGCCGGCCGGCGACGCCGACGCGGCCAAGAAGTCCTGAGCCCGCGCAAGAAAAGAAACAGAAAGGCGCATTGAATGGCCAAGTTTTTCATCGACAGACCGATCTTCGCCTGGGTGATCGCGCTGTTCGTCATCGTGATCGGCGGCGTCGCCATGACGCAGTTGCCGATCGCCCAGTACCCGCCGGTGGCACCGCCCACCATCCAGATTTCCGCCGCCTATCCAGGCGCATCGGCCCAGACGCTGGAGGAAAGCGTGCTGTCGGTGATCGAGCGCGAAATGAACGGGGCGAGCGGCATGATCTACATGGAGTCGGTGGCGCAAGCCGACGGCACCGGCAGCATCACGCTGAGCTTCGAAGCCGGCACCGACGCCGACCTGGCGCAGGTGGATGTGCAAAACCGCCTGTCGCGCGCCACGCCGCGCCTGCCATCGGTCGTCACGCAGCAGGGCGTGCGGGTTGAAAAAGCCAGCACCTCCTTCCTGCTGTTCACCATGCTTTCTTCCTCCGACCCCAAGGTGACGGCGGAAGAGCTGGGCGACTACGCGGCGCGCAACGTGGTGCCCGAACTGCAACGCCTGCCCGGCATCGGCCAGGTGCAGCTGTTCGGCAGCGAACACGCGATGCGCATCTGGATCGATCCGGCCAAGCTGCAGGGCTACGACCTGTCGACCGCCGACGTGACCGCCGCCATCCGCGCGCAGAACGCGCAGGTGGCCTCGGGCACCATCGGCGACCTGCCCAACGTGGCGGGCCAGGGCATCGCCGCCACCGTGGTGGTGAAGGGGCAGCTCAACACCGTGGAGCAGTTCCGCGAGATCGTGCTGCGCGCCAACCCCGACGGCTCCACCGTGCGCCTGAAGGACGTGGCGCGGGTCGAAATGGGCGGCCAGAGCTATGCCACCTCGGCGCGCCTGAACGGCCAGCAGGCGGTGGGCATCGGCGTTCAGCTGTCGCCCAATGGCAATGCGCTGGACGCAGCCAAGCAGGTGCGCGCCAAGATGGAAGAGCTCACCGGCTTCTTCCCCGAGGGGATGAGCTACAGCATTCCCTACGACACCTCGCGCTTCGTCAAGATCTCCATCGAGGAAGTGGCGACCACGCTGTTCGAGGCGGTGATCCTGGTGTTCCTGGTGATGTTCCTGTTCCTGCAGAACTGGCGCTACACCCTCATTCCGACCATCGTGGTGCCGATCGCCCTTTTGGGCACTTTCGGCGTGCTGCTGGGCCTGGGCTACTCGATCAACGTGCTGACCATGTTCGGCATGGTGCTGGTGATCGGCATCGTGGTGGACGACGCCATCGTGGTGGTGGAAAACGTCGAGCGCATCATGGCCGAGGAAGGGCTGCCGCCATTGGCGGCCACGCGCAAGGCCATGCAGCAGATCTCCGGCGCCGTGATCGGCGTGACGGTGGTGCTGATCTCGGTGTTCGTGCCGCTGGCCTTCTTCAGCGGCGCCACCGGCAACATCTACCGCCAGTTCTCGGTGGTGATGGTGGCCTCGATCTTCTTCTCGGCCTTCATGGCGCTGTCGCTCACGCCGGCGCTGTGCGCGACCCTGCTCAAGCCGGTCGACCCCGGTCACCATGAGAAGAAGGGCTTCTTCGGCTGGTTCAACCGCAGCTTCGCGCGCACCGCCAAGGGCTACGAGGGCGTGGTGGCGCGCATCCTGAAGCGTGCCGGGCGCTACCTGTTCATCTACCTGGCCATCATCGGCGCGCTCTACTTCTTCTACGGCCGGCTGGCGCATTCCTTCCTGCCGCAGGAAGACCAGGGTTACATCATCGTGAACGTGCAGCTGCCCCCGGGGGCGACGCAGGAACGCACCCTGTCGGTGATGAAGGACGTGGAAGGCTTCATGCTCAAGCAGCCCGAGGTGCAGAGCATCGTGGGCGTGCTGGGCTTCAGCTTCTCCGGCCAGGGCCAGAACGCGGGCCTCGCCTTCGTCACGCTGAAGGACTGGTCCGAGCGCGAAGGCGAGCAGCACTCGGCCGGCGCCGTGGCCGGCCGCGCCTTCGGCGCGCTGATGAGCGTGCGCGACGCCTTCATTTACCCCTTGAGCCCGCCGCCGATTCCTGAACTGGGCACCTCCAGCGGCGTGAGCTTTCGCCTGCAGGATCGCGCCGGCAACGGCCACGAGGCGCTGGTGGCGGCACGCAATCAGCTCTTGGGCATGGCCAGCAAGAGCCCGGTGCTCACCTCGGTGCGCCCCGACGGCCTGGAAGACGCACCGCAGCTGCAGATCGACATCGACCGCGACAAGGCCAATGCGCTGGGCGTGGGCTTCGATGCCATCAACAGCGCGCTGTCGACCGCGCTCGGCTCGGCCTATGCCAACGACTTCCCGAGCAGCGGCCGCCTGCAGCGGGTGGTGATCCAGGCTGATGCGCCGGCGCGCATGCAGCCCACCGACCTGCTGCGCATCAACGCCAGCAACGCCAAGGGCGAGCCGGTGCCGCTGTCGGCCTTTGCCACCACGCACTGGGTGACCGGTGCGCAGCAGACGGTGCGCTACAACGGCTACCCGGCGATGCGCATCAGCGCCGAGGCCAAGCCCGGCTACAGCACGGGCGACGCCATCGCCGAGATGGAAAAGCTGGCTCAGCAGCTGCCCAAGGGCTTCGGCTACGAGTGGACCGGCCAGTCGCGCGAAGAAAAGATCGCCGGCTCGCAGGCCACCGTGCTGTACGGCTTTGCCATCCTGGCGGTGTTCCTGTGCCTGGCCGCGCTGTACGAGAGCTGGAGCATTCCGCTGTCGGTGATCCTGGTGGTGCCGCTGGGCGTGCTGGGCGTGATCCTGGGCACCCTGCTGCGCGGCTACGACGCGGACGTGTACTTCCAGGTGGGCCTGATCACCATCATCGGCCTGTCGGCGAAGAACGCGATTCTGATCATCGAGTTTGCCAAGGACCTGCAGGCGCAGGGCCGCGGCGTGGTCGAGGCCGCGCTGGCAGCCGCCCACCTGCGGTTCCGCCCGATCATCATGACCTCGCTGGCCTTCGGCCTGGGCGTGGTGCCGCTGTTCATCAGCACCGGCGCCGGCTCGGCCAGCCGCCGCGCCATCGGCACCGGCGTGCTGGGCGGCATGGTGACCGGCACCGCGCTGGCCGTGATCTTCGTTCCGGTGTTCTTCGTGGTGGTGCGCAGCCTGTTCAAGGGCAGCGAGCGCCAGCACGATGCGGACAAGCGCCATGCCGATGCGGCTGGCATTGAGGAAACCCCCCATGGTTGACAAAAAGAAGAATCAGTTGGCGCGCGTCACGACCCTTGCCGCCGCTGTGCTGCTGGCCGGCTGCTCGATGGCGCCCAAGTACGAGCGCCCCGAAGCGCCGGTGCCGCAGTACTTCCCGAACAACCCGGCGCAGATCGCGGGGCAGCCGGCCACGGCGCAGATCGCCTGGCAGGACTACTTCACCGATCCGCGCCTGGTCGGCCTGATCAATACGGCGCTGGAAAACAACCGCGACCTGCGGGTGGCGGTGGCCAACATCGAGGCGGCGCGGGCGCAGTTCCGCATCACCCGCTCGGCGCAGTTTCCCAACCTCAACCTGAATGCCGGCGGCACGCGGCAGCGGCCCTCGCTGCTGGGCACCGGCGTCAGCGAGAGCGACTACGTCAACCTGGGCATCTCGGCCTGGGAGCTCGACTTTTTCGGCCGCATCCAGAGCCTGAAGGAAGCCTCGCTGGCGCAGTTCCTCGCCACCGAGGAATCGCGCAAGGCGGTGCAGATCAGCCTGGTCGCGTCGGTGGCGAGCGGCTGGCTGGCCGTGATCGCCGACGAGGAGTCGCTGGAGATCACGCGCCAGACCTTGGCCACCCGCGAAGAGGGCCTGAAGCTGACCCAGCTGCGCTTCGACAACGGCGTGGTCTCCGAGATCGACCTGCGCCTGGCCGAGTCGCTGGCCGAAAGCGCGCGCGCCACCTATGCGCAGCAGCAGCGCGTGCGGATGGAGAACGAGAACGCACTGGCCCTGCTGCTCGGCGCGCCGGTGCCGCCGGAATCGGTCAAGGCGACCGCCATCGGCGCGCTCGACGCGGTGGCGCCCATGTCGGATGTGCCGGCCGGCCTGCCCTCCGAACTGTTGACCCAGCGGCCGGACATCCGGTCGGCCGAGCAGCAGCTGATGGCGGCCAACGCCAACATCGGCGCGGCGCGTGCCAATTTCTTCCCGCGCATCACGCTCACCGCCGGCTACGGCACGGCCAGCAACGAGCTGTCTGGGCTGTTCGAGAGCGGCTCCAAGGCCTGGTCCTTCGCGCCGGCCCTGGTGCTGCCGATCTTCGACGCCGGCGCCAACCGTTCGCGGCTCGATTCGGCCTGGGCGAACCGCGACATCGCGGTGGCGCAGTACGAGAAGTCGATTCAGACGGCGTTCCGTGAAGTGGCCGACGCCCTGGCCGGCCGCGCCACCTTGAACGACCAGCTCAATGCATTGCGCAAGCAGGCGGCGGCGGAACAGGTGCGCTTCAACCTGTCGGCCCTGCGCTACCGCAATGGCGTGGCCAATGCGCTCGACCTGCAGGACGCGCAGCGCTCGCTGTTCACGGCCCAGCTGGCGGCCACGCAGACGCGGCTGACGCAATTGCAGAACCAGGTGGCGCTGTACAAGGCGCTGGGAGGCGGCTGGGCCAGCCGGTGAGCATGGCCCCCTCCTATAATCCGCGGTTGATTCCAGGTCCCCCCTCCGAGACACCCCCCGATCGAATAACTTGAGGACTCCATGAGCGACGTCGCGCACACCGAAGAAGCCCACACCGGCCCCATCAAGAACCCCAAGCAGCTGTTGCTCGCGGTCTTCTTCTCCTTCGTTGCTCCCATCCTCATCATCGTCGGGCTGGTGGCCTACGTGGTGTCGGCCTACCAGCCGTCGAGCTCGGCCAGCGGCGAAAGCATGAGCCTGTACGGCGTGTCGCAGGAAGCCCGCGACCGCGACATTGCCCAGCGCCTCAAGCGTGTCGGCACGGTGGAAATCCGCGATGCCAACCGCGAGCTGGCCAATGGCGAGGCGGTGTTCAAGGCCCAGTGCGTGGCCTGCCACGGAAGCCCAGGCATTCCCGGTGCGCCGCATCTGGGCGAAGCGGCCGCTTGGGGCCCGCGCATCGGCCAGGGCTACGCCACCCTGCTGGAGCATGCGCTCAAGGGCAAGGGCGCGATGCCGGCCCAGGGCGGCGGCGACTTCGAAGACGTGGAGATCGGCCGTGCGGTGGTCTACCTGGCCAACTCCGGCGGCGCCAAGTTCCCGGTGCCGGACCGTCCGGCGGCGGCAGCCCCGGCTGCCGAGACGGCCGCCAAGTAGGCCTTCGCCCGCACCCACCAGCAAAAAGCCGGCCTCGCGCCGGCTTTTGTTTTTGAAGTGCGCGCCTCAGGACGCCGGCGAACCGGCCGTCTGGGCCGAGTGCGCGGCCTGCGGACTCGTCACGTAGCCATAGCACGCCGGCAGCTCCTGCGCCAGCACCTGCTCGGGCATCCAGCGGCCCTGCTCGATGGCGTCGGCGGCGGCGCCCACGTCCTGGGTGTGAACCAGCCCCAGGCCGAGCGAGGTGTGCAGGTAGACCCGCCCTTCCTCGTCCACCAGGCAGGCGGCAACCTGCACCGGCGCGCCGGTGTGCGCGCTGACCTGCAGCCCGCCGTCGCCAAGACGCCAGATCCAGGGCGTGGCCTCCAGCTCCACATAGACGCGCTGCGGCCCGTTCTGGAAGAACCACTGCCCCGCCGCGTCATGCTCGTAGTTGCGGTGGATGAAGTCGATCAGCTTGTCATGCCGCAGCAGCGAACCCTTTGCCGTGGCGAATGGGCCGGTGGCCTGCGTGCGGTCGTCCCGCATGTACCAGTTGCCGCGCGCGTCCAGCCCCAGCCAGCCGTAGCAGTGCGGCACGTTGGGCCATTTGGCAAGCGCCTGCTTGACGATCTCGTCCATAAACTATTGTGCCTCGCGGCGTCTCAGGCGTGTTGGGCCAGCCAGCCGCCGACGGACTGCGGCATGCTCGTCACATGGCCGGGCGGCGGGCCCGACGCAAAGCCGACGTGGCCGCCGTGTTCGGGTTGCCACAGGGTGACGTGGTGGCCCACGTCTTCCTGGCGCGGCAGGCTCGAAACCGGCACGAAGGGGTCGTTGCGCGCGTTCATCACCAGCGCCGGAATCCGGATGGCATGCAGGTGCGGCTTGGCCGAACCGCGCCGCCAATAGTCGTCGGTGTCCCGAAAGCCGTGCAGCGGGGCGGTGAAGATATTGTCGAAGGTGTAAAGGTCGCGCGCCTGGATCAGCCGGTCGCGGTCGAACAGGCCCGGGTGCTGCGCCAGCTTGGCCAGTGCCTTGGGCTTCATGGTGTGGAGGAACATGCGCGTGTAGACCAGCCGGTTGAAGCCCTGGCCGATCGCCATGCCGCCGGCCGCGAGGTCCACCGGCGCGCAGACCGCGGCCACCGCGCTGGCCGTGCGCGCCGCTTCGCTGCCGGCCTCCTCGGCCCAGCGCAACAGCGCATTGCCGCCCAGCGACACGCCGACGGCCAGCATCGGGCCGCCGCCGGCGGCGTCGTGGCGCTCGCGCAGCCGGCCGAGAATCCAGCCGATTTCCTCATAGTCGCCCGAGTGGTAGGCGCGCGGCGCCAGGTTCAGCTCGCCGCTGCAGCCGCGAAAGTGCGGCACGGCGTAGGCCATGCCCTGCTGCGCGGCAAAGGCGGCGAAAGCCTGCGCATAGTGGCTGCGCGAGGAGCCTTCCAGGCCATGGAACAGCACCAGGAGGGGCCGCGGCGCTGCGGCGGCGTGCGCATCCTGGAAGTCGACATCGATGAAGTCGCCGTCCGGCGTGTTCCAGCGCTCACGCTGGTACTGCGGCGCCGCCGCTCCCTCGACGAAGCGGCGCGCATACAGCGCCGACCAGATGGTCTGCAGATTGCCGCCAGGCAGCCAGCAGGGTGCGAAATACTCCATGGCCTCTAGTGAAGCACTTGCGGCGCGTCATGGCTGTCAGCCGGTTCCTGCACTGTGCCCGGACTGGCATGGTGCGCCACCATGCGCCAGCCCTGCGCGGTCTTGAGATAGACGTTGGTCGCCAGCACGAAGGCCAGCTTGGGGCCTTCGGCCGTGAGCACCTCGATGCGCTCGAGCACGTTGTGCACCGAGCTGCCCAGCGCCTCCACCTTGCGCACGCGCGCCGGCGTGGCATGGATGGCGCCGTTGGCAAACATCTGCTCGAAGGCGGTGCGGATGGCTTCGGCGCCCACCAGCCGCGGGCCGCCGGGGTGCACGCAGAACACCTCTTCGTCGTCGGCCCAGCAGGCCATCAGCGCCTCCACGTCGCCATGCTGCAAGGCTTCGTAGAACGCGGCTTCTACATCGTCGGCGCTGCCGCCAAGTTCGCTGCGGGGTCGGGTTTTGGCCATGGCTCCGATTTTGCCTTGGCCGTGCGCCCTCACGGCTGCGCCGGCGTGCTGCCGCGCAACCAGGCACGCACCACCGGCTCGGCCTGGCCCTGCGCGGCCTGCCACACCAGCTCCGGCGCGGCCACGTGGGTGCCGCGCGGCGCCAGGCGCAGCGCCGCGTCGACGAACTGCGCCACCACGGCGGCGCGCACCGGCTGCTCGCTGGCCGGCACCATGAAACGGGCGACGGACAGCATCCAGGTGGCCAGGCGCTGGGGGGCGCTGCCCGTCTTCGCATCGACCGGCTTCTGGGCCGAGCGCACCAGCAGCAGGCGCTCGAAGCCCAAGTCGGCCACCGACTGCTCGTCCATGCTGGCCAGGCCGCGCTTGAGCGCCTCCGGCAGGCGTCCCTGCGCATGCGGCTGCACCACCGCCAGGGTGCGCACGCCACAGGCGCGCAGCCAGCGCGCCAGCTGCGGCAGCTGCTCGGGCATGGGCGTCCACAGGGCGCGTTCGCGGTCGTGATAAAGGCGCGGCGGGTCAAAGCACACCAGCGCAACGTCGGCCTGGATGCGGGGCCAGTGCTGCATTGACAATGCGTCGCTGCCGGGCGGCAGCAGCACCGTTTCGATGCCGCGCAGGCCGTCCTGCATGGGCTCACGCGCCAGCACCCGGGTGTGGGCATAGCGGTGCGTGCCGGCCAGGCGCCGTACCAGCTCGTTGCCCAGCGCGCCGGTGGCGCCGGCGATGAGCAGGGTGTCGCCCGGTCCGGCGGCTGCCGGCGGCAGTGGACGCTGCGCCGCCTGCAGGGCTTGGAGTGGGTCGAGCGCCATGCGTTCTATGCTACCGTCTCGCCCTTCCTAGCAAGGGGCAAACAAGATGAAGCGTTGGATTGTGATGATCGCGGTGGCCTTGTCGCTGACCTTGTCGCTGACGGGCTGTGGCTACAACGACTTCCAGCGTCTCGACGAGGCCACCAAGTCGGCCTGGAGCGAGGTGCTCAACCAGTACCAGCGGCGTGCAGATCTGGTGCCCAACATCGTGGCCACCGTGAAGGGGCAGGCCAACTTCGAGCAGGAGACGCTGACCAAGGTGGTCGAGGCGCGCGCCAAGGCGACCTCGATCCAGGTGACGCCCGAGACCCTCAACAACCCCGAGGCCTTCAACAAGTTCCAGCAGGCCCAGGGCGAGCTGTCGGGTGCGCTGTCGCGCCTGATGGTGGTGGCTGAGCGCTATCCGGAGCTGCAGGCCAACCAGGGCTTCCGCGACCTGCGCGTCACGCTGGAAGGCACCGAGAACCGCATCACCGTGGCGCGCAACCGCTACATCCAGACCGTGCAGGAATACAACGTGCTGGCGCGCAGCTTCCCGACCAACCTGACCGCCATGGTCTTCAGCTACCAGGCCAAGCCCACCTTCAGCGTGCAGAACGAAACGCAGATCTCCGCACCGCCCACGGTCGATTTCGGCGCGCCGAAGAAGTAATCGGCGCAGCCCCTTTCATGGCGCTGGAGGCCCGCATCGCGCGCGCACTGGCGGCCGTCGTCCAGATGGTCGTCGCGCTGCTGGCCCTGTGGGCCGCGCCGGCCATGGCCCAGGGCCTGCAGGCCGTGCCTGCGCTCGCGGCGCGGGTGATCGATCAGACCGCCACCCTCGACATCCAGCAGAAGCAGGCGCTGGAGGCCAAGCTGGCCGCCATCGAGACCGAGAAGGGCTCGCAGGTAGTGGTGCTGATGCTGGGCAGCACCCAGCCCGAGGACATCGCCAGCTATGCCAACCGCGTGGCCAACGACTGGAAGATCGGGCGCAAGGCGGTGGGCGACGGCGTGCTGGTGATCGTCGCCAAGGACGATCGCAAGATGCGCATCGAGGTCGCCAAGACGCTGGAAGGCGCGATTCCCGACATCATGGCCGCGCGCATCATCGACAACGCGATGAAGCCGCGCTTTCGGCAGAACGACTTTGCCGGCGGCCTGAACGCGGCGGTGGACCAGCTCGGCGCGCTGATCCGCGGTGAGACCCTGCCCGAAGTGAAGCGCGAGCGCGGCCCGGCCGGCTTTGCCGGCGGCGGCACCGACTTCGACTGGGGCACGCTGGGCATCTTCCTGTTCTTCGGCGTGCTGGTGGCAAGCCGCGTGCTGCGCATGTTCTTCGGCAACAAGCTGGGCGCGGTGGCGACCGGCGCGGTCACCGGCGCCGTCGCCTTCTTCATCACCGCCAGCCTGGTGGTGGCCGCACTGGCGGGCCTGGTGGCGCTGCTGTTCACCATCTTCTCCAGCGCCTTCATCGGCCTGCCAACCCTGGGACGCAACCACGGCGGGCGCGGCGGGCTCGGCGGCCTTGGTGGCGGCCTCGGCGGTGGCTATGGCGCAGGCGGCTACGGCGGCGGTGGTGGAGGCGGAGGCGGCTTCAGTTCGGGCGGCGGGGGCGACTTCGGCGGCGGCGGCGCCTCGGGAGACTGGTAGTCATGCACACATCCTTCTTCGCACGCCTCGCGCGCATGTGGCGCCACCGCTGGATCGACGAGGCCGAGGTGCGGCGCGTGCTGCCGCCCGAGGTGTTCGAGCGCCTGACGCAACGCGTGGCCGCCAGCGAGCGGCGCCACAGCGGCGAGGTGCGCATCTGCGTCGAGGCCGGCCTGCCGCTGTCCTACCTGCGGCGCGACGCCACGCCGCGCGAACGGGCGATTGCCATGTTCAGCAAGCTGCGCGTGTGGGACACCGAGAACAACAACGGCGTGCTGATCTACCTGCTATTGGCCGAGCACGCGATCGAGATCGTGGCCGATCGCGGCATCGACGCCAAGGTCAGCGACGAGGAATGGGCCGCGATGGCGCGCCGCATGGGCGCGGCCTTTCACGAAGGCCGCTTCGAGGACGGATTGACGCAGGCGCTGGGCGAAGTGTCGGCGCTGCTGGTGCAGCACTTCCCCCTGGGTCGAGGCGAGCCGGACAGCAACGAGTTGCCCGATGCGCCGGTGGTGATCTAGCCTCCGGGCAGGGCCCACACCGTGTCGCCGCCGATGCCGTAGAAGCGCCGCCCCGGCAGCGGCTCCATGTACAAGCCGCCGGTGAATTCGCCGAAGGCCGGCAGGATCGCCTGGCCCTCCTCCTGCACGAAGCAAGGCAGGCGCACGCTATCGCGGCCCCGCCCATGCAGGCTGCAGGCCGGATGCAGGTGGCCGGCCAGCACGAAATGCGTGGCGTGGCGCTGCGGGTGATGGCAGCAGGCAAAGGGTCCGATGAGCCAGGGCTCCTCGACGATGTCGAAGCCAAGTGCGGCCGGCGGATCGCCCGCGCGGCTGTCGTGGTTGCCGCGAACCAGGGTACAGGCGAGGTCGGCATGGCGCTCGCGCCACGCGTCCAGCGCGGCCATCAGTGCCGGCGTGCGCGCCTGCGCCGCGTGCAGGAAGTCGCCCAGCAGCACCAGGCGTCGCACCGCATGGCGCGCCAGCAGCACAGCCAGCCGCGACAGGTTCTCGGCGGTGGTGCCGCCGGGCACCGGCTGGCCCAGCGCGCGGAAGGTGGCGGCCTTGCCCAGGTGCAGGTCGGCCACGAACAGCACGCCGCCGCCCGGCCAGTACAAGGCACGCTCGGGCAGCAGCAGCAGGTGCTGGCCGGCCCATCGCGCTTCGCAGGTGCCTCGTATCACAGGCAAGGTCATGGACCTAGTTTGCGCCCTGCGCACCAAACACCAAAGTCTTGCGCACCTCGTCCGCGTGGCCCACCGCCACGCTGCCGCCGGCCGCCTTCTCCAGCTGCGCCACCATGCGCGCGATGCGATCGGCCAGCTTCTCGTTGGAGAGCTGCTCGCGAAAGATCTCGACCATCAGCGGAAAGGCGAAGGGTGTCGGCTGTTCGATGTGGCGCATCACGAGCTGCTGCGCGCTCATGCGCGCCAGGCTGGCCTGCAGGCGACCGATCTCCAGCTCTTGCGCCAGCAGTTCTTCTTCGGCCTGGGCCAGCAGGCGATTGCCCGGGTCGTACTTGCGGAACACCTCGTAGAACAGCGAGGACGAGGCCTGCAGCTGGCGGTTGCTGCGCTTCTCGCCCGGGTAGCCCTGGAAGATCAGGCCCGAGACCCGCGCGATCTCGCGAAAGCGCCGGCGCGTCAGCTCGCTCGCGTTGAGGCTGGCCAGCACTTCGTGCAGCAGCGCCGTGCGCTCGTCGGGCGCATCCTGCGTCTGCAGCACGCGGGGCAGCAGCGACGCCCAGTCGACTTCCACCGCGCTGAGCAGCTCGAAGCCGTAGTCGTTGAAGGCGATCGAGAAGGTGCGCGGCGCCTGCTGCGCAATACGCCAGGCCAGCAGGTTGGCCAGGCCCAGGTGCACCGGCCGCCCGGCAAAGGGATAGACGAACAGGTGCCAACCCTCGCGCGTGTGCAGGCTCTCGGCCAGCAGGGTCTGCGGGGTCGGCAGCGCCGACCACTGCTGCTGCAGCTGCAGCAGCGGCCGCAGGCTTTGCAACTCGGGCGAGTCGTAGCGCCCTTGTCCCGCCAGCGCGAGTTGCTGCACCACCGCGTCGGCCAAGGTGCTGCTGAGCGCCATGCGGCCACCGCCCCAGCGCGGCACCGCCGGCCGCTTGCCGCTGGCGCGCCGCACCAGCGCCGTCATGTCGTGGATGCGCACCAGCTCCAGAAGGCGCCCGCCGAACAGGAAGCAATCGCCGGGCTTCAGGCGCGCGACGAAGCTTTCCTCCACGCTGCCGATGCGTCCGCCGCCCAGGTACTGCACCGAGATGCTGGCGTCGCTGACGATGGTGCCGATGTTCATGCGATGGCGCCGCGCCAGGCGCGCGTCGGGCACGCGCCAAACGCCTTGGTCGTCCGGCACGGCGCGCCGGTAGTCCGGATAGACCGCCAGCGACGGCCCGCCCTGCGCCACGAAGGACAGGCACCACTGCCAGGCATCGGGTGAGAGCTCGGCGTAGGCAGCCGTGCTGCGCACTTCGCCGTACAGCGCATCGGGACTGAAGCCCCCGCCCAGCGCGACGGTCACCAGGTGCTGCACCAGCACGTCCAGCGGCTGGTGCGGTGGGCGGCGCGCCTCGATGTGGCCAGCGACGATGGCGGCGCGCGCCGCGGCGCCCTCGACGATCTCGATGCTGTGGGTGGGCACCAGCGTGATGCGCGAAGGCCGGCCCGGCGCGTGGCCGGATCGGCCGGCGCGCTGCAGCAGGCGCGCGATGCCCTTGGCCGAGCCGATCTGCAGCACCCGTTCCACCGGCAGGAAGTCGACGCCCAAGTCCAGGCTGGAGGTGCACACCACCGCGCGCAGGCTGCCCTTCTTGAGCGCCAGCTCCACCCATTCGCGCACGGCCCGGTCCAGCGAGCCGTGGTGCAGCGCGATCTCGCCGGCCCAGTCGGGCCGCGCCTCCAGCAAGGCCGAATACCAGATCTCGGCCTGCGAGCGGGTGTTGGTGAAGACGAGCGTGGTGCTGCTGGCGGCGACTTCGTCGATCACCGGCTGCAGCATGGTCAGGCCCAGGTGGCCGCCCCAGGGAAAGCGCTCGGCCCGGCCGGGCAGCAGCGAATCGACGACGAGCTTCTTGGGCGTTTCGCCCCGCACCAGCACGCCGTCGCCGCCGCCGGGCCCAAGCAGGGTGTGCAGCGCTTCGTCGAGGTTGCCGAGCGTGGCCGACATGCCCCAGACCACCAGTTGCGGCTGCCAGTGCTTGAGCCGTGCCAGCGCCAACTGCAGCTGCACGCCGCGCTTGTTGCCCAGGAGTTCGTGCCACTCGTCCACCACCACCATGCGCACGCTGCGCAGCTGCTCCCTGGCGTCGGCGCGCGAGAGCATCAGCGACAGGCTTTCCGGCGTGGTGACCAGCGCGCTGGGCATGCGCTTGTCCTGCGCGTTGCGCTCGGCTGAAGAGGTGTCGCCGCTGCGCGCGCCGGCCCGCCAATCACGCGCCAGTTCGTCCAGCGGCAGCTGCAGCGCGCGCAGCGTGTCGGCCGCCAACGCACGCATGGGGGTGACCCACAGCACGGTCAGTGGCGCCGCCACCTCCTTTTCTTCATCGCCGACGCGCCTTCTGCGGCCGCGCACCTCGCCGGCAAAGGCCAGCAGGGCCGCGAACCATAGCGCGTAGGTCTTGCCGGCGCCGGTGGTGGCATGGAGCAAGCCTGATCGGCCCTCGCCCACTGCGCGCCAGACCTCGCGCTGGAAGGCAAAGGGCTTCCAGCCGCGCGCGGCAAACCAGGCCCTGGCGTCGCTCGTGTTCATACGGCCATGCTATGGCCAGTACAGCACGGGGCCGACCCATGACTTTCGGCACTGTCGTCGGCGCCACCCGGCGCTGATGATGCGTGCGTCTTCCCTGCGGACTCATCCACGCAGGGGATGTATCAAAAGGCAAGCAACGCTAAAAACTGCGTTCGCGCTTTTTCCATTCTTCTCTCCAATCATGTCCCGTTCGACCACCCTCCTTCGCCTTGCGACTGCCGGCGCCGCGCTGGCCCTTCTGGCCGGCTGCCAGACCACCGACATGCAGATGGGCGCCGCCAGCGCCAAGACCGTGGCCACCGGCGCCGCCGCCGGCGAAGCCAGTGCCAATGCCAGCTCGCAGCTCGAGCGCTGCGACTCGCCGCTGGGCACCATCTCGCTGGTGGAAAACCAGCAGGCCGGCTGGTACACCATCCTGCGCAACGAGTACCGACTGCCGCCCACGGCCAACCTGCTGCGCCTGCTGGTGCAGCAATCCAATTGCTTCGTGGTGGTGGAGCGCAGCGCGGCCGGCATGAACGCCATGAGCCGCGAGCGCGAGCTGATGGGCTCGGGCGAAATGCGCGGCGGCAGCAATTTCGGCAAGGGCCAGATGGTGTCGTCGGACTACGCGCTGTCGCCCGAGATCATCTTCAACGCCAGCAATGCCGGCGGCGCCGGCGCGTCGCTGGGCGGGCTGGTGGGCGGACGCTACGGCGGCGTGCTGGCAGCCGTGGGCGGCGGCCTGCAGACCAAGGAAGCCAGCACCATGCTCACCCTGGTGGACAACCGCTCCGGCGTGCAGGTATCGGCCTCCGAAGGCAGCGCCTCCAAGACCGACTTTGCCGGCATGGGCACGCTCTTCGGCTCCTCCGGCGGCGGCAGCATGGGCGGCTACAGCAAGACGCCGCAAGGCAAGGTGATCGCTGCGGCCTTCATGGACGCCTACAACCAGATGGTGGTGGCGCTGCGCCAGTACAAGGCGCAGACGGTGAAGGGCCAGGGCCTGGGCGGCGGCGGCCGCCTCACGGTGGACGGCTCTGCCGCACCCTCGCAGACCTCGGCGCCGGGCGCACGTTCGCGCAAGACCAAGCAGTAAGACTGCCAGCGACAAGAGACAAGGGCCGCGCAAGCGGCCCTTTTTCATTTCTTTTTCGGCATGGACTGCATGTCCATGAAGTTCATGGTCCGGCCGTCGGGCATGATCACGTCGCCCGGCTTCTGGTTGGCGCGGCAGGGGCCCAGCCATTTGGCCTCGACGATGGCCGTGCCCTTGGCCCGGCCGGCCAGCGGCGGGTCGTAGACAGTGTTCGACTCCATCCGGTAGCTGCTGCCGAAGTCGCCGCTGATTTCCGCGTGGCTGGTCAGGGTGGTGGCGCCCATCTTGCAGACCGAATCGACCACGATCTTGCCGCCCTCCTTGCGCGTGTCCTGCTTGGAGCAGGCGTCGCGGCTCATGCCCTGGCCCATCTCGCGCATGGCGGCATCGGTGCGCGCGTCGATGCACTGCTGCACCACGTGCGGCTTGGCCTGGGGGTCATCGGGCTGGGCCATGTTCATTTCCCACAGGCCGGGCTTGCGCGGCGGGTAGTCGGGGCTGGCGGCGACGGCACTGCCGCCGGCAACGGCAGCCAGCAGAGCGAGGGCAATGGCGGTCTTCTTCGTCATGGGCAGGGCTCCGGAAGAAAGGTGGAAGCCACTGTTCTACCCTGCCCGGCCGCGCGCCGGAATAGGGCGATCGCGCTAGGACCCTACCAGGGCGTCCACTTGGCTTCGCTCGCCGCCGAAGCCAAGGTGCGTTCGATGAAGCGCACGCCGCGGGCACCGTCCTCCACCCGCGGGTAGTCCGCCACCAGGGGATCGGCCGCGCGGCCTTCCAGCCGGGCCCGGATGTCTTCGATGACGCCGCCGTAGACGTTGGCAAAGGCCTCGATGAAGCCTTCCGGATGGCCGGCCGGGATGCGGCTGGTCCGCTGGGCGGCGGGATGCAGCCAGGGTGAGCCGCGCGTCAGCACGCGGCGCGGGCCATCGTGCGGCAGGTGCACGAGCTGGCTCGGTTGCTCCTGCCGCCACTCGAGCGTGCCCAGGGTGCCGGAGACGCGCAGGCGCAAGTCGTTCTCCAGCCCGGTGTTGATCTGCGAGGCGATCAGCACGCCGCGCGCGCCGCCCGCAAAGCGCAGCAGCAGGCTGGCGTCGTCGTCCAGCGCGCGGCCCGGCACCATGTGGGCCAGGTCGGCGCAGAGGCTCTCGATGGAAAGGCCGGTGACGCTGGCGACCAGGTTCTCGGCATGCGAACCGATGTCGCCGATGGCGCCGGCTGCGCCGCTCCTGGCCGGATCGGTGCGCCAGTCGGCCTGCTTGTTGCCGCTGCCTTCCAGCTGGGTCGCGAGCCAGCCCTGGTTGTATTCGACCACCACCTTGCGCAGCTCGCCCAGCTCGCCCGCGCGCACCATCTCGCGGGCCTGCCGCACCATCGGGTAGCCGGAGTAGTTGTAGGTGACGCCGAACACCACGCGCTGGCGGTGCACCGCAGCCACCAGCGCGTCGGCCTGCGCCCGGGTATGCACCAGGGGCTTGTCGCACACCACGTGAAAGCCGGCCTCGACGAAGGCCTGCGCCACCGGGAAGTGCACATGGTTGGGCGTGACGATGGAAACGAAGTCGATGCGCTCGTGCGCCGGGCGCTTGCGCTCATCGGCCAGCAGCGCCTGCCAGTCGCCATGGTTGCGCTCGTCCGCCAGGTACAGGTCGCGGCCCGAGGCCTGCGCCTTTTGCGGCGTGGACGACAGCGCGCCGGCCACCAGCTGCGCCTGACCGTCGAGCGCAATGGCATGGCGATGCACGGCGCCGATGAATGCGTCGCGCCCGCCGCCGACCATGGCGTAGCGCAGCTTGCGCGAAGGTGTGGACATCAGAAGGGACTATCCGGGTAGTAGAAGTCCTTGGCGTTGTCCTTCGTGATGAGAACGGAAGGAATGATGGTCGTCGCCGGCAGCTTCTGGCCCTTCAGGCGCGCCTCGGCCGTGAGCTTGATGGCGTCGTAGATGAATTTGGGCGAATAGCTCACGTCGGCCGTGAGGCGCTTGTCCTTGCCGTCCATGATGGTCTTGACCATGCCCTTGGCGCCGGCGCCGCCGAAAATCAGCTTGATGTCGTCGCGCTTGGCCTGCTCGATGGCCTTGAGCACGCCCACGGCCATGTCGTCGTCGGCAGCCCAGATGGCGTCGATGTTCTTGAAGCGCGTCAGGTAGTCCTGCGTGACCTTGAAGGCATCGTCGCGGTTCCAGTTGGCGTACTTGGCGTCCAACAGCTTGATGTCGGGGTAGTTCTTCATGACCGTGTTGAAGGCGTCCATGCGCTCGTTGTCCAGCGTGGTGGCAATGCCGCGCAGCGCCACGACGTTGCCCTTGCCGCCCAGCTGCTTGGCGATGTACTCGGCCGGGATCTTGCCGAATGCGGTGTTGTCGCCGGCGACGTAGGCGTCCTGCGCGCTGGTGTCGGTCAGGCCGCGGTCGACCACCGTGACGTAGGCGCCCTTGGCCTTGACCTGCGCCACCGGCTTGGTGAGTGCCGCCGATTCAAAGGGGAAGACGACCAGTGCGTTGATCTTGGTGACGGTGGACAGGTCCTGCAGCTGATTGGCCTGCTCGGGCGCGTTGGCCGCCGTCTTGATGGTGATCTTCAGATCCTTGTGCTGCTTCTCCAGGTCCTTCTTCGCCTGGTTGGCCCAGTAGTTGATGCCGCCCATGAAGCTGTGCGTGGCGGCCGGGATCGAGACCCCGAGGTTGACCTTCTCCTGCGCCAGCGCCGGCAGGCTGGCGAAGGCAGCGGCGGCGACGGCCGTGAGTGCGATGCGTCGGGTGAATGTCGTCATGCGAGTTGTCTCCTTGCTTGGTTGGAACTGGGAACGGGAAAACGATGCGCGATGCGGCCGAGCGCCGGGCCGCCCCAAGCCGGCCGCGCCTCCCCCTCGGGGGGTGGAGTTACACGAGCGCAGCGAGTGAAAAGCCGGGGGGTCATTTACCGGCGGCCTCGCTGCAGGAAGGCGACGATGATGATCACGAAGCCCTGCACCGCCGCGTTGAGGTACACGCTGATGATGCTGGTGAGGTTCAGGATGTTGCTGATGACCGAGAGCAGGATCGCCCCGATCACCGTGCCGGTGATGCTGCCGGCGCCGCCCTTGAGCGCCGTGCCGCCGACGATCACGGCGGCGATCGCCTCCAGCTCCCACAGAAGCCCGGTGGTCGGCGAGGCCGAGCCCAGGCGCGGCACGTAGAGCAAGGTGGCGATGCCCACGCACACGCCCAGGAGCACGTAGGTGAGGATCTTGACCTGGTCGACGTTCACCGCTGCGTAGCGCGCGACCTGCTCGTTGGAGCCGATGGCCTGCACGTAGCGGCCATAGGCGCTGCGGTTCAGGATCAGCCCGCCGATGACGGCCACGATGACGAAGATCCACACCGGGATCGGCACGCCCAGCAGGCTGCCGTAGTAGACCGGCGCATACAGGTCCGACAGCTCGTTGTCCAGGGTCAGTGCGCCGCCGTCGGCGAAGTAGGTGAGATAGGCGCGGAAGATGCCCAGCGTGCCCAGCGTCACGATGAAGGGCTCGATGCGCCCCTTGGTGATGAGCAGCCCATGCGCCAGCCCGAACAGTGCGCCCAGCAACACCGCCAGCCCCGCGCCCAGCACCACCGCGGCCAAGGGCGAGCCGGTGGCGGGCCCGGCCCAGTTGATGAACATGATCACGCTGCCGGCGATCAGCGCCGCCATCGAGCCCACCGACAGATCGATGCCGCCGGAGATGATGACGAAGCACATGCCCACCGCGATGATGCCGATGAAGGCGGTGCGGGTCAGCACGTTCATCGCGTTGTCGACCGTGGCGAAGTCGCTGTTGAGCACGGTGCCGGCAATGCACAGCAGCGCCAGGCCGATGACCGGGCCGACGCCGCGCAGGCGTTCGGCCCAGCCATGCTGGGCGGCGGCGCGGTGTTGCGGATCAAGCGCTTGCGGCGACGGGGGCGGTTCCGGTGGCATGAGCGATGAGCTCCTCTTCAGTCAGGTGGTCGGCGTCCAGGGTGGTCACGATGCGGCCCGCGCGCATCACCGCGACGCGGTGGGCGAGGCCGATCAGCTCCATCAGCTCGGACGAGACGACGATCACGGCCAGGCCCTCGCGGGCCATGCGCTGGATCAGGAAATAGATGTCGCGCTTGGCGCCGACGTCGACGCCACGCGTCGGCTCGTCCAGCACCACCACGCGCGGCTTCGGATGCAGCACCTTGGCCAGCGCCAGCTTCTGCTGGTTGCCGCCCGAGAGCGACGACGCCTTGACGTCGAGCGAGCCGGTGCGGATGCCGTATTCCTTCACCGCTGCGGCCAGCGCGGCGCGCTCGTCTTCGGGCTTCAGCCAGGGCTGCGCATAGCGCTCGAGCGCCATCAGGGTGAGGTTCTCGCGCAGGCCGAAATCGACGTGCAGACCCTTGCCCTTGCGGTCTTCGCTGAGGTAGGTGAGGCCCTGATGGGCGGCGTCGCGCGGGTTGCGCAGCTGCACCGGCTGGCCATGCAGCTCGACCTCCCCGCTGCCCGGGCGCAGGCCCATCAGGCCTTCGAACAACTCGGTGCGGCCGGCGCCCACCAGGCCGGCAAAACCCAGGATCTCGGCGGGGCGAACCTCGAAGCTGGCGTCCTGGGCCCAACCGGGCACGTTGAAGCGGCGCACGCGCAGCGCGGGCGCACTCTCGGCTGCCACGGGATCGCGCGGCGGATACAGGTCGGCGATCTCGCGGCCCACCATCAGGTTGGCCATCTGGTGGCGCGTCAGTTCTTGCGTGGGCGCGCGGGCGACAAAGCGGCCGTCGCGCATCACGATCACTTCGTCGGTGATGCGCTCCACCTCGTCGAGCTTGTGCGAGATGTAGACGATGGTCACGCCGTCCGCGCGCAAGCGGGCGATGAGCTTGAAGAGCCGCTCGGTCTCGCCGGGCGTGAGGGTGGCGGTGGGCTCGTCCATGATCAAGAGGCGCGCATGGCGAGCCAGCGCCTTGGCGATTTCCACCAGCTGCTTCTCGGCCACGATGAGGCGGCGTACCTTGGTGCGCGGGTCGATCGTGAGGCCCACCTCGGCCAGCGCGGCGGCGGCTTCGCGCTCCATCGCCTTGTCGTCCAGCCACAGGCCCTTCTTCTTTTCATGGCCGAGGAAGATGTTCTGCGCGATGTTCAGGTCTTCCGCCAGATTGAATTCCTGGTGGATCAGCACGATGCCCAGCTGCTCGGCGGCACGCGAGTTGACGAAGTGCCGTACCTCGCCGTTGATGCGCACCGTGCCGCCCGTGGCTTGCTCGTAGCCCGTCAGGATCTTCATCAAGGTGGACTTGCCGGCGCCGTTCTCGCCCAGCAGGCCATAGACCTGGCCGGGCGCCAGCGCGAAGCTCACGCCATGCAGCACCTGCACCGGGCCGAAGGCCTTGACGATGCCGTCGAAGGCCACCGCGACGCTGGGCTTCATGGCGCCACCCCGCGTGCCTTCAAGGTTTCCTGCATGGCCAGCACGCCGGCGCCGATCACGCCGCCCTGGGTGCCCAGCGGCGTGTATTGAATCTCCAGGTGGCGCGTCGACAGCGCCAGCGAGCGCTGGTAGACGCTCTGCCGCACGGCCGCGAGGAACAGCGGCCCGATGCGGGTAATGCCGCCGCCGATGAAGATGTGCGAGGGATTGAAGAAGTTCACCACCGAGGCCAGCATCTGGCCGATCAGCTTGCCGGCACGCTGCACGATCGCGTTGGCGGCGGCATCGCCGGCGCGGCTGGCCTCGCCCACGTCCAACGCCTCCAGGTGGCCTTGGGCGCGCAGCACCTTGGCCAGCGCCTCGCTCTCTCCGGCATTGGCCGCCTCCACGGCCATCCGGGTGATGGCCGGGCCGGCGGCCATCACTTCCACGCAGCCCAGGTTGCCGCAATGGCAGCGCGGACCTTCCTGGTCGACGCAGATATGGCCCACGTCGCCGGCCGAGCCGGCGGCGCCGCGGTACACCTCGCCATGGCAGACGATGCCGCAGCCGATGCCGGTGCCGACCTTGATCACCAGGAAGTTGGTGAGCGAGCGCTGCAGCCGCCACAGCTCGCCCAGCGCCATCAGGTTGACGTCGTTGTCGACGAAGACCGGCGCGGCATAGTCCTCCCGCAGCACGTCGCGGATGGAGAAGCTGTCCCAAGCCGGCATCAGCGGTGGATTGACCAGCTGGCCGGCCGCGAAGTTGACCGGCCCCGGCACGCCGATGCCGATACCCAGCACATCGCGCGCCTGCAGGCCGTTGCGCGACAGCAGTTCGCGCATCAGCACCAGCACGCGGGCCAGCACCACGCCCGGGCCCTGGCGCACATCGGCCGCCTCGCCATGCTGGGCCAGCACGCTGAGATCGGGCCGCAGCACGGCCACGTCCAGGCTGGTGGCGCCGATGTCGACGCCCACCACCACGCCCAGCGCGCCGTTCAGCCGCAGGTTTTCGGGGCGACGCCCGCCCGAGGATTCCTGAAGGCCGGCTTCAGCCAGGAGTCCCTGCTCCACCAGCCCGGCGATGAGGGCATTGGCCTTGCTCTTGGAGAAGCCCAGCTGATCGGCCAAGCCATGGCGCGAGCCGCCGGAAGACCAGAAGGCGGTCTCCAGCAGTTGCATCTCGTCGGCAGTAAGTCCGCTCCAGCGGTCCAAGGCCATGTCTCCGTTTGTTCTTTGCTGCCGGCCTCTTTGGGCCGAGCGAAGGCGAATACTAGGAGCGAGGCTTTTGCCAGACAAGGCTTAACTTCGGCCATTTATTGCTCGAAGTGACGATGCGCAATGCGAGAGGCCATGAAAAAAGCCGCCCGAGGGCGGCTTTCTGGTCGAAGACCGGCCGGATGGCTCGATTACTTCTTGTCGCGGTACTTGCGCAGGGCCGCGATCTGGGCGGCCATCACGGCCAGCTCGGATTGCGCCATCGCGATGTCGATGTCGCTCTTGGCGTTCTTCAGCGCTTCCTCGGCGGCCGCCTTGGCGGAGTTGGCCTTTTCCTCATCGAGGTCCTTGCCGCGGATGGCGGTGTCGGACAGCACGGTGACGACGTTGGGCTGCACTTCCAGGATGCCGCCGGCCACGAAGACGAACTCTTCGCCGCCGTCGGCCGTCTCGATGCGCACGGCGCCGGGGCGGATGCGCGTGATCAGCGGCGTGTGGCGGGGGTAGATGCCGAGCTCGCCGGCTTCACCGGGCAGCGCGACGAACTTGGCCTCGCCCGAGAAGATCGACTCTTCCGCGCTGACCACGTCCACATGAATGGTGCCTGCCATGGTGATTCCTTCTTAAGCGACCTTCTTGGCCTTCTCGAACGCTTCGTCGATGCCACCCACCATGTAGAACGCTTGTTCCGGCAGGTGGTCGGCTTCGCCGTTCACGATCATCTTGAAGCCTCGGATGGTCTCGGACAGCGGCACGTACTTGCCGGGCGAGCCGGTGAACACCTCGGCCACGTGGAAGGGCTGCGACAGGAAGCGCTGGATCTTGCGGGCGCGGGCCACGGCCAGCTTGTCTTCCGGCGCCAGTTCGTCCATGCCCAGGATGGCGATGATGTCGCGCAGTTCCTTGTAGCGCTGCAGCGTGCCCTGCACGGCGCGGGCCACGTTGTAATGCTCTTCGCCGACCACCAGCGGGTCGAGCTGGCGCGAGGTCGAGTCCAGCGGGTCCACGGCGGGGTAGATGCCCAGCGAAGCGATGTCGCGCGACAGCACCACGGTGGAGTCCAGGTGGGCGAAGGTGGTGGCGGGCGACGGGTCGGTCAAGTCGTCGGCCGGCACGTACACGGCCTGGATCGAAGTGATCGAGCCGACCTTGGTCGACGTGATGCGCTCTTGCAGGCGGCCCATTTCCTCGGCCAGCGTCGGCTGGTAGCCCACGGCGGAAGGCATGCGGCCCAACAGCGCCGACACTTCGGTACCGGCCAGCGTGAAGCGGTAGATGTTGTCCACGAAGAACAGCACGTCGCGGCCTTCGTCGCGGAAGGACTCGGCGATGGTCAGGCCGGTCAGGGCCACGCGCAGACGGTTGCCCGGGGGCTCGTTCATCTGGCCGTAGACCATGGCCACCTTCGACTCGGGCAGGTTCTCCAGGTTCACGACGCCGGAATCGGCCATCTCGTGATAGAAGTCGTTGCCTTCACGGGTGCGCTCACCCACGCCGGCAAACACGGACAGACCCGAGTGCGCCTTGGCGATGTTGTTGATGAGCTCCATCATGTTCACGGTCTTGCCCACGCCGGCGCCGCCGAACAGGCCCACCTTGCCGCCCTTGGCGAAGGGGCACACCAGGTCGATCACCTTGATGCCGGTTTCCAGCAGGTCTTGCGAGGGCGACAGTTCGTCGTACGCCGGCGCCTTGCGGTGGATCGAGGCGGTGAGCTCCTGGCCCACATCGCCGCGCTCGTCGATCGGGCGACCCAGTACGTCCATGATGCGGCCGAGCGTGGCCTTGCCAACCGGCACGGTGATCGGTGCACCGGTGTTGGTCACGGTGATGCCGCGGCGCAGACCGTCGGAAGAACCGAGCGCAATGGTGCGCACCACGCCGTCACCGAGTTGCTGCTGCACCTCGAGCGTCAGGCCACCTTCGTCGTACTTCAGGGCGTCGTAAACCTTGGGCATCTTGTCGCGCGGAAATTCCACGTCGACCACGGCGCCAATACATTGAACGATCTTGCCTTGAACTGCTTGTGCTTGAGCCATGTCTGCTCCGATAAAAATTTAAATCTGTTGAGGTCCGAGGGACTCAGACGCCGGCGGCCGCTGCGGCGCCCGACACGATTTCCGACAGCTCTTTGGTGATACCGGCCTGACGGGTCTTGTTGTAGACCAGCTTCAGCTCGCTGATCACATTGCCTGCGTTGTCGGTTGCCGCCTTCATCGCCACCATGCGCGCCGAATGCTCGGACGCCATGTTCTCGGCGACGGCCTGATAGACCAGCGACTCGACATAGCGAACCAGCAGCTCGTCGATCACGCTTTGCGCATCGGGCTCGTAGATGTAGTCCCACGAGTGATGGCCGGCTTCCACCTGCAGCGACTCGGCCGCCAGCGGCAGGAGTTGCTCCACCATCGGCTCTTGCTTGATGGTGTTGATGAACTTCGTGTAGCACAGGTAAACGGCCGACAGCTTGCCTTCGGCATACGCGTCAAGCAGCGTCTTGACCGGGCCGATCAGCTTGTCGAGGTGCGGCGTGTCGCCCAAGTGGGTGACATGCGACACCACGCGCGCGCCGATGCGGTTCAAGAAGCCCAGGCCCTTGCTGCCGATGGCGACCGTGTCGATCGTGCTGCCTGCGCCTTGCGCTTCGCGCAACTTGACCGTGACAGCGCGCAGCAGGTTGGTGTTCAACCCGCCGCACAGGCCCTTGTCGCTCGTGACCACGATGAAGCCCACGCCCTTGGCACCCTCATGCGTCTTCATGAACGCATGGGTGTACTCCGGGTTGGCCTTGCCGAGGTTCGCCGCGATGTTGCGGATCTTTTCGCTGTAGGGGCGAGCGGCGCGCATGCGGTCCTGCGCCTTGCGCATCTTGGAGACCGAGACCATTTCCATGGCCTTCGTGATCTTCTTGGTGTTCTCCACCGATTTGATCTTGCCGCGGATTTCCTTACCAGCTGCCATGAGGGCTCCTTGTGAGTTCCGTCAGGCCGATCAGGCGAACGACTTCTTGAACGCGGTGACAGCAGCCGTCAGTTCGGCTTCTGCATCCTTGTCGATGGCCTTGGCCGACTCGATCTTGTCGAGCAGCGCTGCGTGGCTGGACTTCAGGAACTGATGCAGGCCATGTTCGAACGGCAGCACCTTCTTGACGTCGAGGTCGTCCATGAAGCCCTTGTTCACCGAGAAGAGCGAGGCGCCCATCAGCGAGATCGGCAGCGGGCTGTACTGGGCCTGCTTGAGCAGTTCGGTCACGCGGGCACCGCGGTCGAGCTGCTTGCGGGTGGCTTCGTCCAGGTCGGAAGCGAACTGCGCGAACGCAGCCAGTTCACGGTACTGCGCCAGGTCGGTACGGATACCGCCGGACAGGCCCTTGATGACCTTGGTCTGTGCCGACGAACCCACGCGCGACACCGAGATACCGGCGTTGATGGCGGGGCGGATGCCGGCGTTGAACAGGTTGGTTTCCAGGAAGATCTGGCCGTCGGTGATCGAGATCACGTTGGTCGGCACGAAGGCGGACACGTCGCCGGCTTGCGTCTCGATGATCGGCAGCGCGGTGAGCGAGCCGGTCTTGCCCTTGACTTCACCCTTGGTGAAGGCTTCGACGTAGTCGGCGTTCACGCGGGCTGCGCGCTCGAGCAGACGCGAGTGGAGATAGAACACGTCGCCGGGGTAGGCTTCGCGGCCCGGCGGGCGGCGCAGCAGCAGCGAAACCTGGCGGTAGGCCACGGCCTGCTTGGACAGGTCGTCATAGACGATCAGGGCGTCCTGGCCGCGATCGCGGAAGTATTCGCCCATCGTGCAGCCCGAGTAGGCCGACACGTACTGCATGGCAGCCGACTCGGAAGCCGAGGCAGCCACGACGATGGTGTAGTCCATCGCGCCGGCTTGTTCCAGCGAGCGCACCACGTTCTTGATCGACGAAGCCTTCTGGCCGATCGCAACGTAGACGCAGGTCATGTTCTGACCCTTCTGGTTGATGATCGCGTCGATCGCCACGGCCGTCTTGCCGGTCTGGCGGTCGCCAATGATCAGCTCGCGCTGGCCACGGCCGATCGGCACCATGGAGTCGATCGACTTCAGGCCGGTCTGCATCGGCTGGTCCACGGATTTGCGCGCGATCACGCCGGGCGCAACCTTCTCGATCACGTCCGTCATCTTGGCGTTGATCGGACCCTTGCCGTCGATCGGCTGGCCCAGGGCATTCACCACGCGGCCGATGAGCTCAGGGCCCACGGGCACTTCCAGAATGCGGCCGGTGCACTTGACCGTGTCGCCTTCGGAGATGTGCTCGTACTCGCCCAGGATCACGGCGCCAACCGAGTCACGCTCCAGGTTCAGCGCCAGCCCGAAGGTGGGCGTGCCGTCGGCGGTCGCCGGGAACTCGAGCATTTCGCCCTGCATCGCGTCGGACAGGCCGTGCACGCGAACGATGCCGTCGGTCACCGAGACCACGGTACCTTCGTTGCGGATGTTGGCGGAAACGCCAAGACCCTCGATACGGCTCTTGATGAGTTCGGAAATTTCTGCGGGATTGAGTTGCATGACTCTTTCCTTCTTTCTTTCAAGGGGCTGGCGGCATCAAGCCGACAGCGCAACTTTCATTTGTTCGAGGCGCGCCTTGACGGAGGTGTCGAGCACCTCGTCACCCACCACCACGCGGATGCCACCGATCAGCGAAGGATCCTGCTGCACCGTCAGCTGCAGCTTGCGGCCAAATCGCTTCTCGAGGGTCGTGCCCAGCTGGGCCAGTTCGGCGTCGCCGATCGGGAAGGCGCTTTGCACCACCGCATCGGACGAGCCCTTTTGCGCATTGGCCAGGGCGCGGAACTGCCTGGCGATTTCCGGCAAGGCGGCGAAGCGGCCGTTTTCCAGCACCGTGGTGAGGAAGTTGGTCGCAGCGGCGGGCAGCTTCGAGTCGGCGACGCCGGCAATCACGCTCAGCACCTGATCGACGCTGGCCTTGGGGTTGTCGGCGAATGCCCTGAGCTGCGGATTGGCCGCGATCGCCGCAACCTTTTCGAGCCAGACGGCGGTGCCGCCCAGGTCCGACGAGGAGGCCTTGAACAGCGCTTCCGCGTAGGGGCGTGCAATGGTGGCGATTTCTGCCATGGTGGTTCTGCCTCGGGCTTCTTACAGTTCAGTCTGCAGACGCGAGAGCAACTCGGCGTGCACGCCGGCGTTGACTTCTTTGCGCAGGATCTGCTCTGCACCCTTGACGGCCAACACCGCCACTTGCTCGCGCAGTGCTTCGCGGGCCTTGAGGGCCTGCTGATCGGCTTCGGCCTTGGCAGCGGCAATGATCTTGTTGCCTTCTTCCGTGGCGCGGGCCTTGGCCTCTTCCACGATAGCCTGGGCGCGGCGTTCGGCATCGGCCAGGCGCTGGGCCGACTCGTTGCGGGCTTGGCCAAGCGCGACTTCGACCTTGCGGTCGGCCTCGGTCAATGCGACCTTGGCCTTGTCGGCCGCAGCCAGGCCGTCGGCGATCTTCTGGGCACGGTCATCCAGCGCCTTCGCGATCGGCGGCCACACGAACTTCATCGTGAACCCGACCAGGATCAGGAACACGATCATCTGGACGATGAGGGTACCGGTAATGCTCACTTTTCTACCTCTCTTTGGGAAGGGATCCGCAGATGTTCCCGAAGGATGGACGTTAGGTCCGACGAAAGAGGGCCGGTCTTACTTGGCCAGCGTGGCGATTTGCGCCAGGAAGGGGTTGGCGGTTGCGAACCACAGGGCCACACCGGTGCCGATGATGAACGAAGCATCGATCAGGCCGACCAGCAGGAACATCTTGGTTTGCAGTTCGCCCATCAGTTCGGGTTGGCGTGCAGCCGACTCGAGGTACTTGCTGCCCATGATGCCGATGCCGACGCAAGCGCCAAAAGCGCCGAGACCGATGATCAGGCCCGCGGCCAGGGCAACAAAGCTGATAACTTCCATGATGACTCCTAAAGGGACTTTGGTTGACGAGAAAGAAAAACGAAAAAGGAAAGCGTGATCAGTGGTGATCGTGCGCCTGGCCGATGTAGACCAGCGTCAGCATCATGAACACGAATGCCTGCAGCACGATGATCAGGATGTGGAAGATCGACCAGACGGTGCCCGCGATGATGTGGCCCAGGGCCAGCAGGATGCCGGTCGCCGACAGCGTCCAGGCGCCGCCCATCAGCGCGATCAGCAGGAAGATCAGTTCGCCGGCATACATGTTGCCGAACAGTCGCATGCCGTGCGAGACCGTCTTGGCGACGAACTCGATGATCTGCATGGCGAAATTGGGGAGGTACAGCGCCCAGTGGTTGCCGAAGGGCGCGGTGAAGAGCTCGTGCACCCAGCCGCCCAGGCCCTTGATCTTGACGTTGTAGTACAGGCAGATCAGCAGCACCGCGACCGACAGGCCCATGGTGACGCCCAGGTCGGCGGTGGGCACGACGCGCAGGTAGGCGTGGTGCGGATCGTGGCCGGCGGCGCCATGCAGCCAGCCCCAGACGGCAGGCAGCAGGTCGACCGGCAGCAGGTCCATCGTGTTGAGCAGGATGATCCAGACGAAGACCGTAAGGGCGAGCGGCGCCACGAACTTGCGGCTGGTGGCGTTGTGCACGATGCCCTTGGCCTGCTGGTCGACCATCTCGATCAGCATCTCGACGGCGGCCTGGAAGCGGCCCGGCACGCCGGAGGTGGCCTTGCGGGCGCCCAGCCAGAGCAGCCAGCAGCCGATCACGCCGAGCGCGATCGAGAAGAACAGCGAGTCGAAGTTGAAAACGGTGAAGTCGGCGATGCTTTGGGGCTTGTCGCTCTGGAAGTGCGTCAAGTGGTGAATGATGTATTCACCAGCGCTTTGCCCTTGTTCTGCAGCGTTTTCAGCAGCCATCTGATTACTCGTTCTTCAAAATTAATCACTTGCGCTTGGGAGCGAACACGACCGCCACCCAATACGCCTGCATTGCCACCACCAAGCCCACCAGCATCGCCGGCCAGCTCAGCGCCGTTATCAGCCTTGGCGCGGCGAAGAGCATCGCCACCGTCAAGGCCATCTTGACCATTTCCCACACAAAGAACGCCAGCACCGCGGTGCTGGGGTTCAGGGTCGCCAGGCGCCCCGTCAGTCCGCGGGCAAAGACGGCCGCGGGGACAACCACCGACAGCGCGCCGTAACCGGCCGACCAACCCAAATTTTGTTTCCCCGTCAGACCCCAGGCGACCAAAGCCACCAGAAGGCCTGCAATGATTTGCCCCGCGATCACCCGCCAAGGGGAGATCTGGGGACTGCGCTCGCGCAGCTGGCGGGCCTCTTCGGCCGTCAACCGCTTGAAATTGGCGTCTCGCTCTTTTTGCTCTTCGTCCTCACGGTCGAAGTCGCTGGGCATTTTTTTCATTGGTGTGCTCGCCCGGATGAGAAGCCCGCAAATTTCACAAAGCCATTGATTATAAGTAGAAACACATGACGCCCAAACGGGCCCGATTCGGCCCGCTTGGAAAGGCGCGCGGCGCCCCCATCTGCCACCATTGCCCATCCAACCAGGAGCCTCCGGCCATGAGCACCCCCGACACACCCGAGACGCCGGCCGTCGCCGACGCGCGCAAGGACTCGCTGATCGAATACCCCTCGCAGTTCCCCATCAAGGTGATGGGCGCGAACGTGGACGGCTTCGTCACGGCGGTCACGCACATAGCCAAGCAGTTCGATCCCGGCTTCGACGCCAGCACGGTGCAGCTGCGCGACAGCAGCAGCGGCAACTACCTGGGCGTGACCATCACCGTCACCGCCACCAGCCGCGAGCAGCTCGACGAGCTGTACCGCGCTCTGTCCTCGCACCCTATGGTGAAGGTGGTGCTCTGAACGGGGCCAGCGCGCTCGCGCCTACGGCCATGGACATCCAGCAGCTCGGCCGCGCCGACTACCAGGCCACCTATGCGGCGATGCGCGCGTTCACGCTCGCGCGCGGCGAGGCCACGCCGGACCGGCTCTGGATCTGCGAGCACGCTCCCGTGTACACCCAGGGACTGGCCGGCAAGGCCGACCACGTCCTGTCACCGGGCGAGATTCCCGTCGTGCAAACCGATCGGGGCGGCCAGGTCACCTATCACGGCCCGGGCCAGGTGGTGGCCTATCCGCTGCTGGACCTGCGCCGCGCCGGCTACTACGTCAAGGAATACGTCTACCGCATCGAGGAGGCGGTGATCCGCACGCTGGCACGTTTCGGCGTCACTGGCCACCGCGTGGCCGGCGCGCCCGGCATCTACGTCCGCCTGGATGATCCCTTCTCGCATGCGGCCCTCGGCGGCCCGGTGCACCCGAACGACCCGTTCCGCGGGCTGGGCAAGATCGCAGCCCTTGGCATCAAGGTCAGCCGCCATTGCACTTACCACGGCGTAGCCCTGAACGTGCAAATGGACCTGGAACCCTTCGCGCGCATCAACCCTTGCGGCTATAGCGGGCTCAAAACGGTGGACCTTTTTACAATCGGGCTCCAAACCACTTGGGACGAAGCCGCGCAGGTGCTGGGCAACAAGCTCGCCGCCTTCCTGCAACCCTGACTCCCCGCCCCTCGCCATGAGCACCTCCGAAGTCGTCCGCGACGCGCAAAGCCAAGAGACCTACAACCCGCTGGCCAAGCAGAAGGCCGCCGCCAAGCTGTCGCGCATTCCGGTGAAGGTCGAGCAGACCGGTGAGGTGTTGAAGAAGCCCGAATGGATCCGCGTCAAGGCCGGCAGCCCGACCACGCGCTTCTACGAGATCAAGCAGATCCTGCGCGAGAGCAACCTGCACACCGTGTGCGAAGAGGCCTCGTGCCCCAACATCGGCGAGTGCTTCGGCAAGGGCACCGCCACCTTCATGATCATGGGCGACAAGTGCACGCGCCGCTGCCCCTTCTGCGACGTGGGCCACGGCCGGCCCGACCCGCTGGACAAGGACGAGCCGCTCAACCTGGCCAAGACCATCGCCAAGCTGCGCCTGTCGTACGTGGTGATCACTAGCGTGGACCGCGACGACCTGCGTGACGGCGGCAGCCAGCACTTCGTGGATTGCATCCAAAACATCCGCGAGCTCTCGCCCAGGACGCAGATCGAGATCCTGGTGCCCGACTTCCGCGGCCGCGACGACCGCGCACTGGAAATCCTCAAGGCCGCGCCGCCGGACGTGATGAACCACAACCTGGAGACCGCACCGCGCCTGTACAAGGAAGCACGCCCGGGTAGCGACTACCAGTTCAGCCTGAACCTGCTGAAGAAGTTCAAGGCGCTGCACCCCGGCGTGCCGACCAAGAGCGGCATCATGGTGGGCCTGGGCGAGACCGACGACGAGATCCTGCAAGTGATGCGCGACATGCGCGCGCACGACATCGACATGCTCACCATCGGCCAGTACCTGTCGCCCAGCAACAGCCACCTGCCGGTGCGCCGCTACGTGCATCCCGACACCTTCAAGATGTTCGAGGAAGAGGCCTACAAGATGGGCTTCAGCCACGCGGCCGTGGGCGCCATGGTGCGCTCGAGCTACCACGCGGACCAGCAGGCGCACGCGGCCGGCCTGGTCAAGTAAGGCCCCCCGCGGCGTCTCAGCGCCGATTCTTTCCAAAGCCGAAAGGCTGCCTTGTCGCGCGCGCGGATTCCGCAAAGCGCGCTGCGCCGGCACATTCGAGTTGTCCCAACAACCTCCTTGAGGAGAACACGAATGTCCGCAAACCAAGCCCTGAAGCTGTACCGCCACCCGCTGTCCGGCCACTCCCACCGCGTCGAGCTGGCGCTCTCGCTGCTGGGCCTGCCCTACGAGCTGATCGACGTCGACCTGCTCAAGGGCGCCCACAAGCAACCCGAGTTCCTCAAGCTCAACCCCTTCGGCCAGGTGCCGGTGCTGGTCGACGGCGATGTGACGCTGCACGACTCCAACGCCATCCTGGTCTACCTGGCCAACAAGTACGACGCCGACCGCGTCTGGCTGCCGCGTGATGCCAAGGGGCAGGCCGACGTGCAGGTCTGGCTGTCGGCGGCCGCCGGCCCGATCGCCTTCGGCCCGGCCACCGCGCGCCTGATCACGGTGTTCGGCGCCAAGCGCGATCCGCAGGATGCGATTGCCCGCGCCCACGCCCTGCTGGCGGTGATGGAAGCGCGCTTGGCGGCGCAACCCTTCCTGGCGGCCCGGACGCTGACCCTGGCCGACGTCGCCGGCTACAGCTACATCTCGGCCGCGCCCGAAGGCAATGTGGACCTGGCGCCCTACCCAGCGGTGCGCGCCTGGCTGGCGCGCATCGAGGCCCTGCCCGGCTTCGTGCCGCTGCAAAAGACCCGCGTCGGCCTGGCCGCCTGAGACAGCCCACGCCCAAGGAAGCGCCCGCCATGATCTCGAACCAACCCCGCCAAGACAACCCCTTCCACGCCGGAGAGCGAGCGGTGCAGGAGCGCCTGGGCATCGTCGATCGCATGCGCGACATCGGCCAGCGGGCGGTGCGCTCTTCCATGCCCGAGCAGCATCAGCGCTTCTACGAGCAGCTTCCCTTCGTGCTGGTGGGCTCGATCGATCCGGCCGGCCGGCCCTGGGCCTCGGTGCTGGTCGGCCAACCCGGCTTCATCCAGGCCCCGGACGCGCACCGGCTCGAATTCCGTGCACGACCGCTGCCCGGCGATCCGCTGGCCCAGGGCCTGCGCGCTGGCGCCCGACTGGGCTTCCTCGGCATCGAGCTGCACACGCGACGCCGCAACCGGGTGAACGGCCACGTGTCGCAACTGGACCCGCAGGGCTTTCAGCTGGCGGTCGATCAGACCACGGGCAACTGCCCGCAGTACATCCAGGGGCGCGAATTCGCTTGGGCGCGCCCGGCGGATGAGCCCGCACCGGCGCATGGCGCGCAGCCACTGACCGCGCTGGACGAGGCCGCGCGCGAACTGATCGCGCGCTCCGACACCCTGTTCGTCGCCAGCGCCGCGCCCGAGCAAAGCCAGGGCGACGGCGACCTCGGCGCCGACGTCTCGCACCGCGGCGGCCGGCCCGGCTTCGTGAAGATCGAGGACGAGCGCACGCTGCTGGTGCCCGACTTCGCCGGCAACCATTTCTTCATGACCCTGGGCAACATGCTGCTCAATCCGCGCGCCGGCGTGCTGTTCGTCGACTTCGCCACCGGCGACCTGCTGACGCTCACGGGCTCGGCTGAAGTGGTGTGGGAAGAAGAAGCCTTGCAAGCCTTCGACGGCATCGAGCGCGCCTGGCGCTTTCGCATCGAGTCCGGCTGGCGGCTGCGCGATGCCTTGCCGCTGCGCTGGAAGTTTCGCGACTGGTCGCCCAACTCGCTGATCACCGGCACCTGGGACGAGGCGGCGCAAAAGCGCGAGGCGCAGCGCCTGGCCCAAACCTGGCGGCCCTACCGGGTGGAGCGCACGGTGGACGAAAGCAGCGTGATCCGCTCCTTCCACCTGGCACCGGCCGACGGCTTGCCGGTGCCGCCTTTCGAGGCGGGGCAGCACCTGCCGATCCGCCTCACGCTGCCCGATGGCACCGAACTGCGCCGCACCTACACCATCTCGCACGCCCCGGCCGACGGCGGCCTGCGCCTGAGCATCAAGCGCGACGGCGCCGCCTCGCGCCATCTGCACGCGGCGGTGAAGGCCGGCGACATCATCGAAGCGCTGGGTCCGCGCGGCCAGTTCACCATCGATGCGCAGCTGCGTCGTCCGGCAGTGCTGATCGGCGCCGGCGTCGGCATTACGCCGATGATGGCCTTCGCGCGGCACCTGGTGGTGGAGGGCTTCCGGCACCGGCGCACGCGGCCGATCCACCTGATCCAGGTGGCGCACGACGAAGTCACGCGCGCCTTCGGCCAGGAGCTGCAGGAACTGCAGCAACGCGCCGGCAACGCCATCCAATTGCATCTGGTGCTGGGCAGCGGCGCCAGCGCCGCGAACGGTGCGCGCCAGGGGCCGCTCACGCTCGACCTGCTCAAGTCGCTGCTGCCTTTCGACGACCACGAGTTCTTCCTGTGCGGGCCGGCCGGCTTCATGCAGGCCATGTACGACGGGCTGCGCGACCTGGGCGTGCGCGACGAGCGCATCCAGGCCGAAGCCTTCGGGCCGGCCTCGCTCAAGCGCCGCCCGGACGGCGTCGCCATGGCCGCACCGCCGCCCGCGCCCGCCGCGCAGCACGCCACCGTGGTCTTCAAACAAAGCGGCGAAGCGGCGGACTGGACGCCGGCGCGCGGCACCTTGCTCGAGTTCGCCGAAGGCAAGGGCCTGTCGCCACCCTACTCCTGCCGCGCCGGCCACTGCGGCTCCTGCGCCACGCCGCTGCTGGCTGGCCGCGTGACCTACGACCAGCCCACCGCCTGGCGACCGGCCGACGGCGAGGTGCTGCTGTGCTGCGCCCGTCCGGCCCAAGACGGCGGCGAGCACATCGAACTGGACCTCTGACCGCCACCCGAAATTCCAGCCCCACACCGCGGAACCGGCTTTGCCGGGCCGCTGGTGAGGTCCCCTCCTCGGGAGGTGGCGAACTACACGGAGCGAAAGCGGAGTGAGAAGCCGGGAGGCTTCACGTCAAGGCGGGATCGGCGCGCAGGGCGTCGACCGCCATGTCGACGAAGGCGCGCACCTTCTGCGTGACACGCCGTCCCTCGTGGTGCAGCACATGGATCGGCACGGCGGCCGGCTCAAAGTCCTCCATCAGCCGCACCAGCGCGCCGCTGGCTACCAGGCCCGCCACCTGGTAGCTCAAGAGGCGCGTGATGCCGAGCCCGGCCAGCGCCGCCGCGATGGCCGAGTCGTTGCTGGTGGTGCGCATGCGCGGCCGCAGGCGCTGCACGACTTGCTGGCCGCCGTGGCTGAAGCGCCAGTCCACCGTGGGCCCGAGGCCCGGCGTGATGATGCTGTGCTCGGCCAGCTCTTCGGGCTGCTGCGGCCGGCCGTGGGCGGCCAGGTAAGCGGGCGTCGCCACCAGCGTGCGGCGCACGCGGCCGACACGAATCGCCTGCAACGAGGAATCGGGCAGCTCGCCGATGCGCACCGCCACGTCGATGCCTTCTTCGATCAGGTTGGTCATTCGGTCGAGAAAGAGGCATTGCGCATCGACCTCGGGGTGGCGCTGCAGGTAACGCGCCAGCACCGGCGTGACGTACATGTGGCCGAAGAGCACCGGCGCGGTCAGGGTCAAGGTGCCGCGGGGCGCGGCATGCGTGCAGCTCGCGGCGCTCTCCGCCTCCTCGATCTCGCCCAGGATGCGCCGGCAATCCTCGGCGTAGCGCGCGCCAGCCTCGGTGACCCGCACGAAGCGGGTGGTGCGCGTCAGCAGGCGCAGGCCCAGGCGCTCCTCCAGCTCGGCCACGGCGCGCGTCACCACCGGCGGCGACAGCTTGAGCTTGCGCGCCGCGCTGGCGAAGCCCCCGCTGTCCACCACGGCCACGAAAGTGCTCATCGCTTGCAGACGATCCATGTTGTCTTTCTTTGTTTGCCTTCTTGGGGCGGGCGCCATTATTGCGAGGCGCGAAATGTTGCCTTGCCGGCGGCGCGCATTCACGGCGCGCGGGGAAAAGCCCATAGTCGAGACGTCCCTTCCCGCAACCTCAGGAGTCCCGCCATGCTGCCCTCGCCCTTCTTCGTCGACGAAGTCCCGGCCGACCTCGGTCTCGATGAAGCGTGGATGGGACGCGAGGTGCTGAACTCGCTGCTGGCGCGCCGCGACGTCGCCACTGAGGACCCGCATCTTCAACATGGAGCCTTGCATGAGCCTTTCTTCTACTTCTCCTTCTTCTTCCGCCGACACGGCACGCCCGCCGCTTCCGCCCTTCACGCTCGAGACCGCGCGCCAAAAGGTGCGCCTGGCCGAGGACGCCTGGAACTCGCGTGACCCCAAGCGCGTCGCGCTGGCCTACACGGCGGACAGCGTCTGGCGCAACCGCGCCGAGTTCCCGGTCGGCCGCGCGCAGATCGAAGCCTTTCTGGAACGCAAGTGGGCGCGCGAGCTGGACTACCGTCTCATCAAGGAGCTGTGGGCGCATGACGGCAACCGCATCGCGGTGCGCTTTGCCTACGAATGGCGGGACGACGCCGGCAACTGGTTCCGCTCCTACGGCAACGAGAACTGGGAGTTCGACGACCAGGGCCTGATGCAAAAGCGTTTTGCCAGCATCAACGACAAGCCGATTGCGCAGGCCGATCGCAAGTTCTTCTGGCCCCAGGGCCGGCGGCCCGATGAACATCCGGGACTCGGCGAGCTTGGCTTGTAGACGTGCTTGGTCGTAGGCTCGGGGCCTATGACCGAACCCGTTGACCTCGCCAGCACCGCCATTGCCCAAGACTTCGGCACCATTGCCGAGCTGATCCGCCTGCATGCCGGGCAGCGCCCCGAGCACCCTGCCCTGCGCGACGACGCGCGCACCTTGCGCTACGCGCAGCTCGATGCGCTGATGGACCGCGTGGCCACGGCCCTGCAGCAAGGCGGCCTGAAGACCGGTGACGCGGTGGCCGTGTGCGCCGCTTCCTCGGTGAACTACGCGGCCCTGTTCCTGGGCGCGCTGCGCGCCGGCGTGGCGGTGGCGCCGCTGGCGCCCAGTTCCACCCCGGCCAGCCTGGCGCGCATGGTGCAAGACGCGGATGCGCGCCTGCTGTTCATGGACGCCAGCACCGCCGAGCTGCTGGCCGCGGTGCCCGTCGGCGTGCGCCGCATCGCGCTGGATGACGGCGACTTCGAATCCTGGCTGGCGCCGGCCGGCGCTCAGCCGGCGCCGGCACACATCGAAGCCGGCACGCCCTTCAACATCATCTATTCCTCCGGCACCACCGGCGAGCCCAAGGGCATCGTGCAGGGCCACGGCATGCGCTGGGCCCATGTGCGGCGCGGCGCCAAGTACGAGTACGGGCCGCAGACGGTCACGCTGCTGTCGACACCGCTGTACTCCAACACCACACTGGTGGTGTTCTTCCCGACCCTGGCCTTCGGCGGCTGCGTGAGCCTGATGGCCAAGTTCGACGCCGGCCGCTACCTGCGGTTGGCGCAGGCACAGCGCGTGACCCACTCCATGCTGGTGCCGGTGCAGTACCAGCGGCTGATGGCGCACCCGGACTTCGATGCCCATGACCTGTCGAGTTTTCAGTACAAGTTCAGCACCAGCGCCCCTTTCAACGCCGCGCTCAAGGCCGATGTGCGGAAGCGCTGGCCCGGCGGGCTGGTCGAGTTCTACGGCATGACCGAGGGCGGCGGCACCTGCATCCTGGAGGCGCATCTCCATCCGGACAAGCTGCACACCGTGGGCCAGCCCGCCGAGGGCAGCGACATCCGCCTGATCGACGAGGCCGGTCGCGAGGTGGCGCGCGGTGAGGCCGGCGAAGTGGTTGGCCATTCGGCCGGCATGATGACCGGCTACCACCGCCAGCCCGAGAAGACGCGCGAAGCCGAATGGTTCGCGCCCGACGGCAAGCGCTTCATCCGCACCGGCGACATCGGCCGCTTCGACGCCGATGGCTTTCTCACCCTGTTCGACCGCAAGAAGGACATGATCATCAGCGGCGGCTTCAACATCTACCCGAGCGACCTGGAGGCTGTACTGCGCCAGCACCCGGCCGTGCTGGAAGCCTCGGTCGTGGGCGTGCCTTCCGAGGACTGGGGCGAGACGCCGGTGGGCTTCGCGGTGCGCAGGAACGGCGCCGAACTCGATGCCGACGCGCTGTTGCAATGGACCAACGCGCAGCTCGGCAAGACCCAGCGCCTGTCGCGCCTGGTGTTGGTCGACGAGCTGCCGCGCAGCGCCATCGGCAAAGTGCTCAAGCGCGAGCTTCGCGATCGTCTGGCCGCGGGCGACTTCGCCTGAGCGGACCTATGGCGACCGACCGCGCCAAGCTACAGCTACCGCTCACATCGGACCATGCGATCGACGCCGGCGGCGGCAACCGCCTGCTGTGGATCCTGCTGGCGGTGGCGATCGGCTTCGCGCTGCTGCGACCGCGCGCGCCGCTGGACTACCTGCGCCTGGTCGACTGGCAGACCATGGGTGCGCTGGCCGGGCTGCTGGCCATCACCCAGGGCGTGGAGAAGAGCGGCATGCTGCAGCTGGCGGCCGCGCGCCTATTGACCCACACCACGCACCTGCGCAGCCTGGCGCTGGTGCTCACGGCCAGTGCCGCCCTGCTCTCGGCCCTGCTCACCAACGACGTCAGCCTGTTCCTGCTGGTGCCGCTGACACGCGTGCTGGCCGCCCAGGCCCATCTGCCGCTGCTGCAGCTGGTGGTACTGGAGGCGCTGGCGGTGAACGCGGGTTCGGCCCTGACGCCGATCGGCAACCCCCAGAACCTCTTCCTGTGGCACCGCTCGGGCGAGAGCTTCCTGGGCTTCATGGCGATGATGGCGCCGACCGTAGCCGTCATGCTGTTCTGGGTGGCGGTCGCCGTGTGGCTGCTGACGCCCAACACGCCCATCACGCTGCGTCCGCGGGCCGAATCGGCACCGCATGAACCGCGTCTGCTGGCGCTGTCGGCGGCGCTCTTCGTGGCTTTCGTGATCACGCTGGACCGTGGCTGGCTGCCCTGGGGGTTGGGGCTCGTCCTGCTGACCTTCCTGCTGCTGCGGCCGCGCGTGCTGCTGGGCATCGACTGGGCGCTGCTGGCGATCATCGCGCTGATGTTCATCGACCTGCGCCAGCTGGCCGAGCTGCCGGTGCTGGCGAACTGGGCCTCGCAGTTGCCCATCGGCGAAGGCTGGCGCGCCTACCTGGCGGCCGTGCTCACGTCGCAGTTCATCAGCAACGTGCCGGCGGCCATCCTGCTGGAGCGCTACGTGCACGACCTGCCGGCCCTGGCGGCGGGGGTCAGCGTCGGCGGCTTCGGCTGCGCGATCGGCTCGCTGGCCAACCTGATCGCGCTGCGCCTGGCACGCCTGCCACACGGCATCGCCAGGTTCCACCGCATCAGCTTCCCCTTCCTGGTGGTGTGTGCGCCGTCGGCGCTGCTGCTGCGGCTTTAGTCCGAAACCTTGAGCACCAGCTTGCCGAAGTTCTCGCCGGTGAACAGCCGCAGCAGCGCCTCGGGGAAGGCGGCAACGCCGCCGTCGACCACGTCTTCCTTGCTCTTCATGCGGCCGTCCTTCAGGTAGCCGGCCAACTCCGTCACCGCCAGGTGGTAGCGGTCGGCGTAGTCGAACACCACGATGCCCTGCATGCGGGCGCGGTTCACCAGCAGGCTCAGGTAGTTCTTCGGGCCCTGCACCGGCGTGGTGTTGTTGTACTGGCTGATGGCGCCGCAGATGATGATGCGCGCGCCGCGCGCCAGCTTCGCCAGCACGGCATCGAGGATCTCGCCGCCGACGTTGTCGAAATAGATGTCGACGCCCTTGGGGCAGTGGGCCTTCAGGCCTTCGCGCACCGCGGCCGGGCCGGCCTTGTAGTCGATGCAGGCATCAAAGCCCAGCTCCTTGACCACCCAGTCGCACTTGGCCGCGCCGCCGGCGATGCCGACCACGCGGCAGCCCTTGATCTTGGCAAGTTGCCCGACCGTCTGGCCGACGGCACCTGCCGCACCAGAGACGACTACGGTTTCACCGGGCTGCGGCAGGCCGACGTCCATCAGGCCGAAGTAGGCGGTCATGCCGGGCATGCCCAGCACGTTGAGCCACTGGCCGATGCTGCCGGCGCGCAAGTCGATCTTCACCAGGCCGCTGCGCTTGATCTCTTCTTGCGGGATCAGGCAGTACTCCTGCACGCCCAGCGAGGCATAGACCATGTCGCCCACGGCGAAGTCCGGGTTGCGCGAAGCGACCACGCGGCCGATGCCGCCGGCGCGCATCACGGCGCCCAGCTCCACCGGCGGGATGTAGCTCTTGCCCTCGTTCATCCAGCCGCGCATGGCCGGGTCGAGCGAGAGCGACAGGGTCTGCACCAGCACGCCGCCTTCGGCCGGTTCGCCGGCCGCTTCGGTGGTGAAGGACCAGTCGTCGCGCTTGGGCGTGCCCTCCGGCCGCTTGGCCAGGCGCACTTGATGATTGGCGGGGGCGGTGCTGCTGATGCTGCTCATGTGCGTTGTCTCCATTCGGGCAGGAACGCCCGGACGCGCATGGTAGAGCGGCGACCGCCGCCCCGCGGTTACGAAAGCGACAGCCGCACCAGCACCGACAGGCCAGGATTGGCGCTGCGCAGCAGGAAGCTGCCCCCGTGCGCCTGCGTCACCAGCCGGCACAGGTACATGCCCAGGCCGACGCCACCGGTGGCGCGCTGGCGTGCGCTGTCGGTGCGAAAGAAAGGCTCGGACAGGTGCTCCAGCTGCGCTTCGTCCACGCCGGGACCGAAATCGCGCACCTCGATCTCCACTGCGCCCTGCACGCGCCGCAGCGACAGCAGCGGCGGCTTGCTGGCGCCGGCGGACAGGCCGCCATGGCGCACCGCGTTGTCCAGCAGGTTGCGCAGCAGAAGGCGGATGCGGGTGCGGTCCAGCGTCATCGGCGGCACGTCGGGCGACAGGTCCAGCTCGACTTCGTCCGCGTGCGGCAGGTCGGCGACCACGTCGTGCACCAGGGCGGTCAGGTCGACGTGCTCGCGCAGCAGCGCCGCGTGCGGGCTGGCCAGGCGCTCGCTTTCCAGGAGGTCGCTGATCAGGTCGCGCATCTCGCCCAGGTCACGCAGCAGGGCGTCGCGCTCGGCCTGGCCTTCCGGCGTGGCGGGCAGCAGCTCGGCATTCAGGCGCGCCCGGGTCAGCGGGGAGCGCAACTCGTGGCTCAGCGCCAGCAGGAGGGCGCGCTTGGCGTCGAGCATGCCGTGGATGTCGCGTGCCATGGTGTTGATGCGCTGCGCCAGGTCGCCCAGCTCGTCGTTGCGGCGGATCGGAATGGGCTTTTCGAACTCGCCGCGGCCAAAGCGCTGGGCGCCGTCGCGGATGTCGTCCAGCGGCCGCAGCAGGCGCCGCACGAAGAAAAAGGCCACCAGGATCAGCAGCAGCAAACCGACCAGGGTGTACCAGCCGATGCGGTGCGGGCCGCGCTGCCAGGGCAGCGTGCCCAGGCCGAAGCTGACGCGATGGCCATCGGCCGTCGTGCGGCTGAAGAAAGCGCTGGCCGGCGAATCGAAGCCGCGTCCCCGCATGCTGCCCGGATGCGATTCCCAGTTCACCGCGGGCCCTTCGATGCGCACCGCCAGCGGAAGGCGCTGGGTGAGCGCCTGGGCGCGCGCGACTTCGGGCGGCGAGCCGATCTCGGCCGTCAGCCGGTCCACGTAGTCGGCAATCAGCGGTTTTGCCGCCTCGCGCCAGCCGCTGGCAAAGACGCCGCGCATGCCGCCCATGAACACCGCCGTCATGGCCAGCGCCAGCAGCACGAACATGGTGACCAGGCGCAGGCGCAGCGAGTGGCGCCAGCGCCGGTGCCAGGTCCGGCCGTGGGGATGGCGTTTTTCCGACCCGGGCTCGCTCTTCCTCACGCCGCGCCGCTCTTTCCGACCGCCAGCGCGTAGCCGGCGTTGCGCAGGGTCTTGATGCAGTCCAGCGGCTCCAGTTTCTTGCGCAGACGGCTGATCACGATGTCGACCGCGCGCGAGTAAAGCTCGGCCTCGTGGCCGCGCAGGCGATTCAGGATGTCGTCGCGGCCGAAGACCTTGCCGGGTTCGCTGGCCAGCAAGGCCAGCAGCTCGAACTCGGTGCCGGTGAGCTCCACCGGCTCGCCATGGCGCTGCACCTCGCGTTTGTCCAGGTCGATCGTGAGGCCATCGAAGACGCGGCGCGACGCACTCGCGCCGGCCGCCGGCTGCGCGGCCGCTGCGGCCGCACGCTGACGCCGCAGGATGGTCTGCACCCGGGCCACCAGTTCGCGCGGCTCGAAGGGCTTGGGCAGGTAGTCGTCGGCGCCCAGCTCCAGGCCCACCACCCGGTCCATCACCTCGCCACGGGCGGTGAGCATCACGATCGGGATGTCGCTTTGCTTGCGGATCTCGCGGCACAGCGCGAAGCCATCCATCTCGGGCAGCATGACGTCCAGGATGGCGGCGTCGTAGCCGCCGCCGCGCAACTTGGCCAGGCCAATGCTCGGGCGCAATGCGCTGTCGAGCACGAAGTCGAAGCGAGCGAAGTAGCTGGCCAGCGGCGGCGCCAGGTGTTCGTCGTCGTCGATCAGCAGGATGCGGGGCATGGCGCGATTGTCTGTCACGCCTTCGCTCCTGCGTCCTTCACCATGGATCGGCCGGCCCCAACTGGCCCAGGTGCGTGTGGGCAAAGCCGCGCGCGTACTTGAGGCCAAAGCCCAGGGCGCGATCCAGGCCGATGTGGGCGGTCCAGATCAAGCCCAGGTCGAAGGCCGGACCCAGGTCGGCCAGCAGCCCCAGCGCGAGCAGTGCGGCCGGAACGAGCAGCGAATGCGCGGCGTTGTAGGCCGCGGCACCGGCACGCGGCCCCGCCAGGTAGGCCAGCAAGGCCAGGTCGGGCAGCAGGAAGGTCAACGCGAAAAAGCTCCATTCGCCGCCGAAGCGCGCATAGACGACGGCGGCCAGGGCCAGCAGTGCCAGCCCTTCGGCGCGCAGCAGCAGGCGCACGCCGCCGCCGGCGGTCTCAGCCATGGCGGCCCCAGCGACCGCGGCCGCGGCGGTCCATGAAGTCGCGCACCTGCTGTTGCTGTTCGGGCCGCAGGTTGTCGAAGAAGTCGGCCGCGGCGGCAATCACCTCGGGGCTGCCGGTCTTCACCGCGGCGGTCTTTTCCTCGATCAGCTTGGCGGCGCCGGCCTGATCCAGCTTGTTGCCGGCGAACAGCTGGCGGAACTGCGCGCGCGGGTCGCTGCCGGCACGCATGGCTTCGCGCTGCGCCTGCAGCTTGTCGGCCAGCACGCCGAGCTTCTGCTTTTGCAGGGCGTCGAGCTCGAGCTTGCTGCTCACCCGCTCGACCATCTTGGCCCGGAACTCGGCCGAGTCGCCGTGCCAGCCGCGTTCGCGGTAGTTGGCGCAGCCGCCCAGGGTACCGGCCACCAGGGCCAGGCCGGCCACGCCGAAAAGAGAGCGTCGAATCCAAGATTGCATGGCAGTCTTTCAAGAAGAGATTGGGAAGACTCGATGCTGCGCGGACAGCGCCGCCAAGTCCTTTCGCCGCAGTTTCGGCGTGTTTCGTTTTATGTCGCCCGCCGATGCCTGGCGTTCAGGCCGCGACCGCCTGGCGCATGTCGGCCAGCGGATGCGGCGGCCCAGGCACCCGACGCAGATGGGGATGCGCGGCAAACAGCTCGGCGGCCCAGTCGACGAAGGCACGCACCTTGGAACTGAGATGCCGATTGGGTGGATAGACGACGTGCACCGGCAGGGGTTCCCGCTCCCAGTCCGGGAGGATCTGCACCAGCTGCCTGCTGTTCAGGTAGGGCGCCGCCTGCAAGCTCACCACCTGCGAGATGCCGAAGCCCGCCAGCACCGCGGCAACGTGCGCGTTGGCTTCGTTGGTCGATATCCGATAGGGCAGGCTCAGTACGTGATGTTCGTCGCCCTTGCTGAATTCGTGCGGGTGATTGCGCCGCGAGCTGGCCTTGAAGAAGCCCACCACATGGTGGCGCTTCTCCAGGTCGCGCGGATGCTGCGGCACGCCGTAGCGCCCCAGGTAGCCGGGCGACGCCACCGTGACAAAGGGAAATTGGCCGATGCGCCTGGCCACCAGCGAGGGGTCGGTCAGGCGGCCGACGCGGATCACGCAGTCCACGTTCTCGCCCAAGAGGTCCACCGGTCGGTCGGTCACTCCAAGGTCGACCTGGATATCCGGGTAGCGGTCGCAGAAAGACTGCAGGCTCGGAACGATCAAGAGCTTGGCGGTGGCGGAGCCTACGTCGACCCGCAACCTTCCCTGCGGACTGGCCTGGGCGTTGCACATGCCGGCTTCGAGGTCGTCGAAGTCGCTTAGCAGCCGCGCGGCGCGTTCGTAGTAGGCCGCGCCGTCTGGCGTGACCGCCACACGCCGGGTGTTGCGATTGAGCAGCTGCGACTTCACCCGCTCTTCCAGCGACTGGATCTGCTTGGTGACCGTGCCCTTGGGCAGGGCGAGCGATTCTGCCGCCCGGGTGAAGTTGCCGGATTCGACAACGCGCACGAAGGCGCGCATGGCGAGGATGGGGTCCATTTCTCTTCGCTGGTCGTTGAGAAGGCCCGATGCTGCGCGGCCAGCGCCGCCATGTCCTTTCGCCGCCGTTTCGGCGTGTTTCGTTTTATGTCGACGGCGGGCGCAAAAAAAAATTCAGGAAGCCTTGAGCGCCATGGCCGCCGCCGGGTCTTCGGCGTCGATCACGCCCTGCGCCCAGGCTTCCAGCTTGCCGATGTCGGCGCGCAGCACTTCCTGCTTGACGGCCAGGATCTGCGAGGGATGCATCGAAAAGCTGCGCAGGCCCAGGCCCAGCAGCAAGCGGGTGAAGTTGACGTCGCCCGCCATCTCGCCGCACACGCTCACGGGCTTGCCCTGGCGCCGGCATTCGGCAATGGTGTCGGCCACCAGGCGCAGCACGGCCGGGTGCGCCGGGTCGTACAGGTGCGCCACCGATTCGTCGGCGCGGTCGATCGCCAGGGTGTACTGGATCAGGTCGTTGGTGCCGATCGACAGGAAGTCGAAGTGCTTGAGGAAGGTGCGCAGCGTCAATGCGGCCGCCGGGATCTCGATCATCGCGCCGACCTTCAGCACGCCATAGGCCACGCCGCGGTTGTCCAGTTCGGCGCGGGCAAAGTCGAGCAGCGACAAGGTCTGGCGGATCTCGCTGGCATGGGCCAGCATCGGGATCAAGAGGTGGATCTCGCCGTGCGCCGCCGCGCGCAGGATGGCGCGCAGCTGCGTGAGAAACATCGACGGGTCGGCCAGGCTCCAGCGGATGGCGCGCAGGCCCAGCGCCGGGTTGAGGTGCGAGTCCTCGCGCAAGGCAGGCTTGCCATCGAGCGGCTTGTCGGCGCCCACGTCGATGGTACGGATGGTCACCGGCATGCCCTGCATGCCGTCGAGCGCGCGCTTGTAGGCCTGGTACTGCTCTTCTTCATTGGGCAGGCGGGCGAGTTGCTGCGCCTCGCGGCCCATGAAGAGGAATTCGCTGCGAAAGAGCCCGACGCCGACGGCGCCGGCCTTCACCGCACCCAGCGTATCTTCCGGCATCTCGATGTTGGCCAGGAGGTCGATGCGCTGGCCATCCAGCGTGACGGCCGGCTTGTGGCGCAGGCGCGAGAGGCGGCCGCGCTCCAGGTCGCCCTGGCGCTGCTTGAAGCCGTACTCGGCCAGGATGATGGGCGAGGGGTCGATGATGACCACGCCGCTGTCGCCGTCGATGATGACCCAGTCGTCCTGGCGTACCAGCTGGCTGGCGCTGCGCGCGCCCACCACCGCGGGGATGTCCATGCTGCGCGCCACGATGGCGGTGTGCGAGGTGCGCCCGCCGACGTCGGTGACGAAGCCGGCGAACACGCTCTTCTTGAACTGCAGCATGTCGGCCGGCGAGAGATCGTGCGCGATCAGCACCAGCGGCGCGTCGATGGCGTCGGCGTCCATGGGGCCGTCGTCTTCGTCGGCGTGCTTGTGGCGCGGACGCGGCGGGGTCGGCGCCAGCACCGCGGCGCTGCCCTTCATCTGGTGCAGCATGCGCTCGACCACCTGCTCGAGGTCGGCCTTGCGCTCGCGCAGGTACTCGTCCTCCATCTCGTCGAACTGGCGGGCGATGATTTCCAGCTGCGTGGTGAGCGCCCATTCGGCGTTGTAGAGGCGCTCGCTGATCCAGTGCTTGACGCCGCCGGTGAGGGCCTCGTCCTGCAGCAGCATCAGGTGCACGTCGAGCAGGGCGGTCAGTTCGTGCGGCGCCTCGCTGGGGCCCATCTGCGCCACGCTGGCCTGCAGCCGGTGCAGCTCCTCGGTGACGGCGTTTCGCGCCACGCGCACGCGGTCGATCTCGGCCTCGACCTCCTGCGGCTTGATGAAGTAGTGGGCCACGTCGATGCGGCTGGACACCACCATGACCGCGCGCCCGATGGCGATGCCGCGGGCAACCGGGAGGCCGTGGATCGAGAGCGTCATTCGCCTTCGCCGAACTTGTCGTCCATCAGGGCCACCAGCGCGTCCATGGCTTGCTGTTCCTGCTCGCCGTTGGTTTCGAGCTCGATGGTCACGCCAAGGCCGGCGGCCAGCATCATGACGCCCATGATGCTCTTGGCATTGACGCGGCGCTCGCCGCGCGAGAGCCAGACCTCGCAGGGAAAACTGCCTGCCAGCTTGGTGAGTTTGGCCGAGGCGCGTGCATGCAGCCCGAGCTTATTGCTGATGGTCACGGATTTCTTGATCACTGTGCTTTCTTTTTGCCTGATTCTGCGGCGCCGCCACCGCCACCTGCATGACACCCGAGGTGCCTCCCGCGATGGCCCGCTGCACCTGGGCGTCCAGCGGTTCGTGCCGGTAGGTCACGGCGCGCAAGAGCATGGGCAGGTTGACCCCGGCCACCAGCCTGGAATGGGTGCCGTCCACGAGCTTTTGCGCCACGTTGCAGGGCGTGGCGCCGAACACGTCGGCCAGCACCAGCACCTTGGCGCGCGGCGAGCGGCCCAGCAACTGGGCCAGCGTGATGCGCGCGGCGGCCAAGGTCTCTTCGGGCGAGACGTTGGGCTGCACATCGATGCCGGCGATGTCTTGCTCGCAGTCCGGGAACACATGCAGCGCGCACTGGCGCAATGCGTGCGCCAGCGGAGCGTGGGCGATGAGAAGGATGCTGTTCATGCGTTGCGGGAAGCGCGGCCTGCCTGATTATGAGCGCCCGCCGATCAACAGCTTCCCTTGGTCCCTCAAGGCAGGCGCAACCCTTCGAAGAACGTCTGAACCGCCTCTGGCGCCGACGGCGCGCCGAGCACCGTGGCCTGATACAGCGAAACCGCGCCGTTGCGCTGCGTATGGGCGAACCACAAGAGCCGTATCTGCTGCTGCGCCCGGCTGGCCTCGACAAGCAGCGGCGCCGGAACGGCTGCCGCCCGCGCCACGCTGGCCGGGCGCTCGTCGACGCTGCCGCCGGCCCATTGCGCGCGGGCCTGGTCGCGCCAGGCGGCCAGCCAGCGCTGGGCTTGTGCCGCATCGGCCGCGCTGGCCTGGGCCACGGCGAAGGTGGCGCCGCCGGCTTCACAGCCGGCCATGCGGACGGCGACCGATTGGGCACCCAAAGGCAGATCCCGTTGGGCTCGATCCGGCTTGCAGGGCAGCAACGCGACCAGTTCGGCGTCGCCGCCCAGCGGCACCTCACGCCAGTTGAAGACCGGGCTGCAGGCGCCGGCCAGGAGGGCCGCGGCGCCGGCGATGCAGGCGGCGCGCCGCATGGAGGGAAGGCTCATGGGGCCGCCATTATGGTGGCCGCCGCGCACCAGGCACGTCTTGGCCGCGGGAACTAAAATCGCAGCCTCCGCTCGATCATCCGCCCATGAAAAAGACCGCTGCCATTGCCGCCGCCCTCGCGCTTGCGCTGGCCGTCGGCGTGGGTGTCTACCTGAACACCGGCGTGACTGCTGCGCCGGCCTCCACTTTTGTGCTGCTCGATGGCAGCAAGAAGAGCACCGACGACCTCAAGGGCAAGGTCACGCTGGTCAATTTCTGGGCCACCAGCTGCACCACCTGCGTGGCCGAGATGCCCAAGGTGGCGGCCACCTTCCAGAAGTACCAGGCGCAGGGCTACGACACCCTGGCCGTGGCCATGAGCTACGACCCGCCGGCCTACGTCGTGAATTTCGCGCAGACGCGCAAGCTCCCCTTCAAGGTGGCGATCGACAACACCGGCGCGGTGGCCAAGGCCTGGGGCGACGTACAACTCACCCCCACCACCTACCTGGTGAACAAGCGCGGCGAGATCGTCAAGCGCTATGTCGGCGAGCCCGACTTCGCCGAGCTGCACAAGCTCATCGAAAAGCTCCTCGCCGAAGCCTGAGCGCAAAAGCCGCCCAGCAGCGCAGCAGGTCTCTTTTCAAGTCCCGCACCGCGGAACCGGCTTTGCCGGGCCGCAGGTGAGGTCCCCTCCTCGGGAGGTGGCGAATTACACGCAGCGCAGCGCAGTGAAAAGCCGGGAGGCTTCTACTTCTTCCTGAAGTCGTCGTGGCAGGCCTTGCAGGTCTCGCCCACCACACCGACCTGGGCCTTGATCGCAGCCAGGTCACCGCCCTTGGCCACCACCTGCAGCTTGCTGGTTTCGGCCTGGAGCTTCTCGTTCAGCTCCTTGAACTTGGCCTGCTCCTTCCAGATCTCGGGCCGGGCCTTGCCGCCTTCCGTGCCGGCGCCGAAGGCCGGCCAGGGCAGCTTGGACACGGTGGCCACGATTTCCGCATTGGCGGCCGCTGCCGCCGCATCGAAGGGCGCGCGGCCGTTGGCCATGGCGGCGATCCGGCCGAAATGCTGGTTCTGGATGAACATCGCACTTTGCCGATAGCTGATCGCATCTTCGGTCTTGGCAAATTGGGCGGCGGCCGGGGATCCGACCAGAGCGCCGGCCGTGGCCAGCAGCAGCGAAGCAAGGCGAATGACCATGGTGAACCTCTTTTTGTGAACGTGGGGACGCCGCTCCGGTTCGGCCGGCGAGCCAGTTTAGGACCTTTCGGATGCGCATAGAAACAACCCCGAGTCAGCGCACCCCGCAGCTTTGTTAATCTGCGCCTTCGTCCATTTGCTCGCGCCGACTGCCGCGTCCGCCCGCTTCATGCCCGACCCTTCCTCCCTGTCCACCGGCTTCACCGAGCTCGAAGCCGGTCCGACATTGCGTGTGCGGGTGTGGGACCTGCCGACGCGGATTTTTCATTGGGCGCTGGCGCTGGCGGTGATCGGGCAGCTCGTCACCGGCCTGTCGGGCCTGATGGAATGGCACTTCCGCAATGGCTACCTGTTGCTGGCGCTGCTGCTGTTCCGGCTGGTCTGGGGCTTCATCGGCGGGCATTGGTCGCGCTTTGCCGCCTTCGTCTATTCGCCCGGCGCGCTGCTGGACTACCTGCGCGGACGCGCGCGGCCGGACCACCTGGTGGGCCACACGCCGCTGGGCGCGCTATCGGTGTTCGCCCTGCTGGCCGTGCTGGCGGCGCAGGTGGCCACCGGCCTGGTGTCCGACGACGAGATCTCTGCCGCCGGACCACTGACCCGCTTCGTCTCCAGCGCCACCGTCAGCCTGGCCAGCACGTGGCATGTTGCCGTGGGCAAGTGGATCATCCTGGCGCTGGTCGTCCTGCATGTGCTGGCCGTGCTCTTCTACGTGGGCGTGCGCCGCCAGCAACTGGTGAAGCCCATGATTTCCGGTGACAAGCTGCTTGCGCAGCAGGCAGCGCAAAGCCGCGACAACGCGGCCGCGCGCCTGCTGGCGCTGCTCGTCTTTGCCTGCTGCGCGGGCTTCGCCTATTGGATTTCGACCTTGCGCCTATGAGCTTTTCTGCCTCCCGTCCGCTGCCGCTGGCGGACACGCCCAATGTGGTGATCGTCACGGCCGAGGAAGCGCACGAGATCGACGCGGCACGCGCGATCTTGCGCGAGTACGCGGCTTCGCTGACTGTGGACCTGAGCTTCCAGAATTTCGAAGAAGAATTGGCGGCGCTCCCCGGCGACTATGCCGAGCCGCGCGGCGCCTTGCTGCTGGCGCTGATCGACGCGCAGCCCGGCGCCGTCGGGCCCTTGCTCACCCGAGGTGACGGGCGCCCGGCCCACGTGGCGGCCTGCTGCGCGCTGCGGCCCCTGGATGCGGCCGACTACCCGAATGCGGCGGAAATGAAACGGCTGTACGTGCGCCCGGCCTTTCGTGGCATGGGGCTGGGGCGGCAACTGGCCGAGGCCGTGCTCGATGCCGCCCGCGGCGCCGGCTACGCCTGCGTCCTGCTCGACACGCTGGACGACATGGAAGCGGCCCGCACGCTCTACGAAGAGCTGGGTTTCGAGGAAGTGCCGCCCTACTATCACAACCCGATCGCGGGCTCGCACTACCTGAAAGTCGAGCTTTAGCCCTTGGCTTGCTTGAGCAGGGTGTCGGCGTCGCTGACTTCGAACTTGCCGGGGCCTTCCACGTTGAGCGCGGCCACCTTGCCATCTTTCACCAGCATCGAATAGCGATTGCTGCGCAGGCCCATGCCGCGCGATGTCAGGTCCAGGGTCAGGCCGGTGGCCTTGGCGAAGTCGGCGCTGCCATCGGCCAGCATGCGCACCTTGCTGCCGGTCTTCTGGTCGCGCGCCCAGGCGCCCATGACGAAGGCGTCATTCACGCTCACGCACCAGATCTCGTCGACGCCGGCGGCCTTGAAATCGTCCGCGTGCTGCACATAGCCGGGCACATGCTTGGCCGAGCAGGTCGGAGTGAAAGCCCCCGGCAGCGCGAACAAGGCAATGGTCTTGCCGGCCGTTGCCTTCGCCACGTCGACCGGATTCGGCCCGATGCTGCAACCCTCGCCTTCGACTTCCGAATATTCCTGCAGCGTTGCCTGCGGCAGCGTGTCGCCAACCTTGATCATGTATGTGCTCCGAAAAAAAGAAAACGGCCCACATTGTGGGCCGTTTTTGCGTCCGCCGTCAGGCGGCGGACAAGCGAAGCGCTGATCGTCTTAGACGATGGCAGCCTTTTCGACCAGGCGCGTGGCGACCCAGTTCTTGGTCTTCGAGATCGGACGGCTTTCCGTGATCTCGATGACGTCACCCAGCTTGTACACGCCATTTTCGTCATGGGCGTGGTACTTGCTGGTCTTGGCCACGATCTTGCCGTAGAGCTCGTGCTTGACACGACGCTCGACCAGCACGGTCACGGTCTTGGCGCGCTTGTCGCTGACGACCTTGCCGATCAGGGTGCGCTTGAGGGATTTTTTAGCTTCCGTCATGTTCACTCCTTACTTGGCGGCTTGCTCTTGCTTTTGGGCAAGAATGGTCTTGGCGCGAGCGATGTCGCGGCGCGTCACGCGCAGCTGCGACAGGTTGCTCAGCTGTTGCGTGGCCTTCTGCATGCGCAGGCCGAAATGGGCCTTCTGCAGGTCCTTGATTTCGGTTTGCAGGCCAGTCACGTCTTTTTCGCGCAGGGCCACAGCCTTGCTCACCTTGGCGGTCTTCTTGGATCCGGTTGCCATGTTCATGTCCTCCTGGATCAAGTGCCGAGCTGGCGAGCGACGAAAGTGGTGCGCAGCGGCAGCTTGGCGGCAGCCAGGCGGAACGCTTCGCGGGCGAGTTCTTCGGGCACGCCGACGATCTCGTAGATCACCTTGCCCGGCTGGATTTCAGCCACGTAGTACTCGGGGTTGCCCTTGCCGTTACCCATCCGCACTTCTGCGGGCTTGGTAGAGATCGGCTTGTCGGGGAACACTCGAATCCAGATGCGGCCACCGCGCTTCACGTGACGCGAGATCGCGCGACGAGCGGCTTCGATCTGGCGCGCCGTAAGGCGGCCGCGATCGATCGACTTGAGGCCGAAGTCACCGAAGGAGACGGCGTTACCGCGCGTCGCGACGCCGGTGTTGCGACCCTTCTGTTCCTTGCGGTACTTTCTGCGTGCAGGTTGCAGCATGTTTCTTACTCCGTAGTTCTAAGACCGATTACTCGGTCTTGGAGCCGTCCGCTGCTGCAGCGGGCGCGGCTTTGCGGACGCGCTTAACGGCTGGTTTCGGGGCGTCTGCACCACCGGCTTCGGCGGGCTTGTCGCTGCCGTCGGCCGGAGCGGTGTTGCCACCGATCGGGCCACGGGCACCGGCGCGCGGACCACCACGACGATCCGAACCGGGGCGATCGCCACCAGGACGGCCATCACGGCGGGGACCGCGCGGGCGGCGCTCTTCGTCCGGACGCGGCGTTTCGACGGCCGGCAGGTCGTTGCGACCCAGCGTGTCACCCTTGTAGACCCAGACCTTGACGCCGATGACGCCGTAGGTGGTCTTGGCTTCCGAGGTGCCGTAGTCGATGTCGGCGCGCAGCGTGTGAAGCGGCACGCGACCTTCGCGGTACCACTCGCAACGAGCGATTTCGATGCCGTTCAGGCGGCCCGACGACATGATCTTGATGCCCTGGGCACCCAGACGCATGGCGTTCTGCATGGCGCGCTTCATGGCGCGGCGGAACATGATGCGCTTTTCGAGCTGCTGGGTGATCGAGTCGGCGATCAGCTGTGCATCGATTTCGGGCTTGCGCACTTCTTCGATGTTGACTGCCACCGGCACGCCCAACTGCTTGCCCAGTTCGCGCTTGAGGTTCTCGATGTCCTCGCCCTTCTTGCCGATCACGACGCCCGGACGTGCCGAGTAGATCGTGATGCGGGCGTTCTTGGCGGGGCGCTCGATCAGCACGCGCGAAACCGACGCGTTCTTGAGCTTCTTCTTCAGGTACTCGCGCACCTTGATGTCTTCGGCCAGCATGCCCGCGAAATCGCGGTCATTGGCGTACCAGCGGCTGGCCCAGTTGCGGCTGACCGCAAGGCGGAAGCCGGTCGGGTGGATTTTTTGTCCCATAGTCTTCCAGGCCTACTTAGTTGCCAACCGTCACGTACACATGGCACGTGGGCTTGCTGATGCGATTGCCGCGACCCTTGGCACGGGCCGTGAAGCGCTTGAGCGTGGCGCCTTGCTCGACGTAGATGGTCTTGACCTTCAGTTCGTCGATGTCGGCACCGTCGTTGTGCTCGGCGTTGGCAATGGCCGACTCGAGCACCTTCTTGATGATCACAGCGGCCTTCTTCTGCGTGAACTGCAGAACGTTGAGCGCTTGATCAACCTTCTTGCCGCGGATCAGGTCGGCGACCAGACGGCCCTTGTCGACCGAAAGGCGGACGCCGCGGAGAACTGCACGTGTTTCAGACATGGTCGTTCCTTACTTCTTCTGGACTTTCTTGTCCGCGGGGTGCCCCTTGAACGTGCGCGTGAGCGCAAATTCGCCGAGCTTGTGGCCGACCATCTGGTCGGTGATGTACACAGGCACGTGTTGCTTGCCGTTGTGCACAGCGATGGTCAGGCCGATGAACTCGGGCAGAACCATCGAGCGGCGCGACCAGGTCTTGATCGGCTTTTTGTCCTTGGTGGTCACCGCCTTGTCGGCCTTGGCCACGAGGTGGTGATCGACGAACGGACCCTTTTTGAGAGAGCGAGTCATGAACGTGTCCCTTACTTCTTGCGACGCGACACGATGAAGACTTGCGTGCGCTTGTTGTTGCGGGTGCGATAGCCCTTGGTGAGGTTGCCCCACGGATCGACCGGGTGACGACCTTCGCCAGTCTTGCCTTCGCCGCCACCGTGCGGGTGGTCAACCGGGTTCATCACCACACCGCGGACGGTCGGGCGGATACCCATGTGGCGCTTCACACCGGCCTTGCCGAGCTGGCGCAGGCTGTGTTCTTCATTGGCGACTTCACCGATGGTGGCGCGGCACTCGATGTGGATCTTGCGAACTTCACCCGAGCGCATGCGAACCTGTGCGTACACGCCTTCGCGTGCCAGCAGGGTTGCAGACGTACCAGCCGAACGCGCGATCTGCGCACCCTTGCCGGGTTGCAGCTCGATGCAGTGGATGGTCGAGCCCACGGGGATGTTGCGGATCGGCAGCGTGTTGCCGGCGCGGATCGGGGCTTCCGAACCGCTCAGCAGCGTTGCGCCGGCTTCCAGGCCGCGCGGAGCAATGATGTAGCGACGCTCGCCGTCGGCGTAGCACACCAGAGCGATGTGCGCCGTACGGTTCGGGTCGTACTCGATGCGCTCGACCTTGGCCGGGATGCCGTCCTTGTTGCGCACGAAGTCGACGACGCGGTAGTGGTGCTTGGCACCGCCGCCACGATGACGGATCGTGATGTGGCCGTTGTTGTTGCGGCCGGCCTTCTGGAACTGGGGTTCCAGCAGGGCTGCATGCGGAGCACCCTTGAACAGGTGATCACGCGAGATCTTCACCGCGCCACGTTGGCCCGGCGAAGTGGGTTTCATCTTGATGACGGCCATGATTTAAGCGCCCTCTCCGACGAGGTTGAGCTCTTGACCCTGCTTGAGCGTGACGTAGGCCTTGCGAACATTGTCGCGGCGGCCGACGGACTTGCCGAAGCGCTTGGTCTTGCCCTTGATGTTGGCGACGGACACGCCCTTGACCTCGACCTTGAACATCAGTTCAACAGCGGCCTTGATCTCCGGCTTGGTGGCGTCCTGCAGCACCTTGAAAGTGACGGCATTCGACTTCTCGCCGACCATCGTGGCCTTTTCGGACACGATCGGGGCGACCAGCACCTGCATCAGGCGGCCTTCGTCGAACGAACGTTGTGCGGGGGTGGGGTTCACGCGGCTCATGCGAACATCTCCTTGAGCTTGTCGACGGCGCCCTTGGTCACCAGCACCTTCTTGTAGTGCACCAGCGACACGGGGTCGGCGTAACGCGGCTCCACGACCAGCACGTTCACGAGGTTGCGCGAGGCCAGGTACAGGTTCTCGTCGACTTCCTCGGCGATCACGAGCACGGACTCGAGGTTCATCGCCTTGAACTTGGCGGCCAGCGGCTTGGTCTTGGGCGAATCGACCTTGATCGAATCGACCACGGCCAGACGGCCTTCACGGGCGAGCTGCGAGAAGATGGACGCCATGCCGGCGCGGTACATCTTCTTGTTGATCTTCTGGGTGAAGTTTTCTTCCGGGCTGTTCGGGAAGATGCGGCCGCCTCCGCGCCACAGCGGCGAGGAAGTCATACCGGCACGGGCGCGGCCCGTTCCCTTTTGCTTGAAAGGCTTCTTGGTCGAGTGCTTGACCTGCTCGCGGTCCTTCTGGGCACGGGTGCCCTGGCGCGCGTTGGCCTGGTAAGCGACGACGATCTGGTGAACCAGGTCTTCGTTGTAGTCACGACCGAAAACGGTCTCGGGGGCGTCGTACTTCGACGCGGCTTGACCCTGTTCGTTCAGGAGTTCGAGTTGCATCACTTCGCTCCTTCTGCGGCGGCCTTGGCCTTGATGGCCGGACGGACGGTCACGAAACCGCCCTTGGCGCCGGGGATCGCACCCTTGATGAGCAGCAGTTGACGCGCTTCATCGATGCGGATGACGTCCAGGTTCTGCGTGGTGCAGGTTTCGTCGCCCATGTGGCCGGTCATCTTCTTGCCCGGAAACACGCGGCCCGGATCCTGCGCCATCGAGATCGAGCCCGGCACGTTGTGCGAACGGCTGTTACCGTGCGACGCGCGCTGCGACTTGAAGTTGTGACGCTTGATGGTGCCTGCGAAGCCCTTGCCGATCGAGGTGCCTTGCACGTCGACCTTCTGGCCCACCGCAAACACGCTGCTCACGGCGATCGCGCCGCCAGCGGTGTGCTGGGCAGCCGCATCGGCAGTGACGCGGAATTCGCGGATGATTTCACCGGCTTCGACACCCGCCTTGGCGAGGTGGCCGGCTTGCGGCTTGGTCACGCGCGAAGCTTTGCGCGCGCCGAACGTCACCTGCAGGGCAACGTAGCCGTCGGTCTCTTGGGTTTTGATCTGGGTCACGCGGTTGTTGGACACATCCACCACCGTGACAGGAACTGCATCCCCGTCATCGGTGAAGAGACGCATCATCCCCACCTTGCGGCCCAGCAACCCCAGGGAGTTGCTCAGACTCATGGTTTTTTCTCCAAGACTTCCGCCGCTGCCACTTCAATTGGCGACAGCGTTGGCACCGAGTTACAGGCGCCGCGAAAGAAGGTTGATAAATCTCTACCCGCACCGCCCCAGCAAAAAGACTAAGGCGCAAAAAAGGCAGAGCCAAGGATTATAGCCTGCGCTAGCTATTTCGCGCAAGCGCAGCAAAACCCCCGGGTGGGGCGGAGCCCCGCCCTGCCCCCTATTTGACCGGCATCGAACGGATCTTGTCGCCCTTGGGCGTGCTTTGGAGCTTGTCGCTTTTGGCGGCTGGCGGCGCTCCGGCTTGCACGGCGATCGAGGTGGAACTGCTGACGCCGTACTGCGTGGTGAAGACGTTCAAGTAGCGCAGGCCGTCCGATTGCGGCACCACCGTCAGGTTGAAGGTACTGGGCCGGCCGGCCTCGAGCCGCACCGGGGTGCCGTCGGCGCCCTCCAGCTTCAGCTCCCGGTCGGCGGCGAAACGCACCGAGGCATCGGGATCGGTGACGCCCGACAGCACGACCACCACGCGGGTCGCGCGTCCGGCCACCGGCTCTCCCTCGAGGCGGTGGCGGACGTCGATCCCGGAACCGCTGGGCTTCTTGGCCGCCTGCGCCATGGTCTTGCCACCGGCCGGCGCGGAGCCCGCGCTGGCCCATGCCAGGTGGCCCGCCGGGACGAGCGCCAGCGAGGAAAGGGCGATGCCCAGGATCTGGCGGCGGCTTCGCGTATGCATCGGATGGTCTTCAGGGTTGGACGTTGATCTGGAAGCAGGTCCTGTCGGACGAGTCGTTGGCGTCATGCAAAGCCACAACGACGTCGCCGGCCGGCAGGCTGACAGCCAGGGATTCGCTCGCGCCGAGGCCGGTGGCCGAAGCCAGGCGGGCGCCAGCGTAGACGTTGAAATCCGGGTCGGCATTGCCCGGCCCGTTGACCGTCACGTTGTAGCGGCCGGCGGTCTGGACCGTGTAGCGCAGGTACACGAAGCTGCCCAGCTTGTTGTACGCGCCGAAGCTGTTGCTGACACAGGCCTGGGCGGCGGCGCCCACGCTTGACTGCTTGTACAGCGGCAACACCAGGTCCGACAGTCCGCCGCCATTGGTTTCCTGGGTGCCCCAGGGGTCATCGGTCGCGCCGCTGATCGCCTGGCCCATCAGCGCGGAGCTCAGTTCGGAGCGGCTCGAAGGCAGCACCGCGGCGTAGGCCGCGGCAAAGGAATGGATGGTGGTCAGCGCCGGCATCGTGCGCAGGGGCCCCGACATGGCCTGGTGGAAGGCGGCAAAGCCGTGCAGGCTGTGCAGCCGCCAGAGCACCGACTGGACCGAGGCTTCGCGGTACCAGCCGGCCGGGCTGTTGGCGCCGGCGCTGAGGTCCATATCGGTGCCGGGCCCCTGGCCCACACCGATCGAATCCGTGTAGCGCGACTTCCCGAGCGCCATGCCGGACCAGGCGTTGCCCCAGCCCTCGGAAAAGGCCAGCCGCTGGTCCAGCCGGTCGTTGAAGCCGTGCGGGCCGCCGGGCGAATCGTCGCGGCTGAAGGCGTGCTGGTAGTAGTGCCCCCATTCGTGGGCAATGACCGAGTCGTCGTACTCGTCGGTGTCCACATCCTCCTTGCCCAGCACGTAGATGGCGGCACCTGCGCTGTCGTTGGTGTAGGAGGTGGTGCCGATCTGGCCCGCCGCCACCGAGCCGCTGGCGGGCACGTTGTCGGGGCTCCAGAACACCCGCAGCGGCGGGAAGCTGGCCGCGGGCGCCACGGTACGCACCTTGGCCATGGCCCGCTGGGTGGTGTCGAGGATGGCGAAGGGGCCGGCCACGCGTTCGCCGGTGTAGCGCGCGCCGCCCCAGCCGGAAGGCGCATGCAGATCGCGCATGCCGGCGCCGGCGGCGATCGAGAAAACCGGCGACTCCATGGCATAGATGGCGTTGGCCTGCGTGTTGTCACGCACGCTGACGTTCCAGCTGGGGCCTGGCCCGTCGCGCAGGGATTGCGCCCGCACACGCACGCGCACCGCGCTGTGGGCCGGCACCTGAAGCGAATAACCGCCTTCATCGTCGGTGCTGGTGCTGGCCAGGACGGCATCGCCGCTGGCGCCGAGCACGTCGACGACGGCGCCGCGAACCGGTTTGGCGCTGATGGCGGCGTAGTTCAATGCCCCCTGCGCACCGGTGCCCACCGAGTCGAAGCTGACCTTGCCGCTGAGCGCGACGGCAGGGCCGCCGCCGGAACCACCACCGCCTCCGCCGCCGCAACCCGCCAGCGCGAGACCCATCACAGCCCAGACGGCCGCCGCGCGGACCTTGGCTTCCAAACTCATCAGCAGATTCCTTCTTTTCGGGCGCGATATTGCTTGGGCAGCCATGCTACATCTGTCTCGGGGACAAGGATGAAAGTAAAAAGCCCGACCGCATTGCTGCGCTCGGGCTTTGCTGAATCAAAGCGAAGAATGCTTTATTGCAGCTTGATCTCGACGTCCACGCCAGCCGGCAGGTCGAGCTTCATCAGCGCGTCCACGGTCTTGTCGGTGGGGTCGACGATGTCCATCAGGCGCTGGTGCGTGCGGATCTCGAACTGGTCGCGGCTGGTCTTGTTGACGTGCGGCGAACGCAGGATGTCGAAACGCTTCATGCGAGTCGGCAGGGGCACGGGGCCCTTGACGATCGCGCCAGTGCGCTTGGCGGTGTCCACGATCTCGGCGGCCGACTGGTCGATCAGCTTGTAGTCGAAGGCCTTGAGGCGGATGCGGATTTTTTGCTTGGTAGCCATGGTTCTTGATTCCTCTTGCGGGATTACGCGAGGATCTTGGCCACGACGCCCGAACCCACGGTGCGGCCACCTTCGCGGATGGCGAAGCGCAGGCCCTCTTCCATGGCGATCGGAGCGATCAGCTTGACGGTGATCGACACGTTGTCGCCCGGCA
>NZ_JBIXJS010000014.1:0-124855 GCF_052871435.1 Variovorax sp. LARHSF232 | reverse complement strand
AACTGGGCGCTGTGATTGCGACGCGTCGCCCGCTTAACCACGCCATCTATCGTGTCCACATCATTCATCGTGGGCACGATGCCTGCAGGCTCTCAGACCATCAAGATGACTTCACCGCGTGCTTACGATTTACCGGCGCAAAGACATGGAAGACCTCGTGCGCAGGCTGCGCGAACGAGGCCACGAGGTGGAAGAGTTTCGATTGGGGCCAGCTGCCCACACCTTGGACTTTCATGTGGATACGCCGCCCTACACGGGCAACGCTCACCTCAAACTGCTCCTGGCAAACTATGTGACCACCTCGGTCGGGATCGTGGTGCGGCGCAGACATTGAGCGCGGCGCATCGGCCAAAGTGTCCTGCCGTCTCAGGTTTCGACGATTCGCCCGTGCTCCAGGTGGATCACCCGGTTGCATTCGTTCGCGATGAGTTTGGGTGAGTGCGAGGCGAGCACCAGGATGCCGGCACTCGATACCACGTCCTTCATGCGCTGCTCGGCCTTTTCGGTGAATTCGGCATCGCCTACCGATAGCCACTCGTCCATCAGCAGGATGTCGGCCTGAACGCTGGTCGAAATGGAGAACGCCAAGCGCATCATCATGCCGGTGGAGTAGGTGCGAACCGGCATGTTGATGTAGTCGCCCAAGCCGCTGAAGTCGATGATGCTTGGCGTCAGCTCGTCGATCTGCTTCTTGCTCATGCCCATGACCAGGCCGCGCAGCATGATGTTTTCAAAGCCGGTGGCGTCGGGCTCGATCCCCAATGACGGATCGATCAAGCTGGAGACGGTCCCTCGGCGCACGAATTCGCCGACGGAGGGTTCGTACACGCCCGCGAGCGTCCGCAGCAGCGTGGACTTGCCGGCGCCGTTGTGGCCCGTCAGGCCCAGGCGGTCGCCGGCTTTGAGTTCCAGGTTGATGCCGCTGAGCGCCTGCACCACATTGACCCCGGTCTCCTTGCCGAAGCGGCCGCCGGTGACCGATGCGGCCAGCGTCTTCTTCAGCGAATTGGCGCCGGCGCCGTAAATGGGGAAGTTGACCCCGACGTTCTTGAGAGAGATATTGGGCATGGACTAACTAGAGCCAGTAAACCACGCGCCGGCGGTACTTCGAGAAAAGCCAGGCCGATACGAGGATGTTGATAGCGGTCCAGATCAGAATGCCGGTCCAATTGTGTATGTCTGACACGCCCCCCATCAACGGGGCGCGCAGCAAGTCCAGCATCTGTGCAAACGGGTTCCACAAGATGTATTGCGCACGGCCCGGAAGGCTCTCCGGCAGCCAGAACACGGGGGTGAGGAACATCAGCATCTGCATCACGCTGGTGATGATCTGAGCCACGTCACGGTAGCGGGTGCACACCAGTCCAAGGGCCAGGCCGAGGGCGTGGGAGTTGATCAAGAACACGATGAACGCCGGTACAAAGAGCAGCGCGTCCATCTTGAGCGTGATGCCGGCCCATAGCGCCACCGGCACGTACAACACGATCTGGTGGCCAAACTGAATCATGTTGCGCGCCATGCTTCGCCACACGAACAGGCTGATCGGGAAGTAGCCCTGCTTCAGGTAGTTGCCGGAGTTGATGAACGCGTTGCACGAGTCGATCACCATGCTGTTGAAGAAGGTCCAGAAGATGATCCCCAGCGCCAGGTGCGGAAAGAACTTGCTCAGCTCGGTGCCGAACAGCGCACTGTAGAGCGGGCCCATGCCGCCGATCATGGCGCCCATGCTCAGCGTCAGCCACAAGGGGCCGAGCATCGAGCGGCGGTAGCGCAGCACGATGTCGAACCAGGCCAACGTCCCCCAGATGTCGGTGCGGCGAGTGCCTTCCCACCAATCGGCCCAGGCGCTTCGATGCAGGTTGGAATGTGCCTGGCTCATGCGCGTCCGTAAGTGTCGGCCAGGCGGACGATGTCGTCTTCACCCAAGTAGTTGCCGCACTGGACTTCGATCAGTACCAGCATGTCGTTTCCAATATTGGTCAAACGGTGTTTCTCTTTCAATGGGATGTATCGGTACTGCCCGGGCAGGGTTTCCAGTTCCTGGTCACCGATCTGCACCAGTGCCTTGCCCTGCACCACGACCCAATGTTCGGCGCGCTGGTGGTGGTATTGCAGAGAGAGCGATTCGCCCGGCTTGACGGTGATCCGCTTGACCTTGTAGCCGTCCTCTTCCTTCAGCGAGGCGTAGGTGCCCCAGGGGCGGTGGACCGTAGAGGGTAGCTCGGTAACCTCCGCGTGGCGCGACTTGAGCGCGTTGACGACCTGTTTGATCTCTTGCGCGGCGTTCTTGTGGCACACCAGCAGGGCATCGGGCGTATCGACGATCACGAGGTCGTGAACGCCCACCGTCGCGACTGTCTTGGGGCCGTGGCTTTCCACCTGCACATGCGTGCCGGTCGTGTCGATAGCAACCACTTCGCGATCGAACGTGTTGCCGCTCGCGTCAGCAACATGTGCGCTGGCCACGGAGGGCCAAGATCCGACGTCGCTCCAACTGAACTTGGCGGGCACGACATAAACGTTGTCAGCTCGTTCCATCACGGCGTAGTCGATGCTGATATCCGGCTGCAGGCCGAACTGATGGACGTCGAAATGGAGGCTGTCGTTTTGCTGCTTAGCGCCATTCATCGCGTTGCGTGCAGCGTGGATGACTTCGGGTGCATGCCGCTCCAGCGCGGCGATGATCGCCTTGGTGGTAAAGGCGAACATGCCACTGTTCCAGTAGTAGCGGCCGGTCGCAAGGAACTCCTGCGCCGTGCGCAGGTCGGGCTTTTCCACGAAGCGCTTGGCCGGCTGGCTCTCGCGCGCCACACGGTCCACCTCGACATAGCCAAATCCAGTCTCGGGGCTGGTTGGGCTGATGCCGAAGAGCACCAGCGCGCCCTGTTCCGCAAGGCGAAAGGCATCGCTGGCACTGGCGACAAAAGCTTCCACATCGGGAATGAGTTGGTCCGCCGACAGCACCAGCATCACGGTGTCGTCGCCAAATTGCTTGGCGCATTGCAGGGCTGCCAAGGCAATGGCCGGGCCAGTGTTGCGCCCCTTGGGCTCCAGCAGGAAGGTCGTGGCCGGGGGGTCGGACATCTGGCCCAACACGTCGCGCGTCAGGAACACGTGGTCCTTGTTGGTCACGAGCACCAAGTCGCCAGTGCCACATGCCTGGCCGCGCTCGATGGCCTGCTGCAGCAGGGTGGAGTCGCCGATTCTCATGAAGGGCTTCGGGTGGGCCCGACGAGATGAGGGCCACAGCCGCGAGCCAGACCCGCCAGAGAGCACCACCGAGACCAAACGCATGAAGATCCTCTTTTTTTCTAAGTACTGCGCATGATTTTACGGGGCGCATTCGTAACGAGATGTCCGCCCGTCGCACGCAAACGGCATGCACGGGCCGCCATTAACCATCGACCCTCAGGGCCTTCTTGAACTCTTTCGCGCTCTCGGCCCAACTCTGGAATCGAATTGTCGCCGGCAGGGGATTCTGTAGCCATTCGGCCACGGCATTCGCCAGGCTATCGCGCGTGCCGGCGAAGTATCTCGCGCCGTCTCCGCCAACCTCGCGGAACACGGGGATGTCGCGCGCCAACACCGCCAGCCCACGTTGTGCCGCTTCGATGAGGGGCAGTCCAAAGCCTTCTCCCTCCGAGGCGGCGATGAGGCATGAGGAGGCGGCATATAGTTGGTCCACGCGCTTGTCGTTCGCGCGCTCGATCCAGAAAAGCTGCTTTCCGAGGCGGGGATGCTGTCTCAGCTTCTTGACCAGGCCATCGACCATCCATCCCTCTCGGCCCACCAGGACCAGGTTGACATCGTGGCCGCTCGCCCATAGTCGATCAAAGGCGTCGAGGACCAGGGCGTGACCTTTTCGCGGTTCGATCGTTCCCACCATCAGAAAGGTGCGGCGACCAGCCATCGCTGCCTGAAGCTTCGAGTCTTCCTTCGAGTCCGGCGGGGAACGGGTGGGCAGGGCATCGACGCCCAGGTGGAAAGAGCGAATGCTGAAACCGGGGTTGGGCTGGCCGCCCCGAGCATCCGAAGCCGTCCAGTCGCCCAGTTCGTCGGCGACCGCGCTTGAAATGCACAGCGCGCCATCGTTCTCCGCCACCACCGTCAGCCACTTCGCGTGGAGCTCTTCCGCGCCTTGCATGAACCGGTCAGGCATGAGCACCGGCAGCAGGTCATACACCACGAATTCGACGCGGACGCCGCGATGTCGCAATTGCCGATAGAGGGCGCGTTGAGCCAGCACAATGCGTGGCTCCAGATCCAGGCCGATGAAGACGTCGCCGGCGCGCGCATCGATGGGCGCATCGACCAGCATCGAACGTGGGCACCCCAGGAACCCGAGCGTGAACTGACGCGCATAGCGGTAGCCGAGCTCGCCCTGAACCGCATAGACCGGCTCCACACGATAGCCGGGCGGGGGAGAACTCAACAACTCGTGCAGCAGTCCCTTGACCACGCGCTGGATGCCGGTCGATGCGTCGCGATGAACGAGTTCGGAGACATCGATGAACAGTTGGCGCGCCGGCGCCAATGGCGGCAGGCTGTCGGCGATGGCCTGCGCTATGGGCGGGGCATCGTCGACCGTGGCGGCGCCGCGTGCAACGTCCCAGTCGGCGCGAATGGCGGCCACCAGGCCGTCGCGGCCCGTTGCGGCGCGCCCGGCATACCCTTCGATGGCTTCGAAATACCTGCGGGCACATGCCGCGGGTGCGTGCTCTTTGCCGATCAAGTGGCGCGCCTGTTCGGCGCGCGCGGCACGGGCCTGCGGGTCGGTCCAGAGCGTGACCAGCGCCTCCAGCAACTGCTGATCGGAAAATTCCTCCGGCAGCTTCCAAACGGCGCTATCGGGCAAGTCGGCCATGGAGCCGCTCGCGTTGACGATCGTCGGCACTCCATGGCTCATGGCGTCGAGCACGGTGCCCGAGGTCTCGCCACGGGATTGGGTACGAAGCTGAACCGCCACATCGGCTGCCGCGAGGTACTGGTCGAACAACTCTGTGCTCGCCCAACCCGTGATTCGAATGCTCCCTTGCGCAGCCGCCGCGATCGCTTGTGTCACTTGCTCGCCATAGGGCCCCGAATCATTCTGGCCGACGAACACCAGATGGCACTGCGCCGACTTAGACAAGGGGGCGGCTCGCCAGGCTTCGATGAGTCGCAGGCTCAGTTTGGTGGATCCGACGATGCCGAAGGAACACACCACGAAGTCGTCCGGCGCCAGGCCCAGCTTTTCGCGGATGCGAAGCCGTGCATGCTCGTCTTCCTGTTTGAGGGCGCGTAGATGCGGAATGCGGGTCCAATGCTCCGACACTGGCTCAGGGAAATATTGATTCGCGAGGTCGATGGAATGCTGCGAATGGACGATCACGCCCTGGGCTTGCGCCAGCACCTCGAAATTTGCGGGGTACTTGAAGAGGACCTTGGATGCGTCCTTTGAAGAGAAGCGCTCCGCCAAGGGCGGATAGCCGTGCGACGCATAAAGGGCTTGCACCCAGGCCAGGGTGTTCGTGCCCGTCTCCTCAAGGTAGGCGTGCAAGCCGCTGAGATAGAAATCGTGCAGCACGACGACTCCCGGCACTTCGGCAAGCAGGTCGAACATGTGCTGATGGAACTGCGAGTTGCCGAAGTGATACAGCACGCGATCGAAGGCCTGGGAGTGCTCGCGAAACCAGGCTGTGGAGCGCCTGGGGAAATTCGCTGCCAGCATGGGGTCGTCGACCGCCTCCAGGTCTGTGACCAACTCGATGTCGTAGTGCTTCGCCAGAAAGGGAAGCAGTTCGGTGCTGTAGCTTGCAATTCCGCTGCGTTCCGGCGGCAAGGGCGACACGTAGGCCAGCCTTGGCCGCACGCCTCGCCGGGTGGGTTGCGGGGCGTCAATGGTGGTGCTTTGCAGGCGCTCGAGCCCTTCCAATGCCCTTTGCGCCGACTTGCTCCAGTCAAAAAGCCCGGCCTGGACGACGGCATGCGCGCGCAACTCGCTACGGAAGGCCTCATCCGTCAGTCCCTGTTCGATCTTCACCGCAATGGCCTTCGGATCGTGCGGATCAAAAAGCGCGTCGCTGCGGCCGATCACCTCGGGCACGCTGGAGGTGTTGGCACCCAGGACGACCGCGCCGCAGTTCATGGCTTCCAATGCCGGCAGACCGAAGCCTTCGTGCCAGGAGGGGAAGACGAACAGGTGGCACAGGTTGTACAGCGTCACCAGATCCTCGTCGGGAACGAAGCCGGTCACCACGACATCCCCTTCGGCCAGGCTCTCCAAGCGCGCCAGATCCAGCAGCGCCTGTTTGTCCTCGCTGCGCGCGGAGCAGACGATGGCCAACTGGAATCCGGCCCGCAGCGTCGCGGGCAGCAGGGCGAAGGCGCGGATCAAGCCCTCGATGTTCTTGCGCAGGTCGATCCCGCCCGTGTACATGACGAATGGGCGCGGCAGGCCGTAGCGTTGCCGCAACTCCTGCTCGTGCTCCTGAGAAACGGCTTGAATGCGAAACTGCGGGTCGGCCGCGGTGGAAACGTTGATGCAGCGCTCCGGCTCCAGGTCGAGATAACGGATGCCCTCCTGGCGCGACGACTCGGAGATCGCGAACCACATGTCCGCGCGCCGCAGTGCTGCCACCTTGCGCAAGTACCACTCGCGCACCGTAGCGTTGTCGAGGTAGGGCCGTGCATTGATCAGCGGAATCAGGTCGTACAAGACGGTGGCGGTGCGCAGCCGGGCGAAGGCGCCGATGCTTGTGACAGCGGCATCGCTCAATCCTTCGAACAAGCTGGCAATGAGCACCACGTCCGGCTGCAGGCTGGCAAGGAATGCCTCGTAGAGCTTTTCGTTGGCGCGCTTGCCACCTGCGCTGGCAATCTGGCCGTGCGCAGGCGGATGCCAGACGCGGAAGTTTCGTGGCTCAATCAAACCGGAAAAGCGAAGCTTGACTTCGTCGATGGCTTCGTCGAACAGGCCGTTGAGGGCGATGATCACCTCATGGTCGTGGCGTGCGAGCTCAACGATCCCGAGCGTCAAGGAGTTGGTATAGCGGCCAATCCCGCGATTGCGGCTGCTGCTGGATTGAGCGCCTTGCAGATCGATGACGATGCGCATCTCAGGTCTTTCTTTGCGCATTCGGTTGGAGCCGGCGCAGCACGGCCTGGGCTGCAGGCGAGAGATCGCCCGGCGCGGAAGTACGCCGAACCGCCAGCGCGTCAAAGGGGTTGACGGTTGCGCGCACCCGGCGATCCAACGCCGGAAAGCGCTTGATGGTCTGGATCAGAAACTTCTTGAGTGCCGGGCTCTTGACGACCAGCCTGGCGGCGACGCGAATGCCTGCCTTTGCCTTGCTCTTCATCGCCGCCTTGATCTTGGCTAGCGCATTGTGGGGGGTAGGGGTCTGTATCATTTTGTCGTCGTCGGCACCGCGATTCACCGCGGCGCCTGGTTCCTCGGGCGATTCTAGGGGGCGCGATACGCACGGGACTTTTGCGGTCCCGATGACTCAAGACAGCTTGGCCGGCCCTGGCGAGGCATCAGAAGAAATCGATGGTTGGTAGCAAATGAAAAGCCAGGTGATCCGGTTCATCAAAGGCCTGTACTGGATGGTCACGCCATGGTCGCTGCGCGAGCGCGTGCAGGCCCGGCGCATTCGCAACGCTCAGGGCAGGTCCTTGGCCAGGCTTGCGCCCTGGACGGAAGAGGCGCGCGCGCGGACCGAGGCGCGTGCACGCGGCGAGGCACTGGCGCCGCCAGTGCAGATCGATTGGTTCGACGATGCTTCCGTTCGCGGCGCCGTGGCGCCCGCGCCGGCGGATCTCTTTTGGCGCGCCACCGAGCCCCGCGAGGTGACGGATGTCGGGTCAGGCGCGCGCTATTTGATCGAACTGTGGCGCCGCCGTGCCGATCTGCGCGTCCGCTTTCCGAATGCCTTGTCAGAGGGGAGTGCGAGTGCATTTGGCCAATGGCTGCAGTGCGATGCGGCGGCGGAACTGGGGCTGGATTCGACAACGATCACACGGTTGTGCTTGGCGCTGGACGCTCGGCTCGCCGATCGGCCGCGGCAAGCCTTCCTGGCCAATCTTCATCTTGCGTCGATCCTCCCGCACGGCCTGACGCCGGCCGGGTCAGCCGAGCTCTTCAAATGGTTCGTTCTGGTGGGAAGGCAGGAAGCCAAGCTTCGGATGGAAGAGATCTGGTGGCTCTTCCTCGATGCAGCCGCGCATCCGGAGCGCGAGTTGCTGGCGGCCTGGTCCTTCGCTCCGAACTGGCAGAACAGGCATCCGGATGGCGTGACCGTCTTCGGTTGCCGAGAGTTTGCCGATTGGTTCCGATCGGAGTACGGAGCGCAAGGGGCATGGACCGATCCGGCCCGGTGGACCTTCGTCGAATCGCCCGAATGCCAGATCCGCATGGCCTACCAGTCGCGCGAAGATTGGCGCAAGGCATGCCCTCGGGCACTCGACGAGCCGGAGGCCGCAGCCGCCTTGCTGGCGTGGCTGACCTCACCCGAATCGGGCCTGTCGGAACTGGCGCGCCAGTGGTGCAGCGGACTCGATACGGCTGCGGTGGCGAAAGGGCTGAGCCGGCCTGGCTTCAATCTGCTCGGCCACTTCTGCTACCCCTCCGGCCTGCGCATTTCCATTGAATCCATGGCGGATGCGATGCGCAGCGCCGGCACCCCGATCTCCATGCGAGACATGGTGACGGACGCCAAGGACGACCCGCATCACGCGAAGTTTGGCGGCACCGAGGTCTATGACACCACCATCATCCATGTGCAGCCGGAGCCATACTTCGACTCGGCCTTCGAGCGGGCGCAGCTCGCCGCACGAAACGCGCGCACCTACCGGATCGCCTATTGGTATTGGGAGTTCGCGTCGATCCCCGATCTTTGGGTTGCGAAGGCCAGGCAGGTCGATGAGGTCTGGGCGGCCACCGAGTTCGTGGCGAAAGGGCTGCAGGAGCGATTGAAGGTGCCCGTGCGCACCCTGTTCCCCGGCGTCAAGCTGGCACCCTTCGAGAAGCGCAGTCGCGCATCCTTCGGACTGGCCGAGGAACCCTACACGTTTCTCTTCACCTTCCACATGATGAGCGTGATGGAGCGCAAGAATCCGCTCGGCCTCATCCGCGCCTTCAAGAGCGCGTTCACATCCGCCGACGGCGCCAGCCTCGTGCTCAAGACGTCCTATGGCGACCGTTATCCCGAGCAGATGCGCGAACTCCGGGAGGCCGCCGAAGGCACGAACATTCGCGTGATCGACGAGGTCTACAGCCCGGACGCCGTGCTGGCCCTGATCGATGCCTGTGATGCCTATGTGTCCCTGCATCGCAGCGAAGGCCTGGGCCTGACGATGGCCGAGGCCATGCTCCTGGGCAAGCCGGTCGTTGCCACCAACTTCTCGGGCAACGTCGACTTCATGGACGAAAGCAACAGTCTCCTGGTCGACTACGAACTGAAAAAGCTGGGCTGGCCGATTCCGCCCTACGACGCGCATCTCAGTTGGGCCGAGCCCTCGGTCGCCCATGCCGCGCAGCACATGCGGCGCCTCTACGACGACCAAGCTTGGGGGCGCGAGCTCGGATTGCGCGGCAAGGCCAGTGCCGAGGCATCGCTTTCGCTCGAAGCCGCGGGCCAGCGCTTTGCCGCGCGCCTGGCGGAGATCCGGGCAACGGCGGGAAGGCCGCGTTCTTGAGCCCGCATGCGGTCGACGGCGGCATTGCGGACGATGGCGGCCCGTTGCTGTCCGTGGCGCTGTGCACCTACAACGGCGCGCGCTTCATCGAGGAACAGGTCCGCAGCATTTGTGCGCAGACGCTCACGCCGGACGAGATCGTGCTCTCGGACGACGCCTCGCGAGACGATTGCGTTACCCTCGCCCGCCACGCGCACGCCGCCTGTGCGGCGCAGTTGACCCAGGGTGACGCGCGGCCGCGCTTGCGTGTGCTGCAGAACCATGTGGCCCTGGGCGTCACCCGCAACTTCGAGCAAGCAGCGAGGGCTTGCGAAGGCGAGTTCATCGCGCTGTGCGACCAAGACGACATCTGGGATCCGGAGAAGCTGGAGCGTCTGGTGGCTGCGCTTCGCGGCGGCCGGCAACCAAGCCTGGTCCATGCGGATGCCCGCCTGGTGGATTCGCAAGGCCGTCCGCTGGGCTCGACGCTGTTCGGCTCGCTTGGGGTGTCGCAAACCGAACTCGAACTTGTCCACGGCGGCCAGGCCTTCGACGTCCTCCTGCGCCGAAACCTGGTGACCGGAGCAACGACGGTGCTCCGCCGCTCCTTGCTCGAGCACGCCCTGCCGTTCCCGCCGGAATGGCTTCACGACGAATGGCTCGGTCTGATCGCTGCGGCACTGGGCGGGCTCGATATCGTGGAGTGGTGCTCGATCGACTATCGCCAGCACGGCACCAACCAGGTGGGTGCGCAGCGGATGGGACTCATAGAGCGGGTCCGCAAGGCGCTGGCGCCCCGCGGTGACGACGCGCGGCGCCGGAGTGCCAAGGCCCGGATCCTGCTGGAGAGGCTGCAGGCCATGGGCGAGCTCGTTCCGGGCGCCCTGCTGGAGAAGGCCAGAATGAAGCTCGCGCATCAGCAGAACCGGGCGGCGCTGCCGCGGTTCAGGGCGGCGCGCCTGAGGCCCATTGCGAAGGAGCTGGCGTCGGGTCAATACGCCAGGTACGACTATGGCGTCCAAGGGGCCATCCGGGACCTCTTGGCGGCTCCTTAGGCGAAGAACGCAGGGCTTATGCCGCGCGCGCAGATGCCCGTGCCCCTCAGTCAGCGCGGTCCCGCATCCACCGCAACCGCCAGAACGGCCCCGAAGCCCAAACCTTCAGCAAGCTCGTCACGTGCCACCACAGGTGCCGCCGGCTCGTCCGGCTCGCGCGCTGCGCCTCGTGCCGCGTCAGCAAGTTCTCCGCAATCTGCAGCCTCCACCCCGCCAGTTGGGTCCGCGCGCAAATGTCGAAGTCTTCCCCATACATGAAGTACCGCTCGTCAAACCCCTTGATCTCCCGGTAGACGCTGCTCCGAAACATCATGAACAACCCCGGGATCCAATCCGGCACTGCCGGAATCGGATACCCCGGCCGCCGCCGCATCAGGATCTCCAGCGGCGTGATCAACCGCCGATGCTGCTCCGGCGTCTCCTTGCCCGGCTCCAGGATCCGCGGGGCCAGCAGCCCCGCATCCGGCGCAGCCTGGGCCACCAGCGGCGCCAGCACGTCCGAATCAAACCGAATATCCGGGTTCAGCACCAGGAACCAGTCCGACGCGCAATGGTTGAACGCCTCGTTGTGATTCGCCCCAAAGCCCTTGGCCACCGAGTTCTCGATCCGCTCAACCGGAAACCGAAAGCGCAGCCCCGCCAGCAGGTCGGGTTCGGGGATGTTGATGGTCAGCACCACCTTGTCCACCATGGCGGCGCTCAGCGCATCCAGCTGTTCGAGCAGGGGCCGGATCAGTTCCAGCTGGCCGTGGCTGACGATCGACACCGTCACGGGCTTGTTTTGAGGGGCGTCGGGGGAGGTGCTGCGCATGGTCTAATTTCGCTCGGAATTCTAGGGTCCTCGTGATCCGCAGCCCACCAACATGCTCGCCCTGATCGTCATCAGCTTCCTGGTCGCCGCCTTCGCCGTGCTCGGCTTCATGCGCCGCGCCCGCCGCCACGCGCGGCGCTACGGCAAGGACATGCCGCAGCGCTTCCACGCCGGCCACGTGCCGCGCCTGGGCGGCGCCGGCATCTTCCTGGGCATGGGGGCGGCCTGGCTGGCGGCCGGCCTGATCGACCGCGTCAACGTGTACTGGCCGCTCAAGGCCTCCGCCCTGACCCTGCTGTGCCTGGCTCCGGCGGTGCTGGGCGGCATCGCGGAAGACATCACCCAGCGCGTGTCGGTGCGCTGGCGCCTGGCCCTCACCATCGGGTCGGCCCTGCTGGTGTGCGCCGTGCTGGACCTGAGCCTCGAGCGCACCGGCGTGCCCATGGTGGACGGCTGGCTGCGCGCCTTGCCCTATGCCGGGCTGCTGTTCGCCGCCGTCGCCATCGGCGGCCTGCCGCATGCCTTCAACATCATCGACGGCTACAACGGGCTGGCCGGGACGGTGGCCGTGATCGTCTGCCTGGCCATCTCGCACGTCGCGCTGCAGCTGGGCGACCGGCAACTGGCGGCCATGGTGCTGTGCCTGCTGGGCGCCACCGGCGGCTTCCTGGTGTGGAACTACCCGCGCGGCAAGATCTTCGCCGGCGACGGCGGGGCCTACGTCTGGGGCATGGTGATCGCGCTGGCCTGCGTCACGCTGGTGCAGCGGCACGGCACCGTGTCGCCCTGGTTCCCGATGCTGCTGCTGATCTACCCGGTGTGGGAGACCTTCTTCTCGGTCTACCGCAAGCTGGCGCGCGGCCAGTCGCCCGGCATGGCCGATGCGCTGCACTTCCATCAACTGATCTTCCGCCGCATCGTGCGGGTGGCGGTGCATGACGACGAGGCGCGCCAGCTGCTGGCCCGCAACAACCGCACCTCGCCTTACCTGTGGGCGCTGGCCGGCCTGTCGGTGGTGCCGGCCGTGCTGTTCTGGAACCAAACCGGGGTGCTGATGCTCTTCACGCTGCTGTTCATCGCCACCTATGTGGCCGCCTACCTGATGATCGTGCGCTTCAAGGTGCCACGCTGGCTGCGCGACTTCGCCGGCTGACCGGCTCATCCATCCCTTTGTTCACCCTCCCAACCTGACCACCCACCGCCGCCCATGACCGACCCCGTCATCAACATCCCGCCGCGCGACAAGGCCGAGATCCTGGCCCAGGCGCTGCCCTACATCCGCAAGTTCCACGGCAAGACCATCGTCATCAAGTACGGCGGCAATGCCATGACCGATCCGGCCCTGCAGGCCGATTTCGCCGAAGACGTGGTGCTGCTCAAGCTGGTGGGCATGAACCCGGTGGTGGTGCACGGCGGCGGCCCGCAGATCGAGGCGGCGCTGAACAAGCTGGGCAAGAAGGGCAGCTTCATCCAGGGCATGCGGGTGACCGACGCCGAGACCATGGAAGTGGTCGAGTGGGTGCTGGCCGGCGAGGTGCAGCAGGACATCGTCGGCCTGATCAACCAGGCCGGCGGCAAGGCGGTGGGCCTGACGGGCCGCGACGGCGGCCTGATTCGGGCCCAGAAGCTCAAGATGGCGGACCGCAACGACCCGAACCTGCACCACGACGTCGGCCAGGTGGGCGACATCGTCAGCATCGACCCGGGCGTGGTGAAGGCGCTGCAGGACGACGCCTTCATTCCCGTGGTCAGTCCGATCGGCTTCGGCGAGGAAAACGAGAGCTACAACATCAACGCAGACGTGGTGGCCGGCAAGCTGGCCACGGTGCTCAAGGCCGAGAAGCTGATGCTCCTGACCAACACGCCCGGCGTGCTGGACAAGGACGGCAATCTGCTGACCAACCTGTCGGCCCGCGAGATCGACGAGCTCTTCGCCGACGGCACCATCTCCGGCGGCATGCTGCCCAAGATCGAAGGCGCGCTGGATGCCGCCAAGAGCGGCGTGAACGCGGTGCACATCATCGACGGGCGCGTGCCGCACGCGATGCTGCTGGAAATCCTCACGGACCAGGCCTACGGGACGATGATCCGCGCCCGCTGACCGGGTGGGCCGCTACGCGTAGCCGTTCGGGTTGGCGCTCTGCCAGCGCCAGCTGTCCGCGCACATGTCGTCCAGGCCGCGCCGGGCTTCCCAGCCCAGGGTGGCACGGGCGGCCGACGGGTCGGCCCAGTAGGCCGGCACGTCGCCCGGCCGGCGTGGGCCGATGGTGCGCGGCACCGGCTTGCCGCTGGCGCGCTCGAAGGCGGTCACCACCTCCAGCACCGAGGCGCCGCGGCCGGTGCCCAGGTTGAGCGTCAAGAGGCCTTCGTGCGCCAAGGCATGGCGCAGGGCCGCCACGTGGCCCTCGGCCAGGTCCATCACGTGCACGTAGTCGCGCACCCCGGTGCCATCCGGCGTGGGGTAGTCGCCGCCATGCACCGTCAGCTGCGTGCGCTGGCCCACCGCCACCTGGCTCACGAAGGGCATCAGGTTGTTGGGCTTGCCCTGCGGGTGCTCGCCGATCAGCCCGCTTTCGTGCGCGCCCACCGGGTTGAAGTAGCGGAGCAGCGCGATGCGCCAGCCGGCTTCGGAGCGGCAGAGGTCGCCCAGCGTCTCTTCCACCATCAGCTTGGAGCGGCCATAGGGGTTGGCCGGGCGGGTCGGGGCGCTTTCCGGAATGGGGGAATGGTCTGGCTCGCCATACACCGTGGCGGAGGACGAAAAGATCAGCGTGCGCACGCCGGCAGCCCGCATGGCGGCGGCCAGCACCAGGCTGCCGTGCACATTGGTGTCGTAATAAGACAACGGATCGGCCACCGAATCGCCCACTGCCTTCAGCCCGGCAAAGTGGATCACGGCCGCCACGGAATGCTCGGCAAACACCCGGTCCAGCAGCGCTCGATCACGCACGTCGCCGTCGATCGCGCGAGGCGCCGGGCCCCCGCTGATGCGAGCCAGCCGCTCCAGCACCTTGGGGCTCGCGTTGCAGTAGTTGTCGAGGATCAACGGCTCGAAGCCCGCCGCCGCCAGCGCCACGCAGGTATGGCTGCCGATGTAGCCGGCGCCACCGGTGACCAAAACGCAATTTTTCATCTTTCGACCTGGCGGGCCCGCCAAAAAAGAAGATGATTCTGCGCGAAGTCACGGGGTTGACCCGGAAGGCGCGCACTTACTGCGCCATGCGAGAATCATTTAATTACATTTTTGCGGTCGCCCATGAACGATCAGACTAGCGCCTCCGGATTGTCTTTTGCCGTGGAAGACGCCGCACCCGTCACTCGCAAGCGACCCAAGCCAGGCGAGCGCCGTGTGCAGATCCTGCAGGCGCTGGCCGCCATGCTCGAGCAGCCCGGCGCCGAGCGCGTCACCACCGCGGCGCTGGCGGCGCGGCTGGAGGTGAGCGAAGCCGCGCTGTACCGCCACTTCGCCAGCAAGGCGCAGATGTTCGAGGGCCTGATCGACTTCATCGAGCAGAGCGTCTTCAGCCTGATCAACCAGATCCTGGAGCAGACCCCCGCCGATTCGAACGGCGATGCCCGCGCCGTGGGCGCCGGCCAGGCAGCGCGCATCATCGCCATGCTGCTGCAGTTCGCCGAAAAGAACCCGGGCATGACCCGCGTGATGGTGGGCGATGCGCTGGTGTTCGAGAACGAGCGCCTGCAGCAGCGCATGAACCACTTCTTCGACAAGATCGAATCCACCCTGCGCCAGGCCCTGCGCGAAGTGGCGGCGGCCGACGGCTCCGCCACGCCCACGGTCGACGCGCAGGTGCGCGCCTCGGCCCTCACCGCCTTTGCGGTCGGGCGCCTGCAGCGCTTTGCCCGCTCGGGCTTCAAGCGCCTGCCTTCCGAGCACCTGGAAGCCTCGGTCGCGCTGATGCTCTGAGCCCTCGGAGCCGGCCGGGCCACGGCCGCAAGACGACGTCTATCCCCCGCATAGACAAACGTCATGACATTGGGTGCGTGTGCTCGCAAAATGGATGGTTCCCGATCCAACCAAAGAACGGAGCCGCCCCATGAGCAACGAACAGACCGAAGCCAAGTGTCCCTTCCACCACGCCGTGGCTCGCGGGCCCGTCAATCGTGACTGGTGGCCGAACCAGCTGCGGGTGGACCTGCTTCACCAGCATTCCTCCAAGTCCGATCCGATGGGCGAGGACTTCGACTACACCAAGGAATTCAAGAGCCTCGACTACAAGGCCCTGAAGAAAGACCTGCATGCGCTGATGACCGATTCGCAGCCCTGGTGGCCGGCGGACTTCGGCCACTACGGCCCGTTGTTCATCCGCATGGCCTGGCACAGCGCGGGCACCTACCGCACCGGCGACGGCCGTGGCGGCGGTGGCCGTGGCCAGCAGCGCTTCGCGCCGCTCAACAGCTGGCCCGACAACGTCAACCTCGACAAGGCGCGGCGCCTGTTGTGGCCGATCAAGCAGAAGTACGGCCGCAAGATCTCCTGGGCCGACCTGATGATCCTGACCGGCAACGTGGCCCTGGAGTCGATGGGCTTCAAGACCTTCGGCTTCGGTGGCGGCCGCCCGGACACCTGGGAACCCGACCAGGACGTCTACTGGGGCAAGGAAACGACCTGGCTGGAAGACAAGCGCTACACCGGCGACCGCGACCTGGAAAACCCGCTCGGGGCGGTGCAGATGGGCCTGATCTACGTCAACCCCGAAGGCCCGAACGGCAACGCCGACCCGGTCTCGGCGGCCAGGGACATCCGCGAAACCTTCGCCCGCATGGCCATGAACGACGAGGAAACCGTCGCCCTGATCGCCGGTGGCCACACCTTCGGCAAGACCCACGGCGCCGGCCCGGCAGACCTGGTCGGCTCGGCCCCGGAAGCGGCCGACCTGGAGGAAATGGGCATGGGCTGGAAGAGCACCCACGCCAGCGGCGTCGCCGGCGACGCGATCAGCAGCGGCCTGGAAGTCATCTGGAGCCAGGAGCCGACCAAGTGGAGCAACCATTTCTTCGAGAACCTGTTCAAGTACGAGTGGGAGCCGGTCAAGAGCCCGGCCGGTGCGGGGCAGTGGCAGGCCAAGGGGGCTGATGCAGTCATTCCGGATGCGCACGACAAGTCGAAGAAGCGCCTGCCGACCATGCTGACCACCGACCTCTCGCTGCGCCTCGACCCGGTCTACGAAAAGATCTCGCGGCGCTTCCTCGAGCACCCCGACCAGTTCGCCGACGCCTTTGCGCGTGCCTGGTTCAAGCTGACGCACCGCGACATGGGCCCGCGCTCGCGCTACCTCGGCCCGGAAGTGCCGGCCGAAGAGCTGATCTGGCAAGACCCGATTCCGAAGGTCGACCATCCGCTGATCGACGACAAGGACGTCGCGGCGCTCAAGGCCAAGGTGCTGGCCTCGGGCCTGTCGGTGACGGACCTGGTGCTGACGGCCTGGGCCTCGGCCTCTACCTTCCGCGGCTCCGACATGCGGGGCGGCGCCGACGGCGGTCGCATCCGCCTCGCCCCGCAAAAGGACTGGGACGTCAACGAGCCGGCCAAGCTGGCCAAGGTGCTCAAGACGCTGGAAGGCATCCAGGGCGAGTTCAACAAGGCGCAATCGGGCGGCAAGAAGGTGTCGATGGCCGACCTGATCGTCCTGGCCGGCTGTGCCGGTGTCGAGCAGGGGGCCAAGAACGCCGGTCACAAGGTGACGGTGCCTTTCACTCCGGGCCGAATGGACGCGTCGCAGGCGCAGACCGATGTGGAAGCCATGAAGGTGCTCGAACCCGTGGCCGATGGCTTCCGCAACTACCTCATGAAGGACTACGCCGTCCCCGCCGACGCCCTGCTGATCGACAAGGCGCAATTGCTGACCCTGACGGCGCCGCAGATGACGGTGCTGGTGGGCGGCATGCGCGCGCTGGGCGCCAACGTCGGCGGCACCAAGCACGGCATCTTCAGCCAGAAGGAGCAGGCCTTGAACAACGAGTTCTTCGTTCGCCTGCTCGACCTGAACACGACCTGGAAGGCCGTGCCCGGCGAGAACAACCTGTACGAGGGTGTCGACCGCAACACGGGCGAGCCCAAGGGCAGCGCCACGCGGGTCGACCTGGCCTTCGGTTCCAACTCGGTGCTGCGCGCCCTGTCCGAAGTCTATGGAAGCGCCGACGCGCAGCAGAAGTTCGTGGATGACTTCGTGGCGGCGTGGACCAAGGTGATGGACCTCGGCCGCTACGACATCGCCCGCTGACGGCGAATGATGAAAGCGTGGGCCGGCCGGTGCTTCAGAGCATCGACTGGCCCTGGATGAGCACGAAGTCGCAGGCCTGCTTCTTGATGGAGTCGGTCATGCCGCTGGTCAGGTCGGTCTTCTTGCCGTCGCTGGTGGTGAGCAGGCCCCGGGTGCCGTCCAGATAGCCGCTGTCCAGGGTGGCGGCGGCTTGGCCGCCGGGCATCTTGCCCATCAGACCGTCCTTCACTTGCGACACGCCGGTGCCGCTCAGGTACTTGTTCTTCAGGCAGTACTCGATGACGCCGGCGGCGCTGCCCATGCTGCCGGTCGCAAGCGAGCCGAGCGAGCTCAAGCCGCTGGTGTCCATGGCGCCGGTGTTCAAGCCTTTCATGAACAGGTCCAGACCCTGCGCCTGCGCGCCGGTCAAGCCCATGCTGCCCAGCAGGGCGGCAACAAGCATGGCGCGCGCCGCGTTGGCGAAAGTTGTCGAAAAAATGCGCATCTGCGGATCCTCACGAACTAAAAATGAACTGGAAAAGAATTGGGGTCGCAAGAACATTAACGCAGGCCCAAGACCCTTGGCCGACGAGTTTGAATCAGTCGGTGGTGCCGCTCTGCGCACGCTCATAGGCCCAGATACGCCCGGACGATTTCCGGCCGCGCCAGCAGATCCTGCGGAACGCCCTCGCTCACCACGCGGCCTTCTTCCAGCACATAGGCGCGCTGCGAGATCTGCATCGCCATCGCCACGTTCTGCTCGACCAGCAGCACCGACATGCCGGCGGCATTGATGCGCCGGATGGCGGCAAACAGGTCGCGCACGATCAGCGGCGACAGGCCCAGCGAGGGCTCGTCCAGCAGCAGCAGCCGGGGGCGCGCCATCAGCGCCCGGGCGATCGCCACCATCTGCTGCTGGCCGCCCGAGAGTTCGCCCGCGGGGCTGGCGAGCTTCTCCCGGATCACCGGGAACATCTCCATCACTTGCGCCAGGGTCTCGCGCCGCTGGGCCCTGGGCCGCGGCAGGTAGCTGCCCAGCTCCAGGTTTTCCAGCACCGTCATGCCGGTGAACAGGCGCCGGCCCTCCGGCACCAGCGCGATGCCCGCTTCGCAATAGCGGTGCGGCGCCAGCGCCGTCAGGTCCTGGCCATCGAGCACGATGCGGCCGCTGCTGGATGGCAGGATGCCGGCCAGCGCGTTGATCAGGGTCGTCTTGCCGGCGCCGTTGGGGCCGACCACGCACAACAGCTCGCCCGAGCGCACCTCGAGCGATACGCCCCACAGCGCGCGCGCCGCGCCGTACGCCACCTGCAGATCGCGCACTTCAAGCATGGGCCGCCACCCCCAGGTAGGCGCTCATCACTTCGGGGCGCTGCATCACGTCGTTGGCCGCGCCCTCGGCCAGCAGCTCGCCGTGGTCGAACACCACGATGCGGTCCGTGAGCGCCATCACCGCGCGCATCACGTGCTCGACGAAGACGATGCTCGCGCCCTGGTCGCGGATGCGGCGGATCAGCGCCACCGCATCGTCGATCTCGCTGGGTGTCAGGCCGCACAGCACTTCGTCCAGCAGCACCAGGCGCGGTCGCGAGGCCAGCGCCCGCGCCAGTTCGAGAAACTTGCGTTGGTGCAGGTTCAGGTCATCGGGCCGCGCATCGCGCTTGTCGGCCAGGCCGGTGAACTCGAGCCACTTCATGGCCTGCCGGCTCGCCGCGCCCGGCTCGCGGATGGCGCCGCCGAAGAGGGCTGCGATCTCGACGTTCTTCAGCACGCTCAAGTGCCCGAAGGGGCGCGGGATCTGGTAGGTGCGCGCGATGCCGCTGCCCGCCACGCGGTGCGCCGGCAGGCCGTTCAGGCAGCGGCCCTCGAACCAGATGGCGCCGCCGCTGGCGGCGTAGTGGCCGCTGACGACGTTGATGAAGGTCGACTTGCCGGAGCCATTGGGCCCCAGCAAGCCCAGAATCTCGCCGCGCCGCACCTCGACGTCCACCCCGGCCAGCGCGCGCACGCCCTTGAAGGACTTGCAAAGGCCCTGCGCGCGCAGCAGCACCTCGCCCTGGCCGCCGCTGCTCGACACGCTGGCGGCCTTGCGCGCCGGCGGCGGGTCGGCTGGCACCGGCGCCGCGGCCGGCGCTGCGCTGCCCGGCTTGGCATGCAAGGCGCGCTGAAAGCGCCGGATCCGTTCCAGAATGCCCTCCGGCATGAAGAGGATGGCCGCGATCAATATCGCGCCGATCGCGGCCTTGCCCGCCACCGCCAGGTCCGACGCCGTGAAGCTGTAGAGCAGGCCGGTGATGGCCAGCGCGCCGATGGCCGGCCCGGCCCAATGCCGCGTGCCGCCCAGCACGCTCATCAGCACCACCGTCAGCGGCACCGTGATGGTGAAGACGTCGCCGGCCGTCACGTAGGACAGAAACAGCGAATGAATGCCGCCCGCCAGCCCGGCCAGCGCGCAGGACAGGGCCAGCGCATACAGCTTGTAGCGAAAGGTCGGCACGCCCATCACCTCGGCGGCATCCTCGTCATCGTGGATCGCGAACAGGCCGGCGCCGAACTTCGAGCGCTGGATGCCCCAGGCGATCAGCAAGGTCGCCGTCGCGGCGGCGAGCGCCAGCAGGTAGAAGGTCGACGAGGGCGTGGGCCCGATCTTCGGCACTGCCACGGCGGCCAGCGAGACGCCGTTGCCGCCGTCCAGCGGCGTGTTGACCACGATGGTGCCGATCACGAAGGTGATCGCGAGGGTCAAGAGCGCGAACACCTCGCCGCGCACGCCCTTCAGGCGGAACACCACGGCGCCCAGCGCCACACCGAGCAGCGCCGCGAGCAGCGCCGCTGCCGGCAGGGTCCACAAGAAGGGCCAATCGAAGCGCGCCATCAGGGTCGCGCTGGTGTAGATGCCGGTGCCGAAGAAGGCGCCGTGGCCGAAGGAGAAATAGCCCGAATAGCCCGACAGGATGTTCCACGAAGTCGCCAGCACCACCCAGTGCAGCGCCAGGTAGAACAGCGAGTCGTAGAAGGCCGGCAGGCCGGCGAGGGGCAGCAGGGCCAGCGCGGCGCCGCCCAGCACGATGGCGAAGGGCGTGCGCTGCATCGTCACGTGCTCTTCCCCGGCCGCAGCAAAAGGATCAGGATCAGCAAGGTGAACGAGACAATGGGCGCCCAGGAAGGCGCCGTCACCGCCATCGTGATGGCCTCGCTCACCCCGATCAGCAGGCCGGCGGCCAGCGGGCCGAGCGCGCTGCCCAGGCCGCCCAGCATCACCGCGGCGAAGACCACGCCGACCCAGGCATACATCTGCGAAGGTGCAAGCGTGAAACTGAGGGCCACGCAGACGCCGGCCACGCTCGCCAGCGCCGAGCAAACGCCGGCCAGCAGAAGGCCCAGCGCCTTCTCGTTGACGCCGAAGGCGGCCGCCACCGGCGCATCCTGCGCGGCGGCGCGCATCGCCTTGCCCAGGTCGGTGTAGCGCAGCACGGCCCACACCGCCAGGCACAGCAGGGCCGCCAGCAGCAGCGTGATGAGCTCGGGCACGGGTACGTACAGATGGCCGAGCCTGAACTTCATGTGCGCGTAGCTCGACTCGAGCTTGCGAAAGTCGGCCGTCCAGATCGACTGGATCAGGCTCTCGACGATGCCCATCAGCCCGAAGGACAGCAAGAGGGAATTGAAGGGCGACACCGCGAAGCGCGCCATCACCCAGTGCAGGCCCGCGCCCAGCAGGAAGAAGACGGGCACGATCAATCCCAAGGTCAGCAACGGGTCCATGCCCTTGCTTGCCAGCTGGTAGCACAGGTAGGCCGCCAGGAAGGCGAAGGCGAAGTGCGCCAGGTTGATCAGCCGCAGCAGGCCCCAGCTGAGGCTGAGGCCCAGGCCCATCAGCCCGTACAGCGCGCCGACGAAGATGCCCGAGAGGATGGATTGGGACAGCAGCGAGAGGCTGGGCATGTCGGGTTCAGGGCGCCAGCAGTTTGGCGCCGCCCGCCGTGACCTCCTTGGGCCACACCACCACCCACTTGCCGTCCTGGATCTGCTTGATGCGCATCAGGTCGTCGCCGAAGTTGCCCACGCCGTCGAAGCGCAGCTTGCCCTGCAGGGTGTCGACCTTGTGCGTCTTCAGGTAGTCGGCAATCTTCTTGTCGTCCAGGCTCTTGGTGCCCACCACGCCGGCCTCCAGGATCTGCCAAGCCGTGTAGGAGGCGGCGGCCTGCGTCTCGACCGCGGTGTCCGGGAAGCCCGCCTTGGCGGCGCGCTCGCTGTAGATCTTCACGAACTCGGCGGCGCCGAAGTTCGAGGTGAAGGGCGGCTGCGCCTCGAAGATGGTGGCCGACAGCGCGCCCTTGGCGTCCGGCGATGCCAGCAGCGGCCCCGGTGCCGGGTACAGATAGAAGTGCTGGGGCGGCGTGTAGTCGATCTTCTTCATCGCTTCCAAGAGCAGGTTGCCGTCCAGGCCGATCGCGCCGACCCAGACGAAGTCGGGCTTGGCGTCCTTCACGCGGTTGGCGATCGGGCCGAAGTCGCGGTTGCCGAAATCCCATTCGAGAAACAGCACCTCGGTGAGGCCGCGCTTCTTCAGCACCTCGCGCGCGCCCGCGCTCATGAACTGGATCGATGGGAATTTGCTGGTCACCACCGCCACCGTCTTGGGCGGCCTGGGGCCGGCGGCCAGCGCGTCGAACAGCGTGCTGGGCACCGTGTTCGCCGGGTCCGAGCCGAGCGACCAGGCCGGGAACGACATGTCGTACTTGGCCAGCGAGGGGATGCCCATGGTGTGGTGCACCAGCAGCTTGTTGTAGCGCTGCGCCACGCCCATGGCCGAGAGGATCGCGCCGGTGGCGTAGGGCCCCATCAACAGGTCGACCTTGTCCGAGGTGACCAGCTGCTCGTAGAGCGTGCGCGCCAGATCGGGCTTGGACTGGTCGTCCTTCACCACCCATTCCACCGGCCGGCCCAGCAGGCCGCCGCGCTTGTTGAGTTGCTCCACGTAGATCTCGCCCACCAGCTTGTGGATCTGCGCCGTGGACGAGAGCGGCCCGGTCAGCGCCAGGGTGCTGCCGATGCGAACCGGCGTGCCCGTCGGCTGCTGCTGTGCCATGGCCATGCCGGCCACGGCCGCGGCCAGGGCCATGGCGGCGACGGCGGCGCGCCGCCCGATGTTCAGCGTCTTCATCATGGTCCTTGTCTCCTCGTTGTTTCGTTGTCGGCTTCGAGCAAACCCCGCACTTCGGCGCGGATCTCTTCGTTGTGCTCGCCGAGCGTCGGCGGCGGGCGCACCTCGAGTGCGCGCTCGCCGTCGAAGCTGACCGGCGAGCGCACCGTGCGAAACAGGCCCATCACCGGATGCCGGGCCGAGGTCATCAGCTGCAGGTGCCGGGCCTGCGGGTCTTCAAGGGCTTCGCTGGTGTCGTACATCGGCGCATGCGGCACGTCCTCGCGCTGCAGGCGGCGGCACCATTCGTCGCGCGGCAGCGTGCGAAAGCACTGGCCCAGCAACTCGATCAGCTCTTCCTGGTGGTCGATGCGCGCGTCGCGCGTGGCGAAGCGCTGGTCTTCGAACAGGCGCGGCTGCTCGATGGCCAGCGCCAGCCCGCGCCAGAACTTCTCGGGCGAAGACATGTGCAGCGCAATCCACTTGTCGTCGGCGCAGCGCAGCACGTAGGACTGAGAGACGCTGGGTCGGCTGTAGGGGCCCATCACTTCGCCGGCCTGAAAGAAGTGGGTAAAGGCGTCGAGGTTGAAATGCGCCATGGCCTCCAGCATCGACACCTCGACCTTGCGCCCGATGCCGGTGCGCACGCGCTCGAGCAGCGCGCCGAGCACGCCGTAGGCGGCATAGAAGCCGGTCAGCGAATCCGCGATGGCCGGGCCCACCACGCGCGGGTTCTGCGGGTTGATGAGCAGGTTCAGGAAACCGCTCGCGGCCTGCGCCACCGTGTCGTAGGCCGGCCGGTGGGCAGAGGGGCCACTGCTGCCGAAGCCGCTGATGGCGCAATAGACGAGCCGCGGGTTCAACGCCTGCAGCCGCTGGGCGCCCACGCCGAGCTTTTCGGCCACGCCGGGCCGGAAGTTCTGGATGTAGACGTCGGCGTTCGCCACCAGCGCGTCCAGCACCTCGAGGTCGGCGGCATGGGTGGTGTCCAGCTCGATGCTGCGCTTGTTGCGGTTGTAGGTCTGGTAGTGCGGGCTGTACAGGCCGTTCCTGAAGGCGCGAAACGGATCGCCGGTCTTCGGCTGCTCCACCTTGACGACGTCGGCGCCCAGGTCGCCCAGCAGCATGCCGGCGGCCGGGCCGGTGATGAAGGTGCCTTGCTCCACCACCCGGATGCCTTGCAGCACGGGGATCATGTGGCGTCGCTCCCGAAGTGGGCCGGCAGCGCGCCGTCGTACTGCATCTCGCGCGTGGCCTGGTAGGACAGGGCGAAGCCGATGGACTGGTGCATCTCCTCGACCAGGTGCGCGATCAGCCCGGCGGTGCGCGCCAGGATCGGCACGCCCTTGAGCGCTTCCACCGGAAAGCCCGCGCCCAGCAGCACCGCCGGAATGGCGCCCGACACGTTGAGCCGCAGCGGCTTGCCCAGCACCCTGGGCAGGATCGACTCCACCGCCTCGGCGATCGCCACGAACCGCAGGTCGGTGCCGGCCCGCACGGCCACGTCGAACAGCGCGCCCACGCGCGCATCGCGCGCCTTGTGCTGCGGATGGCCGTAGCCCGGAACGGCGCGGCCGGCCTCGAACCAATCCGTTGTCACACCCAGCGCGGCGTCGGCCACGGGGGTGCCCGCCGCGATCCGCGCGTCGATCTCGGCGTAGAAGCGCCCGGCCGTTTCCGAGGAGCCCAGCACCACCGAGCCGCAGCCCAGGATGCCGGCCGCCACCGCGCCCTGCAGTGCATCGGGCGCCGCGGCGAAGGTCATGCGCGCCGCCTGCACGCTCGGCACCAGCCCGTGTTCGGCGATCGCGACCAGGGTCGCGTTGAGCACGGCGGTCTCGCCGGCGCTGGGCATGCGTCCCGTGAGCAGCAGGAAGAAGTGCTCGACGAAGGACAGCTTGCCGATCAGCTCGCGCGACAGGTCCTTGCCGCGCACGACGATGGTGTCCGCGTCCGAGGTGCAGATGGCGGTGCGCGGCACCGTAGTCTTGCCGATCTTCATGATGCCGCCGCCGGGGCCAGCCGGAAGTCGTAGCTGGCCGAGTAGTACGGCGCTTGCATCTCGCGGCCGTCCACTGCCTTGCCCGGCGGGTGCTGCTCGAAATCGACCACCAGGCTGTCGCGCTTGCCGAACACCGCGTCCTGCTCCAGATAGGGGCTGCCGGCGACGAACAGGTGCGTGGTCAGCGTCACGTGGCCCGGCGCCGAGATCTGCATGTGGATGTGGCCGGGGCGGTAGATGCTTCGGCCCGTGGCGCGCAGCATGTCGCCCACCGGGCCGTCGTCGGGCACCGGGTAGTAGGTCGGGCGGATCGACCAGAACCAGTAGCGGCCCTGGGCGTCGGTGCGAAAGCGCCCGCGCGCACGCATGGTCGGGGTGGCGGAAAGCTGCACGTCGTACTTGCCGTCGCCGTCGCCGGACCAGACGTCGAGCAAGGCGCCGGCCAGGGGCGCGCCATCCAGGTCGGTGACGCGACCCATGTAGAAGGCCGGCTCCCCCGGCACGCCTTCGCCGATGTCGCTGCCCAGCGGCAGCTCGGGCGCGCCGGGCCAGTAGAAGGGGCCTTCCACGGTGGCCTCGGTCGCTTCGATCGCGCCCTTGACCTGGCCGCTGGCGCGTGCCTGCGCCAGCGCCACCACCATCATCGACAGGCCCAGGGTGTCGGACAGCAGGATGAATTCCGGGCGCTTGTCGGTCGAGATCTGTCCGGTGGCTTCCAGGAACTTGAGGCCCGCCAGCCATTCATCGGGCCTCAGGTCGACCTCGCGCGCGAAGGCGTGGATGTGGCGGGCCAACGCCGTCATCAGCTCGCGCAGCCGGGGATCGGGCGTGCTGGCAAAGGCCGCAAGAACGTCCTTCGTGATGGCGTCCTGGTTGTAATCGCTCATTCGGTAACCTCCGTGCTACGCACTGCGGTGCGAGCCCCTTCGGGCGGCCGGGCGGGGCTCATGGCACTTGTCTCCTGCCGGCCCTGGGCGGCCAGGGCCTTCTGCTGGGCCCACGATAGGACGCGACACATTCAGTCGCAAATGATGAATAACCATGCATATCATTGACGGCATCGATCATTCGCGGGGGTTTCCATGGAGATGCGGCACCTGCGCTACTTTGTTGCGCTGTCCGATTGCCTGAGCTTCACCCGGGCCGCCGAGCGGGTGCATGTCACCCAGTCGACGCTCTCGCACCAGATCCGCCAGCTGGAGGACGAGCTGGGCCAGCCCCTGTTCGAGCGCATCGGCAAGAAGGTGGTGACGACCGAGGCCGGCGAGCTGCTGCGCGGCTACGCGGCTCGGGCGCTGCGCGAGGTCGACCAGGGCGTGGCGCTGCTCAAGCCCGGCACCGACCGGCTGGGCGGCGCGGTGCGCGTGGGCGCCACGCACACCTTCAACATCGGGCTGATTCCGGAATGCGTGGCGCAGTCGCTGGCGCGCCATCCGACGGTGCGCATCAGCGTCGAGGAACTGTCGGCCGAGGTCATCGTCGGGCGGCTGAAGGCGGGCGAGCTGGACCTGGGCATTGCCTACCGTCCCAACGATCCCACGGGCCTGTGGTTCGAGCCGCTCTACAACGAAGAGATGGTGCTGGTGGTGTCCAAGGACCACCCGCTGGCCCGGCGCAAGCGCATCCGCATGGTCGAGCTGCATCGGCAGGAGCTGGTGCTGCTCTCTTCCAGCTTCTCGACGCGAACCATGCTGGACGAATGCTTCAGGGCGAGCGGCGCAGAGCCTGTCGTGGTCGCCGAGATGTCCACCGTGGCGCCGATGTTGGGACTGGTGGCGCGCACGAGGATCGGTTCGATCGTGGCCATCAACGCGGTGCCCGAAACCATGGCCGGCCTGAAGCTGATCCCGCTGGAAAGCCCCACGCCCGTGCGCACGCCGGGCATCCTGTGGCGGCTGGGCGAAGCGCAGCCGGCGCAGGTGCAGTCGTTCGCGGTGATCCTGCGCAAGATTGCGCTGGGCAACAGCCTGCGCCGCGAGGGGCCGGGCTGAGCCGGGCTGAAGGCCGGCTACTCCGAGCTGAAGCCGGCTTCGCGTTGGTGCCGAACAGCCAGGACGAGAACCGTGTCGTGTTCCTGCTCATGGCTGTACAAAGCCAGATAGCCTGACCTGCCGCGCGAGATGACGAGTTCTCTCAAGCCGTTCTCGGCGGGTCGGCCGATCAAGGGGTGGTTCTCCAGTATCTGTACGGCTTCGGTGATGAGGTCCACTGTCGCAAGGGCTGCAACAGGGTCTGTCTCGATGAGAAAGTCGGTCAGCCGCTCAAGGTCGATGAAGGCGCGCGAAGAGTAGATCAGCTGCGCCAAGACTTGGCCCTGGGTTTGGGAGGCGACTTGCCCTGCGCCCGACCTTGCAGGTAGGCGTGCACGTCGGAAGCGGCATAGCCCTTGCCCGATTTGACCGACTCGTCCCGGGCCGCGACCGCATCAGAGACGAAGGCTGCGCGCTTTTGCGCCGCCGAGGCCGCCGCGCGAATTGCGTCGACCATGAACGCATGGGGCGTGACGCCCTGGTGCTTGGCAGCTTCGACTGCAAGTTGCTTGATTTCCTCTGGAAGCTTCAGTGAAGTGGTGGACATGGCATAGGGTCGATTGGTGACACCATGGTAGCACCGCTCTCGAAGCCGAGCTTGGCATGGCGCGTCCAGTGTTGGCTCACAACCCGTCGGCGCTGACGGCCACGCCCACCTTCGCCCCGGCCGCGACGATCTCGCCCCAGGTCGCGTCGTCGATCCAGATGCCGTTGCGCTCGCGCGTGGCGCGCGCCTTGCGCTCCGGCTCGCCGGCGATCTGCACCGCCTCGAAGCCGGCGCCCGGCGGGCTCTGGCGCAGCCAGTCGACGAAGGCGCGTGCCTCGACCTCGAAGCTGGCCTGCGTGCCCAGCTTGGCCGGGTCGATCAGCACGGTGAGCATGCCGTTCAGCACGGTGCGTGCGGTGTCCGCTGGCCGGTGCCAGGTGCCGCCGCCGGTGAGCGCGCCGCCCAGCAGTTCGCAAGCCACCGCCATGCCGTAGCCCTTGTGCTCGCCGAAGGTCATGAGTGCGCCAAAGAGGCCGTTGGACTGCGGCACCACCACCACGCCCGGGTCGTCGGTGGGCGCGCCGTGCTCGTCGATCAGGTGGCCCGGCGGCACGCGTTCGCCCTTGTTGTGGGCCACGCGCATCTTGCCTTGCGCCACACGGCTGGTAGCGAAGTCGAGCAGGAAAGGATCGCCCCCCGCCAGCGGAATGCCGATGCAGCAGGGGTTGGTGCCGAAGCGCCCATCGCCGCCGCCCCAGGGCGCGACCACCGGGCGCGACAGCACGTTGACGAAGTGCATCGAGACGAGGCCTTGCGCCGTTGCCATCTCGGCGAAATGGCCGATGCGGCCCAGGTGGTGCGAATTGCCCAGCGTCATGATGCAGCTGCCATGCTGCTTCGCACGCGCGATGCCCAGCTGCATGGCCTGCACCCCGACGATCTGGCCATAGCCGCGTTGGCCGTCCAGGGCGAGCATCGTGCCAATGTCCACGCGCACCGCGATGCCGGTGTTGGGCTTAAGTCCCCCCTCGAGTACCGCGTCGACGTAGCGGGGCGTCATGCCCACGCCGTGCGAATCGTGGCCGCTGAGGTTGGCCAGCACCAGGTTGTCGGCCACCTGCTGCGCTTCGGCCGGCATGCTGCCGGCGGCGGCGATGACGGCGGCGACCTGAGTGCGCAGTTGGAAGGCTTGAAGGGTCAGCGACACGAGAAACTCCTTACTTGGGACCGAGGACGGCGCCGGGCCGCCCCAAGGCGGCCGAGCCTCCCCCTCGGGGGGTGGCGAATGACACGAAGCGAAGCGCAGTGCAAAGCCGGGGGGCCTACATCACGGCGCCCACTTGCCAGGGCACGAATTCGTTCTGGCCGTAGCCGTGCTGCTCGCTCTTGCTGTGCTCACCGGAGGCCGTCGCCAGCACCAGTTCGAAAATGCGCTGTCCCATCTCCTGGATCGACGCCGTGCCGTCCACGATCTCGCCGCAGTTGATGTCCATGTCTTCTTCCTGGCGCCGCCACAGGGTGCTGTTGGTGGCCAGCTTGAGCGAGGGCGAGGGCGCACAGCCGTAGGCCGAGCCGCGCCCGGTGGTAAAGCAGATCAGGTTGGCTCCGCCTGCCACCTGACCGGTGGCGCTGACGGGGTCGTAGCCGGGCGTGTCCATGTAGACGAAGCCGTGCGCCGCCACCGGCTCGGCGTACTCGTACACGGCCTCGAGATTGCTGGTGCCGCCCTTGGCCACGGCGCCCAGCGACTTTTCGAGAATGGTGGTCAGCCCGCCGGCCTTGTTGCCCGGCGAGGGGTTGTTGTTCATCTCGCCTTCGTTGATCTCGGTGTAGTGCTCCCACCACTTGATGCGCGACACCAGCTTCTCGCCCACTTCGCGCTTCACCGCGCGCCGCGTCAGCAGGTGCTCGGCGCCGTAGATCTCGGGCGTCTCCGACAGGATGGCGGTGCCGCCATGCGCCACCAGCAGGTCCACCGCATGGCCCAGTGCCGGGTTGGCGCTGATGCCGGAATAGCCGTCCGAGCCGCCGCACTGCAGCCCGATGGTGATGTGCTTCGCGCTGCAGGGCTCGCGCTTCACCGCATTGGCCCGCGGCAGCATCTCGTTGATGAGCGCCACGCCCTTTTCCACCGTCTTGCGCGTGCCGCCGGTGTCCTGGATGTTGAACACGCGAAAGTTCTCGCCCTCGCTGAGGTTGCCGGTGGCCAGCCAGGCGTTGATCTGGTTGGCCTCGCAGCCCAGCCCCACCACCAGCACCGCCGCGAAGTTGGCATGGGTGGCGTAGCCGGTCAGGGTGCGCTCCAGGATCTGCATGCCCATGCCCTGGGTGTCCATGCCGCAGCCGGTGCCGTGCGTGAGGGCCACCACGCCGTCGACGTTGGGGAAGGGTGCCAGCGCTGCCGGATTCGTCTTGCGCGAGAAGTGGTCGGCAATGGCCCGGGCCGCGGTGGCCGAGCAGTTCACGCTGGTCAGCACGCCGATGTAGTTGCGCGTGGCCACTCGGCCGTCGGCGCGCTGGATGCCCATGAACGTCGCCTCGCGCAGGGGCGGCGCCGGTTTCACGTCGGCGCCGAAGGCGTAGTCGCGTTCGAAGTCGCCCTTGTCCGGCCCCATGTCGAGGTTGTGCGTGTGCACGTGCTCGCCGGGCTCGATGGCGCGGCTGGCAAAACCGATGATCTGGTTGTAGCGGCGCACCGGTGCGCCCGGGGCGATGGCGCGAACCGCGATCTTGTGGCCGGGCGGAATCAGGCCGCGGGCGGTGACGCCCTCGATCGGCGTGCCGCCGACCAGTTGGCTGCGCGCGATGACGACGTCATCGGCGGGATGGAGTCGGATGAAGGGGTTCATGGTCTAGAAGAACATCTTGGGCAGCCACAGCACGATCGAAGGCACGTAGGTGATGACGGCCAGGCTCAGCAGCAGAGGTACCAGCCAGGGCAGGATGGCCATGGTGGTGCGCTCGAAGCTCAGGTTGGCCACGCGGGCCAGCACGAACAGAACCAGGCCCATCGGCGGGTGCAAGAGGCCGATCATCAGGTTCAGCACCATCACCAGGCCGAAGTGCACCGGGTCCACGCCCAGTTGGGTGGCGATGGGCAGCAGGATCGGCACCAGGATCGTGATGGCGGCGGTTGGCTCCAGGAAGCAGCCGACGAAGAGCATCAAGAGGTTGGCCAGCAGCAGGAAGACCCAGGCGCTTTGGGTGAAGCCCAGCACCCAGTTGGCGATGTCGGTGGTGACGCCGGTGGCCGTCAGCATCCAGCCGAAGATGGACGCCGCGGCCACGATGAAGAGCACGGTGGAGGTGGTCTCGATGGTGTCCAGGCAGACCTTGACGAACATCTTCCAGCTCAAGGTGCCGTACCAGGCGAAGCCCAGGATCATGGCCCACACGCAGGCGGCGATGGCGCCTTCAGTGGGCGTGAACAGGCCGGTGGTCATGCCGCCGATCAGCAGCACTGGGGTCATGATGGGCAGCAGCGCCTCGAACTTGAAGATGCGGTCGATCACGAACAGCAGGGCGAGGCCGGCGAAGACCGACAGCTGGGCCGGCGCGCCGAAGCGCGCGACCACCACCCACAAGAGCAGAGGCCAGACGATCACCACGCCCAGTTCGGCCAGCGCCTTGGCCAGGCGCGAACTGGAGAACTTGAAGTCGGCGCCCCACTTGTTCTTGTGCGCGAAGTAGGCCACCGTGATCATCATCAAGAGCGCCAGCATCGCCCCCGGCAGGACGCCCGCCAGGAAGAGCGCGCCGATGGACACGTTGGCCATCATCCCGTAGATCACGAAGGGCAGGCTGGGCGGAATGATCGGCCCGAGCGTGGCGGATGCCGCCGTCACGCCCACCGCGAACTCGGCCGAGTAGCCATGCTCCTTCATGGCCTTGATTTCGATGGTGCCCAGGCCGGCGGCGTCGGCGATGGCGGTGCCGCTCATGCCGGCGAAGATCACCGAGCCCAGCACGTTGACGTGGCCCAGGCCCCCCTTCATCCAGCCCACCAGCGACAGCGCGAAGTTGTAGATGCGGGTGGTGATGCCGGCGTTGTTCATCAGGTTGCCGGCCAGAATGAAGAAGGGCACCGCCAGCAGCGGAAAGCTGTCGATGCCGCCCACCATGCGGTGGATCACCACGAAGGGCGGCAGGTTGCCGGAACTCAGGATGTAGGCCAGCGAGGCGCCGGCCATCGCGATGGCGACCGGGATGCCGCCCATCATGAAAACGAGAAAGAAGATCTTCAGCATTTGGAGCGCAATCGTTCAGTGGTCGGCCAGGGAAGACTCGGGGCGCTCGAGCACGCTGTAGCCGCGCCGCCAGTGCACGCGCGCCACCTGGATCGAGCGCCAGGTCATGGCGGCAAAACCGAACAGGCACAGGCCGTAGACGAGATTCATTGGCGCATCGACGATGGTCATGCGCGAGTTGTTGCCGATCTTGGCCATCATCTGGACGGTCATCACCACGGCAGCCACGAAAAAGAGGATGCGCAGCACATCGACGCCGCGCGACATCCAGCGCCCCAGGGCCGGCGGCATGTGGCGGTAGAAGAAGTCGACCTGGATCTGGTTGTTCTTGGCCACCCCGATGGCCGCGCCAATGAACACCACGCCGATCAATTGATAGCGCGCCACCTCCTCGGTCCAGGCGGCCGAGTCGTTCATCACGTAGCGGGTGACGAACTGGTAGAAGACCGTGAGCCCCAGGGCCCAGAAGATCGCCAGCGCAATCCAGCCCTCGGCAATGGTTCCCTTCAGGTCGACCGCTTCGTCGTGGGCGTGGAAGTGGCCTTCGTCGTCAATGATTTTTTCGTCAGTCATGGTCTTGTTTCCCTCCCCCGCCGGGGGAGGGCCAGGGTGGGGGCTTACTTGATGGCTGTAATGCGGTCGTAGTCCTGCTGGCGGTAGCCGTGGTCCGTCGGCTTGGTGTTCTTCAGCACCGCCTCGCGGAAGGCGTTCTTGTCGACCGTGATGACGTTGTTGCCCTTGGTCTTGAATTCCTCGACCAGCCGGACCTCAGAGGCGATGATTTCGCGGCCGGTCTTCTCGGCGGCTTCCTGCATCACGTCGGTGAAGATTTTTTTCTCCTCCGCCGACAGCTTGGCCCACAGCTGGCCCGACACGATGGTCAGGAGCGAGTCGACGATGTGGCCCGTGAGCGAGATGTTCTTCTGCACCTCGTAGAACTTCTTGGCCTCGATGGTGGGCAGCGGGTTCTCCTGCGCATCGACCGTGTTGTTCTGCAGCGCCAGGTACACCTCGGCAAAGGCGATCGGCGTGGCATTGGCGCCCAACGACTTGGGGAAGGCCAGGTAGGCCGGCGCATCGGGCACGCGGATCTTCAGCCCTTTCATGTCCTCCGGCTTGGCCACCGGGCGGGCCGCGCTGGAGGTGACGTGGCGCGCGCCGTAGTAGTTCAGGGCGGTGATGTGGTTGCCCGTCTTGTCGTCGTAGCCCTTGGCCAGTTCCTTGAAGACGTCGCTCTTGGCGTACTTCAGCTGGTGCTCGGCGTCGCGGAAGATGAAGGGAAAGTAGGACACGGCCAGCGGCGGATGGCTGCGGCCTGCAAAGCTCGCACCCGTGAGGATGATGTCCACCGTGCCCAGGGTCAGGCCCTGGTTGATGTCGGCTTCCTTGCCGAGGCTGGAGGCTGGAAACACCTGGATCTCGTACTTGCCGTTGGTGCGCTTCTTGATCTCTTCGGCGGCCCACACCGAGTACTTGTGGAAGGGCTCCGAGGTCTCGTACACGTGGGCCCACTTGAGCTTGGTCTGGGCCTGGGCAGTGCCCAGTGCGCCAAGGGCGGCAGCGGCCAGGGCGCAGGCGGCGAGGGTCTTGATGGCAAGGCGTTTTCTCATGCTGTGTCTCCTTTACTTGGGTTGAGGTGAATGCGAGAGTTGCGGCCCTAGCCCGGCTTGGCGCGGCGCCAGCTCGCGGAAAAGCGCTGGTGCGACTTGTCCATGTGGATGTGCATGGCCGCGCGCGCGGCCTCGGCGTCGCGTGCCGCGATGGCGTCGCGGATCGCCTCGTGCTCGGCAATCGCGCTGCGCCAGGACTTCACGGTTTCGAAGTAGCCGCCCAGGCGGGTGAAGATCGGACCTTTGCGCGAATCCCAGAATCCCTGCACGGTCTCGAGCAGCACGACGTTGTCGCAGGCGTCGACGATGGCCAGGTGAAAGGCGCGGTCGCCTTCCAGCGGCATCACGCTGCGGTCGGCCATGTCGCGCATCGACTCGATGGCGCTTGTCATGGCATCCACGTGCCGCCGTTTGCGCTGCAGGGCAGCGATGGCGGCCGTTTCGCCTTCCACCACGCGGCGCGCCCGGATCAGCTCGAGCGGCCCCCATTCGGTGCTGCTGCTGCTTGGCGTTGCCGCCGGGGCGCTGGCGCGTTGCTTGCGATCCAGCACGTACACGCCGGAGCCGGTGCGCACCTCGACATAGCCTTCCACCTCCAGCGCAATCAGCGCCTCGCGCACCGAAGGCCGGCTCACGCCGAGCTGCTTGGACAGGTCGCGCTCGGCCGGCAAGCGCGCGCCCACGGCGAATTCGCCCTTGACGATCAGTGCGCGCAGCTGTTCGGCAATCTGGCGATACAGGCGCTTCGGTTCGACGGTCTGGATGGGCACGTGCTGCTGAATGAGGCGGGAGACTGGTTAGGGGTTGTCCTGAATTGGACAAGTGGTCAGGCCAATTCAGAATACGCCGCGTCGGGCCCGAGACCCATCGGGCCTAACCCGGATTCGAAAATCAAGGAGACCCCAAGCATGAGACTCAAGGGAAAGACCGCGCTCGTCACTGCGGCTGGCCAGGGCATCGGCTACGCCAGCGCATTGGCGCTTGCGGCCGAAGGCGCGCAGGTCTGGGCCACCGACGTCAACGAGAAGCTGCTCGATCGTTTTGCGGGCGTTGCCAACCTCACCGCCGCGCGCCTGGACGTGCTCGACAAGGCGGCCATCGCGGCGCTGGTGGCGCGCATGCCCGCGGTGGACGTGCTGTTCAACTGCGCAGGCGTGGTGCACAACGGCGCCATCGACCAGGCCAGCGACGAACAGCTCGAGTTTGCCTTCCACCTCAATGTGCGCGCGCAGTTCTGGGCCATCCAGGCGGTGCTGCCCGGCATGCTGGCGCAGGGGCGCGGCAGCATCATCAACATGGCCAGCGTGTGTTCCAGCATCAAGGGGCTGCCCAACCGCTGCGTCTACGGCACCACCAAGGCGGCGGTGCTGGGCCTCACCAAGAGCGTGGCGGCCGACTACGTGACGCGCGGCGTGCGCTGCAACGCGGTCTGCCCGGGCACGGTGGACACGCCCTCGCTGGGCGAGCGCATCAACGCCAACGCCGATCCGGTGCAGGCGCGCAAGGATTTCATCGCACGCCAGCCCATGGGGCGCCTCGCACAGCCGGAAGAGATCGCACCGCTCATCGTCTTTCTGGCCAGCGACGAGTCGCAGTTCGTCACCGGCCAGGCCTACGCCGCCGACGGTGGCATCACCATATGAACCAGCTCGACTTTGCCGGTCGCCATGCGGTGGTCACCGGCGGCGCCACCGGCCTGGGCTACGGCATTGCCAAGCGCCTGCTGGCATCGGGCGGCAGCGTCACCCTCTGGGACCGCGACGGCGAGGCGGCCAACAAGGCGGCCTGGTCGTTGGGCGCCAAGGCCTTTGCGCAGCAGGTCGACGTGTCGCAGCAGCCCTCGGTGGCCAAGGCGGTGACGGCCACGCTGAGCCACGGCAAGCGCATCGATGCGCTGGTCAACAGCGCCGGCATCACCGGGCCCAACACCACCGTCTGGGAATACCCGGTGGATGCCTGGCGCCAGGTGATGGATGTCAACCTCACGGGCCTGTTCATCTGCTGCCGCGAGGTGGTGCCGCAGATGCGCAGCCAGGGCTGGGGCCGCATCGTCAACATCGCCTCGGTGGCCGGCAAGGAAGGCAATCCCAACGCCAGCGCCTACAGTGCCAGCAAGGCCGGCGTGATCGCACTCACCAAGTCGCTGGGCAAGGAGCTGGCCGACACCGGCATCCGCGTGAATTGCGTCACGCCGGCGGCGGTGAAGACGGCCATCTTCGACCAGATGTCGGCGCAGCACATCGCCTACATGTTGTCGAAGATCCCAATGGGGCGCTTCGGCGCGGTGGAGGAGGTCGCCGCCATGGTGGCCTGGCTTTGCACCGAAGATTGCGCTTTTTCCACAGGCGCCACCTTTGACCTGTCCGGTGGACGCAGCACCTATTAACTCCAAAGAAGGAAGAACATGAAACTGGTTCGATTCGGCAACCCCGGCAAGGAAAAGCCCGGCCTCGTCGATGCCAACGGCCTGCTGCGCGACCTGAGCGCAGTGGTCAAGGACATCGGCCCAGAGCAACTGGGCGATGCCGCGCTGGCGAAGATCGCCAAACTGAAGACCGAGAAGTTGCCGCTGGTGAAGGGCAAGCCGCGCTATGGCTGCCCCGTGGCCAATGTCGGCAAGTTCATCGCCATCGGCCTCAACTACGCGGACCATGCGGCCGAATCGGGCCTGCCGATTCCGGCCGAGCCGGTGGTGTTCATGAAGGCCAACTCCTGCGTGCAGGGGCCCAATGATGCGGTGATGCTGCCCAAGGGCTCGAAGAAGACCGACTGGGAGGTCGAACTGGGCGTGGTGATCGGCACGCGCGCGCGCTACGTCTCGCAGAAAGAGGCGCTCGACTACGTGGCCGGCTACTGCACCATCAACGACGTGAGCGAGCGCGAATACCAGCTGGAGCGCGGCGGCACCTGGGACAAGGGCAAGGGTTGCGACACCTTCGGCCCCATCGGTCCTTGGCTGGTCACGCGCGACGAGATTGCGAATCCGCAGAAGCTTGCCATGTGGCTGGACGTGAATGGCCAGCGCATGCAGACAGGCAACACCAAGACCATGATCTTCAACGTGGCCAAGCTGGTGAGCTATCTGAGCCAGTTCATGACCCTGATGCCCGGCGATGTCATCACCACCGGCACCCCGCCCGGCGTGGGGCTTGGCATGAAGCCGCCGCTGTACCTGAAGAAGGGCGACGTGATGACGCTGGGCATCGAGGGACTGGGCGAGCAGCGGCAGGAAGTGGTGCCCTTCAAGCTCTGAGCCGGGGGGCGCGCTGCGTCTTCAGCGCAGCGCGCGCAGCAGCTCGTCATACACCAGCCGCACGCGCGCCGGCACCGGCGAGCGCTGCGAGCGGTAGACGTGGATCGGCCAGGGCTCCGGCGCCTCGGCCGCCAGCACCGCCACCAGCTCGCCCGAGCGCAGCAGCGGCTCGGCCAGCGGGCCCACCAGCTGGCCGAAGCCCAGCCCGGCCACCACGGCAGCGCACTCGGCATCGACGTCGTCCGTGACGAAGGCCGGTGCGCTGGGCACGTACTGGCGTCCCTTGCCGAAGAACCACGGCCAGGGCCGGCCCGAGCTGCGGTCCATCAGCGCCGTGAGCGGCAGGGCGGCCAGGTCTTGCACGGCCTTGGGCTGGCCAACGCGCTCGATCAGCGCCGACGCGCCCACCACGTGGAGCGCCATCTTCCCCACGGTGCGCGCCACGAAGCGGGCGTCGCGCACCGGCCCCGCGCGCACGCCGATGTCGATCTGCTGGTCGACCACGTCGGCATGCTCTTCCGACAGCCGCAGATCCAGCACCAGGCCCGGATGCGAGGCCAGCACCGGCGCGAGCGCCTGCGGAATGAGCCGCCGGCCGAACACGTTCGGCGCCGTCACGCGGACCGTGCCCGCATGCTGAGAAAGCGATCGGCGGTCCGCCCGGTGGAACAGCGCATCGACGACGCCGACGGCCTCTCGCGCCCGGCTGGCGAGCTGGCGCCCGAAGTCGGTGAGCTGCACCCCGCGCGTGCTGCGGTGGAACAGCGGCTCGCCCAGTTCCTCCTCCAGTTCGCGCACCGCGCGGGTAACGACCTGGGGCGACACCGACAGCCGCACGGCCGCGTCGCGGAAGTTGACCGCGTCGGCGGCGGCACAGAAGACGCGCAGGGCATCGAGTCGGTTGGACATGGGGTCGTTCTTCTCTTGAAGCGTTCCTGGTTCAGGAATTCTGAAGGCGACAGAGCTTCATTTACGGGAATGCATGGATTTTCCACACTGCAGCCATCCCTTCAACGCAACCCCCAAAAGGAGCTCACCATGAACCAGGTTCAAGACAACATCCGCGGCAAGGTCGCCATCGTCACCGGCGCGAGCAGCGGCCTGGGCGAATCGACGGCCCGCCACCTGGCCGCACGCGGCGCCAAGGTAGTGCTGGCCGCGCGCCGTACCGACCGGCTCGACCAACTGGTCGCCGAGATCCGCGAGGCCGACGGCCAGGCGATTGCCGTCGCCACCGACGTGTCCAGGCGCGAAGACCTCGAGAAGCTTGCCGCCGCCGCGGTGCAGGCCTTCGGCCGCATCGACGTGCTGGTCAACAACGCCGGCGTGATGCCCCTGTCGCCGCTCGAGAAGCTCAAGGTCGACGAGTGGGACCGCACCATCGACGTCAACATCAAGGGCGTGCTCTACGGCATTGCCGCGGTGCTGCCGCGCATGAAGGCGCAGGGGAGCGGTCACATCGTCAACATCGCCTCCATCGCGGGCCTGAAGGTGTTCACGCCCATCGGCACCGTCTACAGCGCGACCAAGCATGCGGTGCGCGCCATCTCCGAGGGCCTGCGGGTGGAGGTGGGCAACAGCGGCGTGCGCGTCACCATCGTCTCGCCCGGCGCGGTGGAATCGGAGCTGAAGTTCGGCTCCAGCGACGCCGAGAGTGCTGCCGGCGTGCAAGCCTTCTACGACGCCAACCAGATTCCGGCCGACTCGGTCGCCCGGGCCGTGGTCTACGCGGTGGAGCAGCCGGCCGATGTGGACATTAACGAGGTGGTGCTGCGGCCGTTGTCGCAGGAGTTCTGAACACCGTCCGGCCGGGCCAGGACGCGCATTTTTCGCAAAGACCCGCAACCCGGCGGGTCTTTGCGCTTCCTTTCGGCCACGAATTTCTGCAAAATAGAACGACCGTTCGTTTTATTTTCAATCCAGCCCATGTCCGCCACCATCGCTCCCGCCAAGGCGTCTCGCGCTCCGCAAAAGGGCCAGCAGACCAAGGCCGTCATCATCGATGCGGCCCTGAACCTGGCCGCGCAGATCGGCCTGGAGGGCTTGTCCATCGGCGCCATCGCCGAGGTCACGCAAATGAGCAAGTCGGGCGTGTTCGCCCATTTCGGCTCGCGCGAGGAGCTTCAGATTTCGGTGGTGCGCGAATATCACGCGCGCTTCGAGCAGGAAGTGTTCTATCCGGCGTTGACGGCGCCACGCGGCCTGCCGCGCCTGCGAGCGCTGTTCGACAACTGGATGAAGCGCACCTCCACCGAGATCGACTCGGGCTGCATCTACATCAGCGGCGCCGTGGAGTTCGACGACCGGCCCGGCCCGGTGCGCGACACGCTGGCCGAGTCGGTCAACATCTGGCTGGCCGCCATGCTGCGCGCCGTGGAGCAGGCCAAGGAAGAAGGCCATCTGCGCGCCGATGCCGACGCCCAGCAGATCGCCTTCGAGATCCACGCCCTGATCCTGGCCTTGCACTACGAGGCGCGCTTCCTGCGCAACCCGGCATCGATGAAGCGCGCCAATGCGGGCTTCGCCAACATCATCGCGCGCAGCACTGCGCCCGCTTGAGTCCTTTTCGCTTTCTTTCCTTCCGTTCGCTCAACTCAACTTATCAACTGGGAGTCTCCAGCATGCCAGCCTATAACCCGCCCCTTCGCGACATGCAATTCGTTCTGCATGAGATGCTCAACGTCACCGAAGAACTCAAGGCCATGCCCAAGCATGCCGAGACGGACGCGGAGACCATCAACGCGGTGATCGAAGAGGCCGGCAAGTTCGCTGCCGAAGTGACCTTCCCGCTGAACATCTCGGGCGACGAAGAAGGTTGCACGCTCGACAAGACCACCCACGAGGTGAAGGCGCCCAAGGGCTTCAAGCAGGCTTACGAGAAGTTCGTCGAAGGCGGCTGGCCGGCCCTTTCCTGCGACCCCGAGTACGGCGGCCAGGGCCTGCCCTACGTGGTGAACCAGTGCCTGTACGAAATGCTCAACAGCGCCAACCAGGCCTGGACCATGTACCCCGGCCTGTCGCACGGCGCCTATGAAGCCATGCATGCACACGGCACGCCCGAGCAGAAGAAAACCTACCTGCCCAAGCTGACCAGCGGCGAGTGGACCGGCACCATGTGCCTGACCGAGCCGCACTGCGGCACCGACCTGGGCCTCTTGCGCACCAAGGCGGAGCCGCAAGCCGACGGCAGCTACAAGATCAGCGGCAGCAAGATCTTCATCTCGGCCGGCGAGCACGACATGGCCGAGAACATCATCCACCTGGTGCTGGCCCGCCTGCCGGACGCGCCCAAGGGCAGCAAGGGCATCAGCCTGTTTGCCGTGCCCAAGTTCCATGTGAAGGCCGACGGTTCGCTGGGTGACCGCAACCCCATCTTCTGCGCCGGCCTGGAGCACAAGATGGGCATCCACGGAAACGCCACCGCGCAGATCGTGATCGAAGGCGCCATCGGCACCATGGTGGGCGAACCCAACAAGGGCCTGCAAGCCATGTTCGTGATGATGAACGCGGCCCGCCTGGGCGTGGGCAACCAGTCGCTGGGCCTGACCGAAGTGGCCTTCCAGAACGCGCTGGCCTATGCCAAGGACCGCATCCAGATGCGCTCGCTGTCGGGCGTGAAGGCCAAGGACAAGGAAGCCGACCCGATCATCGTGCACCCCGACGTGCGCAAGATGCTGATGACGGCCAAGGCGTACGCCGAAGGCGGCCGCGCGCTGCAGATCTTCTGCACGCTGCTCCTGGACAAGGAGCACAACCATCCCGACGAGAAGGTGCGCAAGGACTCGGGCGAGCTGGTCGCCCTCTTGACCCCCATCGTCAAGGCCTTCATCACCGACAACGGCCACATCGCCACCAACGCGGCGATGCAGGTGTTCGGCGGCCATGGCTTCATCAAAGAATGGGGCATGGAGCAGTTCGTACGCGACAACCGCATCAACATGATCTACGAAGGCACGAACACCGTGCAGTCGCTGGACCTGCTGGGCCGCAAGGTGCTGGGCAACAACGGCGCTTCGCTCAAGAAGTTCGGCAAGCTGGTGGGCAAGCTGGTCGAGGAAGAGGGCGTCAACGAGAAGATGAGCGAGTTCATCACGCCGGTGGCCGTGCTGGGTGACCAGCTGACCAAGTTCACCACCGAGATCGGCTTCAAGGGCTTCCAGAACCCCGACGAGGTGGGTGCCGCCGCGGTGGACTACCTGCGCGTGGCCGGCCACTTCGTGTTCGGCTACCTGTTCGCCCGCATGGCCCAGGTCGCCCTGCGCGAAATCGCCGCCGGCAACGACGACCCGTTCTACGTCGCCAAGCTGCAGACCGCGCGCTTCTACTTCGCCAAGCTCTTCCCCGAGACCGCGACCCTGATGCGCACGGCCCGCGCCGGCGCCAAGCCGCTGATGGACACCGACGCGGCGCTGGCTTGATGAAGCCGGGACATCCCATGAAGCGCGCGCTCGCCATCGCAATCCTTCTGGCCGCCGGCGGCGCCTTCGCGCAAACGGCGACGTACATGAGCCCGGTCGGACTCTGGCGCAGCATCGACGACAAGAGTGGCGAGGCCAAGGCCGAGATCCGCATCGTCGAAAAGGGCGGTGCACTCGAAGGCCGCATCGAGAAGACCTTGCGCAAGGACGCCAAGCCCGTCTGCGACGAATGCACCGACGAACGCAAGGGCAAGCCCATCGTCGGCCTGGACATCATCCGCGGCGGCAAGAAGGCCGACGGCAAGGATGTCTGGGAGAACGGAAAGATCCTCGATCCGGAAAACGGCAAGGAATACCGCGCCAGCTTCACGCCCATCGAAAGCGGAACGAAGCTGGAAGTGCGCGGCTACCTCGGCCCTTTCTGGCGCACGCAGACCTGGAATCGCGTCGCCCAGTAACCCACGCAACACATACACACCATGTCCAGATTCCAAGTGAAAAAAGTCGCCGTGCTCGGCGCCGGCGTGATGGGCGCGCAGATTGCGGCCCACCTCGTGAATGTTCGCGTGCCGGTCGTGCTGTTCGACCTGCCGGCCAAAGAAGGCCCGAAGAACGGCATCGTTACCCGCGCCATCGACAACCTGAAGAAGCTCAAACCCTCGCCCCTGGGCGTGGCGAAGGATGCCGAGCTGATCGAGCAGGCCAACTACGAGGACGACCTCGCCAAGCTGGGTGAATGCGACCTGGTGATCGAGGCGATCGCCGAGCGCATGGACTGGAAGCTCGATCTCTACAAGAAGATCGCGCCCCACGTGGCCAAGCACGCCATCCTGGCGTCCAACACCTCGGGCCTGTCGATCACCAAGCTGGGCGAAGCGCTGCCTGAAGCGTTGAAGCCGCGCTTTTGCGGCATCCACTTCTTCAACCCGCCGCGCTACATGTTCCTGGTCGAGCTGATCAATACGCCGACCACGCAGCCCGACGTGCTCGACCAGCTCGAAGCCTTCGTCACCAGCGCCCTGGGCAAGGGCGTGGTGCGCGCCAAGGACACGCCCAACTTCATCGCCAACCGTGTCGGCATCGCCGGCATGCTGGCGACCATGAAAGAGGTCGAGAAGTTCGGCCTGACCCCCGACGTGGTGGATGACCTGACGGGCAAGAAGCTGGGCCGCGCCAGCTCGGGCACCTTCCGCACCGCCGACGTGGTGGGCCTGGACACCATGGCCCACGTGGTCAAGACGCTGCAGGACAACCTGGACGAGAAGACCGACCCTTTCTATCCCAACTTCGCCACGCCGCCGGTGCTGGCCAAGCTGATCGAGATGGGCAACCTGGGCCAGAAGACCAAGGCCGGTTTCTTCAAGAAGGCCGGTCGCGACATCCTGCGCTTCGACCTGGCCAAGGGCGAATACGTGCCCAGCGGCGCCAAGGCCGACGAGGTCTATGGCCGCATGCTCAAGAAGCCGGCTGCGCAGCGCCTGAAGCTCCTGCGCGAGAGCGAAGGCCCGCAAGGCCAGTTCCTCTGGGCGATCTTGCGCGACAGCTTCCACTACGCTGCCGTGCACTTGGGCGAAATCGCCGAGAGCGCGCGCGACATCGACTTTGCCATGCGCTGGGGCTTCGGCATGCAGCAAGGCCCTTTCGAGCTGTGGCAGCAGGCCGGCTGGACGCAGGTCGCCACCTGGATCCAGGAAGACATCGACGCCGGCAAGGCGCTGTCCAAGGCCCCGTTGCCCGCCTGGGTGTTCGAAGGCCCGGTGGCCCGCGCCGGTGGCGTGCACACGCCCGAAGGTTCGTGGAGCGCCGCCGAAAGCCGCTTCGTGCCGCTGCGCCGCCTGCCGGTGCATGCGCGCCAGCTGTTCCCCGAGAGCGTGCTTGGCGCCAACGCGCCGCAGGCCGAGGAAGCCGGCACCACCATCAGCGATGAAGGCGATGTGCGCGTCTGGACGCTGGACGGCGAAGTGCTGATCGCCAGCATCCACTCCAAGATGAACGCCATCAGCCCCGACGTGGCCGAGGCGCTGGCCGAAGCCGTGGCGCTGGCCGAAAAAGAATACAAGGGCCTGGTGATCTGGTCGCCGGACGACAAGTTCTCCGTCGGCGCCGACCTGCAAGCCATGCTGCCGGCCTTCGTGGTCGCCGGCATCGGCGCGGTGGAAGGCGCGGAGCAGGCGCTGCAGGACGTGATGCTGCGCATCCGCTATGCCGGCGTGCCGGTGGTCTCGGCCATTCGGGGCATGGCCCTGGGTGGCGGTTGCGAGCTGGCCATCCACTCGGCGGCCCGCGTGGCCGCGATGGAAAGCTACATCGGCCTGGTGGAAGTGGGCGTGGGCCTGATCCCCGGCGCCGGCGGCCTGACCTACATCGCCCGCCGTGCGGCCGAGCGTGCCGAAGCCTCGACCGGCAACGACCTGCTGCCCTTCCTCACCGAAGGCTTCACGGCCGCGGCCATGGCCAAGGTCGGCACCAGCGCGCTGGAATCGCGCCAGCTCGGCTACCTGCTGGACAGCGACGTGATCGTGCCGAACAAGGACGAGCTGCTCTACGTGGCCCACCAGCAGGTCAAGGCCATGAGCGAGACCGGCTGGCGCGCGCCGATGAAGCGCAAGTTCAAGGTCGCCGGCCGCAGCGGCGCCGCCACCATCAAGGGCCAATTGGTCAACATGCGCGATGGCGGCTTTATCAGCGAGCACGACTTCCACATCGCCGGCCTGATCGCCGGCGTGCTGACCGGCGGCGACGTCGACGCGGGCACCCTGGTGACCGAGGAATACCTGATGGCGCTGGAGCGCAAGGCCTTTTGCTCGCTGATCCTGAACCCCAAGACCCAAGAGCGAATCATGGGCATGCTCAGCACCGGCAAGCCGGTCCGCAACTGAGCGCCGCACGCGAGGAAATTCAAATGAGCAAACAAGTTCAAGACGCCTACATCGTCGCCGCCACCCGCACGCCGATCGGCCGTTCGCACCGCGGCTTCTTCCGCAACACCCGTCCGGACGATCTGCTGGCCACGACGCTGAAGGCCGCCCTGGCCCAGGCACCCGGCCTGGACCCGAAGGCGATCGAAGACATCATCTGCGGCTGCGCGATTCCCGAGGGCCAGCAAGGCCTGAACGTGGCGCGCATCGGCGCGGTGCTGGCCGGACTGCCCACCAGCATCGGCGGCATCACGGTGAACCGCTTCTGCGCCTCCGGCTTGTCGGCGGTGCAGATGGCGGCCGACCGCATCCGCGTCGGCGAAGCCGAGGTGATGATCGCCGCCGGCGTGGAAAGCATGAGCATGGTGCCGATGATGGGCAACTCGCCCTCGCTGTCGCCGGCGATCTTCGAGCGCGACGGCGACGTGGGCATCGCCTACGGCATGGGCCTGACGGCCGAGAAGGTGGCGCAGCAGTGGAAGGTCAGCCGCGAGGCGCAAGACGCCTTTGCGCTGCAGTCGCACCAGCGCGCCATTGCCGCCCAGCAGGCCGGCGAGTTCAAGGACGAGATCACGCCGATCGAGGTGACCGACCGCACGGCCAACCTGGAAACGGGCGAAGCCATCGCCAAGAGCCGCATCGTCACGCTGGACGAAGGCGCGCGCCCCGACACCAGCCTGGAAGGCTTGGCCAAGCTGCGCACGGTATTCGCCGCGCGCGGCTCGGTCACCGCCGGCAACAGCTCGCAGACTTCGGACGGCGCCGGCGCGCTGATCATCGCCAGTGAGAAGGCCGTGAAGCAGTTCGGCCTGACGCCGCTGGCGCGCTTCGTCAGCTTCGCCAGCAAGGGCGTGCCGCCGTCGATCATGGGCATCGGCCCGATCGAGGCGATCCCGGCCGCGCTGCGCTACGCCGGCCTCACGCAGGACGACATCGACTGGTACGAGCTCAACGAAGCGTTTGCCGCGCAATCGCTGGCCGTCCTCAACACGCTGGGCCTGGACCCGTCCAAGGTCAACCCGATGGGCGGCGCGATCGCCCTGGGCCACCCGCTGGGTGCCACCGGCGCGATCCGCTCGGCCACCGTGGTGCATGCGCTGCGTCGCAAGAACCTGAAGTACGGCATGGTCACCATGTGCGTCGGCATGGGGCAGGGCGCCGCTGGAATCTTCGAGCGCGTGTAGCCGCTTGCTGATTGCGGCGCGTGATGAGCAACAACGCGGAGACAGACATGCAGACGCAACAGCAGCAACTTCAGGTGGACGGCGGCACGACGCTCGCCGTCCGCCGATATCAGAGCCACGGCGAGGCACGCGCCAGCATCGTCATCGGCGGTGCCATGGGCGTGCGCCAATCTTTCTACGAGCCCTTCGCCCACTGGCTGGCCCAGCAGGGCCTGCAGGTCTGGACCTTCGACTACCGGGGCAGCGGCGATTCGCTGGGCGATGCGCCGCTGCGCGGCTTCGAAGCCGACCTGTTCGACTGGGCGCGCGACTACGAGGCGGTGATCGATGCCGCCAAGGCCGCGCTGCCGCAGCAGCCGCTCTATCTCCTGGGCCATAGCCTGGGCGCGCAATTGCCGGGCTTCCTGCAAAAGCCGGAGCAGGTCGACGGCCTGATCAGCATCGCAGCCGGCAGCGGCTACTGGCGCGAGAACGCGCCCCAACTCAAGCGCAGCATCCTGTACTTCTGGTTCTTCGTGGTGCCGCTGGCCACGCGCCTGTGGGGCTACTTCCCGGGGCGCAAGCTGCGCAAGGTGGGCGATCTGCCGCGCGGTGTGATGCTGCAATGGCGACGCTGGTGCCTCAACCCGCGCTACAGCGTGGGCGCCGAGGGCGAGCTGGCCGCGCGCAGCTACGAGCGCGTGCGCTTTCCGGTATTGGCCCTGTCGATGACCGACGACGAGCTGATGACCCTGGCCGGCACCCGCAGCCTGCTGAGCTTCTACGCGGCAGCGCCCAGCGCGGTGGAGCGCATCGCGCCGGCCGACGTGCAGGCCAAGCGCATCGGCCACTTCGGCTTCTTCCGCGAGCAGTTCAGCCAGAGCCTGTGGCCGGCCCTGCTCGACAAATTGCAGCGCCTGACGTCTCTCACTGCGGTGCAGCAAAGCGGCGTCGCGCACACGACTGTCTGAGGCCAAGGCCCGACGCACACTGCGGCCCATGAACTCACACCCCTTCGACCAAGCCCTGCGCCTGCAACACAGCGACCTGCGGGTCGGGCAGTTCAGCGGCCAGACCAGCTCCGACTACTGGAACATGGTCGGACCTTTCGGCGGCGCCACTGCGGCCATCGTGCTGCAGTCGGTGCTGCAGCATCCCGACCTGCTGGGCGTTCCCGTCGCGCTCACCGTCAACTTCGCGGCGGCTTTGGAGGCCGGCGAGTTCGAGGTGCAGGCCACGCCTGTGCGCACCAATCGCTCCACGCAGCACTGGACGGTGCACATCACGCAGAACGGCGCCATCAACACGACGGCCACCGCCTTCACCGCTGCACGGCGCGAAACCTGGGGCGCGAGCGACGCGCCGATGCCGCAGGCGCCGCGTCCGAGCGACGTGGAACGCATGTCCATCGGCCCGCACGGCGTGGCCTGGTTGGCGCAGTACGAGATGCGGCCCATCAGCGGCAGCATCCCCAGCGTCTGGGACGGTAGCGGCAGCCACAGCGAAAGCCGGCTGTGGCTGCGCGATGCGCAAGCGCGCCCGCTCGACTACACCTCGCTGATGGCGATGAGCGACATGTTCTACCCACGCGTCTGGCTGCGCCGCGCCACGGTGGTGCCGGCCGGCACGGTGTCGATCACCACCTACTTCCATGCCGACGCGGCGCAGATCGCCAAGGTCGGAAGTGGCTACCTGCTGGGTCAGGCCCATGGCCAGCGCTTCAACAACGGCTACTTCGACCAGAGCGCGCACCTGTGGAGCGAGGCGGGCGACTTGCTGGCCACCAGCAACCAGATCGTCTACTACAAGGAATGAACATGACCCCCACGCTCGGCACTTCGTGTCCTCGCTGCCCCCCGAGGGGGCGCTCGCTTGCTTGGGGCGGCCCGGCGCTGCGCTCGGGCCGGGGAGCTTTCCATGCCTAATGCTGCACTGATCGTCGGTGCGGGCGACGCCACCGGCGGCGCCATTGCTCGTCGCTTCGCGCGCGAGGGCTACGCGACCTGCGTCACCCGGCGCAGCCTCGACAAGTTGCTGCCGCTGGTGGCGCAAATCGAGGCTGAAGGCGGCATTGCCCATGCATTCGCCAGTGACGCGCGCAAGGAAGAAGAGGTGGTGGCTTTAGTCGAGAAGATCGAGGCCGAGGTCGGGCCGATCGAGGTGCTGGTGTTCAACATCGGCGCCAACGTTCCCGAAAGCATCCTGACGGAGAGCGCCCGCAAGTACTTCAAGGTGTGGGAGATGGCCTGCTTCGGCGGTTTTCTCAATGCCCGCGAAGTCGCCAAGCGCATGGTGGCGCGGCCGATGGCGGCCAGCGGCCACCGCGGCACCATCCTCTTCACCGGCGCCACCGCCTCGCTGCGCGGCGGCGCCAACTTCGCCGCCTTCTCCGGCGCCAAGATGGCGCTGCGCGCGCTGGCCCAGAGCATGGCGCGCGAGCTGGGATCGCAGGGCATTCACGTGGCGCACGTGGTGGTCGACGGCGCCATCGACACCGAGTTCATCCGCAGCAACTTCCCCGAGCGCTATGCGCTGAAGGACGAGGGCGGCATGCTGAACCCCGAGCACATCGCCGACACCTACGCCATGCTGCACCGCCAGCCGCGCGACGCCTGGACGCACGAGCTGGACCTGCGCCCGTGGTCCGAGAAATTCTGAAAACAAGAGGAGACTTGTCGATGAGCAGATCCGTCGAGTTCTATTTCGACTTCGGCAGCCCCGCGGCCTACATTGCCTATACCCAGCTGCCGCGCATCGCCGCCGAGGCCGGCGCCGCCCTGGTGTGGAAGCCGATGCTGCTGGGCGGCGTGTTCCAGGCCACCGGCAACCGCTCGCCGGTGGAGATTCCGGCCAAGGGGCCCTATGTGATGGCGGACCTCCAGCGCTGTGCCCGGCGCCTGGGCATCGCCTTCGAGCACAACCCGCATTTCCCGATCAACACGCTGCTTCTGATGCGCGGCGCCACGGCGCTGCAGCTGCGTGAGCCGGGCCGTTTTGGCGACTATGTGGCGGCGGTGTTTCGCGCCATCTGGGTCGATGGCCGCAACATGAACGACCCCGCCACGGTCGGTGCCGTGCTGCAGCAGGCCGGCTTCGATGCGCCGACAATCCTGGCTCTGACGCAGGAGCAGGCCGTCAAGGACCGCCTCAAGGCGGTCACGCAGGAAGCCGTGGCGCGCGGCGTGTTCGGCGCACCCACCATGTTCGTCGGCGACCAGATGTTCTGGGGCCAGGACCGTCTGGATTTCGTCAAAGAAGCCCTCACTTCAACCAAGTAGCAAGAGACCACCATGAGCGACATCCTCGTGCACACCGAAGCCGGTGTCTCCACCATCACCTTCAACCGCGTCGACAAGAAGAATTCGATCACCGCCGCGATGTACGCCCAGATGGCCGATGCCATCGAGCAGGCCGCCGCGGACAACGCGGTGCGCACCGTGCTGATCCAGGGCGATGCCACCATCTTCAGCGCCGGCAACGACATCAGCGACTTCCTCAACGCGCCGCCGTCCAACGAGAGCTCGCCGGTGTTCCGCTTCATGCGCGCCATGGCAGCGTTCCCGAAGCCGATCGTGGCGGCCGTCTGCGGCCCGGCGGTGGGCATCGGCACCACCTTGCTGTTGCATTGCGACCTGGTCTATGCCGGCGACAACGCAGCCTTCTCGATGCCCTTCGTGAACCTGGGCCTGTGCCCCGAGTTCGGCTCCAGCATGCTGGTGCCGCAGATGTTCGGCTACCACCGCGCGGCGGAGGCGCTGCTGCTGGGCGAGCCCTTCATGGCCGAAGCGGCGCTCGAAATCGGCCTGGTGAATCGCGTGGTGCCGCCCACCGAATGCAACGCCATTGCCCAGACGCAGGCCCGCAAGCTGGCGGCCAAGCCGTTGTCGGCGCTGGTCGAGACCAAGCGGCTGATGAAGAAGGGGCTGCAGCCTGCGCTCGTCGAGCGCATCGGCGAGGAAGGCCAGAGCTTCGGCCGCATGCTGCGCGAGCCGGCAGCGCGCGAGGCCTTCACGGCCTTCATGGAGAAGCGCAAGCCGGATTTCTCCAAGGTCTGAGTGCGCAAAGGGGCTTCGCCACCCCCGGCGTTGGGCAGGGCGGGGGCGCAACTACAATAGAGCTCTTGCCGCACACCGCTTTCGGCGGCAAGACGTTCGGCAACGGCGCATGGCACGCGCCACTTGCGGTCGAAACGTCATCCACGGATGGGCCGGGCAGCATGGCCCGAGCCGCCATCCTGTGAATACCACCTGTCTTAGGGCGTGCTTGCGCCAGCGCCTGCCAAAAGCTGCGCTTAAAAAAGAACCGGTCTGTGCGCCGGCATGACAGGTGGGTCGCGAAAGCATCCATGTGCGAGGCGCTGTCATGACTTACTCCGTCAAGGAGATCTTTTACACATTGCAGGGCGAGGGCGCGAATGCCGGCCGCCCGGCCGTGTTTTGCCGGTTCGCCGGCTGCAACCTCTGGACCGGCCGCGAGGAAGACCGGGCTCGGGCCATCTGCAAGTTCTGCGACACCGACTTTGTCGGTGTCGACGGCACGCATGGCGGCAAGTTTGCTACGGCGCGCGAGCTGGCACTGGCCATCGATGCCTTCTGGCCGTGCGAGGCGCGTGATCACCGTTTCGTGGTGCTGACCGGCGGCGAGCCGCTGCTGCAAGTCGATGCCGAACTCATCGGCGAGCTGCATCAGCGCGGCTTCGAAATCGCGGTGGAGACCAACGGCACCGTTCTCGCGCCGCCCGGCATCGATTGGCTCTGCGTCAGCCCGAAGGCCGGCGCGCCCTGGCTGCAACGCCAGGGATCGGAGCTCAAGGTCGTCTGGCCGCAGGAAGGACTCGACATGGCGGCACTCGAGGCGGCCGATTTCGAGCACCGCTACCTGCAGCCCATGGACGGGCCGCTGCGCGACAGGAACGTCCAGGAGGTCATCGCTACCTGCCTGGCGCGTCCGGCCTGGAAGCTCAGCCTGCAAACCCACAAGTACACGGGCATCCGATGAAGTTCGAGCTCTCCCAACGCTTCTTTTTCGACGCGGCGCATACCTTGGACCGGAAGATCGAGACCGCGTCCAGCGCGCGTATTCATGGCCATACCTACAGCGGCGAAGTCGCCGTCGGCGGGGCGCGCGACCCGGCGTCCGGCATGGTCATGGATCTGGGGCTGCTGCGGGCCGCCCTCGATCAGGTACGCCAGCGCCTGGACCATCAGTTTCTCGACGACATTCCTGAGCTGGGAGCGCCGACCCTGGAGAACCTGTGCGTCTACGTGATGAACGCCTTGAAGTCCGCGCAGATCGACGCCTGCCGCGTCTCGATCTGGCGCGAAGGCATCGGCGACCGGTGCACGCTGACCGCCTCCTGCTGATCGCTGGTCAGGCCGCCGCGTCCTGCTCGATCGCCCGCGGCCGGCCGTTCTCGTCGATGGCCACGTAGGTCAGCGTGGCCTCCGTCACCTTGATGTACTCGCCCTGGGCCTTGAAGCGCTCGGCAAAGACCTCGACCTTCACCGTGATCGAGGTGCGGCCCACGCGCACCAGCGACGAATAGAACGACAGGATGTCGCCCAGCCGCACCGGTTGCTTGAACACGAATTCGTTGACCGCCACCGTCGCCTGGCGACCCTTGGCATAGCGCGCCGGAATCACCGAGCCGGCCAGGTCGACCTGTGCCATCACCCAGCCGCCGAAGATGTCGCCGTTGGCATTGCAATCGGCCGGCATCGGGATCACCTTCAGCACCAGTTCCATGTCGGCCGGCAGGCTCTTGAGGATAGGAGACAGCTTGGCGCTGGAAATGGTGGACATGGGCACAATCTGAAGCAAACGAATTCTCACGATTGTCTCTCATGCGTCGAAGCGGCGAAGTCCTTCCATCCCCTCACAACGCCTCGGCCACCGGTGCCCAGGCGGGCGCGCCCGCCAGCGAGCGCTCCGATGCCGCCACCCTGGCGCGGCTCTTTCCCTACCTTTGGCACTACAAGTGGCGCGTGATCTTTGCGCTCTTGTTCATGGTGGGCGCCAAGGTCGCCAACGTGGGCGTGCCGGTGCTGCTCAAGCACCTGGTGGACGCCATGACGATCAAGCCGGGCGACCCGCGTGCGCTGCTGGTGGTGCCGGCGGCGCTGTTGCTCGCCTACGGCTTGCTGCGCTTTTCCACCTCGCTGTTCACCGAGCTGCGCGAGCTGATCTTCGCCAAGGCCACCGAGGGCGCCTCGCGCCGCATCTCGCTGGAAGTGTTCCGCCATCTGCATGCGCTGTCGCTGCGCTTTCACCTGGAGCGCCAGACCGGCGGCATGACGCGCGACATCGAGCGCGGCACGCAGGCGGTGCATTCGCTCATCTCGTACTCGCTCTACAGCATCGTGCCGACGCTGATCGAGCTGGTGCTGGTGCTCAGCATCCTGTCGGTGCGCTTCGACGCCTGGTTTGCGGTGATTACCGGCGTCGCGCTGGTGTTCTACATCTTCTTCACCGTGAAGGTGACCGAGTGGCGCACTCACTATCGGCGCACCATGAACGAGCTGGGCTCGAAGGCGCAGACGCGGGCCATCGATTCGCTCCTGAACTACGAGACCGTCAAGTACTTCAACAACGAGGACTTCGAGGCAAAGCGCTACGACGAGAACCTGGAGCGCTACCGCCGCGCGGCCGTGAAGAGCCAGGCCACGCTGTCCATGCTCAACACCGGCCAGCAGCTCCTGATCGCGATCAGCCTGGTGGCGATGCTGTGGCGCGCCACCCAGGGCGTGGTGGAGGGCCACATGACCCTGGGCGACCTGGTGATGGTCAACGCCTTCATGATCCAGCTGTATATCCCGCTCAACTTCCTGGGCGTGATCTATCGCGAGATCAAGCAGAACCTGACCGACCTGGACAAGATGTTCGGCCTGCTCGAGCGCGAGCGCGAGGTGGCCGACGCGGCGGGCGCCAAGAACCTGGCCGCGCATGACAGCGGCGACGCCACGGTGCGCTTCGAAGACGTGAGCTTTGCCTACGAGCCGGCGCGGCCCATCCTCAAGCACGTGAGCTTCGAGATCCCGGCCGGCAAGACGGTGGCGGTGGTCGGGCCGTCTGGCTCGGGCAAGTCGACCCTGGCGCGCCTCTTGTACCGCTTCTATGACGTGCAGCAAGGCGAAATTCGCATCGGCGGCGAGAACATCCGCGAAGTGACGCAGTCCAGCGTGCGCCAGGCGATCGGTATCGTGCCGCAGGACACGGTGCTGTTCAACGACACGGTCGAATACAACATCGCCTACGGCCGCCCCGGCGCCACGCATGACGAGGTGGTGGCGGCCGCCAAGGCGGCGCGCATCCACGACTTCATCATGGCCACGCCCAAGGGCTACGAGACCACCGTCGGCGAGCGCGGGCTCAAGCTGTCGGGCGGCGAGAAGCAGCGCGTGGCCATTGCCCGCACCCTGTTGAAGAACCCGCCGGTGCTGATCTTCGACGAGGCCACCTCGGCGCTGGACTCGGCCAACGAGCGCGCCATCCAGAGCGAACTGAAGAGCGCAGCGCGCAACAAGACCACGCTGGTGATTGCGCACCGCCTGTCCACCGTGGTGGACGCGCACGAGATCCTGGTGCTCGAAGCCGGCGAGATCGTCGAGCGCGGCACGCATGCCGAGCTGTTGGCCCGCCAGGGCCGCTATGCGCAGATGTGGGCGCTGCAGAAGATCGAAGCGCCGCAGATACTCTGAACATGAACGACAAGATCGCCCTGCTCATCCTCAACAGCCTCTCATCCGACCACCAGGCGCTGATCGGCCAGCATTTCGACATCGTCTACGCACCCACGCACGGGGAGCGCGCCGCCGCCGTTGCGGCGCAGGGCGCACGCTTTCGCGCCGTGCTCACCATCGGCGTGATCGGCATCACGCCCGAGGAGGTCGCGGCGATGCCGGCGCTGGAGCTGGTGTGCTGCATGGGCGCCGGCTACGAAGGCCTGCCGCTGGACGTGCTGCGCGCACGCGGCATCGCCACCGCCAACGGCGCCGGCACCAACGACGATTGCGTGGCCGACCATGCCTTCGGCCTGCTGATCGGCATCGTGCGCGGCATGCGCCAGCTCGACATCCAGTGCCGCGCCGGCGTCTGGCGCGAAGAGATTCCGCAGCCGCCCAACGTGTCCGGCAAGAAGCTGGGCATCTTCGGCCTGGGCACCATCGGCCAGAAGATCGCCAAGCGCGCCTATGGCTTCGACATGCCGGTGGGCTATCACAACCGCAAGCCGCGCGAGGCCGTCGATCACCGCTACTTCGACCGTCTGTTGGCACTGGCCCACTGGTGCGACGTGCTGGTCTGCGCCACTCCGGGCGGCCCGGCGACGCGCCACGTGATCGATGCACAGGTGCTGGATGCGCTGGGGCCGCATGGCTATCTCATCAATATCTCGCGCGGCAGCGTGGTCGACACCGAGGCGCTGGCCGCGGCGCTGCGCGACAAGCGCATCGCCGGCGCCGGGCTCGATGTCTACGAAAGCGAACCGCGTCGCCCCGAGGCGCTGATCGGCCTGGACAACGTGCTGCTCACGCCGCACATGGCCGGCTGGTCGCCGGAAGCGACCCAGGCCAGCGTGGACCGCTTCCTGGCCAACGCGGAAGGCCATTTCGCCGGCCGCGGCGTCGTCTCGCCGATCTAGAAGGGGCATCCATGCCGCGTCCGGCCATCGACTTTCTGACCTTCAGGCTGGACGTGCTGAGCGATCAGGCCAAGCAGATGGCGTCCGACGCCTACGAAAAGGCTTGCGGCGTCAGCCTGCGCGAGCTGCGCATCCTGCGCCAGGCGCATCACCGGCCCGGCATCACGCAAAGCGCGGTGGCCGCCGGCGCCCATCTCGAGAAGACCCTGGTGTCGAAGCTGGTGACTGCGCTGGCGCGCCGCGGGCTCCTGGTGCGCCGCATCGACGAAGAGGATGCGCGCTGGGTGCAGCTCTTCCTGACCGAGGAGGGCACGGAAGTCGTGAAGCAGTGCAACAAGCTGGGGCGCCGGATGGAGCGCTCGATGCTGTCCGTGCTGACTGCCGAGCAGACGGCGATCTTCGAGGAATGTCTGGCGGCGCTGACGCTCAAGGTGGAGCTCGACGCCAAGGCGGCCAGGCCATCCGGCCGCTGAGCCGAGCCCTGGCCATAATCCGCCGCCATGGAAACCAAGTGGCTTGAAGACTTCGTCAGCCTGGCCGAGACCCGCAGCTTCAGCCGCTCAGCGCAGCTGCGCCATGTGACCCAGCCGGCCTTCTCGCGGCGCATCCAGGCGCTGGAGGTGTGGGCCGGGGCGGACCTGGTGGACCGCAGCTCCTACCCCACGCGCCTGACGCCCGCCGGCCAGACCCTGTACGCCCAGGCCATCGAGATCCTGCAAGGCCTGCAAAGCACGCGCGCCATGCTGCGCGGCCACTCGACCGCCGGGCAGGACGTGATCGAGTTTGCCGTGCCGCACACGCTGGCTTTCACCTTCTTCCCGGCCTGGCTCACGCAATTGCGCGAAGAGGGCTTCGGCACCATGAAGAGCCGCCTCATCGCACTCAACGTGCATGACGCGGTGCACCGCCTGGTGGAAGGTGGCTGCGACCTGCTGATCGCCTACCACCACCCCGCGCTGCCGCTCGAGCTGGACGCCAACCGCTACGAGATGGTGAGCCTGGGCCAGGAGGCAGTGGCGCCCTGGGTGCGTCCGGATGCGCAGGGCGCGCCGCGCTATTGCCTGCCCGGCCGTGCCGGCCAGCCGCTGCCCTATCTGGGCTATGCGCCCGGCGCCTATCTGGGCCGCATCGTCGACCAGCTGCTCAAGGATTCGCCGGTGGCCATGCACCTGGATCGGGTCTACGAAACCGACATGGCCGAAGGCTTGAAGGCCATGGCGCTGGAAGGTCACGGCATCGCCTTCCTGCCGCAGAGCGCGGTGCGCAAGGAGGTGCGCTCGCGCAAGCTGGTGAGCGCGCTGCCGCCCGAGATCGATCGGCTCGAAGCCAACATGGAAATCCGGGCCTACCGCCCGCGGCCCCTGCCGCCTGCGAACGCGGGGAGCAGGGCGGCAGCCGGCGCCCAGCCCAAGGGCTCGGCGGCTGCCCTTTGGGATTACCTCGTCAAGAAGACGGCGGCTGCCGGCTGATTTTTGTGCACTGCATCAACTATGCGGTGCATGCATAACCTTGGCTCACAAAGAGCATTGGCGCGGATTGGGCGGCAGGCATACAGTCGCGACAGTTTCGCTGTCACGCAACTTTTGCCTTTTATTTGGTGCACGCCGCATGGCGTGCATTTTTTTATCCATCAGCCGGAGGGCGCGCCCATCATGGAATCCCGATTCAGGATCGAACACGATTTTCTTGGCGAGCGGAAGATCCCCTCCGCCGCCTACTGGGGCGTGCACACCGCGCGTGCGGTCGAGAACTTCCCCATCTCGGGCACCCGCATCTCCGCCATGCCGGACCTGGTGCGCGCCCTGGCCCATGTGAAGAAGGCGGCGACCCGCGCCAACGCCGACCTGGGCGCCATCAGCCGCGAGCGGGCAGACGCCATCATGGCCGCCTGCGACGACATCATCGACGGCAAGCTGCAGGACGAATTCGTGGTCGACGTGATCCAGGGCGGCGCCGGCACCTCGACCAACATGAATGCCAACGAGGTGATCTGCAACCTGGCGCTCGAGAAGATGGGCCACCCCAAGGCCAGCTACGAGCTGCTGCATCCCAACGACCACGTGAACGCCTCGCAGAGCACCAACGACGTCTACCCGACGGCGGTGCGGCTGGCCCTGTGGTTTGCCATCGGCCGCCTGATCGAAGCCATGGCTCAGCTGCGCGGCAGCTTCGAAGCCAAGGCGCTGGAGTTTCGCGACATCCTCAAGATCGGCCGCACCCAGCTGCAGGACGCGGTGCCGATGACCCTGGGCCAGGAGTTCCTGACCTACGCCGTGATGATCGGCGAAGACGAGTTGCGCCTGGCCGAGGCGCGTGCCCTCATCGAGGAAATCAACCTCGGCGCCACCGCCATCGGCACCGGCATCAACGCGCCGCATGGCTACGCCAACCTGGCTTGCCAGTACCTGGCCGAGCAGACCGGCGTGCCGCTCAAGCAGGCGGCCAACCTGATCGAGGCCACGCAGGACACCGGCGCCTTCGTGCAGCTGTCGGGCGTACTCAAACGCGTGGCGACCAAGCTCAGCAAGACCTGCAACGACCTGCGCCTCTTGTCCAGTGGACCGCAGGCCGGCTTCGGCGAAATCCGCCTGCCGGCGCGCCAGGCCGGCTCGTCCATCATGCCGGGCAAGGTCAACCCGGTGATCCCGGAAGTGATGAACCAGGTGGCCTTCGAGGTGATCGGCAACGACGTGACGGTGACCATGGCCTCCGAGGCCGGCCAGCTGCAGCTCAATGCCTTCGAGCCGATCATGGGCTGGAGCCTGTTCAAGAGCATCCAGCACTTGAGCCGTGCCTGCCACACCCTGCAGAAGAATTGCGTGGAAGGCATCGAGGCCAATCGCGAATTCCTGGCCAAGCGGGTGCGCGAATCGGTCACCCTGGTCACGGCGCTCAACCCGCTGATCGGCTACGAAAAGGCGGCCCTGATCGCCAAGACCGCGCTGGCCAGCGGCGGGGCCATCGACGAGGTGGCCGAATCGCTGGGCATCATGACGCGCGCCGAAATGGAGGCGCTCCTGGTGCCCGAGAAATTGACGCAGCCGGTGCGCCTGGTGGCCCCGGTCCATCCGGCCGCCATGCCTTCGGGCACAAAGACTGCTTAGATTCGGTTACAAGCGAGCCGCGCGCCGCGGCTTTGCACCAAGGCAGCGCGCAGCCGGCGAGACGATTTCGAAGGCAGTGCGCGGGGTGCACCGGGTTGGCCCCTGTACGCCCCACAACGCCGTTGTCTAGAATTCGGCTTTTCGTATCCATCCGTTAACTGAGGAGTGATCCGCATGAAGAAACAAGTAGTCGCGCTGGCCGTTGCCGCGCTTGCCATGGGCAGCGCCTTCGCGCAGGCGAACGACACGCTGGCCAAGATCAAGTCCAGCGGCGCCATCAGCCTCGGCGTGCGGGATTCGTCCGCGCTTTCGTTCACGCTGGGCAACGGCAAGTACGCCGGTTTCCACACCGAAATGGCCGAGCGCATCATCGACGACCTGGGCAAGGGCGCGGGCAAGAAGCTCACCGTCAACTATGTGCCGGTCACCTCGCAAAACCGCATCCCCCTGGTGCAGAACGGCACCGTCGACCTGGAGTGCGGGTCCACCACCAACAACGCCACCCGCCAGAAGGACGTCGACTTCGCCTACACCACCTACGTGGAAGTGGTGCGCATCGCCGTCAAGGCCAACTCGGGCATCAAGGACCTGAAGGACCTGAACGGCAAGACCGTGGCCGTCACCACCGGCACCACTTCCGTGCAGCACCTGCGCAAGAACGAGCGCGCCCAGGGCATCGACTTCAAGGAAGTCATGGGCAAGGACCACGCCGACAGCTTCCTGCTGCTCGAGTCCGGCCGTGCCGACGCCTTCGTGATGGACGGCTCGATCCTGGCCGCCAACGTCGCCAAGTCCAAGAATCCGAAGGACTTCGCCATTGTCGGCCCCGAGCTGTCGGTCGAGCCGATCGCCTGCATGGTGCGCAAGGGCGACGAGGAATTCAAGAAGGCGGTCGACGCCTCGATCGTGCGCCAGATCAAGGACGGCTCGCTGGCCAAGCTGTATGACAAGTGGTTCATGCAGCCGATCCCGCCGACCAACACCGCGCTGAACCTGCCGTTGTCGGACGCCACCAAGGCCGCCTGGGCCACGCCGAACAACAAGCCGATGGAAGACTACGCCAAGAAGTGATCGGCATGCGTGAATGACAAACGCCCGCCCCTCGAGGCGGGCGTTTGTTTATTGATGAAGAAACAATAACGGCGAGGAGTTCCCCATGGCATGGGACTGGCAAGTTTTCTGCAAAGACACGATTGATGGGGAACTGGTGCCCGGCTGCTTCGGCAGCGGCGGCGCCTACACCTATCTCAACTGGATGATGTCCGCCTGGGGCTGGACGGTATCGGTTTCGCTGTGCGCGCTGGCGCTGGCGCTGATCGTCGGCTCGCTCATCGGCATCATCCGCACGCTGCCCGACAGCCCGTGGCTGGTGCGCCTGGGCAATGTCTGGGTGGAGCTGTTCCGCAACATCCCGCTGCTGGTTCAAATCTTTCTCTGGTACCACGTGGTGCCGGCCCTGTTCCCCGTGATGCGCGACTTCCCGCCCTTCGTGCTGGTGGTGATCGCGCTGGGGCTTTTCACCTCGGCGCGTATCGCCGAGCAGGTGCGCTCTGGCATCCAGGCGCTGCCCAAGGGCCAGCGCTATGCCGGCATGGCAGTGGGCTTCACCACGGTGCAGTACTACCGCTACGTCATCCTGCCGATGGCCTACCGGATCATCCTGCCGCCGCTCACCAGCGAATCGATGAACATCTTCAAGAACTCGTCGGTGGCTTTCGCGGTGTCGATCGCCGAGCTGACCCAGTTCTACCTGCAGGCCGGCGAGGAAACGGCGCGCAACATGGAAATCTATATCGGCGTGGTGCTGCTCTACGTGTTCTCGGCGCTCGTGATCAACCGCATCATGGCCTACATCGAGAAGAGGTCGCGGGTGCCCGGCTTCGTGGCCGCTGGCGGCGCGGGAGGACACTGACATGACGAATCTCGACTTCGGCTTCTACAACTGGGACGTCATCACCAGCTTCATCCTGAAGGGCTTCTACTTCAGCGTGTTCCTGACCTCGGTGGCAACGCTGGGTGGCGTCGTCTTCGGCACCTTGCTGGCGCTGATGCGCCTGTCGGGCAAGAAGTGGCTGGACATGCCGGCCGCCTTTTATGTCAACGGCATGCGCAGCGTTCCGCTGGTGATGGTGATCCTGGGCTTTTTCCTGCTGGTGCCCTTCGTCATCGGCCGGCCGATCGGCGCCGAGTACTCGGCCGTCATCACCTTCATCGCCTTCGAGGCGGCCTACTTCAGCGAGATCATGCGCGCGGGCATCCAGTCGATCCCGCGCGGGCAGGTGCATGCCGCGCAGGCGGTGGGCATGAGCTACGGCCAGCAGATGAAGCTGGTGATCCTGCCGCAGGCCTTTCGCAACATGCTGCCGGTGCTGCTGACGCAGACCATCATCCTGTTCCAGGACACCTCGCTGGTCTACGCCATCGGCGCCTACGACCTGCTCAAGGGCTTCGAGACCGCGGGCAAGAACTTCGGCCGGCCGGTCGAGTCGTACCTGCTCGCCGCGGTGGTCTACTTCATCATCTGCTACGCGCTGTCCTGGGTGGTCAAGCGCCTGCACAAGAAAATCGCAATCATCCGCTGAGTCACCCTGGAGGAACAAATCAAATGGCCGACAAAATGATCGAAATCAAGAGCGTATCCAAGTGGTATGGCCCGGTGCAGGTGCTCAACGAGTGTTCGGTGAGCATCGCCAAGGGCGACGTGGTGGTGGTGTGCGGCCCCTCGGGCTCGGGCAAGTCCACCCTCATCAAGACGGTGAACGCGCTGGAGCCTTTCCAGAAGGGCGAGATCACCGTCAACGGCATCGCGCTGCATGATCCCAAGACCAACCTGCCGCAACTGCGCTCCAAGGTCGGCATGGTGTTCCAGCACTTCGAACTGTTCCCGCACCTGTCGGTGACCGAGAACCTCACCATCGCGCAGATCAAGGTGCTGGGCCGCAGCCAGGACGAAGCCAAGGTGCGTGGCCTGAAGATGCTCGACCGGGTGGGCCTGATGGCGCACAAGGACAAGTTCCCCGGTCAGTTGTCGGGCGGCCAGCAGCAGCGCGTGGCGATTGCCCGCGCCCTGTCGATGGACCCGATCGTGATGCTGTTCGACGAACCCACCTCGGCGCTCGATCCCGAAATGGTGGGCGAAGTGCTCGACGTGATGGTGGCGCTGGCCAAGGAAGGCATGACCATGATGGTGGTCACGCACGAAATGGGTTTTGCCCGCAAGGTGGCCAGCCGCGTGATCTTCATCGACGTGGGTGGCCGCATCCTGGAAGACTGCTCGAAGGAGGAGTTCTTCGCCCATCCGGAAAACCGCCAGCCGCGCACCAAGGATTTCCTCAACAAGATCCTGTCGCACTGAGCAAGAAGAAGCGGCCGTACATATGCCCCCAAAGCCCCGCGATGCGGGGCTTTTTTCTTCATCGGGTTGGCGGCGGCTCAGGCGCCTGGCTGCTGCGCTGCGCACGCCGCCAGGCCGCTGGCGGCACGCCGACCAGGCGCTTGAAGGCGCGCGAGAAGGCAGCCTCCGAGTCGTAGCCCACGTCCAGCGCCACCGACAGCACCGGCGCATCCGTATCGCGCAGCAGTCGCGCGCCGCGCTGGATGCGCCAGTCGGCCAGGTACTGCATGGGCGGCTGGCCGGTCAGGGCGACAAAGCGCTCATGCAGGGCCGAGCGCGACAGGCCGACCTGCTGCCCCAGTTCGTCCACCGTCCACGGCACCGAGGGCCGCTCGTGCATCAGCGCCAGTGCGCGCCCGACATGCCGGTCGCGCAGCGCCGCGAGCCAGCCCGATGCGTTGTCGTCGAGCGAGGCCAGGAAGCGCCGCGCCGCGTCCACGAACATCATTTCGCTCAGCCGCTCCAGGATGGCGCTGCTGCCCGAACGCTGTTCGCGCGATTCGGCCACCGCCTGCTGCAGTGCCGGCACCACCCAGGCGCCGACGCCGCCGGCCGGCAGGTGCAACAGGCGCGGCAGGGCGGCGATCAAGGGGTTGAAGGGCTTCACGTCGCAGCCGATGAAGCCGCACAGCAGCACCGCCGTTGCGTCCTCGGCCGGCAACTCGGCGCCCGGCTGCACCACGCCGTGGTGATAGGTCACCGGGATCGGCTTTGCATCGTTGCGCCTGTGAAAGACCCAGGCGTCGTCTCCGGCCTTGGGCTTGAGGCCGGGGGCGCTGGAGATGACGTGCCCGTCGCCATGCGGCATCAGCACCACGTCGCCGGCCGTGAAGCGCAGCGGCGGCTCGCCGTCCAGGCCGATCCAGCCATTGCCCTTGACCATCAGGTGGTAGGCGATGACATGCTCGGCGCCCGGCATCACCACCGGCCCCATCTGGCCCGACGGCGGCGCCACCGAAACCCACTCCGGCCCGCAGCTCACGTAGAAGAACACCGCGCCGCGCAGCCGCACGCTGCGAAGCACGTCGGACAGAGGGTCGGACGGGGCGCTCATCAGAAAGGAGGAGGTAAGGGCGGAGGGGCGATCAAATCTGCCCGACTTGCGGTGAAGCGTCAACGGCGGCGTCTTCGAACAATGGCGGCCACCCAACCCAAGGAGCCATGCCATGCAGACCGCCGCCTCGGCCGCCCCGGCCGCCAGCCCCGACTTCGCCGCGATCAAGACTCGCCAGCAGGCCACCTGGGCCAGCGGGGACTTCGCCGTCGTCGGCACCACCTTGCAATTGGTCGGCGAACTGCTGGCCGAGGCGGCGGACGTACGTGCCGGCGAGAAGGTGCTCGACGTCGCGGCCGGCAACGGCAACGCCACCCTGGCAGCGGCGCGCCGCTTTGCCGACGTGACCTCGACCGACTACGTGCCGGCCCTGCTGGACAAGGGCCGCGGCCGGGCCCAGGCCGAGGGGCTGGACGTGCACTTCCAGGTGGCGGATGCGGAAGCGTTGCCCTTCCCCGACGCCAGCTTCGACGTGGTGCTTTCCACCTTCGGCTGCATGTTCACGCCCGAGCATTCGCGCGTGGCCGGCGAGATGATGCGCGTGCTGCGCCCCGGTGGCCGGCTGGGCATGGCGAACTGGACGCCCGCCGGCTTCATCGGCCGCCTGTTCAAGGTGATCGGTGCCCATGTGCCGCCACCGGCAGGGCTGCAGTCGCCGGCCTTGTGGGGCACCGAATCGCACCTGGTCGAATTGTTCGGGCCGCGCTCGGCGGCGATGCAGATCGAGCGCCGGATCTTCAACTTCCGCTACCGCAATGCCGCCCACTGGCTGCAGGTGTTCCGCGACTGGTACGGTCCCACGCACAAGGCTTTTGCCGCGTTGGACACCGAAGACCAGGCCCGGCTCGAGCGCGACATCACTGCGCTTCTGGAAGAGTTCAACACCGCCGGGAGCGACTCGCTGGTGGTGCCCGGCGAGTACCTGGAGGTGGTGATCACGGCCGCGTGATCGATCGGGAAGCGATTAGGGCCTGTTAACACTATGCAAGGGGTCGCGAAGCTCAGCGCAGCCCGCCCATCAAGGCGCGGGACGCCGTGCGTGCATGCGCACGCACAAGGAGCGCAACGCCGAGGGGCGGGCTGCGCTGAGCTTCCCTCCGGGTTGCCCCGGCATGGGGCCGTCTGCGGCGTTGCCCGCGCTTGCAAGGCATCAGCCTTGCTGCGCGCGGGCGCCTTGCATCCAGCCCCATGCCGGGGCAACGCGATCCCCTTGCATAGTGTTAACAGGCCCTAGGCAGCCAGGCCAACGCCCAGGCTGCCGCCCAGCTGCGGGTGGTTCGCAAACAGCTCGGCCGCCCAATCGACAAAGGCGCGCACCTTGGGGCTGAGGTGGCGGTTGGGCGGGTACACCACGTACATCGGCAGCGGCTCCACGCTCCAGTCGGCCAGCACATGCACCAGCTCGCCGCTTGCCAGGTAGGGCTCGGCCTGGAAGGTCACGCATTGCGAGATGCCGAAGCCCGCCAGCACCGAGGCGAAGTGCGCATTGGCCTCGTTCACCGAGACGCGGTAGGGCAGGGTGAGCTCGTAGTACTCGTCGCCCTTCCTGAACTCGTGCGGAAAGTTGCGGCGCGAGCGCTGCGAGAAATAGCCCACCACGTGGTGGCGCCGCTCCAGCTCGCTCGGGTGGGCAGGCGTGCCGTAGCGCTTGATGTAGGCGGGCGACGCCACGGTGATGAAGGGCAGCATGGCGATGCGCCGCGCCACCAGCGACTGGTCCGTCAGCTGGCCGGCGCGGATCACGCAGTCCACGTTCTCGCCCAGCAGGTCCACCGGCCGGTCGGTCACGCCCAGGTCGACCTGGATGTCGGGGTACTTGTCGCAAAAGGACTGCAGGTTGGGAATGATCAGGAGCTGCGCCGTGGAGGTGCCGACGTCGATGCGCAGCCGCCCCTGCGGGCTGGCCTGGGCATTGGTCATGCTCGACTCCAGGTCGTCGAAGTCGTTCAGCAGGCGGGCCGCGCGCTCGTAATAGGCGGCGCCGTCCGGCGTGACAGTCACGCGCCGGGTGGTACGGTTGAGCAGCTTGGACTGCACGCGCTCTTCCAGCGACTGGATCTGCTTGGTCACCGTGCCCTTGGGCAAGGCCAGCGATTCGGCCGCGCGGGTGAAATTGCCGGATTCGACAACGCGCACGAAGGCGCGCATGGCGAGGATGGGGTCCATTTCTTCTTGATCTCCTCAAGCCCTGTGTCTTTGGGGTTTCCCCCAGGGGAGCGGGATTCTCACATGCGCAAAGGGCTCTGATTGTTCCTATCGCGGAAACAGAGTGATATGTGCATTGGGTGTTTTCTACACAACGAAGCGTCCTAATATTCACACCATCGCACTTTCCCTATATCCCTTCACAGGTTTGCCCATGTTGCCCCGTCCCTCCACCGCCGCCGCCCAGAACGCGCCAGACCAGGCTGCGGCGGGCGTTGTCGAGCAGGACATCCGCATCGAGCTGCCCAAGCGCGAGCCGGTGCAGGCGCGCATCTACGGCGAGCGGGTGGCGGGCGGCGGGCCGCTGGTGCTGCACTTTCATGGCGGCACCTTTGTCTGCGGCGGCCTGGACGACGGCCGCCTGGTGGCGCGCATGCTGGCCGGCGGCGGGGCCGTGGTGGTGTCGCTCGAATATCCGCTGGCGCCGCAGAACCCCTTCCCGGGCGCCATCGAAGTCGGCTTCGACGTGCTGGAGTGGCTGTTCAAGCAGCGCGTCAAGCTGGCCGGCAAGGGGGCCCGCATCTACCTGGCCGGCGAAGAGGCCGGCGGCAACCTGGCGGCCGCCGTGGCATTGATCGCCCGCGACCGCGGCCATCCGCCGCTGGCCGGGCAGGTGCTGCTTTCGCCCATGCTCGACCCCTGCGCCGGCACCGCCTCGCTGCGCAAGGCCACGAGCGACGACGGCATGTGCAAGTGGGCGACGGGCTGGGCCAAATACCTGGGCCGCCCCAAGGATGCGCTGCATCCCTACGCCGTGCCCGGCTCGTCGCTGCGCCTCGGCCAGCTGGCACCCACCCTGGTGCTGGTCGGGTCGGACGACGCGATGCGCGATGAAGGCCTGTCCTACGCAGCACGGCTGCGCGAGGCGGGCAATGCGGTCACCAGCATCGTGCTGCCGGATACCGGCGGCCTGGCCGAAGGACAGGGCGCAAGCGGCGAATGTCCTTGTGAACTGACGGTGAAGCAGCACATCCGCGCGTTCTTCAGCGCGGCGCCGCCACCGGCCAGCTAAGTCCCCGTCGGCGGAGACACCGACAGCCGGCAGGACCGGCAACTCACGCATCAAGAAGAACACCCCGCCTTCCGGCGCCAAACGCGCCGGCTGGCTCGTTGCATCCCGAATGGACCCAAAAGGAAGAGAAACGCCATGACAAAGCAACAAATTCGCTCTGCCGCACGCAAGGGCCTGTGGCCCACGCTGACGGCATTGACGGCCGCCCTGGCCCTCGCCTCGGCCGTGTTCGGCCTGAACAGCCAGCGCGCCGAAGCCAGCGCCCCGCCTGCTGCGCCGCCCGCCGTGCCGGTGTCGGTCGCCACGGTCGAAGCCACCGATATCACCGCCTGGGACGAGTTCTCCGGCCGGCTGGAAGCGGTGCAACGCGTCGACGTGCGTCCGCGCGTTCCCGGCGCCGTGCAGGCCGCGCACTTCCAGGAAGGCGCGCTGGTCAAGCAGGGCGAGCTGCTGGTGACGCTCGACCCGGCGCCCTATGCCGCCGAGGTGGACCGCGCCGCCGCGCAGGTGGCTGCCGCCCAGGCCCGCCTGTCGTACACATCGAGCGAGCACGTGCGTGCCAGCCGCCTGTGGGACGAGCAGGCCATCGCCCAGCGCGAGCTGGACGAGCGCAGCAACGCCAAGCGTGAAGCAGAGGCCAACCTGCGCGCCGCCCAGGCCGCGCTGCAGAGCGCGCGCCTGAACCTGGGCTACACCCAGGTGCGGGCGCCGGTGGCCGGCCGCATCGGCAAGCTGGAGGTCACGGTGGGCAACCTGGTGGCGGCCGGCGCCGGTGCACCGGTGCTGACCACGCTGGTTTCGGTGAGCCCGATCTACGCCAGCTTCGACGTGGACGAGCAGATCATCGGCAAGGCGCTGAAGGAACTGCCCGGCAACGGCTCGCGCAGCCAGCTCGACCAGATCCCGGTGCAGATGGGCACAGTGGCCAGCAACGGCACGCCCTTCGAAGGCAAGCTGCAACTGATCGACAACCAGGTCGACGCCAGGAGCGGCACGGTGCGCGTGCGCGCTTCCTTTGACAACAAGGACGGCTCGCTGATCCCCGGCCAGTTCGCCCGCATCCGCATGGGCCAGGCCAAGAGCAGCAAGGTGATGCTGGTCAGCGAGCGCGCCATCGGCACCGACCAGAACAAGAAGTTCGTGATGGTGGTGAACGGCGACAACAAGACCGAGTACCGCGAAGTCACGCTGGGTGGTCCGGCCAAGGGGCTGCGCGTGGTGGCCTCGGGCCTGCAGGCCGGCGAGCGCGTGGTGGTCAATGGCCTGCAGCACGTGCGCCCCGGCGCCGCGGTGGCGCCCAAGGACGTGCCGATGGATGGCGCGCAGGCAGCCGCTGCTGCTGCCGCCGCGCCCAAGGTCGCCAAAAACTAAGGGGATAAGGCGCGCGAGCGCGCCTCCTTCTTCGATTCGCTTTGCGCGAAGGAAATCAGAATGAATCTGTCGAAATTCTTCATCGACCGGCCGATCTTCGCCGGCGTGCTGTCTGTGCTGATATTCCTGTCGGGCCTGATCGCGCTGCGCGGGCTGCCGATCTCCGAATACCCTGAAGTCGCGCCGCCCTCGGTGGTGGTGCGCGCCCAGTACCCGGGCGCCAATCCGAAGGTGATCGCCGAGACGGTGGCGGCGCCGCTGGAAGAGTCGATCAACGGGGTGGAAGGCATGCTCTACATGGGCAGCCAGGCCACCACCGACGGCGTGATGACGCTCACGGTGACCTTCCAGCTCGGCACCGACCCGGACAAGGCCCAGCAGCTGGTGCAAAACCGCGTCTCGCAGGCCGAGCCGCGCCTGCCGGAAGAGGTGCGCCGCCTGGGCATCACCACGGTGAAGAGCGCGCCCGACCTGACCATGGTGGTGCACCTGGTCTCGCCCAACGACCGCTACGACATCACCTACCTGCGCAACTACGCGGTGCTCAACGTCAAGGACCAGCTGGCGCGCATCAAGGGCGTGGGCCAGGTGCAGATCTTCGGCGGCGGCGACTATTCCATGCGCGTCTGGCTCGATCCCCAGAAGGTGGCGCAGCGCGGCCTCTCGGCCAGCGACGTGGTCACGGCCATCCGCGGCCAGAACATCCAGGCAGCCGCCGGCGTGGTCGGCGCTTCGCCCGGCCTGCCGGGCGTGGACATGCAGTTGTCCATCAACGCCCAGGGCCGCCTGACCAGCGAAGAGGAGTTCGGCGACATCATCGTCAAGACCGGCGCCGACGGTGCCGTCACCCGGCTGCGCGACATCGCCCGCCTGGAGCTGGGCGCGGCCGACTATTCGCTGCGCTCGCTGCTCAACAACGACCAGGCCGTGGGCATGGGCGTGTTCCAGGCACCGGCCTCCAATGCACTGGACATCTCGGCCAACGTGCGCAAGACGATGGACGAGCTGGCCAAGAACATGCCCGAGGGCGTGGAATACCGCATCGCCTACGACCCCACGCAGTTCGTGCGCGCCTCCATCCAGTCGGTGCTGCACACCCTCCTGGAAGCCATCCTGCTGGTGGTGCTGGTGGTGATCCTGTTCCTGCAGACCTGGCGCGCTTCCATCATTCCGCTCCTGGCCGTGCCGGTGTCGGTGGTGGGCACCTTTGCCGTGCTCTACCTGCTGGGCTTCTCGATCAACGCGCTGTCGCTCTTCGGCCTGGTGCTGGCGATCGGCATCGTGGTGGACGACGCCATCGTGGTGGTGGAGAACGTCGAGCGCAACATCGCCTCGGGCTTGACGCCACGCGAGGCCACCTACCGCGCCATGCGCGAGGTGTCGGGCCCGATCGTCGCCATCGCGCTGGTGCTGGTGGCGGTGTTCCTGCCGCTGGCCTTCATCACCGGCCTGACCGGGCAGTTCTACCGGCAGTTCGCGGTGACCATCGCCATTTCCACGGTGATCTCGGCCATCAACTCGCTGACCTTGTCGCCGGCCCTGGCCGCGCTGCTGCTCAAGGGCCACGACGAACCCAAGGACGCGCTCTCGCGCGGCATGGACCGCGCCTTCGGCTGGCTGTTCCGCGGCTTCAACAAGGTCTTCCACCGCGGCGCCGAGGCCTACAGCGGCGGCGTGCGCAGCGTGATCTCGCGCAAGACCTTGATGATGGCGATCTACCTGGCGCTGGTGGGCGTCACCTTCGGCCTGTTCAAGGCGGTGCCGGACGGCTTCGTGCCGGCGCAGGACAAGCAATACCTGATCGGCTTTGCCCAGCTGCCCGACGGCGCCACGCTGGACCGCACCGAAGACGTGATCCAGCGCATGGGCGAGATCATGAAGAAGAACCCGAACATCGAGGACGCGGTCTCCTTCCCCGGCCTGTCGATCAACGGCTTCACCAACAGCTCCAACTCGGGAATCGCCTTTGCCACGCTCAAGCCTTTCGATCAGCGCACGCGCGCCGACCAGAGCGGCGGTGCGGTGGCGATGCAGTTGAACCAGGAGTTCGCCGGCATCCAGGACGCCTTCATCGTGATGTTCCCGCCGCCCCCGGTGGCCGGCCTGGGCACCACGGGCGGCTTCAAGATGCAGCTGGAAGACCGCGGCTCGGTCGGCTACGAGGCGATGGACGCGGCGGTGAAGGCCTTCATGGCCAAGGCCTACCAGACGCCCGAACTGGCCGGCATGTTCACCAGCTGGCAGGTCAACGTGCCGCAGCTGTATGCCGACATCGACCGCACCAAGGCGCGCCAGCTCGGCGTGCCGGTGACGGAGATCTTCGACACCATGCAGATCTACCTGGGCAGCCTCTACGCGAACGACTTCAACAAGTTCGGCCGCACCTACAGCGTGCGGGTGCAGGCCGATGCGCCCTACCGTGCGCGGGCCGAAGACGTGGGCTTGCTGAAGGTGCGCTCCAACTCGGGCGAGATGGTGCCGCTGTCGGCGCTGATGAAGGTCGATTCCAGCTTCGGGCCGGAACGCGCCATGCGCTACAACGGCTACCTGTCGGCCGACATCAACGGCGGCCCGGCCCCGGGCTTCTCGTCCGGCCAGGCGCGCGATGCGGTCGAGCGCATCGCCGCCGAGACGCTGCCCAAGGGCGTGAGCTACGAATGGACCGAGCTGACCTACCAGGAGATCCTGGCCGGCAATTCCGCGGTGATCGTGTTTCCGCTGGCCATCCTGCTGGTGTTCCTGGTGCTGGCGGCGCAGTACGAGAGTCTGACCCTGCCGATCGCGATCATCCTGATCGTGCCCATGGGCCTCCTGGCCGCCATGACCGGCGTCTGGCTCTCGGGGGGCGACAACAACGTGTTCACCCAGATCGGGCTCATTGTGCTGGTGGGGCTGTCGGCGAAGAACGCCATCCTGATCGTGGAGTTCGCCCGCGAGCTGGAGTTTGCCGGCCGCACGCCGGTGCAGGCTGCGATCGAAGCCAGCCGGCTGCGCCTGCGCCCGATCCTGATGACCTCGATGGCCTTCGTCATGGGCGTGCTGCCCCTGGTGCTGGCCACCGGCGCCGGCTCCGAGATGCGCAGTGCGATGGGCGTGGCGGTGTTCGCCGGAATGATCGGCGTGACGGCTTTCGGCATCTTCCTCACGCCGGTGTTCTATGTGCTGCTGCGCAAGCTGACGGGCAACCGGCCGCTCAAGCTGCATGGCCAGGAAGTGCACGACGCGCAGGACTTCGGCGTAGCCGCCGACCAGGCGGGTGCGCACGGCTCGGGTGGCGGTGTCCAGCCGCAGCCGGCCGCGCCGCGCGGCATGAACGAATAAGACACGACAACGAGGAGTGCAGATCATGAACAAGAAAATCTCCTGGACCTGGCTGCCGCTGGTGGCAGCCCTGGTACTGGCCGGCTGCGCGACGCCGCCGCCGATCGAGCTGAAGCTGGACACGCCGGCGCAGTTCAAGGAGCAGAAGCCCGCCGCGCAGGCCGCCGCCGCAACGCCGGCGCAGGCGCCGGTACAAGCCGATGCCCGCTGGTGGGCTGCCTTCAACGACCCGGTGCTCGACGGCCTGATCGAACGCGCCGCCAACAACAACACCGACGTGCAGCAGGCGGTGGCTCGCCTGGCGCAGGCCCGTGCACTGGCGCGCGAGGTCGATGCCGACCGCTCGCCGCAGGTGGGGCTGGGGGCCTCGGCCAACCGCGGCGCCGGCTTCGACCGGGCGCAGGGGCAAAAGCCCTCCAACATCTTCACCGCCGGCCTCGGAGCCTCCTACGAGCTGGACCTGTGGGGCCGGCTCTCCGGCGTCAGCAAGGCGGCCTCGCTGGATGCGGATGCGCGCGCGGCCTTGCTGCAAAGCGCGCGCCTGGTGGTGCAGTCGGACGTGGCCCAACTCTACCTGGCGGTGCGCGCGCTGGACGCCGAGCGCGAGATCATGCGCGACACGGTGGCGGCCTACCGCAACACGCTGGACATCACCGAGCGGCGCTACCGCGCCGGCGACGTCGGCGAGCTGGACCTGGCGCGCGTGCGCACCGAACTGGCCGCCACCGAAGCGGAAGCGCTGGCGGTGGAGCGCCAGCGCACCCAGGTCGAGCATGCGCTGGCCGTGGTGCTGGGCGAGGTGGCTTCCAACTTCAGCCTGGCGGCGCAGGACTGGACGACCGCGCTGCCGGCGATCCCCGCCGGCCTGCCTTCGACCATGCTGGCGCGCCGCCCCGACGTGCTGGCGGCGCAGATGGGCGTGCAGGCGGCGCAGGAGCGCGTGGGCGTGGCGCAGACTGCCTGGTTCCCCAGCATCTCGCTCACCGCCTCCGGCGGCTATGCCTCGCCGGACCTGAGCGACCTGCTCAAGTGGTCGGCCCGTTCCTGGGGCGTGGGTGCGCTCTTGTCGCTGCCGCTGATCGACGGCGGCCGGCGCGAGGCCGGCGTGCAGGGCGCCAACGCGCAGTTCGACGAACAGATGGCCGGCTACCGCCAGCAGGTGCTGGTGGCCTTCAAGGAAGTGGAAGACCAGCTGTCGGCCCTGCGCCTCTTGTCCGAGCAATCGGCGGTGCAGGATCTGGCGGTGTCTTCGGCACGGCGTGCCTCATCGCTGTCCGACGTGCGTTATCGCAACGGCGCGATCAGCCAGCTCGACCTGCTGGATGCCCGCCGCAGCGAGCTGCGCAACCGGCGCCAGGCGCTCCTGGTGAAGGCGCTGCAGTACCAGGCCACGGTGGCCCTGGTGCGCGCGCTGGGCGGCGGCTGGAGTGCCTGAAACAGCGTCATTTGGGCGTGTCTTCCCCAAGTCTTTCATGTTGGAGGACAATACGGGTCGTTCCTGGCCATTCACGGCCAGGTTCGGTGATCCGGTGATCGGCTTCGCGCCACAGCGCATTTTTTGTTTGTTGTGACTCTGAACTCCACCGCTTCGTTTTTTTTGGTTTGAATAGGAGTTCCTCAATGGGCAAGAAACTTTACGTGGGCAACCTCGCCTACTCCGTGCGCGACAACGATCTTGAGCAGGCTTTCAGCCAGTACGGCTCAGTCGCCAGCGCCAAGGTCATGATGGAGCGTGATACCGACCGCTCCAAAGGCTTTGGCTTCGTCGAAATGGGCACCGATGCGGAAGCGCTGGCAGCCATCGAAGGCCTGAACGGCCATTCGCTGGGCGGTCGCGCCCTGACCGTCAATGAAGCCCGGCCGATGGAGCCCCGTCCTGCAGGCGGCGGCTACGGCGGTGGCCGCAGCGGTGGTGGCGGCTACGGCGGCGGTGGCGGTGGTGGCGGCTACGGCGGCGGCGGTGGCGGCTACGGCGGCGGCAATCGCAGCGGCGGCGGTGGCCGCGGCGGATACTGATCGCTCTTAAGCATCATCCAGAAAGGCTCCTTCGGGAGCCTTTTTCTTTACCATCGCTCGCCTCCCGCTCCTTCACAACATCTCAATGGAATTTCTTGTCCCGATCGCCCTGATCGCTTTTGGCGCCTACATGCTCAACGCCAACCTGCAACGTCGCCGCGTTGCCCTGTTGGGGAACCGCTTCCACCCCTATCAGGTCGAGAAGCTGATGGCGCAACTCACGGATGGGTATCTGCGCTGCCTCGACGAGGGCGACGCGACGCGGCGCGAGCAGATCTGGCGCATGCTGGACGCGACCGAGGCGACACTGGCCGATCAATTCAAGCGATTTGCAGCCGACTTCTCCGAGGTTGCCGAAGGTCAGGCGCAAGTGAGCAAGCTCCCATTGGCCGTTCCCTATGCGGACAGGCTCTCCCCCAGGACGTGCTTCGACGTGCGCAAGGTCTTCCAGATCCATGCATTGGGAATCGCCGCAGTGGCGGCGAACGGCCGTGCACTGTCGGCCAGGGACAAGGCCTTCACCATGTCGGCTGAACTGTTCCTGATGCAGCACACTTGCCATTGGTACTGCCGGTCGAAGGCGGTCGCCTCCGCGCGCCTGATGGCGCGGCACAAGATCTCGTACGCCTTGGTGCTGGACTCGGTCTCGCCGGACACACGCGCTGCCTATCGCAAAGTTGTCGGCCACTGACTTCACTTGCAACGCTTACAAAAAGTTCCATGTAACGCGCCAAGAAAGAGCGCCTGCCTCAGGTCGCCGGAAGCCTCGCGTTCACGACCCTGCTGTCCGTCTTGATGGCGGCCACGGCCAACCTGCAGGCCACGCACCGGCCCCAAAGACCGCGGGCAGGCCCCGCGCGGGGTTGGAGCCGGCGGCGATTCAGAACAGTTCGGCGCTGATCAAAAAGGCGATCCGCGAAGCGGCTTGCTACTTCGCTCGCGCGGCGATGGCCTTTTCGGCCTTGGCCACCAGGTCGGCGCCGACCGTCGGCTTCCACTTGTTGTAGACCGGGCGCGTGGCCTTCACGAAGGCCTCGCGCTGCTCCGGGCTGAGCTTGACCACGTTCACGCCCAGCGCCTCGATGTCCTTGAGCAGCGGCTGGCCGGGTTCGACCAGGCCCTTGCGGGCAATGACGATCTCCTGCTTGCCGGCATCGATGGCGGCCTGGCGCACGATGGCTTGATCGGCCGGGGTCCACGATTCCCACACTTCCTTGTTCACCACGAAGACCAGCGGGTCGGCCACGTAGCCCCACATGGTCACGTTCTTCTGGCCCACGTTCTGCAGCTTGGCGGCGGTGAAGATCGACATCGGGTTCTCCTGGCCGTCCACCGCGCCGCTGGCGAAGGCCGGCTGCGCGTCGGCCCAGCTCATCTGCGTGGGGTTGGCGCCCAGGGCGGTGAAGGTGTCGGCGAACAAGGGCGAGCCCACCACGCGGATCTTCAGGCCCTTCAGGTCATCCGGCGTCCTGATGGGTCGCTTGGAGTTGGTGATTTCGCGGTAGCCGTTCTCGCCCCAGGCCAGCGGCACCACGCCGGCTTTCTCGAGCGTCTTGAAGATGTCCTTGCCCACCTCGCCCTGCGTCAGCGCGTCGATGGCGGCGTAGTCGGGCATCAGGAAGGGCATGGAGAACAGGTTGAGCTGCTTGACCTGCGGCGACCAGTTGATGGTGGAGCCGATCGCCATGTCGATCACGCCCTGGCGCAGCGCGCTGAACTCGCGCGTCTGGTCGCCCTGGATCAGCGACACGCCGGGGTACAGCTTGATGTTGATGCGCCCCTGGGTGCGTTCCTTCACCAGGTTGGCCCAGATCTCGCCGCCCTTGCCCCAGGGGAAGGCGGTGCCCACCACCAGCGACATCTTGTATTCGGGCTTGTAGTTGGCCTGCGCGCTGGCGGCGAAGGGCAGGGCGGTCAAGGCGGCCGCCGCGGCGGCGGCGGTGCAAAGGGCGAGCAGTGAGCGACGAAGTTTCATGGGTCTGTCTCCTGTTGGAAAAATTGGAATCAATAACCGAGCTTGGCCGGCAGCCACAAGGCCAATGGCGGCCACGCGATCACCGCCACCATCACGAGGAACATGGCAAAGAGCATCCAGCCGACCCAGCGCACCGTCTCTTCCATGCGCACGCCGGCAATGCGGCAGGACACCATCAGGTTGACCGCCAGCGGCGGCGTGAACTGGCCCAGCGCCACCTTCAGCGTGAGGATCACGCCGAACCACACCGGGTCCCACTTGTAGTGCTGCACGATGGGCCACAGGAGCGGCACGAAGATCAGGAAGATCGACACGCCGTCCAGGAACATGCCCACCGTGATGAGCAGCACGATCAAGAGCGACAGCACGCCGTATTCGCCCAGGCCCGAATTGACGATGGCCGTGGTCACCGGGTCGATCACGCCCAATGTCGAGAGCGAGTAGGCAAAGATGCCGGCCAGCGACACCACCAGCAGGATCACCGCCGACAGCTCGCCCGATTCGCGCAGGATGACGAAGAGGTCTTTGACGCGGATCGTGCGGTGGATCACCATGCCGACGAACAGGCCGTAGAACACCGCCACCACCGCGGCCTCGGTCGGGGTGAACCAGCCGGCGCGCATGCCGCCCAGGATCAGCACCGGCGCTGCCAGGCCCCACACGGCTTCGCGCAGGCTCTTCCAGAAGGGCGGTCGCGGCAGGCTGGCTTCCAGAGCGCCCATCTTGTGTTTGCGTGCCAACCAGACGGCCGGCACGATCAGCGCCACCCCGGCCAGCACGCCGGGCACCATGCCGGCGGCAAAAAGGGCCGGCACCGAGGCGCCGGGCACCAGCACCGAATAGACGATGAAGGCGACGGAAGGCGGAATCAGGATGTCGGTGGCGGCGGCCGCGCCGACCACGCTGGCCGAATACGCATCGGGATAACCGGCGCGCGACATGGCGGCGATCATCACCGCCCCGACGGCCGCGGCGTTGGCCGGGCCCGAGCCGGAGATGCCGCCCAGGAACATGGCGACCAGGATCGCCACCAGCGGCAGCATGCCGGAGCCACGGCCGACGATGGCAATGGCGAAGTTCACCAGCCGCAGCGCCACGCCGGAGCGGTCGAAGATGGAGCCGACCAGCACGAACATCGGGATGGCCAGAAGCGGGTATTTGCCCAGGCCCGCGTAGAAGTTCTGCGGCACGGCCAAGAGGCCGAACCACTGGGTGTCCATGTTGGCCAGCGCAATGCAGGCGGCGCCGGCCAGGCCGAGCGCGGCGCCGATCGGCACGCCGACCAGCATCATCGCCAGGAAGGCGACGAACAGGAGCGTGGGGATCATTCGGCTTGGCGTCCGCGCCGGATGAACAGGCCCAGCGCCCGCAGCGCGATGCCGAGCGAGCAGATCGGCAGCCAGATCGAATACCACCACTGCGGCACGCCGATGCCGGGCGAGGTTTCTTCGAAGCGGTAGTCGTCCCACACGATGCGCAGGCTCAAGCCCCCGATCAAGAGGAAGAGCAGCGCCACCATCAGTGAACCGAAACGTGCCAGCCACTTGCGCCGGGCCATGGAGCCGCTTTCGGCGAAGTACTCGATGCGGATGTGGCGGTCGCGCGCCACCGCGGCCGAGCCCGCCACCATGGCCAGCAGGATCATGAGAAAGACCGAGAACTCTTCGGTCCAGGCGAAGGAACTGTCGGTGAAGTAACGCACCAGCACGTTGGCGAAGGTGATGCAGGCCAGCAGGCCCATGATCAGCACCGTGGCCCAGTCTTCGATGGCGAGGGGGACGCGGGTGGATTCGTCGGCGACGGGCAGGGCGGCGGGCACCGGACTCGCGTTGTCCAGCAGTGCACCGGGATCAGGTTGGGACATAGGAGCGCAGGGAGAAACGATGGAAGCCATGGCGCGGTTTGCGCCATGGATTTCGGGTACGGCCGAGGCAACGCACCGAGCCTTTGCAGGCACGCCAGATGGTAATGACAGGTAACCAGTTGGCGGCCTCGGGTCTTTACTAGGAGTGGGCGGTTGCTTGGCTCAGATCGACCGGCCGTCGTAGTGCGTGACAGGAATGCCCTGCAAATCGATGCCCTCGATGCAGCGGATGTTGACGGCTGCCATCGCTTCGCCCGACGGGGCCGTGCCTTCGCCGTAAGGATGGATGCCGCAGACGGGACAGAAGCGGTGGGTGATCTGGTGCTTGTTGAACAGGTAGGCGCTGGTGTCTTCTTCGGGCGTCAGCAAGCGCATGGCGCCGCGCGGCACGAACCACAGCAGCGAACCCTTGCGTTGGCAGATGGAGCAATTGCAGGACATTGCTGAGGTGAGGTCGCCCTCGACTTCGAACTTCACCCGGCCGCAGTGGCAGCTTCCTTGGTATTTCATGACCGGTCCCCTGTGAGTTGCTGGATACTTTTCATTGCGTCATTTCCTCGTGGTTGTGGTGATGACGTTGGAGCGCCCTACATATTTAACCAAGTGGTTCAGTATTGCAAGGCGGCGTCTGTCGGGCCAGCCGGCCAAGGGCAAGAATGCGTAGTCGTGGTCGCCGCCGATCCTTCGAAGAGACATCCAAATGCTGATCTCCGGAAGCTGTCATTGCGGAAACATCCGCTTCGAACTCTTGTGGGAACCCGAGCCGGTAGAGATCCCCGCGCGCGCCTGCACGTGTTCGTTCTGCGTCAAGCACGGCGGCGTGTGGACCTCGTGTCCAACCGGCACCCTCAACGTGACAGTCTCGGAGCCGGAGCTGGTCACCAAGTACGCCTTCGGAACCAAGACCGCCCAGTTCCACATCTGTTCCAGGTGCGGCATCGTCCCCGTCGTCACCAGTCAGATCGACGGGCACCTGTACGCTGTGGTCAGCGTCAATGCGTTCGAGGGTATCGATCGCTCGTTGCTCAAGCCCGCATCGGCGTCTTTCGACGGGGAATACGAACAGGCGCGCCTGGCCCGGCGCAAGCGCAACTGGATCGCGCAGGTCGCCTTCGCCGAAGGCGAGAACGCCACGCCCACCTGAGGTCGAGACCTTTCACGATCAGGCGGCAGCGCCAAGGTAGATTCGCGACGCAGCTGTTACTCCCAGGTCCGCGGCCAGATGGGTAGTCTCTCCTTCGCCCAACGCAGAAAGAGAGTCCCAATGAACATCGCAGTCCTCGGAGCCGGCAGCATGGGCCGGACACTGGCGCGCAGCCTCGCCCAAAAACTCGGCCATCACGTCTCGATCGCAAACTCGAGTGGCCCCGGGCCAGGCCTCGATGCATTGGCTGCCGAAGCCGGCGCGACGCCCGCATCCGTGGTCGACGCCGTCCGCGCCAGTGAGATCGTCTTCCTGGCGATCCCGACCAAGGCTGTCGCCGACCTGCCACCGGGGCTGTTTTCAGACAACGCGCCCGTCGTGGTCGATCTCGGCAACTACCACCCGGAGCTTCGCGATGGCCGCATCGACGCCATCGACCGCGGGATGCTCGACAGCCAGTGGGTCGCCCGGCAGATCGGCCGTCCGGTCGTCAAGGCCTTCAACAACATCTTCGCGGCCAGCCTTCTGGAAAAGGGCGCTCCGAAGGGAGCCAAAGGGCGCGTCGCCTTGCCGGTCGCCGGCGATTCACCAAGCGCCAGGGCCATGGCGCTGCGCCTCGTCGACGATCTCGGCTTCGATCCGGTCGACGCGGGTGACTTGGACAACTCCTGGCGGCAGCAGACCGGGACACCGGCCTATTGCAAGGATCTCGACGCCGCTGCGCTCCGGCGCGCATTCGACGAGGCGCAGCGTAGCCGGATCGGCGAATACCGCGCCGAAGAGGAGGCGCGCATCAGGAACTCCATGGACGCTCGTTGACGCCGGAAGCGCAGAACGCCGTGCTCAGCGCCGTGGCGCCACCTGAAATGGGCAAGGTCTCGGGCCTGTTCAACGTGTTTCGCTACCTCGGCGGCGCTGCGTTCGCGGCCGGCTTCTCGGCCGCCTTGTCGGTGGGCGCCGGCCTGTCGCTGATGGGCGCGCTGGCCGGGCTGTGCCTGCCTGCCATGCCAGGCGCGCCGCGGGCTCCTTAGGCGCCCAATCGGTCATGGCCCCGGTGAGACAATTCCGGCCATGACCGACACCCTCACCATCACCCGCCCCGACGACTGGCACCTGCATGTGCGCGACGGGGCCGCCTTGCAGGCCGTGGTGCCGCACAGTGCCGCCCAGTTTGGTCGCGCGCTCATCATGCCGAACCTGCGCCCGCCGGTGACGACCGCGCAGCAGGCCGTCGACTACCGCCAGCGCATCCTGGACGCGGTGCCCGCGGGCACCGCCTTCGAGCCCGTGATGTCGCTCTACCTCACCGACAAGTTGCCACCCGAGGAAATCGAACGCGCCGCGGCGGCCGGCGTGAAGGCGCTCAAGCTCTACCCGGCCGGCGCCACCACCAACAGCGATGCCGGCGTGACCGACATCCGCAAGACCTACGCCACGCTGGAAGCCATGCAGAAGCTCGGCCTCCTGCTGCTGGTGCACGGCGAGGTGACCGACCCGGCGGTGGATCTGTTCGACCGCGAAGCGGTGTTCATCGAGCGCGTGATGATTCCGCTGCGCCGCGACTTTCCGGAGCTCAAAGTGGTGTTCGAGCACCTCACGACCCAGGAAGGCGCCCAGTACGTGCGCGATGCGGATCGCTTCACCGGCGCGACCATCACGGCGCATCACCTGCTCTACAACCGCAACGCCATCTTCACCGGCGGCATCCGCCCGCACTTCTACTGCCTGCCGGTGCTCAAGCGCGAAACGCATCGCCTGGCGCTGGTCGAGGCCGCCACCAGCGGCAGCCCGCGCTTTTTCCTGGGCACTGACAGCGCACCACACCCGGCACATCTGAAGGAACACGCCTTTGGCTGCGCCGGCTGCTACACCGCCCTCAGCGCCATGGAGCTTTACGCCCAGGCTTTCGACAATTCGGGTGCGCTCGACAAGCTGGAAGGCTTTGCCAGTTTCCACGGCGCCGATTTCTATGGCCTGCCGCGCAACAGCGGCACCATCACACTGAAGCGCGAGGCCTGGACCGTGCCCGAGACGGTGCCCTACGGCGAGGCCACGCTCAAGCCGCTGTGCGGCGGCGAGCAACTGGCCTGGAAGCTGGTGGCATGAACAGCGCCCACCGCGTGATGCTGCTGATCGACGCCGACAACGTCTCGGCCGACGTCATCGAGCAGGCGGTGCACAAGGTGCTGGCCGAGCATGGCCAGTTGCACGTGCGCCGCGCCTACTGCAATGCCGAGACGGCACTCAAGCAGCAGGCCCTGTTCAAGCGCCTGGGCGTGCGCCCCATGGTGAACCTGGCGGCCGGCAAGAACAGCACCGACATCGCGCTGGCGGTGGACGCCATGGACCTGGCGGTGGCCGAACGTCCGCAAGTGGTCTACCTGGTGTCGTCCGATTCCGACTTTGCGCCGCTGGTGATCCGGTTGCGCGAAAAGGGCTGCCGCGTTTGCGGCATCGGCCAGCAGGGCAAGACCGGCGAGGAAACCGTGGCCGTCTACGACCAGTTCACCGATCTGCAGCACCATGCGGCGGCGGCGACAGTGACGCCGGCGAAGAAGGCGCCCGCCAAGAAGCGCAGCGTCCGCAAGGTGGCCGCGGCGGCGGTGGCGCCCGTGCCGCCTCCGCCGCCTGCGCCGGTCTTGCCGGACGAGGTGGTGCGCATCCTGGAAGTCGTGCCGCAGCTTCGTGCCGGCCAGCGGCTCGAACTGAACCTGGCGGTGGAGGGCCTGCGTGGCGCCAAGCTGCTGAGCAAGAGCGGCAGCTCGCAAAAGCTGTTCAAGAAGCACCCCGGCTTCTTTGCCCTGAGCCCCGACAAGCAGCCCAACAAGGTTCAGTACATCGGCCCCGTGCTGTCATGAGCCGCCGGGCCGCTCCCAAGGCGAATACCGCAGCCCGCAGGGCGGAGGTTATCCAATGAGCCCGCTGGCGCTGCCGGACCTACGGCAGCCCTGGTGGGCGCCCTATGCCGGCACGGCGCCACCCTTGTTTGCGGCGCTGGCGCAGGGGGCGGCTGTCGACCAGGCGCTGGCGGGCCGGCCATCGCCGATCGAGCTGTCAGCTGGGCCCCTGCGCTTCGTGGCGCCCGACAGCGCGCCGCCCGGCGAAGCTTATGAAGCCTTCATTGCCCGCAGCGCCTGCGTGCCCAGCCGCCACAACCTGCATGACCTGCTCAACGGCCTGGTGTGGCTCACCTTTGCGCACCTCAAGCGGCGGCTCAACGTGCTGCAGGCCGAGGAGATCGCGCGCGCCGGCATCGGTGCCTCACGCGGGCCGCTGCGTGACGCGCTGACCTTGTTCGACGAGAACGGTGCCTTGCTGGACGGGCCGGCGCCCCTCTGCGAAGCGCTGCTGGCGCGTGATTGGCGATCGCTCTTCGTCACGCAGCGCCAGTTGTGGCATGGGGCGCGCATCGTCGTTTTCGGCCATGCCCTCCTGGAAAAGCTGGCGACTTCGCCGCGCAAGGCGCTGACGGCGCATGTTCTGCTGGCGCCGCCGGGACTGCCATCCCGCGCCGATGCGAGCGCCGACTTGCATGACGGGGCCTGGGCCGAGGCCATCGACCGCCGCTGGCTTGCCAGCAAGCCCTTCGCCCCCTTGCCTGTTCTGGGAATCCCCGGCTGGTGCCGCGATAACGAGAACTTTTCCTTTTATGATGATTCGGACGTTTTTCGTCCCCGCAGGGCGCCAGAAGAAAGAACAACCCGCCAGCACCTGCGTTCACGTTCGGCTTGAAGCTGCCCGACCGGCCCCCATCTGAACTGCACATTGCTCCACGGAGATTCCAACTTGGAGCAGTAAGTACTGTGGTGTGGCGCTTTCTCTAGCTGCTCAATCACGACCCCTGTTGAGGGGAATGGACACGAAAGTTGTACATCAGGCGATGCGCTTGATTCCCGCAACTTTCTACAGCTTCTAGAGCCCGTCTATATGCCCGCCTCGACCCCCAAGATCCACCTCACGAAGACCTCCATCCTCGCCGCCGCCCCCGGCGAACACATCGACGACACGACGCCTTACCTGCGCCTGGCCGAGCGCCTTTGGGAAGGCGTCAAGGGCGGGACGAATCGAATGCTCGTAGGCGCGATGGACGTTTCCTCTCCAACTACAGGGCGGCGGGCAGTGTCGTCCCCCGAGGCGATAGCGGCAGAGGCGAAGCCCTACCGGGATGACCTCGCGGACTATGAGCGCCGCCTCGCATCGGGCGAACTCGGCACGGCGGCCCCTACGTGCCCGGCGAGACCCAACCTCAATATGTCAATTTCTCCAGCACTTCATGGCAGGTGATCCTCGCCCACGTACTCCCCTACGCGCGGCTCAATGGAGTACCGGGCGCGGGAGAGGTGCCCCCCGGCCTGAACGAACCGCTTAACGCCGCCGAGCGGGTACGGCTCCAGCAGATTCTTGACGCCGAGGGCTAGCCATGCCGCTCAACTACCTAACCGCTGACGAAGCTGCCCGCGAGGCGGAACGAATCATCGAATCGGCTGGAAGCCCGGTGAAGCGAACCGAGGAAATGCTGGCCCGGATGGAGCGATTAGCCAACTTGTAGTGGCCTCTACGAGCGATATTCGATGCGCTCGCGGGTATTCGGCGGCGACTTTCCGACTAGATCGCGCTGGAAGATTCGGCAATCCCAATGAGCTACTGTTTCGCTAGACACACCATCTAGCGTTGCGGTATCTACTGCGGTTCGTTGTTTCGGCTATCTTTGCGGCTGTCTATCTGGAAACGCTTATTGGAATTCCGATATTTTCTGGTACAAGAAGAAAAAACTTGCACGAGATGGCAAGGGATGCATAATGGCGCCATGCAAGCCCTTAACAAGACCAATCTGCTTCGGTTCATCACCTTTGGCATCGACAAAGGCTTGGTGAAGGCCGCCACCGGCAATAGCTGGAAAGCTGCCGTGAGCAAGATTCTGGAAACCTACGGTCCGGAGGACGACCTGTCCGCCATCGACGTGGTGACCGAGGTCCGCATGTTCAACAATCGGAATCCGAGCGCGCTCTCGCCCGATTCGTTGAAGACCTATCAGGGGCGCCTCGTTATCGCGCTCAACGAGTTCAAGAAATACCAAGACGACCCGACCAAGTACAAGGGGATTTCGGCCCGGGTGCCTTCGGCCAAGTCGCAGGACAAGCCGAAAAAGAAGCAGGCGGACACTTACGAGCCGGCAATGCCGATGAACTCCAACTCGTCGCTGGAAGTCATCGACGTGCAGGCGAAGCCCGCTCAATCCGCAAGCGCAGTTTCGGCAGGCAGCTTAGTAATGCCGTTCCCGCTTCGGCCATCGTTCTTGGCCCAAATCGTCATCCCTCGGGACATGAACCGCGAGGAGGCAGCGCGCCTCTGCTCGTTCATCACCTCGTTGGGCCAGGACCTGTGAACCCAAACGGCGAAGGGCCGGACGTACCACCGTCCGGCCCTTCTTTTCCAACTATGTCCGGCGAGGACGCTCAGCCTGTGAGCTATTTCATGCGGAAGGGAGCGATGCTGAAAAGAACCATCACAACACCGTAGTCCGCACGTAGCCGACATTGGGATCGGCTACCTGGGATTCTATGACGGCGGGCAGACCTCGGTTGCCCGCCGCTTCTATTTCCGCCCTCGGTGGATTCCCTGGGGCCGCTCGGGGCCTTAAGCCTGGGTCAAGGGGGCTTGATTACATTAACGATTGCCTCCATCTCTCCCTCGGCGGCGGGACCAGAAGACAACAACTAGCGCCCGGGCCACTCTAGCGGTTTGACTAGAGTTGAGAGTCCCTAGACCCACGTTCTCACTCGCAAGGGTGGGAGAAAAAGAGATATCAACTTGAAACGCATTCTTCTGTTCGTCCTGACCAACGTCATGGTGGTCGCCGTGCTGGGCGTCGTCGCCAGCCTGTTGGGCGTCAACCGCTACCTCACGGCCAACGGCCTGAACCTGAGCGCGTTGCTCGGCTTCGCACTGATCATGGGCTTTGGCGGCGCCATCATCTCGCTGCTGATCAGCAAGCGGATGGCCAAGTGGACGTCGCGCCTGCACATGATCGACAACCCGCAGACGCCCGACGAGGCATGGATCGTCGGCACGGTGCGCAAGTTTGCCGACAAGGCCGGCATCGGCATGCCCGAGGTCGGCATCTTCGAAGGCGATCCCAACGCCTTCGCCACCGGCGCCTTCAAGAACAACGCCCTGGTGGCGGTCTCCACCGGCCTGCTGCAAAACATGACGCGCGATGAAGTCGAGGCGGTGATCGGCCACGAGGTGGCGCACATCGCCAACGGCGACATGGTGACCATGACCTTGATCCAGGGCGTGATGAACACCTTCGTGGTGTTCCTGTCGCGCGTGATCGGCTATGCGGTCGACAGCTTCCTGCGCCGCAACGACAACGGAAATTCGGGCCCGGGCATTGGCTACTTCGTGACCACGGTGGTGCTCGACATCGTGCTGGGCTTTGCCGCAGCGATCGTCGTCGCGTGGTTCTCGCGCCAGCGCGAGTTCCGCGCCGACGCCGGCGCAGCGCAGCTCATGGGCCAGAAGCAGCCGATGATGAACGCGCTGGCGCGCCTGGGCGGCCTGCCGGCCGGCGAGCTGCCCAAGTCGGTGGAAGCCATGGGCATCACCGGCGGCATCGGCAAGCTGTTTGCCACGCACCCGCCGATCGAAGAGCGCATCGCGGCATTGCAGAACGCGCGCTGATGTGGCGGGCCTACTGGCTGATCCTCGCCGCGCTGGGCCCCGCGCTGGCCCAGGCCGAGAAGATCGGCGATGTCGACACGGCCTTCAAGTTCATCGGCCCGGACCACAAGGTGGTGGTCGAGGCCTATGACGACCCCAAGGTCAGCGGCGTCACCTGCTACGTCTCGCGGGCCCGCACCGGCGGCGTATCCGGCGCGCTGGGGCTGGCCGAAGACAAGGCGGAAGCGTCCATCGCCTGCCGCCAGGTCGGTCCGATCAACGTGCCGCAGCCCCTGCCGAAGCAGGAAGAGATCTTCAGCGAGCGCCAGTCCGTGATGTTCAAGCGCCTGCGCGTGGTGCGCATGGTCGACGCCAAGCGCCACGCGCTGGTCTACCTGACCTACTCGGACCAGCTGATCGAGGGCTCGCCCAAGAATTCGGTCACGGCCGTCCCGGTGGACCGGGCGGTGGCGCTGCCGCTCAAGTAGCCTTCAAGACGAGGCCGCCGGCGCGTCGGCCTTGGGCGCCTTGTCCTGGCGCGCGCGCTTCAGGTTGCGCGCCACTTCCGAGTGGCTCATGCCGTACATCTCGGCAAATTCCGTCTCGCTCTTGCCGCTGGCATCGAAGGCGCGCAGCAGCGCCTCGCGCTTGGCGGCCTGGGTGGCCAGCTCGGCCACGGCGTCGTCCAGCGCGGCATTGGCCGCCTCGTCGCGTGCGGAGCGCACCAGCGCCGCGTAATCCTCGCGCGGCAGGCCGGAGTCCTCAATGGCCGCAGCGATGCGCTTGCGCAGCTGCGGGCCCAGGTCGTCGCTCGTGCGGCCCTGGCGCCGGCGGAACAGCTCCAGGATGGCGTGGTGCACGTGTTCGGGCGCCACCGGTTCCACCACCTGGCCGTCCAGGTCATGGCGCGGATGGCCGGCGGCCACGCATTCCAGATAACGGGTGGAGCGGGCATGCAGGCCCATGGCCAGCTTCAGCTCTTCGGGCTTGAACGCCTCGGGGTGACGCGCGATCAAGTCTTCGTACACACCGCGCTTGAGCGGCAGGAAGCGCGCGCCAAACAGGCCCGGGTAGAGCTCGAACAGCTTTTCCAGCGCCGGGTGCGGCTTGCGGGGCGCCTTGCCCTTGGCGTCGGCTTTCGCGTCGGCCATCGGGGCTTGGGCTGGCTGGTCTTCGGGGCGGCTCTTGCCACGACCGCCGCGACCGCCGCGGCCGCGCGAACGGCGCGATGCCTGCTCGGGTTGCTGCGGGGACGAAGCGTCCGTTGTGGGAGCGGGGATTGCCTCGGCGGCGGTGTCGGTAACGTCGGTCATCGGGAGTCGAGGTGAGGAATGTCTTGTTGTTGAGAAGGCCGGGCCGCTCAGGCGGTGCCGGGTTGGGCGGGGTTGCTGCGATCGGCCGCCGTGCGCCCGATCAGCAGCCGGAAGGGCAGCAGCATGAACACGCCGACGGCCAGCTTCACGGCCAGGTCGCCCAGCGCCCAGGTGAGCCAGGGCCGCTCGGTGCCGGCAAAGGCGATGCCCCAGAACACGATGCTGTCGAGCACGGCGGCGATCACCGTGGCCACCAGCGGCGCGCGCCACCAATTGCCGCGGCGCAGGCGATGGAAGATGCCGATGTCCAAGCGCTGCGAAGCGATGAAGGCCAGGCCGGAAGCGGCGGCAATGCGCACCGGCGCCAGCGCCAGCGAGCCCGCCACCGCCACCGCGAAGCCCAGCCAGGCCACGCGGCGTGCCAGGCCGGGGCCGAAGCGGCGGTTGATCAGGTCGCTCACCAGGTAGGCCACAGGGTAGGTGAAGGCGCCCCAGGTCAGCCAGTCGTTGATGGGGAACTGCACCAGGTAGTTGGAGGCCAGGACCACCACCACCATGGCGGCGATGCCCAGCGCGAACTGCGTGGCAGTAGGGCGTGGGAAATGCATCGCGCGGCTGCTCATTCGGCAACCTCCGCGCTGCGAGCGCCCATCATCTGGCGCGCCACCGATTCGGCGACCTTGATGCCGTCCACGCCGGCCGACAGGATGCCACCGGCATAGCTGGCGCCTTCGCCAGCCGGATAGAGGCCGCGCACGTTGAGGCTTTGCAGGCTCTCGTCGCGCCCGATGCGGATCGGCGATGAGGTGCGCGTTTCCACGCCGGTCAGCACCGCGTCGTGCCAGTCAAAGCCCTTGACCTTGCGGCCGAAGGCCGGAAAGGCCTCGCGCATCGCCTCGATGGCATAGGCCGGCAGCGCCTCGTGCAGGTTGCCCAGCTTCACGCCCGGCTTGTAGGAAGGCAGGACCTCGCCGAATTCGGTGGAGGGCTTGCCGGCAACGAAGTCGCCCACCAGTTGCCCCGGCGCGCGATAGTCGCCGCCGCCCAGCACGAAGGCATTGGATTCCAGCTGGCGCTGGAAGGCGATGCCGGCCAGCGGGCCTTCCGGATAGTCGCGCGGATCGATGCCCACCACGATGCCCGCATTGGCGTTGCGCTCGTTGCGCGAATACTGGCTCATGCCGTTGGTGACCACGCGGTTCGGCTCGCTGGTGGCGGCCACCACCGTGCCGCCCGGGCACATGCAGAAGCTGTAGACCGAGCGCCCGTTGCTCGCATGGTGCACCAGCTTGTAGTCGGCCGCGCCCAGCAGCGGGTGGCCGGCATGGCGGCCCCAGCGGGCGCGGTCGATCAGGCCCTGCGGATGCTCGACCCGAAAGCCGATGGAAAAGGGCTTGGCCTCGATGCTCACGCCGCGCGCATGCAGCATCTCGAAGGTGTCGCGCGAGCTGTGGCCCAGCGCCATCACCACGTGGTCGGCGCGCAGCTCGCTCGACTGGCCAGTGCGGTGGTCGAGCACGGTCAGGCCGCGCAGATGGCCGTGGTCGATGTGCACGTCGGTCACGCGCTGCTGGAAGCGGATCTCGCCGCCCATCGCCTCGATCTGCTCGCGCATGTTCTCCACCACCTTCACCAGCTTGAAGGTGCCGATGTGCGGATGGGCCACGTACAGAATCTCCGGCGGTGCGCCGGCCTTGACGAACTCTTCCATCACCTTGCGGCCGAGGAAGCGCGGGTCCTTGATCTGGCTGTAGAGCTTGCCGTCCGAGAAGGTGCCGGCGCCGCCTTCGCCAAACTGCACGTTCGACTCGGGGTTGAGCACGCCCTTGCGCCACAGGCCCCAGGTGTCCCGGGTGCGCTCGCGCACCGTCTTGCCGCGCTCCAGCACGATGGGCCTCAGGCCCATCTGCGCCAGCAGCAGCGCGGCAAAGATGCCGCAGGGGCCGAAGCCGACGACCACCGGGCGCGGGTGCTGCGCGTCGTCGGTCTGCACGGGCAGCCGGTAGCTCATGTCGGGCGCGGGCTGCACATGCGGCTTGCCGGCCAGGGCCTCGAGCACGCCCGCCTCGCGCGACGGGTCGGCGAGCTGTACATCGACGATGTAAACCTGCTGCAGCTCGGCCTTGCGAGCATCGAAGCTGCGCTTGTAGACCTTGTGGCTGGCGATGTCGGAGGGCGAAGAAAGACGCAGCACGCCCACGATGGCCTGTGTGAGGGCCTCGGGCGGGTGGTCGAGCGGAAGCTTGAGTTCGGAGACGCGGATCATGGCGAAGCGGCCCGTATTTATCGGGCAGTTCGGGAAGGAGCCCGCGATTTTACTTGGCCGGGGTCAGGTGGGGAGGAAGCCGTCGACCGAGAGGTAGCGCTCGCCAGTGTCGTAATTGAAGCCCAGCACCACCGCATCGGGCGCCAGTTCCGGCAGCTTCTGCGCGATGGCCTGCAGGGTGGCGCCGGAGGAGATGCCGACCAGCACGCCTTCCTCGCGGGCGCAGCGGCGCGCCATCTCGCGGGCGGCCTCGGCCTCGACCTGGATCACGCCGTCGAGCAGTTGGGTGTCCAGGTTTTTTGGAATGAAGCCGGCGCCGATGCCCTGGATCGGGTGCGGCGAGGGCTGGCCGCCGGAAATCACGGGCGAGGCGGTGGGCTCGACCGCGAACACCCGCAGTTGGGGCCACTTCTTCTTCAGCACCTGGGCGCAACCGGTGATGTGGCCGCCGGTGCCCACGCCGGTGATCAGCACGTCGACACCTTCGGGGAAGTCGGCGGCGATTTCCTCGGCCGTGGTGCGCACATGCACCTCGACATTGGCCGGATTGTTGAACTGCTGGGGCATCCAGGCGCCGGGCGTGGTGGCCACGATTTCCTCGGCGCGGGCGATCGATGCCTTCATGCCCTTCTCGCGCGGCGTCAGCTCGAAAGTGGCGCCATAGGCCAGCATCAGGCGGCGGCGCTCCACCGACATCGAGTCGGGCATCACCAGCACCAGCTTGTAGCCCTTGACGGCCGCCACCATCGCCAGGCCCACGCCGGTGTTGCCCGAGGTGGGCTCGACGATGGTGCCGCCGGGCTGCAGCGCGCCGGACTTCTCGGCATCTTCCACCATCGACAGGGCGATGCGGTCCTTGATCGAGCCGCCCGGATTGGCGCGCTCGGACTTGATCCAGACCTGCTGGCTCGCGCCCTTGAACAGGCGCTGATAGCGGATGTGCGGCGTGGCGCCAATGGTCTCGAGGATGCTCTGGGCTTTCATGCGTTCTCCGTCAAAGAGCGTGCATTGTGGCGATAATCGAAGCGTGAAGCACGCCGGACCGCCGCTGGTGCAAGCTGAAAAGCCGACGCTTGCGTCGGGCCGAAAGGCCGCACTGGAGGAACGTCCGGACTGCACAGGACGGCGCAGGAGCTAACGGCTCTCCATCGCGAGGTGAGGATCAGAGCAACAGAGACGAGTCGGCGGCGGGGCAACCTGCCGTCGGGTGAAACGGGCAATCTCTGCGCGCAGCAACACCAAGTAGGCCAGTTTCGAGGTGGTTCCGCTGAGCTGGCGGGTAGGTGGCATCGAGCCGTCCGGGCGACCGGCGGCCCAGAGTAATGGCGGTCACGCCGGGGGCAACCCCGGTGCACAGAATCCGGCGTACAGGCGCGCTTCACACATTTTTTCTAGACGCGTTCGTCGGGGCGCAGGTAGCGCCAATGCCCGGCCGGCAAGCCGGCCAGCGGCACGCGCCCGACGCGGATGCGCTTCATCGCCTCGATGACCAGGCCGGCGCGCTCGCACATCTTCGCGATCTGGCCCGGCACCAGGCCCTTGATGGCAAAGCGCAGGCCGGTGCTGGCCGCGCTTTGCCGGCCGATGCTGACGCGCGCCGGCGTGCGGTCGAGCTGCGCCAGCTGCTGCGGCGTGACTGGGCCGGACACGTCCACCATCACCTCGTGCTCGATGTAGGCGGCGTCTTCCTGCAGCTTGCGCTCGACCCGCCACTCCTGCGTGAAGATCAGCAGGCCGCTGGCTTCGCGATCCAGCGGCGTCATGCAGCGCTGGCCGCTCAGGTGGCGCGGCAGCGGCGTTTTCTCGGCGCCGTGGCCGGTGGCGCGAAAGTTGGCCGGCACCAGCAGCGCCGCCGCATCTTCCAGGCGCAGGCCGGCCGGCTTGTGCAGCAGCAGGGTGACGGGCGGCACCGCCACCGGCCGCGCGCCCCGTTCGATGCTGACTTCCTGGGCCGGCAGCACGCGCGACTGCGGCAGCAGGGTGACGGCGCCGTCCACGCGCACCGCACCGTTCTCGATCAGCAGCTCGGCTTCGCGCCGCGAACATCCCGCCAGGGCCGCCACGCGCTTGGCGAGGCGTACCCCTTCTGTCTCACCGGCGTTCATAGCGTCGACAGTGCGGAGGGCAGGGCGCCCGGCCTCGAGGCGAGCTCGAGGATGCGCTCGACATGCGCCGCCAGCGAGCGTGCCGCGACGGGCCACAGCTGCTGCGGCACGTCGTCGTAGGCGATCGCCAGCCAGTCTTCCGGCGTGCCGGAGGGGAGCTTGCGCATGGCGCGGGCGATCTTGGATTCGCGTTGCAGCCGATGCGCCTTGAGCTTGGCGATGGCGCCGCGCGCGTCGCCCAGCACGTAGCCGTGCGCGGGCAGGATGAATTCGATGCCGGCTTCGGCGCAGGTCTCGTCCAGCAGGTCGAGCGAATCCAGGTACTCGGTCATGTTGCCGTCCGGCGGATCGACCACCGTGGTGCTGCCATTGAGCACATGGTCGCCCGAGAACAGCAGCGAATCTTCTTCCAGCAGCAGGCACAGGTGGTTGGCCGCATGGCCCGGCGTGTGGATCACACGCAGGGTGTGGATGATGGGCTCGCCGCTCGCCGCATCGATGCCGCTCAGCACCAGCCTTTCACCGTCCTGCAGGGCGCGATTCGGCACGAAGCGGGCGGGCGGGCGCGCCGTGGGCGCCGAGGGCAGGCCCAGGATCGGCGGCTTGTGCGGGCACAGCGCCTGCAGCGGCTGCGCGCCGGGCGAATGATCGGAATGCGAATGCGTGCACACGATCATGCGGATGTCGCCGTTCGTCGCACGCCACAGGCGCCCCACATGGTCGAAATCGGCCGGGCCGGGATCGATCACGATGTAGCCGGTGCTGGCATCGCCCACCACGTAGCTGTTGGTGCCCGGGCCGGTCATGGCCGAAGGGTTGCCTGCGGTGAGCCGCTGCACGTTCTTCAAGAGCGGCACCGGCTCGGTGTGCTGCCAGTCGAGCGCGTGCACGAGCTGGCCGTCCGGGCAGACCAGGGCCAGCTCGCCGTAGGGCGCTTCATGCTCCATGTAGCGCACTTCCTGGCCGTCCAGCTGGCCGCCGCGCGGACAGCTGGTCCACAGCGGCTTTTCTTGCGCGCACAGCTGCAGCACCGACTCCACGCTGGAGAAGACGGTGAGCCGCTTGAGCGTGCGCAAGGTCGGAAAGATCATGAAGAAGCGCCCCTTTGCATGACGCGCCAGGGCGTCGGCCGGGCGCACCCAGCAGGGCTCGAACTGCTCGGCGTCGTCCGACGCCGGCACCTGGTCGGCCGGCATGCGCGCCACCAGGAAAGGCACGTCGAAGCGCTTGGGCAGGTCGCGGTCGGTGATCCAGTGCGCCAGGGTGTAGACCTGGTCCGTCGCCAGGCGCAGGCCACGGGCGGCGCATTGCTCGACAAAGGAGAAGGCGTTGCCGCTGAAGCGGTCCATGGCAGCCACCTCGGCGGCGCTCACCGGGGTGCCGTCGGCACGGTGCGCCAGCAGCACGCCCAGCTCTTCGAAAGTTTCGCGCACCGCGGTGATGGCCTGGGTGAGCTGCACCCGGCTCTGGGTGCGGCGGCGGGTGGAGATGGCGCGCGCGTGCGCGTCCGCCTCATCGATGGTGCCGCCGGGAAACACATAGGCGCCAGGGGCGAAGTTCGCATTCTCGGAGCGCCGCGTCATCAGCACCTCGAGGCCCTCGGGCCCGTCGCGCAGCAGCAGCACGGTGGCTGCAGCGCGCGTGGGCACCGGCTCGCGTGCGGGGTAAAGCTGTTGGGAGGGGCGGACCATGCGTTGATTATCGAACCGCGGGAGGTTATACCGCCCGGGCCGCGCGCCCAAAGCTTTGGCGCACAGGCGTCGCAATTGCCCAACGCGGGCGGGGGCGGACGCAAACGATGGTTCGCGTGCGAGCCCCGCCGTACCGGAATTTGCAATGCCCGGCGGCCGGGAAGGCGCGTTACTTGGGCGTCGTCTGCAGCATCCAGCCGATGCCGAACTTGTCGGTCAGCATGCCGAAGCTCTCCGAGAAGAAGGTCTTCGCCAGCGGCATGTCCACCTTGCCGCCTTCACTCAGGGCGTCGAACGCCTTGCGCGCCTGGGCTGCGTCGGCCACCGAGATCGCCAGGGAAAAGCCCTGAAAAGCGCTGGCGCCGCGGCAGAAGCCATCGGAGCACATCAAGGTCGTCTCGCCGATCTTGAACTCGCAGTGCATCACCTTGTTCTCGGTGCCCGGCGGCATCTGCATCTTGTTGCCCTCGGGTTCGGGGTTGTCCTTGTTGCGCATGAGCATGGTCACTTGCGCGCCGAGCGCCTTCTTGTAGAACTCGAGCGCTTCCTCGCAGCGGCCTTCGAAGAACAGATAGGGCTGAACCAGCATGAAAAACTCCTTGGATGAACGATGAACGATGAACGATGAACGATGAACGATGAACGATGAACGATGAACGATGAACGATGAACGATGAACGATGAACGATGAACGATGAACGATGAACGATGAACGATGAACGATGAAAGTTGGAATCCACGGGTATTTGTGTACACCGTCCACAAACAATAGCAGCAATAATGGACACTGTCCACATGCGGGGAGAAAAATTTGTGAGAGTTCCATCAGAAGACCAAGGCGTGCCCGCGCGCGCCACCTACAGGCATGGCGACCTGCGCCGCGCCTTGCTCGAGGCGGGCATCGAACTGGCGCGCGCCGGCGGCCCGCAGGCGGTGGTGTTGCGCGAGGCCACGCGGCGTGCCGGCGTGGCGCCCAATGCGGCCTACCGGCACTTCGCCAGCCGGCAGGCGCTGCTCGACGCGGTGCGCATGGCCGCGCTGTCGGCCCTCGCCCAGGCGATGGAGCGCGAAGTGGCCGGCGTGCGCCGCGCGCGCAACTCGGCCGCCTATGCGCGCGACTGCCTGCGCGCGGTCGGTGCCGCCTACCTGCGCTTTGCCCAGGAAGAAACCGGCCTCTTTCGCGCCGGCTTTGCGCCGCCCGAAGCCGTGGAAATCACCGAGCAAGCGGATTCGGCCAAGGCCGGCCCCGCCGGTCTCCATCCCTTCCAGATGCTGGGGACGGCGCTGGACCGCATGGTCGAAGCCGGTGTGCTGGCCCCCGCCCATCGGGCCGGCGCCGAATACCTGGCCTGGTCGGCGGTGCATGGCCTGGCGTTGCTGGTGATCGACGGGCCGCTGGCCGGCATGCCGCGCAAGGAAACCGAGGCGCTGGGCCGGCGCTTGCTGGAGATGGTGGAAAAGGGCCTGTGAGGGCAGGGCGCACGCTCGGGCACGGATAATCGGCTCCATGCGTGTCCACTTCACCAAGATGCAGGGCGCCGGCAACGATTTCGTCGTGCTGGACGAAACGGCCGCCCCGCTCGGGCTTTCCGCCGAGCAGTACCGTTTTCTGGCCAATCGCCATTTCGGCGTCGGTGCCGACCAGATCCTGAGCGTGCGCCCCTCGCCGGCCATCGGCGTCGACTTCCAGTACGTGATCCACAACGCCGATGGCGGCGAGGTCGAGCAGTGCGGCAACGGCGCGCGCTGCTTCATGCGCTACGTGCGCGAACATGGCCTCACCGCCAAGGACGCGGTGCGAGTGCAGACGCTGTCGGGCGTGATCGAGCCGCGCATGGGCGCTGACGGCCGGATCACGGTCGACATGGGCGCCCCCATTTTCGAGAACGAGCGCGTGCCTTTCGACGCCGCGGGCCTCCGCCCAGTGTCGATGGGCGGCTGGCACCAGTGGCACCTGGCGCTGGGCACCCATGCCGACAGCGCGATCGTGTCGGTGGCGGTGCTGTCCATGGGCAATCCGCATGCGGTGCAGCTGGTCGACAACGTCGACACGGCGCCCGTGGGCGAGCAGGGCCCGCTGATCGAAAACCATCCGCGCTTTGCCCAGCGCGTCAACGCCGGTTTCATGCAGGTGCAGGACCGCAGCCATGTGCGGCTGCGCGTGTTCGAGCGCGGCGCCGGCGAAACCCTGGCTTGCGGCACCGGCGCCTGCGCGGCCGTGGTCGCCGGTATCCGCCTGGGTCTGCTCGATGCGCGGGTCGACGTGCAGACGCGCGGCGGCATGCTCACCATCGAATGGCAGGGACTGGGCCAGCCGGTGCTGATGACCGGCCCCGCCGTCACCGTCTTCGAAGGCGAGATCGAAGTGCTATGAATTCAATTCCTCCAAAACAACACGCCATGAACCCCATCACCGAAGACGACATCGCCAACTACCTGGCGAACACGCCGGACTTCTTCGAGCGCCATGCCCAGCTGCTGGCGCAGGTGCAGCTCACCAGCCCGCACGGCAACCGCGCCGTCAGCCTGCAGGAGCGCCAGGCCGAGATGCTGCGCGAGAAGATCAAGGCGCTGGAGCACCGGTTGATGGACATGGTGCGCCACGGCACCGAGAACGTGATCACGGCCGACCGCCTGCAACGGTGGACGCGCGGCCTCTTGACCACGCGCGAGCCGCGCGGCCTGCCCTGGCAGATCGCGGCCGACCTGCAGACCCTGTTCCTGGTGCCGCAGGTTGCCATCAAGGTCTGGGGCGTGAGCCTGGAATACGCGAACGAGGGCTATGCGCAGGGCGTGGCCGACGACGTCCGGGCGCTGGCCACTTCGCTCACCACGCCTTATTGCGGCCTGAACGCGGGCTTCGATTCGGTCAACTGGCTGAGCGACGCGCGCGCCGCGGTGTCGGTTGCCATGATCCCCTTGCGCAACGATCCGGAAGAGCCGGCTTTCGGCCTCCTGATCCTGGCCTCGCCGGACGCCCAGCGCTTCCATGCCGACATGGGCACCGACTTTCTGGAACGCATCGCCGACCTGGCCTCCGCGGCTCTCTCGCGCCTGCGTCCTTGAAACAGCACCTGCTTGCGCGCGGCCTTCCGCTCGCGCTTCTGGCGCTTGTGGCCCTGGTCGCGGTGTTGGCGCTCTGGGTCTGGCGCCATGCGCTCGAACGCATCGCCCACCCGCCCGCGCTGGTCGCCGATGCCGCGCTGGTGCTGGGCAATCGCGCCTACCTCGATGGCCGTCCCAATCCCTGCCTGACGCATCGCGTCGACCGTGGCGTCGACCTGTGGCGCGCCGGCCAGGTCCGGCTGCTGGCTCTCTCCGGCGGCGTCGACCGCGAGGATGGGCGCATCGAGGCCGAGGTGATGGCCGGCCATGCACGCCAGATCGGCTACCAGGGCGTGCTGCTGAAGGAGGCCCTGTCTTCCACGACCCGCGAGAACCTGGCCATGGCCTGGCCGGTGCTGCAAGCCGCCGGCGTGCGGCGGGTGATCGTGGTGTCGGATGCCTATCACCTGTGGCGGGTCGAGCGCCTGGCCAAGGCCAGCGGCTTCGACGGCGCCTTCGACGTGCAGTACGCTGCCGCCGCGCCCGACTGCGGCCGCCCCGCCTGGCAGACCGTGCGCAGTGCATTGCGCGAGCCTCTGGCCATCGTGAACAATGCGTTGAATGGATTCCTCTAGCCCGGCCACCTCGCCCTGGATCGACAAGTATCTGGAGCATGTGCGCGTCGAGCGCCGCCTGGCAGCACGCACGGTCGAGCTGTACGCCACCCACCTGGCCAGCCTGGCCGACAACGCCGCCGCCGCCGGGCTGGCGCTGGAGCGGGTGCAGAGCGCCCATATCCGCCGCTGGATGGCGCAGCTGCATGGCGCCGGCCGCGAGCCGCGCGGCATCGCGCTGGTGCTGTCCTGCTGGCGCAGTTTCTACCGCTGGCTCGGGCAGCAGGGGCAGATCGTCGCCAACCCGGTGCAGGACGTGCACGCGCCGAAAGCCGGCCGCCCCCTGCCCAAGGCGCTGGCGGTAGACGACGCGGTGCGCCTGGCCGAGTGGCATGACGGCGAGGCCGACCCCTGGACCGAGGCGCGCGACCGCGCCGTGGTCGAGCTGCTCTACGGCTGCGGCCTGCGCGTGAGCGAGCTGATCGGGCTGGATGTACACGCCGGCAAGGAATCGCGCGGCTGGGTCGACCTGGACGGCGCCGAAGCCCATGTGCTGGGCAAGGGTGGCAAGCGGCGCAGCGTGCCGGTGGGCAGCAAGGCGATGGAGGCGCTGCGCACCTGGCTGGCGCTGCGCGACGAGTGCGCTGCGCTGGCCTCGGCGCGCGTGAACGATCCGGCTTCGGCCGCGGCCCTCTTCATCGGCCACACCGGCAAGCGCATGACGGCCCAGGCCGTGTGGAAGCAGCTGCGCCAGCGCGGGATCAAGGCCGGCCTGGTGGCGCCGGTGCATCCGCACATGCTGCGCCATTCCTTTGCCAGCCACCTGCTGCAGTCCAGCAGCGACCTGCGCGCGGTGCAGGAACTGCTGGGGCACGCCAGCATCGCCACCACCCAGGTCTATACCCGCCTCGATTTCCAGCACCTGGCCCGCGCCTACGACGCGGCCCATCCGCGCGCCAAGCTCAAGTCCGAGCCGGGCGTCCGGGAATCAGCGGCGCCCGCGGCGAAAATCAAGGAATGAAGACCTTACGCCTGCGCGCCGGCAAGGAGCGCTCCCTGCTGCGCCGCCACCCCTGGATATTCGATTCGGCCATTGCCAAGGGCGGCGGCGATGCCGGCGAGACGGTGCGTGTCGAGGCCGACGACGGCCGCTTTCTGGCCTGGGCTGCCTTCAGCCCGGTTTCCAAGATCCGGGCGCGCGCCTGGAGCTTTCGCGAGGACGAGCGCATCGACGCCGCCTTCTTTCGCCGGCGCGTGGCCACGGCCCTGCAGGCGCGCCAGCTCTTTGCCCTGCCGAGCGAGGGCGTGCGGCTGGTGCACGGCGAAGCCGACGGCCTGCCAGGTCTGATCGTCGACCGCTATGGCGACGTGCTGGTGGCGCAGTTCCTGTCGGCCGGCGTGGAGCGCTGGAAGGCGGCGCTGGTCGACGCCCTGCTGGCCGAAACCGGGCTCGTCCATTTCTACGAGCGCTCCGACGCCAGCGGGCGCGAGCGCGAAGGCCTGCCGCCCGTCACCGGCTGGCTGGCCGGCGGCGAGGGTCGGAGCACCGAGCTCAGCATCCAGGAGCACGGCTGGCGCCTGACCCTGGACGTGGCCACCGGCCACAAGACCGGCTTCTACCTGGACCAGCGCGACAGCCGGCGCCGCTTTGCCGAGTTGGCGCAGCAGCGGCGCTTTCGGCGCGTGCTCAATTGCTACTGCTACACCGGCGGCTTCACGGTGGCGGCGCTGTGGGGCTTGCGCGCGGCCGGCGCGGTGGACGGGGCCGAGCTGGTGTCGGTCGATTCCTCGCTGCCGGCGCTGCAGCGCGCCCGCGCCCACGTGGCACTCAACGGCTTCGACGACGCCAAGTGCCAGTACCTGGACGCCGACGTCAACGCCACCTTGCGCCGCTTCATCGAGGAAGGCCAGAGCTTTGACGCCATCGTGCTCGACCCGCCGAAGTTTGCGCCCACCATCGCCCACGCCGAGCGCGCCGCGCGCGCCTACAAGGACATCAACCGGCTTGCCTTCAAGCTGCTGGCGCCGGGCGGGGTGCTGCTGACCTTCTCGTGCTCGGGCGGCATCGGCGCCGAGCTGTTCCACAAGATCGTGGCCTCGGCCGGCATCGACGCCGGGGTGGACGGCTACATCAGCGAGCGCCTGGGTGCGGCGCCGGACCATCCGATGACCATCGAGTTTCCCGAGGGCGAATACCTCAAGGGGCTGGTGGTGGTGCGCAAGCCGTCCTGAAGCCCCTGATTCCCTGCGCCAGCGGGTGAATGGCCCGCTGGCTAAACTTTCGGGTTTTCCCGATTTCTCCCTTCTTCAAATCGGACACACCCGGAGCACTCCATGGCCCTTATCCCCGCCACCATCCTCACCGGCTTCCTCGGCTCGGGCAAGACGACGCTCCTGAAGCGGGTGCTGACCGAGGCGCACGGCCAGAAGATCGCCGTCATCGAGAACGAGTTCGGCGAGGAGAACATCGACAGCGACATCCTGGTGACCGAATCCAAGGAGCAGATCGTGCAGATGAGCAACGGCTGCATCTGCTGCACCATCCGCGAAGACCTGCGCGAGACCTTGCAGCTGCTGGCCGCCAAGAAGCGCAAGGGCCTGTTGGACTTCGACCGCGTGGTGATCGAGACCACCGGCCTGGCCGACCCCGGCCCGGTGGCCCAGACCTTCTTCATGGACGACGAGATTGCCGAGAGCTACCTGCTCGACTCGATCCTGACGCTGGTCGATGCCAAGCATGCGCCGCAGCAGCTCAACGATCGCCAGGAAGCGCGCCGCCAGGTGGGCTTTGCCGACCAGATCTTCATCAGCAAGAGCGACCTGGTGGCGGCCGAGGAGACCGAGGCGCTGATGCATCGCCTGAAGCACATGAACCCGCGCGCGCCCCAGCAGAAGGTGCACTTCGGCGAGGTGCCGCTCACCCAGGTGTTCGACCTGCGCGGCTTCAACCTCAACGCCAAGCTGGACATCGACCCGGACTTCCTGAAAGAGGAAGACGCACATGACCATGACCACGAACATGGCGAGCACTGCGACCACCCCTCGCATGCGCACGAAGGGCATGGCCACCATCACCACCATGACGACGACGTCAAGAGCTTCGTCTACAGGGCCGAGCGGCCGTTCGACCCGGCCCGGCTGGAAGACTTCCTGGGCGCCATCGTCAATATCTATGGCCCGCGCATGCTGCGCTACAAGGGCGTGCTGAACATGCAGGGCACCGAGCGCAAGGTGATCTTCCAGGGCGTGCACCAGCTGATGGGAAGCGACCTGGGCCCGGCCTGGGCCGAGGGCGAAGAGCGCCTGAGCCGCATGGTCTTCATCGGCATCGACCTGCCGCGTGACATCCTGGAACAGGGACTGGATCAGTGCTTGGTGTAAACCTGCGCTGAAGTTGCCGCCCGGGCGGCTCAGTTCTCTATACAATCGCGCCCCTGTTCGGGGGCCGAACCCTGTCTCTGCCGAGGCTGGGTGTGACTTTCGGCACACACGAAGGCGCGTTTGCGGCCCGCATTCGGGGGTATAACCCCACGGATTGCCACCGGCGAGCACCCTATAAACGTGGGGTCCGCCCTGCCACCAAAAGCGTTGCGGAACCCACGGGTGGTGTCACCCCTGGAGAGCGCGTCTTGAGTTCAATGAAGGAGCCCGTCACCGTGAATAAAGCTGTCGCTAAGGCCAAGCCTGCTGTCAAGCCGGACGTCAAGAAGACCCCGGTAGCGAAGCAGGCTGCGCCGGCCGCGAAGAAGGCGACGGCAGCCAAGAGCCCCGCCAAGGCCCCCGAGCCGGTGGCCGCCAAGAAAGAGGTTCCCGTGCCCGCCGCGGCTGTCGATCCCGGCATGCCGGTGCGCAGCGGCCGCGTCTCGGCGCGACTGTCCTCGCTGACGGTTCCATCCATGCCCCCCACGGTGGCCTCCACGGCCGCCAAGTCCAGTTTTACGCAGACCATGTCCACAGTCCTCGTTCCCCCTCCGCCGCTCGCGATCAAGAAGGATCCGAAGCTCGCCAACAACTGGAAGACCAAGTCGGCCGAGGAGCTTTCCGATGACGAAGTCATCGCCATGCCCGACTCGGAATACATGAACGACAAGCAGATGGCGTTCTTCCGCCATAAGCTCGTTCAGCTCAAGAAGGGCATCCTGGAGAACGCCGGCGAGACCACCGAGCACCTGCGCGAAGACACCGTGGTCGTGCCCGACCCGGCCGACCGCGCCACCATCGAGGAAGAGCACGCCCTGGAGCTGCGCACGCGCGACCGCGAGCGCAAGCTGCTCAAGAAGATCGAGCAGTCGATCCAGCGCATCGATGCCGGCGACTATGGCTACTGCGACGAGACCGGCGAGCCGATCGGCGTCGGCCGCCTGCTGGCCCGTCCCACGGCCACCCTCTCGCTCGAGGCGCAGCAGCGCCGCGAGCTCAAGCAGAAGATGTTCGGCGACTAGAACCGGCTCCGGTTCTCCGCAGCGCTAGGTCCACCACTCCATGGGCAAGGAAGATACGGGCCGCCTCCTGTCCAAGGTGGCGAAGTTCGTCCGCAATCCGCTGAAAGACTGGTCCGAGCTGGACGCGCAGGAGTCGGTGTCGTCGGACAACGGCTACAGCCGCGAAATGCTCAAGGAGATGATCGAGCGGCGCCAGCGCAACGACTTCGTGCGCCGGCGCGAGTTCGACATGCTGCGCAAGCTGCGCCAGCGCGAGGCCGCTGGCGGCGCGCCCGAAGGCGCGGCTGCCATTTCCTCTTTCAACATGAGCACTTCGGGCAAGTCCGAAGGGCGCGCGCTCACGCTCAAGAAGATCGACGAGATCGAAGAGCAGATGTCGCAGCAATGGTGGAAGGGGCGCGGCCCGAACGGCGAGGCGCCTACCGCCGCGCCGGGGCAGGAAGGCGCGCCGAGCGATGAAGCATTGGCCGAGCACCGCGCCCGCGCCTATGCAGATACCGAGCCCGGCGTGGCGCCGCCGGCGCAGCAGCCTGCTTCTGACGCGGTGCCGATGGCCGCCGTGACAGCGCGCGAGCCCAGTGGCCTGGAAGATGCCGCCATCCGCTTCGCCCAGGGCGACGATGCCGCCACCGAGGGCCTGCTGCTGCAGATGACGGCGCCGGCCAGTCCGCAGGCCGATCACAACGACGTCTGGCGCGCACTGCTCGACTTCTACCGCGTCACCGGCGACGCCGAGAAGTTCGGCGCCGCCAGCACCCGCTATGCGCAGCGGCTCAAGCGGCCGGGTCCGGAATGGGTGTCGCTGCGCAGCCTGGCGCGCGACGCACAGGCCGGCTTCGACGCTTTGCCGGCCAGTGCTGCCCCGGAGGTGTCTGCGCCGCCGCAGCCACAAGCCGACTGGCACTGCCCCGAAGTGCTCAGCCGTGCCAGCCTGGGTGAACTCACCCGCGCCCTGGCGGCAGCCGGCCCGGTCTGGGAAATGGACTGGAGCGCGCTGGCGGCCATCGAGCCCGATGCCGCGCCGCCGCTGCGGGCGCTCTTCAATCACTGGGCCGATTCGCCGGTGCAACTGCGCTTCGGCGGCACCGACCAGCTGCTGGCGGTGCTGAGCCAGGCCGCGCCCACCGGCGACCGCGACGTCGACGTGGCCTGGTGGCAGCTGCGCATGGCGGTGCTGCGCGCGGTGCACGAGCCCGATATGTATGAGCTGGCTGCGCTCAACTACTGCATCACCTACGAGGTGTCGCCGCCGCCCTGGGTGGATCCGCGCGGCAGCTACGCCCAACTGGACGATGGCGTCGCGGCGGCTGCGGAAGTTGCGCCGGCGGCACCGAGCCGCGCGGCGCTGGTGGGCCAGCTCAGCGGCGATTGCCGGCCGCTGCTGCAGCGCCTGGATGCCGAACTGACGCAGGCACTGATGCCCGCCGTCTCCTGCGCGGCGCTGCTGCGGGTCGACCTGGAAGCGGCGCGCGCGCTGATCGACTGGGTGGCCGCGCACGAGGAGCGGGGACTGCGCGTCGAATTCGTCGACGTGCACCGCCTGGTGGCTACCTTCTTCCACGTGGTGGGCATCACCGACCACGCCAACGTCATCGTTCGCAGCAAATAGTTTCATCAAGCAAGCAGCCTTGCATTTCCGCAAGGCCGGCCCCAAATTGCTGCGATGGAACAATTTCACGGAACCACCATCGTCAGCGTGCGCCGCAAGACGCCCGCCGGTGACCAGGTCGCCATCGGCGGCGACGGCCAGGTCACCCTGGGCAACGTCGTCATCAAGGGCACGGCTCGCAAGGTGCGGCGCCTCTACAACGGCAAGGTGCTGGCCGGCTTTGCCGGCGCCACGGCCGATGCCTTCACGCTGTTCGAGCGCTTCGAAGCCAAGCTCGAGAAGCACCAGGGCCAACTGGCCCGCGCGGCCATCGAGCTGACCAAGGACTGGCGCACCGACCGCGTGCTGCGCCGCCTGGAGGCCATGCTGGCGGTGGCCGACGCGAGCACCTCGCTCATCATCACCGGCAACGGCGACGTGCTGGAGCCCGAGCAGGGCATCGTGGCGATCGGATCCGGCGGCGTCTACGCGCAGTCCGCGGCCATCGCGCTCCTGCAGAACACTGAGCTCAGCGCCGAAGAGATCGTGCGCAAATCGCTGGCGATTGCCGGCGAGCTTTGCATCTACACCAACATGAACCACACGGTAGAGACGCTCTGAACATGACGATGACCCCCCAAGAGATCGTCTCCGAACTCGACAACCACATCGTCGGCCAGGTCGATGCCAAGCGCGCGGTGGCCATTGCCCTGCGCAACCGCTGGCGCCGCCAGCAGGTGGACGCCAAGCTGCGCGCCGAAATCACGCCCAAGAACATCCTCATGATCGGTCCCACGGGTGTCGGCAAGACCGAGATCGCGCGCCGCCTGGCGCGGCTGGCGGATGCGCCCTTCATCAAGGTCGAAGCCACCAAGTTCACCGAGGTGGGCTATGTGGGCAAGGACGTCGATTCCATCATCCGCGACCTGGCCGAAGTGGCTGTCAAGCAGACTCGCGAAGCCGAAAGCGCCAAGGTGCGCATGCGCGCCGAGGACGCCGCCGAGCAGCGCATCCTCGACGTGCTGTTGCCGCCCGCGCGCGGCGCCGACGGCACCTTGCTCACCGACAGCGGCAGCACCACGCGCCAGGCCTTTCGCAAGAAGCTGCGCGAGAAGCAGCTGGACGACAAGGAGATCGAGATCGACTTGGCCGAGGCGCGCGCGCCCTTCGAGATCATGGGCCCGGCCGGCATGGAAGAAATGGCCGAGCAGCTGCGCGGCATGTTCGGTCAGCTCGGCCAGACCAAGCGCAAGACGCGCAAGCTCAAGATCGGGGAGGCCATGGGCCTCTTGATCGACGAGGAGGCCGCCAAGCTGGTCAACGAGGACGAGATCCGCGCCCAGGCCATCACCAATGCCGAGCAGAACGGCATCGTCTTCATCGACGAGATCGACAAGGTCGCCACGCGCAGCGATGCGCAGGGCGCCGACGTGTCGCGCCAGGGCGTGCAGCGCGACCTGCTGCCGCTGGTGGAAGGCACCTCGGTCAGCACCAAGTACGGCATGGTGCGCACCGATCACATCCTGTTCGTGGCCAGCGGTGCCTTCCACCTGAGCAAGCCCAGCGACCTGATTCCCGAGCTGCAGGGGCGCTTTCCGATCCGGGTCGAGCTGCAATCGCTCTCGGTGGCGGATTTCGAGAGCATCCTGACCCAGACCCGCGCCTCGCTGGTCAAGCAGTACCAGGCGCTGCTGGCGACCGAGGGCGTCACCCTCGAGTTCACCCCCGACGGCATCACCCGCCTGGCCAGCATCGCCTTCGAGGTCAACGAGCGCACCGAGAATATCGGCGCGCGCCGTTTGTCCACGGTGATGGAGCGGCTGCTGGATGAGGCCAGCTTCGACGCCACCCGCTTTTCCGGCCAGACCATCCACATCGATGCCGCCTACGTGGACGAACGGCTCAAGGCGCTGAGCCACGACGAGGACCTGTCGCGCTTCATCCTGTAGCGCGCCAGGCGCTTTGGACCTCGTGCGCGGCGCCTTCGGGCGCCGCGTGCTTTTTGCGCGCTTTGCAGCGGTACTTTTCACCTTCTCGGCGCAAGCCGCTTCATTGTTAAGCGCCGCAATGTTTCACAAACAACATTCAGTGCCCTTGCTAAGTACTTACTTCTAAAGGACTTTTTCGGCCGTTTCGTTTCTTGAAAACACCGCTAAGTCCTTGATTCCATTACAAAAAATACAGCTCGCACCCGTTGCGCGTTAGTTGTTTCCTGCTACAGTGCAAAAAAGTGCATTTAAGTGGGAAAAAGTGTCCGTACATGCCTCTATTGGGTGCGTACCGATGCCGTAAAAGGGTTTCGTAAGTCGTGTTTCAAGGCGCGTCATCGTTGAGTCTGGATGCCAAGGGGCGGCTATCGGTGCCGACCCGGCATCGTGACGTCCTGGTCGCCACCGCGGCCGGCGCGCTGACCGTGACGCGCCACCCGCACGGCTGCCTGATGATCTTCCCGCGTCCCGCCTGGGAGCAGTTCCGCGAGCGTATCGCCGCCATGCCGCTCAAGGACCAATGGCTCAAGCGCCTGTTTCTGGGCAATGCCATGGACGTCGAAATGGATTCCACCGGTCGTATCCTCATCTCGCCCGAGTTGCGCGCTGCCACCAGCATCTCGCGCGAGACGCTGCTCCTGGGCATGGGCAGCCACTTCGAGTTGTGGGACAAGGCAACGCACGACGCCAAGGAGGCCGAGGCCATTGCGGCCGGCCTGGCGTCCGAAGCCTTGCAGGACCTGGCCTTCTGATCACGAGAGAGACGGCGTTGGAAACCCCATGGACCCACACCACCGTGCTCCTGGAAGAAGCGGTCGACGCGCTCCAGGCGGAAGGCTCGCGCGACACCTTCGTCGACGCGACCTTCGGGCGCGGCGGCCATTCCCGGGCCATCCTTTCGCGGCTGGCGCCGGAGGGCCGGCTCATCGCCTACGACAAGGATGCGGAAGCGGTGGCCGAAGCAGCGCGCATCGAGGATGCGCGTTTTTCCATCCGGCACCAGGGATTCAGGCATCTGGGAGAGTTGGCGCCGGCCAGTGTCGGTGGCCTGTTGATGGACCTCGGCATCAGCTCTCCCCAGATCGACAACCCCGCACGGGGTTTTTCTTTTCGTTTCGACGGCCCGCTCGACATGCGCATGGACACCACGCGCGGGGAGAGCGTCGCCGATTGGCTGGCAACGGCCGAACCCCAACAAATTGCGGAGGTCATCCGTGACTATGGCGAAGAACGGTTTGCTGTTCAGATTGCAAAGGCGATTGCAGCTCGCCGACAGGAACGGGGCCCAATTTCAACCACCGCCGAGCTGGCCGAGCTCGTGGCTGGCACGGTCAAAACCCGCGAGCCGGGCCAGAACCCTGCAACGCGCACATTTCAGGCTCTTCGGATTTTCATCAATGCCGAGCTTGAAGAGCTGCAACAGGCGCTAGAAGCCAGCCTGTCCGTGCTCAAGCCCCAGGGTCGGTTGGCGGTGATCAGCTTCCACTCGCTGGAAGACCGCATCGTCAAGCAGTTCATCGCCAAGCATTCGCGCGAGGTGTTCGACCGCCGCGCGCCCTTTGCCGAGCCCCGGGAAATGAAGCTGCGCTCCATCGGCCGCATCAAGCCCTCCGAGGCCGAGGTGCAGGGCAATCCGCGCGCACGCAGCGCCATCCTGCGCGTGGCCGAGCGCACGGGGGCTGCATGATCACCCGCTTCAACCTGCTCTTGCTGATGGCCGTGATCGGCTCCGCGCTGTACCTGGTGCACGTGCAATACACGGCGCGCCAGCTGTACACGCAGATGCACCGCGCCGAGCAGGAGACGCGCCGCATCGAGCTCGACTTCGAGCGCCTGCAGCTGGAAAAGCGCGCCCAGGCCACGCCCTTGCGGGTGGAGAAACTGGCGCGCGAGCAGCTCAAGATGCGCACCGCCACGCCGGCCATCACGCAGTACGTGCGGCCCGACGGCAGCGTGATCCCGGCCGTGGCGCCGCCGCCGCCACCGACGACGCCCGCCACGGCTGCCGCAGCGGGCGCACGCACCGCCGCGCCCGCGTCGAAGAGGAGCGCCCCGTGAGCCGGCGCAGCGTCCGCTACACCACCAGCCCGCTGCTGGCGAGCAAGACGCCGGTCTGGCGCAGCAAGCTCATCGTGGCGGGCATTGCGCTGGGCTTCATCGTGCTGGCGGGGCGGGCCGCCTACGTGCAGGTGATCGGCAATTCCTTCTTCCAGCGCCAGGGCGAGGTGCGCTATGCGCGCACCCTGGAGCTGCCGGCCAACCGCGGCCGCATCCTGGACCGCAACGGCCTCTTGCTGGCCTCCAGTGTGGTGGCGCCCAGCATCTGGGCCATTCCCGAGGACGTGGAGCGCGACGACCCGCAGGTGCGCGCCAAGCTCCGGCAGGTGGCCAAGCTCCTGGAGATGCCGCAGAAAGACTTCGACAAGAAGCTGCAGGACGAGGACAAGACCTTCGTCTGGATCAAGCGGCAGGTCGACGAACCCATCGCCAAGCAGATCGCCGATCTCGACGTCAAGGGCATCTACCAGCGCCGCGAATACAAGCGCGAGTACCCCGAAGGCGAATCGGCCGCGCACGTGGTGGGCTTCACCAATGTCGAGGACAACGGCCAGGAGGGCATCGAGCTGGCCTTCGACAAGGCGCTGGCCGGCAAGGCCGGCTCGCGCCGCGTCATCAAGGACCGACTGGGCCGTGTGGTCGAGGGCGTGGGCGAGACGGTGCCGCCGCTGGACGGCAAGGACATCCAGCTGTCGATCGACAGCAAGGTGCAGTTCTTCGCCTACCAGAAGCTGCGCGACGCCGTGACCGCCCACAAGGCAAGGGCCGGCAGCGTGGTGGTGCTGGACGCCGTCACCGGCGAGATCCTGGCGCTGGCCAACTACCCGAGCTACGTGCCCGACAAGCGCACCAACCTGTCGGGCGAGCAGCTGCGCAACCGCGCGCTCACCGACACCTTCGAGCCCGGCTCCACCATGAAGCCCATCACCGCGGCGATGGCGCTGGAGGCCGGCCGCATCTCGCCCAAGACGGTGATCGACACCAGCCCGGGCCGCATGAGCATGGGCGGCTTCACCATCAGCGACACCCACAACTACGGCGCGCTGACGGTGGAGGGCGTGATCCAGAAGTCCAGCAACATCGGTGCGCTCAAGATCGCGCAGCGCATGACGCCCCAGGAGATGTGGACCGTCTACACGGCGCTGGGCTACGGGCAAAAGCCCCAGGTGCAATTCCCCGGCGCCGTCACCGGCCGCTTGCGCCCCTGGAAGAGCTGGAAGCCGGTGGAGCAGGCCACCATGGCCTACGGCTACGGCCTGTCGGCCTCGCTGTTCCAGATGGCGCATTCCTACACCGCGCTGGCACACGACGGCCAGCTCATTCCCGCCACCATCCTCAAGAACAGCGAACCAGCGGTCGGCGTCAAGGTGTTCTCGCCCCAGACCGCGCGCTCGATCCGCACCATGCTGCAGATGGCCGCCGGACCGGGCGGCACCGGCACGCGCGCGCAGACCATCGGCTACTCGGTGGGCGGCAAGTCGGGCACGGCGCACAAGCAGGTGGGGCGCGGCTACGCGCACAACAAGTACCGCTCCTGGTTCACCGGCATGGCGCCCATCGACAAGCCGCGGATCATCGTCGCGGTGATGATCGACGAGCCGAGCAACGGCCAGTACTTCGGCGGCCTGGTGGCGGCGCCGGTGTTCAGCGAGGTGGTGCAGCAGACCCTGCGCATGATGAACGTAGCGCCCGATCTGGCAGTCAAACCGCTGGTGGTGACCACCGGCGTGGACGAGAGCTTCTGATCATGGTGACCGTACTGCACACCCCCCAGGAAGCCGCACAGTGGCTGCGCGCGCGTGTGCGCGGCGCGTTGCATGCGGACAGCCGGCGCATCGGCGCGGGCGACGGCTTCGTTGCCTGGCCCGGTGCGGCCGCCGACGGCCGCCGCCATGTGGCGGCCGCACTGGCGCAGGGTGCCGCCGCTTGCCTGGTGGAGCACGAGGGCGTCGAGGCCTTCGGCTTCGCGGGCGAGGCGGTGGCCAGCTACGCCGGCCTGAAGGCCGCCACCGGCCCGATCGCGGCGCACTACTACGGCCAACCATCCGATCAGCTCGATCTGCTGGCAGTGACCGGCACCAACGGCAAGACGTCCACCGCCTGGTGGCTGTCGGAAGCCATCTCCGGCCTGCCGGGGCGCGGCCCCTGCGCGCTGGTCGGCACGCTGGGCATCGGCCGGCCGCCGGAACTCACCTACACCGGCCTCACCACGCCCGACCCGGTGATGCTGCAAGGGTGCTTGCGCGACTTCGTCAGCCAGGGCTATTCGGCCTGCGCCATCGAAGCCTCTTCCATCGGCATCGCCGAACGGCGCCTGGACGGCAGCCGCATCTCCGTGGCGGTGTTCACCAATTTCACGCAGGACCACCTGGACTACCACGGCAGCATGGACGCCTACTGGGAGGCCAAGGCTGAGCTCTTTGCCTGGCCCGGGTTGCGCGCCGCGGTGGTGAACGTCGACGACGTGCAGGGCGCAAGCCTGGTGGCCAGCCTGGGCGGCCGCAGCCGGGCCCGGACCCTGGACATCTGGACTGTTTCTGCCGCCGGCGCGGCGGCGCGCCTGCAAGCGCGCGACATTGGCTACGACGCCAAGGGCCTGCGCTTCACCGTGCAGGAGGCCGGCGTGCCATCCGAGCAGATGGCCACCGGCCTGATCGGCCAGTACAACGTGGCGAACCTGCTGGGCGTGCTGGGCACCTTGCGTGCGCTGGGCCTCAACCTTTCGCAGGCCGTGGCAGCCTGCGCGCAGCTCAGCCCCGTGCCCGGGCGCATGGAGCGCGTGGCCGGTTGCGCCGACGCGCCGATGGTGGTGGTCGACTACGCCCACACGCCGGACGCGCTGGACAAGGCCCTGGCCGGTCTCAAGCCCTTGACGCAGCAGCGTGGCGGCCGGCTTTGGTGCCTGTTCGGTTGCGGCGGCGACCGCGATCCGATCAAGAGGCCCATGATGGCCGCGGTGGCCGAGGCGCAGGCCGACCGCGTGGTTGTCACCAGTGACAACCCGCGCAGCGAGAAGCCCGACGCCATCATCAGCCAGATCCTGCTGGGCCTGGCCAGTCCGGAGCACGTGCAGGTCGAGCCCGACCGCGCCCGCGCCATCGCCCAGGCCATTGCCCAGGCCGCACCGCACGACGTGGTGCTCCTGGCCGGCCGCGGCCACGAGGCCTGGCAGGAAGTGGCCGGTGGCGAGCGCATCGCCTTTTCCGATCGCGTTCACGCCGCCGACGCCCTGGCGGCCCGAAGGAGCGCAGCATGACGATGATGACGCTGGAGCAGGCCCTGGCATGGCTCCCGGGCGCCCGCCTGGTGGGCAGCGGCGCGACGCCGGTGGCGCGTGTGCACACCGACACCCGCAGCCTGGTCGCCGGCGACCTGTTCGTCGCACTCAAGGGCGAGCACTTCGACGCCAACAACTTTCTTCCCGAAGCCAAGGCGGCCGGTGCCGTCGCGGCCATCGCGCACGGCGGCCTGGAAGCCGCCGGCCTGCCGGGCCTGGAAGTGCCCGACACCCTGGCCGCGCTCGGCGCCCTGGCCAGCGGCTGGCGTGTGCAATTCGATCTGCCGCTGGTGGCCGTCACCGGCAGCAACGGCAAGACCACGGTCACGCAGATGATCGCCGCCATCCTGGCGGCTGGCGCCGGGCCCGAGCGTTCGCTGGCCACGCGCGGCAACTTCAACAACGAGATCGGCCTGCCGCTCACCGTGCTGCGCCTTGCCGCCCAGCACCAGCTGGCGGTGGTCGAACTGGGCATGAACCACCCGGGCGAGATCGCCCGCCTGGCCGCCATTGCCCAGCCCACCATCGCGCTGGTCAACAATGCGCAGCGCGAGCACCAGGAGTTCATGGCCACGGTGGAAGCGGTGGCGCGCGAGAACGGCCAGGTCTTCGAAGCCCTGCCCGCCGACGGCACCGCGGTGTTTCCGCATGGCGATGCCTTCACGGCACTGTGGACCGAACTGGCGCACCAGGGCGCGCCGCGGCGCTGCCTCACTTTCGGCGAGCAGGCGGATGCCGACATTTCGCTGGCCGAGGCGACGTGGCGCGGCGACTATTGGGATGCGGCGCTGCGTACGCCGCTGGGCAGCGTGCACTGCAAGCTGCACATCGCGGGCCGGCACAACGTGGTCAACGCGATGGCGGCCACCGCCTGCGCGCTGGCTGCCGGCGTCTCGCTGGAAAAGATCTCGCAGGGCCTGGGTGCCTTCCAGCCCGTGAGCGGCCGCTCCAACGCGCGCGTGTTGATGCGCGCCAACGGCCAGGCGCTCACCGTGGTGGACGACACCTACAACGCCAACCCCGATTCCATGCGCGCTGCCATCGACGTGCTGGCCGCCCTGCCGGCGCCGCACCTGCTGGTGCTGGGCGACATGGGCGAGGTGGGCGACCAGGGGCCGCAGTTCCACGCCGAGATCGGCGCCTGGGCGGCCGCCCGCGGCATCGAATGCGTCTACGCGCTGGGCACGCAGGCGGCACACAGCGTGGGCGCCTTCGAGGCCGAAGCCATGGGCGCCGGCGAGTGCCGGCATTTCGACAACGACCAGATCGAGGCGCTCAACGACGCCGTGCGAGCCAAGCTGCCGCGCGTGTCGAGCGTGCTCGTCAAAGGATCGCGCTTCATGAAGATGGAGCGCGTGGTGCAGGCGATCGCCCAGCACATCCAGAACAACAATCAAGAGGAGGCCGGGCATGCGTAGTGTTCCAGGCAAGTCCCCATGCTCATGAGCCTGGCCCAATGGCTGCAGACGCTGTCACCCGAGTTCGGGTTCCTGCGCGTTTTCCAGTACCTGACTTTCCGCGCGCTGATGGCCGCGCTCACGGCCCTCCTGGTCGGCCTCATCGCCGGCCCGGCGGTGATCCGGCGCCTGACGGCATTGAAGATCGGCCAGCCGGTGCGCGGCTACGCGATGGAAACGCATCTGGTGAAGAGCGGCACGCCCACCATGGGCGGCGTGCTGGTGCTGTTCTCCATCGCGCTGGCCACCTTGCTGTGGTTCGACCTGAGCAACCGCTTCGTCTGGATCGTGCTGTGGGTGACCCTGGGCTTTGGTGCCATCGGCTGGGTGGACGACTGGCGCAAGGTGGTCAAGAAGGACCCCGAGGGCATGCGCTCGCGCGAGAAGTATTTCTGGCAGTCGCTGATCGGCCTCCTGGCCGCCTTCTACCTTTTGTTCAGCATTTCCGAGGTGTCGAACTGGCGCGTGCTGGAGCTGTTCTATGCCTGGGTGCGTTCCGGCTTCGACCTGAGCTTTCCGCCCAAGACCGACCTCCTGGTGCCCTTCTTCAAGGAAGTGAGCTACCCGCTGGGCGGCGTCGGATTCGTCGTGCTGACCTATCTGGTGATCGTGGGCGCGAGCAACGCCGTGAACCTCACCGACGGATTGGACGGCCTGGCCATCATGCCGGTGGTGATGGTCGGCTCGGCGCTGGGCGTGTTCGCCTACGTCACCGGCAGCGCCGTCTATTCCAAATACCTCTTGTTCCCGCACATCCCCGGCTCGGGCGAGCTGCTGGTGTTCTGCTCGGCGATGGCTGGCGCGGGCCTGGCTTTTCTGTGGTTCAACACGCATCCGGCGCAGGTCTTCATGGGCGACGTCGGCGCACTGGCGCTGGGCGGCGCGCTGGGCACCATCGCGGTGATCGTGCGCCAGGAGATCGTCTTCTTCGTGATGGGCGGCATCTTCGTGGTCGAGGCGATCTCGGTGATGGCCCAGGTCAGCTACTTCAAATACACCAAGCGCCGCTACGGCGAAGGGCGGCGCGTGCTGAAGATGGCGCCGCTGCATCACCACTACGAAAAGAGCGGATGGCGCGAGACCCAGGTGGTTGTGCGCTTCTGGATCATCACGATGCTGCTGTGCCTCGTGGGTCTGTCGACGCTCAAGTTGAGATAGCGGGTCAAAGGCAGTGAAGCATCTGAACCAACTCCACGTGCTGATCCTGGGCCTGGGCGCCTCGGGTCTGGCCATGGCGCGCTGGTGCGCCCGCCATGGCGCCGTGGTGACCGTGGCCGACACGCGCGAGGCGCCGCCGCAACTGGCGCAGCTGCGGCAGGAGCTTCCGCAAGCCGTCTTCGCCGGCGGGCCCTTCAGTGCGGCGCTGATCGAAGGCACGCCGATTCGCGCCGTCTACTGCTCCCCCGGGCTGTCGCCGCAGGCGCTGGCGCCGGTGGTGACGGCCGCGCGCGCCACCGGGCTGCCGGTGGGCGGGGAGCTCGATCTTTTCGCGCTGGCGCTGGCCGACCTGGCGGTGCCGCCGAGCGAGGCCGAGGCGCCGATCGATGCGGCCCCGGCCGAGGATCAGGAAGCCGCCGCGCCGGAGGAGCCGACGCCGACCGCAGTCGAACCGAGCGTCGAGCTTGCGGACGCCGACACCGACACCGACGACGATGAGCAAGCGCCCGCGCCTGCACCCCTGGACGACGAGGCCGAGCTGCCCGCGCCTGTGGTCGAGCCACCCAAACCGCGCGGCTACACGCCCGCAGTGCTCGCCATCACCGGCACCAATGGCAAGACCACGGTCACTTCGCTCACCGGCCAGCTGGTGGAGCGGGCCGGCAAGCGCGTGGCGGTGGCCGGCAATATCGGCCCGACCCTGCTCGACACGCTGGCCGCGCGCATCGACGGCCAGGACCTGCCCGAGGTCTGGGTGCTGGAGCTGTCCAGCTTCCAGCTCGATTCGGTGCAGGGCTTCGAGCCCACCGCCGCCACCGTGCTCAACGTGACGCAGGACCATCTGGACTGGCATGGCGACATGGACGCCTACGCCCAGGCTAAGGCGCACATCTTCGGCAGCAAGGGCCTGATGGTGCTCAACCGCGATGACCCGGCCGTGATGGCCATGCTGCCGCCGCCCGTGAAAGTGAAGTTGCAGCGTCCGCAAGTGCGCGCCCATGTCACCTTTGGTGCCGCCCTGCCGCAGCGGCCGGGCGACTACGGCATCGAGCGCATCAACGGCATGGCCTGGCTGGTGCGCGCCCATGAAGCGGATGAAACGATCAAGCGCAAGCGCGGCGCCGCCCTGCAGGAAGAAGAGATCCACCTGCAGCGCCTGATGCCGGCCGATGCCCTGCGCATCCGCGGCCAGCACAACGCGCTCAACGCGCTGGCGGCGCTGGCCCTGGCCGTGTCCGCCGGCTGTGCGCTGGCGCCCATGCTGTTCGGCCTGCGCGAATACCGCGGCGAGCCACACCGGGTAGAGCCGGTGGCCATCATCGACGAGGTCGAGTACTTCGACGACAGCAAAGGCACCAACGTCGGCGCCACCGTGGCCGCGCTGATCGGCCTGGGCGTGGACCGCCGCGTGGTGCTGATCCTGGGCGGCGAAGGCAAGGGGCAGGATTTCTCGCCACTGGCCGAGCCGGTGTCCCGCTACGCGCGCGCCGTGATCCTGATCGGGCGCGATGCGCCGCTGATCGAGCAGGCCCTGGCCGGCAGCGGCGTCAGCCCGCGGCATGCGGCCTCCATGCAGGAGGCGGTGCAAGCCGCGGCGCAGCGCGCCAATCCGGGCGACGCGGTGCTGCTGTCGCCGGCCTGCGCCAGCTTCGACATGTTCAAGGACTACGCGCATCGCGCTGCCGTGTTCTGCGAGGCCGTGCAGCAACTGGCGGCCGATGAAGGAGACATCGCGTGAACAGCGCCGCGATCGCCGCCAGCAGCAACGAGGCCAGCCGCCTGGGCGGCCTGTGGCGCCGCTTGACCGGCCACGCCCGGAGCGGCGTGGACGCCTTGCCCATGCACCTGCCGGTGCATCTGGGCGGCGCCGGCGTCACGCAGACGCGCGCTGCGCCGGTGCGCGTGCTGGGCTTCGACCAGGCGCTGCTGTGGGTCACGGTCGCCTTGCTGGCCTGGGGCCTGGTGATGGTCTATTCGGCCTCCATCGCGATCGGCGACAACCCGCGCTTTGCCCGCGCCAATTTCCAGGAAACCTATTTCCTCACCCGCCACGCGATCTCGCTGACGGTGGCGTTCATTGCGGCCTTGCTGGCCTTCCAGGTGCCGATGCGCAACTGGGAGCGCGCCGCGCCCTGGCTCTTCATCATTTCCTTGCTGCTGCTGGTGGCGGTGCTGATTCCGCACATTGGCAAGAGCGTGAACGGCGCCCGCCGCTGGATCCCGCTGGGCATCACCAACTTCCAGCCCTCCGAGCTCGCCAAGCTGGCCATGGTCTTGTATGCGGCCAGCTACATGGTGCGCAAGATGGAGATCAAGGAGCGCTTCTTTCGCGCCGTGCTGCCGATGGGCATCGCGGTGGTGGTGGTGGGCATGCTGTGCTTGGCCGAGCCGGACATGGGCGCCTTCATGGTGATCGCGGTGATCGCGATGGGCATCCTGTTCCTGGGCGGCGTCAACGCACGCATGTTCTTCGTCATCGCCACCTTGGTGGTGGTGGCCTTCGGCATGATCGTGGCGTCCTCGCCCTGGCGGCGCGAGCGCATCTTTGCCTACCTCGACCCCTGGAGCGAGACCAATGCGCTGGGCAAGGGCTATCAGCTCTCGCACTCGCTGATCGCCATCGGCCGCGGCGAGATCTTCGGCGTCGGCCTGGGCGGCAGCGTCGAGAAGCTGCACTGGCTGCCCGAGGCGCACACCGACTTTCTCCTGGCCGTGATCGGCGAGGAATTCGGCCTGGTGGGCGTGCTCGCCGCCATCGTGCTGTTCCTGTGGATGACGCGCCGCATCATGCACATCGGCCGCCAGGCGATCGCCCTGGACCGCGTGTTCTCGGGCCTGGTGGCGCAGGGCATCGGCGTCTGGATCGGCTTCCAGACCTTCATCAACATGGGCGTGAACCTGGGCGCGCTGCCGACCAAGGGCCTGACCTTGCCGCTCATGAGCTATGGCGGCTCGGCCATCATCATGAATCTCATCGCGCTCGCGATCGTTCTGCGGATCGATTACGAGAACAGAGTCCTCATGAGGGGAGGCCGCGTATGAAGACGGCCCTGATCATGGCGGGCGGTACGGGCGGCCACATCTTCCCCGGCCTGGCAGTGGCCGAGGCCCTGCGCGCGCGCGGCTGGCGCGTGCACTGGCTGGGCGCACCCACCGGCATGGAGCAGCAACTGGTGCCGCCGCGCGGCTTCGCCTTCGAGCCGGTCGCGTTCGGCGGCGTGCGCGGCAAGGGCTTGATCACCCTCGCGCTGCTGCCGCTCAAGCTCTTGCGTGCCTTCTGGCAGAGCATCGGCGTGGTGCGCCGGGTCAAGCCCGACGTGGTGGTGGGCCTGGGCGGCTACATCACCTTTCCAGGCGGCATGATGAGCGTGCTCCTGGGCAAGCCGCTGGTGCTGCACGAGCAGAACTCGGTGGCCGGCATGGCCAACAAGGTGTTGGCCGGCGTGGCCGACCGCATCTTCAGCGCTTTTCCCAACGTGCTGAAGAAGGCGCGATGGGTGGGCAATCCGCTGCGCGAGGCCTTTCTCTCGCAGCCCGATCCTGCCACGCGCTTTGCCGGGCGCAGCGGGCCGCTCAAGCTCCTGGTGGTGGGCGGCAGCCTGGGTGCCAAGGCGCTGAACACCATCGTGCCGCAGGCACTGGCGCGCATTGCCGAGCAAGACCGCCCGATCGTGCTGCATCAGAGCGGCGCCAAGCAGATCGACGAGCTGCGCGCCAACTACGCGGCCGCCGGCGTCGAAGCCGAGCTCACCCCTTTCATCGATGAGACGGCCGAGGCTTTTGCACAAGCCGATCTCGTCATCGCGCGCGCCGGCGCCAGCACCGTGACCGAGATCGCGGCGGTAGGTGCGGCCGCGCTGTTCGTTCCCTTTCCATCGGCGGTGGACGACCACCAGACCACCAACGCGCGCTTCCTGGTCGACGCGGGCGGCGGCTGGCTCGTTCAACAGTCCGAGCTCACTCCTGAATTGCTTTCCGATTTGCTGCAAAAGACATCACGCGCCGCGCTGCTCGAGCGCGCCACAAGGGCCAAGAGCCTGCAAAAGACCGAAGCGGTCATCGAAGTCGTCCGTGCCTGCGAGGAGCTCGTGAAATGACGCCCACCCCCGAATCTCCGCGCACTTCGTGTCGCTTCGGATCCCCCCTCAAGGGGGCAACACCAGCGGCCCGGCAAAGCCGGTTCCGCGGTGTTTCCCGAGTGGATTTCACTTCGCTTGCGAAGGGGGTCTGCTCATGAAGCACGCTGTCAGACATATTCATTTCGTCGGCCTGGGCGGCTCCGGCATGAGCGGCATTGCCGAAGTGCTGCTCAACCTGGGCTACCAGATCTCCGGCTCCGACCTGGCCGACAGCGCCACCTTGCGCCGGCTGGCAGGGCTGGGCATCGTCACCTGCGTGGGCCATGACGCGGCCAACATCGCGGGGGCGGATGCGGTCGTCACCTCGACCGCGGTGAAGGCCGACAACCCCGAGGTGCTGGCCGCCCGAGAGAAGAAGATCCCGGTGGTGCCGCGTGCCCTGATGCTGGCCGAGCTGATGCGCCTGAAGCAGGGCATCGCGATCGCCGGCACGCATGGCAAGACCACCACCACCAGCCTGGCGGCCAGCGTGCTCGCGGCCGCGGGGCTGGACCCGACCTTCGTCATCGGCGGGCGCCTGAACAGCGCCGGCACCAACGCACGGCTGGGCAGCGGCGACTACATCGTGGTGGAAGCGGACGAGTCGGACGCATCCTTTCTCAACCTGCTGCCCGTGATGGCGGTGGTGACGAACATCGATGCCGACCACATGGAGACCTACGGCCACGATTTCGCGCGGCTCAAGGGCGCCTTCGTCGACTTCCTGCATCGCATGCCCTTCTATGGCGTGGCGATCCTGTGCATCGACGACCCGGCGGTGCGCGAGATCGTGCCGCAGGTGTCCTGCCCGGTCACCAGCTACGGCTTCGACGAAGAGGCGCAGGTGCGCGCGGTGGACGTGAAGGCCGTTGGCGGACAGATGCACTTCACGGTGCAGCGGCGCAACGGCATCACCCTGCCGGACCTATCCATCACGCTGAACCTGCCGGGCGAGCACAACGTGCGCAATGCGCTGTCGGTGATTGCCATGGCGGTGGAGCTGAGCATCCCGGACGAAGCGGTGCAGCGCGGCCTGGCCGACTTCAAGGGCGTGGGGCGGCGCTTCCAGCGTTATGGCGAGGTGGCCCTGCCGACCGGCGGCGCGTTGACCCTGATCGACGACTACGGCCACCACCCGGTGGAGATGGCGGCCACCATCGCGGCGGCGCGCGGCGCCTTCCCCGGGCGCCGGCTGGTGCTGGCCTTCCAGCCGCACCGCTACAGCCGTACGCGCGACTGCTTCGAGGATTTCGTCAAGGTGATCGGCCAGGCCGATGCGGTGCTGCTCGGCGAGGTCTATGCCGCCGGCGAGGCGCCCATCGTGGCGGCAGACGGCCGCTCGCTGGCACGCGCACTGCGCGTGGCGGGCAAGGTCGAGCCGGTCTTCGTCGACGACATCGCCGACATGCCGCAGGCCATTGTGGACAACGGGAGGGACGGTGACGTCGTGATCTGCATGGGCGCCGGCTCGATCGGCGCCGTGCCTGCCAAGGTGGTGGAACTGGCCGCAACGCCGGCCGCCACCGCAGGAACAAAGGAAAGCAAGCAGTGAGCACCCCCCTCCCCATTGAATTCGGCAAGGTCGCTGTCCTTCTGGGCGGCAGCTCGGCCGAGCGCGACGTGTCGCTCATGTCGGGCAACGGTGTGCTGGGCGCACTGCGTTCGCGCGGCGTCGATGCCCATGCCTTCGACCCCAGCGAGCGGGCGCTGGAGGAGCTCAAGCGCGAGGGCTTCGCGCGCTGCTTCATTGCCCTGCACGGACGGCACGGCGAAGACGGCACGGTGCAAGGCGCGCTGGAGCTCTTGGGCATTCCCTACACCGGCTCCGGCGTAATGGCCTCGGCCGTCGCGATGGACAAGGTCATGACCAAGCGCATCTGGGTGGCCGACGGCCTGTCGACCCCGCGCTACGCGCGCCTGGCATTCGACCAGCAAAGCCTGGAGCAGGTGCGCGCCGTGCCCGACGTGCTGGGCCTGCCGCTCATCGTGAAGCCGCCGCGCGAGGGTTCCTCCATCGGCGTGACCAAGGTCAAGGGCTACTCGGAAATGCAGGAGGCCGTCCAATTGGCCGCCCGCTACGACGCCGACGTGCTGTGCGAGGAATTCATCGAAGGCCAGGAAGTCACCTGCGCCGTGCTGGGCAGCGGCCAGTACGCGCAGGCGCTGCCGGTGGTGCGCATCGCCGCGCCCGATGGCGCCTACGACTACCAGAACAAGTACTTCACTGACGACGTGAAGTATCACTGCCCGAGCGGGCTGCCGCCCGCACTGGAAAGCGAGATCCAGCACCTGTCGCTGGCGGCCTACCGCACGCTGGGCTGCCGCGGCTGGGGCCGGGCCGATCTGATGATCCGCGCCAGCGACAACAAGCCCTTCCTTTTGGAGATGAACACCTCGCCGGGCATGACCAGCCATTCGCTGGTGCCGATGTCGGCGCGCGCGGCGGGCATCAGCTACGAGGACCTGTGCCTGACGGTGCTGGCCTCGGCCACCCTGGATGCGGCCAAGCCCGGCGATCCGGGAGAAGGCGCGTATTGATATGGCCGACAGCATCCCCGTCCCCCTCGACGTCAGGCTCATGAACATCGTGGCAACGCTGCTCTTTGCGTTGTGCGGCGTCATGCTGCTGGCGGCGGGCGCCTGGTGGGTGCTGCGCCAACCCTTTTTCCCGCTGGCCGGCATCAAGGTCGACGGCGAGCTCACGCACACCAATGCCGTGACCCTGCGCGCCAACGTCACGCCGCAGCTGGCGGGCAATTTTTTCACCGTGGACCTGGCCAAGGCGCGCAGCGCCTTCGAGTCGGTGCCCTGGGTGCGCAAGGCGGTGGTGCGACGCGAGTTCCCCAACAAGCTGCGCGCCACGCTGACCGAGCAGGTGCCGGTGGCCTTCTGGGGCGAGGACGACGAGTCGCGCCTGATCAATGGTTATGGCGAGGTGTTCGAGGCCAACGTCGCAGAGGTCGACCAGCCGCTGCCGCGCCTGTCCGGTCCGCTTGCCCAGGCCGGCCAGGTGCTGGGCATGTACCAGGTCCTGGCGCCGCTGTTCACGCCCTACGACCTGGCGATCGACGAGCTGGTGCTTTCGGCGCGCGGCAGCTGGGAGGCCAAGCTGGACACCGGTGCCGTGATCGAGCTGGGCCGCGGCCAGGCCGAGGAAATGGCGGTGCGCACGCGGCGCTTCCTGGCATCGGTGCGGCAGGTGGCCGGCCAGTACGGCCGCACGCTCGAATCGCTCGAGGGTGCGGACCTGCGCCACAAGGATGCGTACGCACTGCGCCTGCGCGGCGTCACCACGGTCGTTGCCAGCGATCCCAAGAAGAAATAGCGAAGCGAAGAAACGAGAAAGCCTCATTCATATGCCCAAAGACTACAAAGACCTGGTCGTCGGCCTCGACATCGGCACCGCAAAAGTGATGGCGGTGGTGGCCGAGGTGCTGCCCAGCGGCGAGCTCAAGCTCGCCGGGCTGGGCGTCGCGCCCAGCAACGGCCTCAAGCGCGGGGTGGTGGTGAACATCGACGCCACCGTGCAGAGCATCCAGCAGGCGCTGAAAGAGGCCGAGCTGATGGCCGACTGCAAGATCAGCCGTGTCTACACCGGCATCACCGGCAGCCACATCCGCGGCATCAACTCCAGCGGCATGGTGGCGGTGAAAGACAAGGAGGTGACGCCGGCCGACGTCGCCCGCGTGGTGGAGACGGCGCGCGCCATCAATATCTCGAGCGACCAGCGCCTCCTGCTGGTGGAGCCGCAGGAGTTCGTCATCGACGGCCAGGACGTGAAGGAGCCGATCGGCATGAGCGGCATGCGGCTGGAGGCCAAGGTGCACATCGTGACCGGCGCCCAGAGCGCGGCCGAGAACATCATCAAGTGCGTGCGCCGCTGCGGCCTGGAAGTGGACCAGCTGATGCTCAACCCGCTGGCCTCCAGCCAGGCGGTGCTGACCGAAGACGAGCGCGAGCTGGGCGTGGTGCTGGTGGACATCGGCGCGGGCACCACCGACGTGGCCATCTTCACCAACGGCGCCATTCGCCATACGGCCGTGATCCCGATCGCCGGCGACCTGATCACCAGCGACATCGCGATGGCGCTGCGCACGCCGACCAAGGATGCCGAGGACATCAAGGTCGAGAACGGCTATGCCAAGCAGCTGCTGGCCGATCCCGACACGCAGGTCGAGGTGCCGGGCCTGGGTGACCGCGGACCGCGCCTGCTAAGCAAGCAGGCGCTGGCCGGCGTGATCGAGCCGCGCGTCGAGGAAATCTTCTCGCTGGTGCAGCAGGTGGTGCGCGAGTCGGGCTACGAGGAGGTGCTGTCCTCCGGCGTGGTGCTGACCGGCGGCAGCGCGGTGATGCCCGGGATGATCGAGCTGGGCGAAGACATCTTTTTGAAGCCCGTGCGCCGCGGCATCCCGAAGTACTCGAGCGCCCTGTCGGACATGGTGGCGCAGCCACGCGCCGCCACCGTGATGGGCTTGCTGGAAGAAGCACGCTTTGCGCGCATGCGCGGCTACAAGGTGGCGCAGAAAAGCGGCTCGGTGAAAACCGCCTTCGGCCGCTTCAAGGATTTCATCGTGGGGAACTTCTAGCCCATGTTCCACACCACTCACCGACTCTGGCTCGCGCGCGGCAGCCCGCCGCGCCACTTCAACGAGCGATGGCGGCGCACCGGACCGCCTTCCTGACTCGCACTAGCACTAGCGCTGAACCAAGAAAAAAACTGTTCTCAAGAAACACACGGCAACTGCAAATTTCAAGGAGTTAGACATGAGCATCGAAATGATCGAAGTCGAAGAATTCAACCAAGGCACGCAGATCAAGGTGATCGGGGTCGGCGGTGGCGGCGGCAACGCCGTGGCGCACATGATGGAGCACGGCGTGCAGGGCGTTCAGTTCGTCTGCGCCAACACCGATGCGCAGGCACTCACGCGCAGCCCCGCCCACAAGGTGATCCAGCTGGGTACCAGCGGCCTGGGCGCCGGCAGCAAGCCGCCCAAGGGCCGCGAGGCCGCCGAGGCCGCGGTGGACGAGATTCGCACGGCCATCGACGGCGCGCACATGCTCTTCATCACCGCCGGCATGGGCGGCGGCACCGGCACCGGCGCGGCGCCGGTGATCGCGCGCGTGGCCAAGGAAATGGGCATCCTCACCGTGGGCGTGGTGACCAAGCCCTTCGACTGGGAAGGCGGACGCCGCATGACCAATGCCGAGCAGGGCCTGGCCGAACTGGAAGCGAATGTCGATTCGCTGATCGTGGTGCTGAACGAAAAGCTGCTCGACGTGCTGGGCGAGGAAGTTACCCAGGAGGAAGCCTTTGCCCACGCCAACGACGTGCTGAAGAACGCGGTGGGCGGCATCTCGGAAATCATCAACGAGTACGGCGGGGTCAACGTCGACTTCGAAGACGTGCGCACCGTGATGGGGGAGCCCGGCAAGGCCATGATGGGCACGGCAGCCGCCAGCGGCCCGGACCGCGCCCGCATCGCGGCCGAGCAGGCCGTGGCCTGCCCGCTGCTGGAAGGCATCGACCTGTCGGGCGCCAAGGGCGTGCTGGTGCTGGTCACCGCTTCGAAGGCTTCGCTGAAGCTGTCCGAATCGAAGCTGGCGATGAACACCATCCGTGCCTATGCCTCGCCGGACGCACACGTCATCTACGGCGCTGCTTACGACGAGCGCCTGGGCGACGAGATGCGCGTGACGGTGGTGGCCACCGGCCTGTCGCGCGCCGCCGTGCGCCAGCCGCAGCTCGAAGTGATCCGCACCGGCACCGACAACGTGCCCTTCAACGTGCCCACCCTGGGTGGCGGCGCCAACGCCAGCGGCCACCACGGCGCGCAGCAGCCCAACTACGACGGCATGTCGGTGCCCAGCGTCTGGCGCACCAACCGCACCATGGCCGCGGCCAAGGTGGATGCGCTGTCGTCGGGCGGCATGGACGACTTCGAGATCCCCGCTTTCCTCCGCCGCCAAGCTGATTGATGGGGCATAAGGCTACTGCGCGACCCGATCTCGCACCTGCGGTCCTCGCCGTACGAGAGTACGGCTCCGGTCCTCGATGCGACCTCGGGCCGCTCGCTACGCCTTCTGCCCCATCAATCCCCGTTGCCAGTCAAAGACTTCAAAGGGGAGCAACGTGTCGTCTATCGGGTTGATAGCGAGGCGCGCGACGCGATGGGCGGCGCAGCCAACTAAAATTGATGCTGTGCTGCAACAGCGAACCCTCAAATCCATCAGCCGCGCCGTGGGCGTGGGGCTTCACAGCGGGCAACGGGTGGAACTCACCCTGCGTCCCGCACCGCCGGACACCGGCATCGTCTTCCGGCGAGTCGACCTGCCCGAGCCGGTCGAGATCCCGATGGAGGCCGAGTTCGTCACCGACACGCGCCTCGCGTCCACCATCTCGCGCGGCGGTGCCAAGGTGCAGACGGTGGAGCACATCATGTCGGCCTGTTGCGGCCTCGGGCTGGACAACCTGTACATCGACATCACGGCCGACGAGGTGCCGATCCTCGACGGCTCGGCGTCCTCCTTCGTGTTCCTGCTGCAAAGCGCCGGCATCGCGCTGCAAAAGGCGCCGCGCCGCTTCATCAAGGTCATCAAGCCGGTCGAGGTGCGCGAAGGCGAGGGCGCCAACGAGAAGTGGGCGCGCCTGGAGCCTTATCACGGCTTCAAGCTGGCCTTCGAGATCGACTTCGACCACCGGGTGGTGAACTCCACCGGGCAGCGGGTGGAGTTCGACATGGGCAGCGGCTCCTACAGCAAGGACATCGCGCGGGCCCGTACCTTCGGCTTCACCAAGGAAGTCGAATACATGCGCTCCAAGGGCCTGGCCCTGGGCGGTGGTCTGGACAATGCCATCGTGATGGACGACACCAAGGTGCTCAACACCGAGGGGCTGCGCTACGACGACGAGTTCGTCAAGCACAAGATCCTGGACGCGATCGGCGACCTCTACATCATCGGCAAGCCTTTGCTGGCGGCCTACACGGCATTCCGTTCCGGACACGCGCTCAACAACAAGCTGCTGCGCGAACTTCTGGCCCAGCGCGACGCGTACGAGATCGTGACCTTCGACAACGAGGCCGACGCGCCGCGCGGCTTCGCCGAAGTGGCGCGCGCCTGGTAATCCATTCATGCTGGTTTTCCGCTGGGCCCTCCTGCTGCTCCTGCTGGTGGCCGGCGTGTGCTTCGCCTTCTATGCCGGCACCGGCCAGCTCAAGTACCGCCGCGTCGGCTGGATCATCCTCAAGTGGACCTTGCTGGCGGCGCTGGGCTTCTTTGCGGTGCTGATCGCGGAGCGGGTGGGCTGATCTTTCGCAACGCAAGAAAACAGCAGTCAGCGCGTCCGTCCCTGCCGATAGCTCGCCCCCGCCCCACGCTTCACCGCATCCCCCAGCCGCGCCAGCGAGCGCCCCACATGCGCGTGGGTGATGGCAATGCCCAACGCGTCCGCCGCGTCAGCGCCCGGCAGGCCGGGCAGGTGCAACAGGCGCTTGACCATTTCCTGCACCTGCGCCTTGGCTGCATTGCCATGGCCGGCCACGGCCTGCTTCATCTGCAGGGCGGTGTACTCGGCCACGCTCAGCCGGTTGATCACCAGCGCCGTCAGGCAGGCGCCGCGCGCCTGGCCCAGCATCAGGGTGGACTGCGGGTTGACGTTGACAAAGATGATTTCCACCGCGGCCGCGTCCGGCTGGTAGCGCTCGCTGATCTCGCCGATGCCGTCGAACAGCACCTTCAGCCGCAGCGCCAGTGGCTCGCCCACCATGTGCTTGGTGCTGATGGTGCCGCTGGCCACATAGCGCAGTTGCTGGCCGTCGACGTCGATCACGCCGAAGCCGGTGGTCTGCAGGCCGGGGTCGATGCCGAGAATTCGCATGCTAGGGCCTGTTAACGCTATGCAAGGGGATCGCGTTGCCCCGGCAAGGGGCTGGATGCAAGGCGCCCGTGCGCAGCAAGGCTAGCGCCTTGCAAGCGCGGGCAACGCCGCAGACGGCCCCTTGCCGGGGCAACCCGGAGGGAAGCTCATCACAGCCCGCCCCTCGGCGTTGCGCTCCTTGCGTGTGCACGCGCACACGCGGCGTCGCGCGCCTTGATGAGCGGGCTGTGATGAGCTTCGCGACCCCTTGCATAGCGTTAACAGGCCCTAGACCCCGAAATACCAGCGCACCGAATGGAAGAAGATCGGCGCCGCGAAGCACAGCGCATCGATGCGGTCCAACAAGCCGTTGGCCCCGGTCACGCCCACGCCGCGCTGGCCCCAGTTGGGAATGCCGCGGTCGCGCTTGAGCGCCTTCATCACCAGGTGCCCCATGGAGCCGGCGACGCAGGCGATCAGTGCCATGGCCAGCGACTGGCCGAACTTGAAGGGCGTGATGAAGGTGAAGAGGCCGCCGAGCACCACCGCCACCGCCAGGCCGATGCCCCAGGTGGTCCAGTTGAAGCTGCGGCTGACGTTGGGCGCAAAGGGCTGGCGCTCGCTGCGGCGCGACAGCAGGTGCTGCACCACCATGCAGGTCTGCACCACGCCCACCAGGAAGAACACCAGGAAGGCGCTCTTGCCTTCGTAGTTCGGAAATTCCAGCAGCAGCAGTGCCGGCACATGGCTCAGGCCGTAGACGCAGACCATGATGCCCCACTGCAGCTTGGCGTTGCGCTCCAGAAAATGGTTCGGGTCATCCGCCAGCGCGCTCGCCACCGGAATGGCGAGGAACACATAGACCGGGATGAACACGGTGAAGAGGTTGAACTTGGCAGTGGCCACCAGCCAGAACTGGATCGGCAGCACCACGAAGAAAGCCAGCAGCAGGCTGCGATGATCGCCGCGCCGCGTCGGCGACAGGGTGATGAACTCGCGCAGCGCAAAGAAGGACAGGATGGCAAAGAGCACGGTGGCCACCGTCTCGCCCAGCGCCCAGCCGATCCAGAACACCACCACCATGAACCAGGTGGTGCGCAGGAGACTGCGCGAATGGTCCAGCTCGCGCTGCCAGTGTTCGTCATGCACGGGATGGCGGCGCTCGCGCAGGGACAAGAGCAAGGTCGTGACGCTGATCAAGGTCAGCACGCCGAAGACGAAAAGGAACAGCGCGGCGACTTGTTGCGTTGACGTGAGCTGGCGCAGGAACTGGTTCATCGCGATCAAACGTCCCGCAAGGCCAATACGGCGGCGCGTGCGCGGTCGAGGAAGGGACGGCGCTCCTCGCCGTCTTCCACCTTAATCGGTGCGCCGAAAGTCACCGAGCAAAGGATCGGCACCGGCACCACTTCGCCCTTGGGCATGACGCGCTGCACGTTGTCGATCCAGGCCGGCACCAGCACCACCTCGGGGAACATCTGCGCCAGGGTGTACAGCCCCGACTTGAATTTCTGCGGCTCGCCGGTGTGGCCGCGCGTGCCTTCGGGAAAGATGATGATCGAATCGCCGCTTTGCAGCGCATCGATCAGCGGCTGCAGCGGCAGCAGTGCTTCCGGCGTGCCGGGTGTCAGGCGCGCTTCATCGGCTGTCGCTGCTGCAGTCGAGGGCAACTCGGACTGCAGGCCGCCGGCGCCATCGACGACGACTGCGGCAGCGTCGGGCGCGGGCATGGCATCCAGTGAAGGCTCCACGCGCTCCCAGGGTGCCGCACGCGCTGGCGCCGCGGCAGGCACCGGGAAATCGGCCGGAAGCGGTGCGCTGCCGCCGCGCTCCACGTAGATGGCATTGAACACCTCGGTGGTGATCCAGCGCTTGAGCGGCGAGCTGGTCCAGTAGTCGCGCGCTGCAATCGGGCGGGTGATGGAGCGCAGTTCTTCCGGCAGTGCGGCCCAGATCATCACCAGGTCGATGTGACTTTGATGGTTGGCGAAGTAGATGCGCTGTTCGGCCTTGGGCGGACAACCCCACCAGCGGGCCTGCGCTCCGGTCAGCAGGCGGACCAGAGCCAGCAAGGTCCATCCGGTGAACTTGGCAAGAAGCATGGCGGCGATGATACGGGGCGAACTTGTCGGGTCAGGGCCGATCAAGGCAGGTCGGCTGCGCTCATGCGTGCTGCGATGGTCGAGGTGCGGCTGGCCAGATAGCCCGAGCCCTGCCGGTCTTCGAAGAACTTGGGGCTGGGCAGCATCACCGCGAGGCGCGCCGCCTCGTAGGCGCCGAGGCGCGACGCAGGCTTCTTGAAGTAGTGCTGCGCCGCCGCTTCGGCGCCAAACACGCCTTCGCCCCATTCCACGTTGTTCAGGTAGATCTCCAGGATGCGGCGCTTGTCCAGCAGCAACTCCAGCGCGGTGGCCAGCACCAGCTCCTGGCCTTTGCGCAGCAGGGTGCGCTCGCCAGACAGCAAGAGGTTCTTGGCCAGTTGCTGGGTGATGGTGGAGCCGCCGCGCAGCTTGGGTGCGCGCACCGGCTTGCCCGTGCGCGCCGCCTGCGCGGCACGGCGCGCGGCGATTTCTTCTGCGCGGGCATTGCGCCGGCGCGCGTTCTCGACGGCTTCCCACTCGACGCCGTTGTGGTGGATGAATTCGCCGTCTTCGCTGGCGATCACGGCGCGCTTGAGGTTGTCCGAAATCTGCCCGTAAGGGACCCAGCGCTGCGCCCATTCCTTGCCGCCATTGGCGCGCCCGCGGGTGGCGATCTGCCAGGCTTCGGAGCGCTGGAAGGCGGTGGACTGCGGATCGATCACCGCCATCGCGGCGATGCGCAGGATGAAGAACAGCTGCAGCGACAAGCCTGCGAGCAGCAGGCACGCGACTAGGCGAAGCAGGGCGCGCATTTGGGCCTGTTCACACTACATACGGAGATCGCGTTGGCCCGCATTGGGGCTGGATGCAAGGCGCTCGCGCGCAGCAATGCTGAAGCATTGCAAGCGCGGGCAACGCCGCAGACGGCCCCAATGCGGGCCAACCCGGAGGGAAGGCATGCCAAAGCGGCCAACGCCGCGTTGCACGCCGTGCGGGTGCCGGCGCACACGCGGCGTCGTG
>NZ_JBIXJS010000013.1:0-128700 GCF_052871435.1 Variovorax sp. LARHSF232 | reverse complement strand
GCGTGCACGCCCCCTGCGCTGCGCTTCTCGCCGCCGCACAAATCGCCCGCCGCGGCAAACACCTGCCGCGCTGACGCGCTGCGGTTGATCAACCTGGGAACGAACGGCCGATCGAGCGCCCGGCGTCTGGCAAAGGCCTGTGTGCCCCTGTGCCGGCGCGCCTCTCGGGCGCCGAGAAGCGCAGTGGGCCCGGCCCGCACGCGTGCCGAAGGACACGCGTGCTTCAACATCTAGCTTGCGGCAGTTGTTTGAGCAGAGTGAACGAAGTGAACGCCGCGAGTTCTGCCGCAGGGCCGGGTCCGCGAGCATCGCAGGGGAGCCGGCGCGCAGCGCCGGCCGTCCGAGTGAAGCGCCGGCACAGGGGCACACAGGCCTTTGCCGCGCCCAAACCTCAATCGCGATGGAACACCAACGATCAGGGCCGCCGCACCGCCACCGACTGCCGTGCCCAATAGGCACCGGCCAGCCGATCCAACCTCACCGTGCCCCCGGTAGAGGGCGCATGCACGAAGCGCCCTTCACCCACATAGATGCCCGCGTGCGAGGGACGGCTACCGCCGCCGAACAGCACCAGGTCGCCGGTTCGCAGCGCATCGCGTTCGACCGTTTCGCCAAAGCCGGCCAGCTGCGCGACGGTGCGCGGCGCGGTGAGCCCGGCGCGGCTCTTGTAGACATAGCCGATCAGGCCGCTGCAATCGAAGCCGCCCTCGGGCGTGTTGCCGCCATAGCGATAGGGCGTGCCGACCAGTCCCAGGGCGTGGATGGCGATGTCTTCGGCCTGGACGGTGCTCAGCGGCGCATAGCGCGGGCTTGCAGTCCCGGCCGATTGACGCGGCGTGCTGCCGCAGGCCGCGAGCAGCAGCACCGTGCACAGCAGAACAGGGATGGCGAGCGTCGTGCGAAGAAGAGGCGTCGAAGGCAAGATGGTGTCGGATCAGTCGGCGTGCCATGGATCTTAAGGCGCCGCCTACATCCGGCTCCATCGGCTCAACCGCCTTGCGATCCCCGGTGTGCCCAACCCGTGGTGTGCTTCTCCACCGCCGAGAAGAGTTCGTACATGATCATCGCCATCGCGCCCACCACCATCAATCCCGCAAAGGCCAGGCCCATTTGCATGGCCGAACCGGCGGAGATCAGCAGGTAGCCGATGCCCTCGTTGGCGGCGGTCATCTCCGACACCGTGGTGCCGACAAAAGCCAGCGTGATCGCCACCTTCAGCGAGCCGTAGAAGTAGGGCATGGAGCGCGGCAAGCCGATCTTCACCAGCACGTCCCACCGCTTGGCGCCCAGCACGCGCAGCACGTCCTCCAGTTCGGGTTCGAGGGTGGCCAGGCCGGTGGCGATGTTCACCATGATCGGGAAGAAGCTGATCAAGAAGGCCGTGAGAATCGCCGGCCCGACGCCGATGCCGAACCACACCACCAGGATCGGCACGAAGGCCGCCTTGGGCAGGGCGTTGAAGGCCGTCATCAGCGGATAGACCGCGGCATAGGCCAGGCGCGAGCTGCCGATCACGAAGCCCAGCAGCACGCCCACCACGATGGCCAGGCCGAAGCCCGCCATCGTCACCCAGAAGGTGCGCCAGGCATGGCCGGCGATGACGGTCTTGAATTCCCAGAACTGCGTCCAGATGCGCCAGGGGCTGGGGAAGATGAACTCCGAGACGTTGAAGGCCGAGCACAGGATCTGCCACAGCACGATGACGGCCACCAGAAGAAGCCAGGGCGACCAGCGTTCGAGTTGCTTGTTGCTTTTCATCATGCTGCCACCGCCTTGCTGCTGCGGATGGCACCGATGTGTCCGCGCAGCTCGTGCACGATGTCGGAGAACTCCTTGGTGTAGGTCACCTCGAGCTCGCGCGGGCGCGGCAGCGCGATCTCGCGCTTGACGACGAAGCGGCCGGGGCTCTTGCTCATCACGTACACGGTGTCGGCCAGGAAGACCGACTCGCGCAGGTCATGCGTCACCAAAATGACGTTGAAGCGCTGCTCGGTCCACAGGTCGCGCAGGATGCACCACAGTTCTTCACGGGTGAAGGCATCGAGCGCGCCGAAGGGCTCGTCCAGCAGCAGCATCTTGGGCTCATGGATCAGCGCGCGGCAGATGCTGGCGCGCTGCTGCATGCCGCCCGACAGCTGCCAGGGGAACTTGTCCTCGTAGCCGCCCAGGCCCACCTTCTGCAAGAGTCGCCGGGCACGTTCCTCGTACGCCTTGCGCCTTTTCTTGAAACTCCCGCGATAAGGCTCCACGATCTCCAGCGGCAACAGCACGTTGTCGACCGTGGTGCGCCAGGGCAGCAGCGAAGGCGCCTGGAAGGCCATGCCCGAGATCTTCAGCGGGCCGGTCACCGGCTGGCCGTCGATCAAGATCCTGCCCATCGAGGGCATCTTCAGCCCGGTCGTGAGCTTCATGAAGGTGGACTTGCCGCAGCCCGAAGGCCCGACGATGGCGATGAACTCGCCCTGGCGCACCTTCAGGTCGATGGCCTCGACCGCGAAGTGATTGGCGCGCAGCAACTCCTCGTTGTAGGCGAGCCAGACATCCTGGAAGTCGACGAAGGGCGTTTCCTGCCGTTGTTCGCTCGAAAGAGAAGAAGCCTCCATTACTTCTTCGGCAGGATGTCGAGTGCGGCGGCCGGCGGCAGCATGGCCGAGGTCCACACCACCTCGGGGTTCACGCGCGACTTGGTATTGAAGGCGTCCGACACCTGGGACGCCATCAGCGACAGGCGGGCCGGGTTCACCACGCCGAAGCCCTCGCTGCGTGCGTCGGGGCTGTTGATGACAGTGTCGATGGCCAGCTTCAGGCGGCGCGTTTCCAGCGCCGTGTCGATGATGCCGTCGCGCGCCTTCACCGATTCGATGCCCAGCGCCGGATTGGCGATCACTTCCTTGGCGCCCCTGGTGAAGGCCGCAAGAAAGGCCTTCACCGCCTCCGGCTTTTCCTTCAGGAGCTTGGGTGCAACGATGATGGCGTTGCCATACAGCTTCACGCCGTAGTCGGGGTAGGGCAGCACCACGATGTCGCCGGCCTTGGCGCCGCGCGCTTCCAGGTTGAGCAGCGAGGTGAAGGTGAAGCCGGTGATGGCGTCGATGTCGCCGCGCATCAGCATGGTCTCGCGCAAGGTCGGATCCATCGCAGTCCAGTTCACCGCGCCCACGTTGTTGGCCTTGGCGAAGATCGGGAAGGCGCGGCGGCCGGCGTCGAACACCGGCGCGCCCAGCTTCTTGCCGGTCAGGTCGGCGGGCTTGGTGATGCCGCTCTTCTTCAGCGTCATGACCGAGGCCGGCGTGTTGTTGTAGACCATCATCACGGCCACCGGCTTGTTCGGTGCATCCGGGTTGTTGGCGTGGAACTCCATCAGCGCGGCCAGGTCGGCAAAGCCCATGTCGTAGGCGCCCGAGGCCACGCGCGTCACCGTGCCGCCGGAGCCGCTGCCGGCGTCGATGGCCACGTCCAGGCCGGCGGCCTTGAAGTAGCCCTTGGCAGCAGGATGCAGAAAGAGCGCGGCCGGGCCTTCGAAACGCCAGTCGAGCTGGAACTTGATCGGGGTCTGGGCCTGGGCGGCGCTCATCCCGAAGGAAAGGGCGGAGGCGGCAAGAAAGGACTGGAGCAGCTGGCGCTTATTCATTGTTCGTGACTCGGTTTGAGAAAAACGGTCACGAATTCAAGCAATAAGGGTGCCCGCACGCCATTGGTGCGAATCCGTAGGCACAAACCATCGCGGTGCGCGTCGCTGCCGAAGGGCGGTGCACCAGGCCGGGGCGCGATGTTCCGGCCTCTACACCCCTATTTGCACCCTATTTGTGAATGCCTGTATTGGCCACCGCCAGCGCCGTCATGTTGACCACGCGCCGCACCGTGGCCGAGGGCGTCAGCACATGGGCCGAGCTGGCGGCGCCCAGCAGGATCGGGCCCACCGTCACGCCGTGGCCGCCGGTCATCTTCAACACGTTGTAGAGGATGTGGGCGGCATCCAGGTTGGGGCACATCAGCAGGTTGGCGTCGCCGCTCAAAGTGGTCTCGGGCAGGGCGGTGTGCCGGATGTCGGAGGACAGGGCGGCATCGCCATGCATCTCGCCGTCGCATTCGATCTCCGGCGCCAGCTGGGAGAACAGCTCGCGCGCCAGTCGCATCTTCTTGGCCGAGGCGCGGGTGGAGCTACCGAAGTTGGAGTGCGACAGGAAGGCCACCTTGGGCGGCAGGCCGAAGCGGTGGATCTCCTCGGCCGCCATCACCGCTATGCTGGCCAGCATCTCGGCGCTCGGGTCCTCGTGCACGTTGGTGTCCGCCACGAACAAGGTGTGCTTGTCGAGCGTGAGCGCGTTCAGCGTGGCAAAGCCCGGCGCGCCGCGCTTCAGGCCGATGATGTTGCGGATGTGGTCCAGGTGCACGTCGAAGCGCCCCACCAGCCCGCACAGCATGGCGTCGGCGTCGCCCAGGTAGACCATCAGCGCGGCGATGGTGGTGTTGGAGCGGCGCACCATGGTCTTGGCGGCTTCCGGCGTCACGCCCTGGCGGGCCATCAGCTTGTGAAAAGCTTCCCAGTAGGTGCGAAAGCGCGGATCGTCTTCCGGGTTGACGATCTCGACGTCGGTGCCCAGACGCAGGTGCAGCCCGGCCTTCTTCACGCGCGTCTCGATCACGGCGGGGCGGCCCACCAGGATCGGCCGGGCAATGCCTTCGTCCACCGCCCACTGGGCGGCGCGCAGCACGCGCTCGTCCTCGCCCTCGGCATAGGCGATGCGCTTGGCCGGGGCCGCCTTGGCGGCGCTGAACACCGGGCGCATGAACATGCCGGTGTGATAGACGAAGCGCGACAGGTGCTGGCGGTAGGCGTCCAGGTCTTCGATGGGGCGCGTCGCCACGCCCGATTCCTTGGCTGCCTTGGCCACGGCCGGCGCGATGCGCAGGATCAGGCGTGAGTCGAAGGGCTTGGGAATCAGGTAGTCGGGCCCGAAGGCCAGCTCCTGGCCGACGTAGGCGGTGGCCACCTCTTCGCTGATCTCGGCCTTGGTCAGGTCGGCGATCTCGCGCACGCAGGCCAGCTTCATTTCTTCCGTGATCTTGGTGGCCCCGCAATCGAGCGCGCCGCGGAAGATGTAGGGGAAGCACAGGACGTTGTTGACCTGGTTCGGGTAGTCCGAGCGGCCGGTGGCGATGATGCAGTCGGGCCGCACCGCCTTCGCGATCTCGGGGCGGATCTCGGGCTCGGGGTTGGCCAGCGCCAGGATGATCGGCTGGTCGGCCATGGTCTTGACCATGTCCCCGCTGAGCACGCCGGGGGCCGAGCAGCCCAGGAAGACATCAGCCTTGTTCACCACGTCGGCCAGGGTGCGGGCGTCGGTGTTCTTTTGCGCATAGCGCGCCTTCGAATCGTCAAAGCCGCCCGGGCGGCCTTCGTAGATCAGGCCCTTGGAATCGACCGCGAAGATGTTGGCCACCTTGGCGCCCAGGCCCACCATCACGTCCAGGCAGGCGATGGCGGCGGCGCCGGCGCCGGAGACGGCGATCTTCACGTCTTCGATCTTCTTGCCCACCAGCTCCAGCCCGTTGATGAGGGCGGCGGCCGAGATGATGGCGGTACCGTGCTGGTCGTCATGGAACACCGGGATGTTCATGCGCTCGCGCAACTTGCGCTCGATGTAGAAGCACTCGGGCGCCTTGATGTCTTCCAGGTTGATGCCGCCCAGGGTGGGCTCGAGCGCGGCGATGATGTCGACCAGCTTGTCCGGGTCGCGCTCGGCCAGCTCGATGTCGAACACGTCGATGCCGGCAAACTTCTTGAACAGGCATCCCTTCCCTTCCATCACCGGCTTGGCGGCCAGCGGGCCGATGTCGCCCAGGCCCAGCACCGCGGTGCCGTTGGTGACCACGCCCACCAGGTTGCCGCGGGCGGTGTATTCGAAGGCGGTGGCCGGGTCGGCCTCGATGTCCAGGCACGGGTAGGCCACGCCTGGCGAGTAGGCCAGCGACAGGTCGCGCTGGTTCAGGAGCGGCTTGGTGGGGGTGATGGAAATCTTGCCCTTGCTGGGCGAGCGGTGGTAGTCGCGTGCGGCGTCGCGCAGCGCTTCTTCGGCAGGTGACAGGGTCTGGGCCATGACAGTCTCTCCTTGTTTGTTTGTATGAAATCAGGAATGCAAAAAGAGAGGCTACCGCAAGCGGCACCTCTCTTCGCACGTGGGATCTACGAGAAATGAATCAGGATGCGTCGGGTGCCACCGGGTGCTGGGCCAGCGCTTCCAGGGCGCGCACCAGCGCGCTGTGATCCGACTGGCCGTGGCCCAGGGCCGCGCAGGCGTTCATCAGCTGGGCGGCGCCGGCTGTCTGCGGCAGGGCCACGCCCAGGCTGCGCGCGCTCTGCATCGCCAGGTTCAGGTCCTTCTGATGCAAGGAGATGCGAAAGCCCGGCGCGAAGGTGCGCTTGATCATGCGCTCGCCATGCACTTCCAGGATGCGCGAGGAGGCAAAGCCGCCCATCAGCGCCTGGCGCACCTTGGCCGGGTCGGCGCCGGCCTTGCTGGCGAACACCAGCGCCTCGCTGACCGCCGCGATGTTGAGCGCCACGATGATCTGGTTGGCCACCTTGGTGACCTGTCCGTCGCCGTTGCCGCCCACCAGGGTCACGTTCTTGCCCATCTTCTCGAGCAGGGGGCGCACGGTGCCGAAGGTGCCTTCGTCACCGCCGCACATGATGGTGAGGCTGGCCGCCTTGGCGCCCACCTCGCCGCCGGAAACCGGCGCGTCGATGTAGCCACAGCCCTGGGCCACGATCTTCCTCGCGAATTCCTTGGTGGCGATCGGGTCGATGGAGCTGCAGTCCACCACGATCTTGCCCTTGGCAAGGCCTGCCGCCACGCCGCCTTCGCCGAACAGCACCAGCTCGACGTCGGGCGTGTCGGGCAGCATCAGGAAGACGATGTCCGACTTTTGCGTGACTTCGGTGGCGTTGCCGCAGACGGTGGCACGGCCTTCCAGCGTGTCGGGGATGGGGCCGCGGGTGTTGACGAAGAGCGTGTGGCCGGCGTCGGCCAGGTGCGTGGCCATGGGCGCGCCCATGATGCCCAGGCCGATGAAGCCGATCTTTTGCGATGAGGTGCTTGCGGTCATGTCTTTTCCTTTGCGTGGGCTTCTTGTTTACTTCGTGAGGGCCTCGCGCCAGCCCAGGCCTTCGGCCGTGGTGCTGCCGCGTGGCTTGTATTCGCAGCCGATCCAGCCCGCGTAGCCCAGCGCATCGATGTGCTTGAAGAGCCAGGCGTAGTTGATTTCGCCGGTGCCGGGCTCGCCGCGGCCCGGGTTGTCCGCCAGCTGGATGTGGCCGATGCGCGCCAGGTTCTTGGCGATGGTGTTGCCCAGCTCGCCTTCCATGCGTTGTGCGTGGTAGATGTCGTACTGCACGAACAGGTTGCTCGAGTCCACCTCCTCGATCAGCGCCAGCGCCTGGTCGGTGCGGGTCAGGAAGAAGCCGGGGATGTCGAAGGTGTTGATCGGCTCGATCAACAGGCGGATGTTGGCGCCGCGCAACTGCTCGGCCGCGTAGCGCAGGTTGGCCACCAGGGTCTCGCGCGCCTCTTGGGCGGAAACGCCGGCCGGCAGCTTGCCGACCAGGCAGTTGACCTGCGGGCAGCCCAGCGCGCCGGCGTACTCGATGGCACGCGCCACGCCTTCGCGGAACTCGCCCACGCGGTCCGGGTGGCAGGCAATGCCGCGCTCGCCGGCATCCCAGTTGCCGGCCGGCAGGTTGTGCAGCACCTGCTTGAGGCCGTTGGCCGTCAGCGCCGCGGCCAGTTCCTGCTTGGGGAAGGGGTAGGGAAAGAGGTATTCCACCGCTTCGAAGCCGGCCTTGCGGGCCGCCTCGAAACGCTGCATGAAGGGCAGCTCGGTGAAGAGCATGGTGAGATTGGCGGCGAACTTGGGCATTGCGTATGTCTCCTCTCGGTTCAATCAAGCATGGCGGCGGCCAGCGAGGTGGGGGCATCCTCGAGTCCCTCGGCGAGCGCCTCGAACTCGGTGATGTTGTCGATCTCGGTGCCCATGGCGATGTTGGTGACGCGCTCGAGCATCACCTCGATCACCACCGGCACCTTGAACTGCGCCATCAGCGCTTCGGCGCGCTGGATGGCCGGCGTCATCTCTTCCTGTTTGGTGACGCGGATGGCCTTGCAGCCCAGGCCCTCGACCACCTTCATGTGGTCCACGCCATAGCTGGCTTCCACGCCGGCGTCCGGGCCGGCATTGACGTTGTCGAAGCCCAGCTGCACGCAGTAGTCCATCTCGAAGCCGCGCTGCGACTGGCGAATCAGGCCCAGGTAGGAGTTGTTCACCACGATGTGGATGTAGGGCAGCTTGAACTGCGCGCCCACGGCCAGCTCTTCGATCATGAACTGGAAGTCGTAGTCGCCCGACAGCGCCACCACCTTGCGCGACGGGTCGGCGGCGCGCACGCCCAGGGCGGCCGAAATGGTCCAGCCCAGCGGGCCGGCCTGGCCGCAGTTGATCCAGTGGCGCGGGTTGTAGACGTGCAGGAACTGCGCCGCGGCGATCTGCGACAGCCCGATGGTGCTGACATAGCAGGTGTCGTTGTCGAAGTTGTTGTTCATGCACTGGTAGACCCGCTGCGGCTTCATCGGCACGTCGGCGAAGTTGGTCTTGCGCAGCATGGTGCGCTTGCGCTCGTGGCATTCGCCGGCCCATTGGCCGCGCTCGGGCAGCTGGCCCTTGGCCTTCATTTCTTCGGCCACCTGCACGAACAGTTCGAGCGCAGCCTTGGCGTCGGACACGATGCCGAAGTCGGGCGTGAACACGCGGCCGATCTGCGTGGGCTCGATGTCCACGTGCACGAAGGTGCGACCCTTGGTGTAGACCTCGACCGAGCCGGTGTGGCGATTGGCCCAGCGGTTGCCGATGCCCAGCACGAAGTCGCTGGCCAGCATCGTGGCATTGCCATAGCGGTGGCTGGTCTGCAGGCCGCACATGCCGGCCATCAGCGGGTGGTCGTCGGGGATGGAACCCCAGCCCATCAGGGTGGGGATCACCGGCACGCCGGTGGCCTCGGCGAAGCGCACCAGAAGATCCGATGCATCGGCATTGATCACGCCGCCGCCCGCCACGATCAGCGGCCGCTCGGCCTTGTTGAGCATGGCGATCGCCTTCTCGATCTGCGCGCGGGTGGCCGCGGGCTTGTAGACCGGCAGCGGCTGGTAGGTGTCGATGTCGAATTCGATCTGCGCCATCTGAACGTCGAAGGGCAGGTCGATCAGCACCGGGCCCGGGCGGCCCGAGCGCATCAGGTGAAAGGCCTGCTGGAACACCTGCGGCACCTGGCCGGGCTCGCGCACCGTGACGCTCCACTTGGTGACCGGCTTGGAGATGGATTCGATGTCCACCGCCTGGAAGTCTTCCTTGTACAGGCGGGCACGCGGCGCCTGGCCGGTGATGCACAGGATCGGAATGGAGTCGGCCCAGGCCGAGTACAGGCCCGTGATCATGTCGGTGCCGGCCGGGCCGGAGGTGCCGATGCACACGCCGATGTTGCCGGCCACCGCACGGGTGTAGCCCTCGGCCATGTGCGAGGCGCCCTCGACGTGGCGCGCCAGGATGTGGGCGATGCTGCCAAGTTTCCGCAGCGCCGAGTACAGCGGGTTGATGGCGGCGCCAGGCACGCCGAAGGCTTGTGTGACGCCTTCTTTTTCCATCACCAGCACGGCCGCTTGGGCGGCTGTCATCTTTGCCATGTTGTTGTCTCCTTGAGGTGCCTTGTGTGTGGCCTTCGACTTTAGGGATCGGGGTGCATTTGCAGAAGACGGCGGGGAGCCATAAAAGCTATTCCAAATCGGAATGAATGCACTAGGATCGCGGCATGGATCGACTGCTTGCCATGGAGATGTTCGTACGCGTGGTGGAGACCGGCAGCTTCTCCAAGGCCGCGCGCGAGTTCAACACCACCCAGCCCACGGTGACCAAGCAGGTCGCCGCCACCGAGACCCGGCTCAAGGCGCGTCTGCTCAACCGCAACACGCGCGGGGTCAGCCTCACGGAGGCCGGGGCGCTGTACTACGAAAAGTGCAAGAGCATCGTGCGCGACGCGCAGGACGCCGAAAGCATCGTCCGGCTGCGCCAGTCGCAAGCGCAGGGCCTGCTGCGCGTTGGCACCTCGGTGGCGTTCGGGCGGCGCGTGATCGTGCCGGCGGTGCTGGAATACATGGCGCGACATCCGCAGGTGCAGGTGGACCTGAGCTTCGAGGACCGCTATGTCGACCTGGTCGCGCAGGGCATCGACGTGGCGGTGCGCATGGGCAAGCTGGCCGATTCATCGCTGGGCGCGCGCTTTCTGGGCATGAACCCATGGGTGATGGCGGCGGCCCCGAGCTACCTGAAAGCGCATGGCGTTCCGAAGCGCGCGCAAGACCTGAGCAGTCATGTGGCGCTGATCTACAGCAGCGTGGTGGGCGACGACGTCTGGCAGCTGCACACGCCCAAGGGCGAGGCGGTGACGGTGCCGGTGACCGGCCGGCTGCGTTCCAACAACCTGTCGGCCGTGCTGGCCGCCACGCGCGAGGGCTTGGGGCTAGCGCTGATGCCGCGCTACGTGGCGAGCGAATCGATCAAGGCCGGCAAGCTGGTCGAGGTGCTGGCCGACCACGGCCTGGCCGAGCAGGAGATCCATGCCGTGTTTCCTTCGCCCAAGCTGGTTCCGGGCAAGGTGTCAAGCTTTGTGGCTTTCTTGCAAGGGCGGTTCGACGAACGCTGGTGGGCGCGGTAGGCTGCGTTCAACTGAAGGAGTCGTTCATGCACAAGAAGAAGCGCGCGCCCGCCACCGCGCTGCGGTTGGCCATGGCTGGCTTGGCCCTGGCGCTGACGGGCTGCCAGATGCGCAGCGACGTGCGCCCGTTCAGCTCCGAAGTGCCGCCGCCGCCACAGTTCGCCTCTGCCGCCGAAAGATGCAATGCCGCCGATGCCCGCTTTGCGCTCGGCCAGACGATGACGCCGCCGCTTCTGGATGATGCGCGCGGCCGCACGGGGGCGCGTTCTGCCATCACTGCCAAGCCCGGCGAGACGCCGGCACCGCCGGATCCGATGCGCCTCATCATCGAGGTCGATCCCGCGGGGAAGATGGTCGGCGCACGTTGTAGCTAGAACCGTCGTTTTCCTAGACCGGCGGCGAGTCGTCGCCCGGCTCCCTCGTCGTGGCAAACACATGCCAGGCCGCCATGAACATGGCGGCAATCACCGGCCCGATGACGAAGCCGTTGATGCCAAACAGGGCCAGGCCGCCCACGGTGGACATCAGCACGATGTAGTCGGGCATCTGCGTGTCCTTGCCCACCAGCAGCGGGCGCAGCACGTTGTCGACCAGGCCGATGACGAAGACGCCGATGAGGATCAGGGTGATGCCCTGCCACAGGCTGCCCGTGGCCAGGAAATAGATGGCCACCGGCAGCCAGATCAGTGCCGCGCCCACCGCCGGCAGCAGCGACAGGAAGCTCATCACCACGCCCCACAGCAGCGCGCCCTGCACGCCCAGGGCCCACAGCGCCAGGCCGCCGATCACGCCCTGCACCGCAGCCACCACGATGTTGCCCTTGATGGTGGCGCGGATCACGGTGGTGAACTTGTTCAGAAGGAAGTTGGTGTGCGGCCTGGCCAACGGCAGCGCGTTGCGCACGATGGCCGACAGCTCGCGGCCGTCGCGCAGCAGGAAGTACAAGAGGTAGAGCATCAGCCCGAAGCTCACCAGAAATTCGAAGGTGTTCTGGCCGATGCTCAGCGCGTGGGCGGCGATCTGCTGGCTTGCCGCCGCTGCGCCTTGCGCCACCTTGGCGATCATCGATTCCACGTCGCCCAGGCCCAGGCGGTCGAGCAGATCCAGTGCCCAGCGCGGGATCGCGGCCACCACCTGCTGAAAGTAACTGCTGAAGCTGATCTCGCCGGAACGGATGCGCTGCGACACCTGCGCCACTTGTGCCACCAGCGACATGGCGATCATGAAGAGCGGCAGGATCACGATGACCAGCGCCACCGTGAGTGTGATGAGCGCGGCCAGGTTGCGCCGGCCGCCCAGCCGGCGCACCAGGCGGCGGTAGACGGGCGTGAAGAGGATGGCCAGCGCCAGGCTCCACAGCACCGCGCCGGCAAAGGGCAGCAGGACCCAGCCGAAAGCGATGGTGACGGTGGCCAGCAGCAGGAGAAAGGCGCTGCGCTGAAGTTGGGGTGTCTGCATGGAAGTCGGCCCGAATGTAGCCGACCGGGCAGGCTTCGCGCGTAGGCGCTCAGCGCATGGGAGGTCAGCGCACCGGATGGCGGGGCAGCGCCACCGGCGCCAGGGTGGCGCGCAGGCGCTCGTCGGCGCCGGGGCGCTCGGGCACTTCGACCTCCAGCGCCTGCTCCACGTTGCCGATGTGGTCCAGCATCAGCTTGCGCGCCCGCGCCGTGTCGCCGGCCTCCAGCGCCGCGACGATGGCCGCATGTTCTGCGCAAGACTGGCTGGCCTCGTGCGTGGACTGGTAGAGCGTGGCGGCCAGGGTGGTGCGGGCCGTCAGGTCGCGCAGCACGTCGACCAGCAGGCGGTGTCCCATCTGGTCGGCCAGGCAGACGTGGAAGTCGGCCAGCAGGAAGGCGCGGGTGGCGGCGTCGGCGCCGGCAATGGCGCGCTTCTCGTCGGCGATGTGTTCGCGCAGCTTGCGGATCACCTTCGACAAGGGCCGGCCAGCCTCGGCCAGGATGCCGGACTCCACGATGCGGCGGGCCGAGAAGGCATCGCGCGCCTCGTCCACCGAAGGCTCCACCACGAACCAGCCGCGCCTGGATTGCACGGCGACGAAGCCGCGTGCCTGCAGCTGCATCAGCGCCTCGCGCACCATGGTGCGGCTGACGCCGAAGTTCTCGGCCAGCTGCTGCTCGCCCAGGCGCTCGCCGGGGGCGAGCTTCTGCGCCAGGATGGCTTCGACCACGCGCGCGGCAATGGTGGTGGGGTTCACTTCAGGCATGGCGCGATGATGCGTCAGAGTGCGGTGGCGTGGACGGCGTGTGCGGCGGCCACCGGCGAATCCGGCTCGGCCAGCGGCTCGTCTTCCGGCGAATGGGTGCCGTCGAGCACCGCACGGGCCCGCTCGCGGTCGATGTCGCCTTCCCACGCGGCGATGGCCACGGTGGCGACGCAGTTGCCGATCAGGTTGCCCAGGGCGCGGGCAATGCCCATGAACCAGTCGACCGAAAGCACCAGCACCAGGCCGATGGCCGGGATGGCCGGAATCGCATGCAGGGTGGCCGCCAGCACCACGATGGCCGAGCCCGGCACGCCATGCGCGCCCTTGGAGGTGACCAGCGAGATCGCCAGGATGGTCATGAGGTCCGCCATGCTGATCGGCGTGTTGGTGGCCTGCGCGATGAACACCGCCGCCAGCGTGATGTAGATGGAGAAGGCGTCCAGGTTGAAGGAGTAGCCGGTGGGAATGACCAGGCCGACGGTCGAGTCACGAATGCCCATGAAGCGCAGCTTGGCCATGATCTGCGGCAGCACGCTGTCCGACGAGGTGGTGGCGAAGACGATGGCCAGCTCTTCGCGCAGGTAGCGCAGCAGTTTGAACAGGCTGAAGCCCGACACGCGCATCACCAGGCCCAGCACCACCACCACGAAGAAGATCACCGAGGCGTAGAACAGCACCACCAGCATGCCCAGTTGCTTGAGCGAGCCCACGCCGTACTTGCCCACGGTGAAGGCGATGGCGCCCAGCACCCCCAGCGGGGCCAGCTTGATGATGATGCCCATGATCTTGAACAGCACCAGCGAGAGCGAGTCCACCACTTGCGCCACCGGCTTGCCGACGTCGCCCAGAAGGGCCAGTGCGCAGCCGAACAGCACGGCGAACAGGAGCACCTGCAGCACGTCGCCGGTGGCGAAGGCGTTGACCACCGTGGTGGGGATCAGCTTCATCAGGAATTCGACCGTACCGCCGCTGGTGAGCTTGTCGGCGTTGGACGCATAGGCGCTCATGGCGGCAGCGTCGAGCTGGCCCGGGTCCACGTTCATTCCCACGCCGGGCTTGAAGACGAAGGCCAGCACCAGGCCCAGCCCCAGCGCGACGGTGGTAAGCACCTCGAAGTAGATCAGCGACTTGACGCCGACCCGCCCCACGCGCCGCAGGTCGCCCGCGCCGGCGATGCCATGCACCACCACGCAGAACACCAGCACCGGGATGATCATCTTGATCAGCTTGATGAAGCCGTCGCCCAGGGGCTTGAGCTTGACGGCGAAGTCGGGATAGAACAGGCCGGCCAGCACGCCAAGCACCAGCGCGATGACGACCTGCCCGAAGAGGGATTTGGCGAAGCGGAACATGAATGAACTCCCGGTCGGTTGTTGCATGCAAGCGAGGCATTTGCTTGCATACAAGCAATGTAGGCAAGAAAACTCGAAATTGCTGTGCGGGTTATCCCGTGGATGGCGATGTTGTTTCAAATGGGAACAGGGCTGCCGGGCGCGGCGAACCTGCCGCGCTGCATAGCTCGGCGTCCTGCGCAATTCCCGCACTCGGATCAGGCGCTAGGCCGCTCTCGGTCACACGAAGGCTCTTCGGGGCATCCAATCAGGCGCAGCAGCCAGGATTTTCGAAGCTCGACGGTGGCCAGAAAGGAGAGCGGCATGAAGAACAAGCTCGTTCAAGCGATCACGACAGCGGCCCTTCTTGCTGGCGCGTCCGCGATCGGCCTTGCCGCCGACGGGCTCGTTCAAGTGAAGAGCCCGCACGGGGTGAAGGCCACTGCCGACAGGTTCGAGGAGCTTGCCCGGCAACGGAACCTCATCGTGTTTTCGCGAATCGACCATGCCGCGGGTGCAGCCAAGATCGGCAAGCCGCTGCGGCCGACCGAACTGCTCATCTTCGGCAGTCCCCAGTCTGGTACGCCCTTCATGGAGTGTGCTCAAACCGTCGGCATCGATCTACCGTTGAAGGCGCTTGTCTGGGAGGACGCCGGCGGCCAGGTCTGGCTGGGCTACAACGATCCAGCCTACCTCGCGCAGCGACATGGCGCGGCGCAATGCCCTCCGGTCGAAAACATTCGCAAGGCACTCGCCGGTCTGGTCGAGGCGGCAACCGCCAGGTAGTGCAGGCCACCTTCTACGCGGCCATGCCGGCTACTTCCAGGATCCCGGCGGCCACCTGTGGGAAGTCGCGTTCACCCCTGCTTCTCGACGCCGAGCCGAGAAGCTGAGCGGGGCAGGGGCGGCGCCAGACCGCTACCATTGCCCGCATGATGAGAACGCTCTCGCTGCCCGGCGGCCGTGCACCATCCTCTTCCATGCCCGTGCTGGGCATGGGCACCTGGCGCATGGGCGAAGACCGCGGCCAGCACGCGGCCGAACTGGCCGCCCTGCGCGCCGGCATCGCCATGGGTTACCGGCTGATCGACACCGCCGAGATGTACGGCGAGGGCAGCGCCGAGGCGTTGGTGGGCGAGGCGGTTGCGCAGGCGACGCGTGCCGGCGACGTGGATCGCGAAGATCTCTTCATCGCCAGCAAGGCCTATCCGCACAACGCCGGCCGCGAGGGGCTGCCGGCCGCCTGCGCCTGCAGCCTGGAGCGGCTGGGGCTGGACTACCTCGACCTCTATCTGCTGCACTGGCGCGGCGAGTTTTCGTTGAAGGAAACCGTGGATGCCATGCGCGCCCTGGTCGATGCCGGCCGCATCCGGCGCTGGGGCGTGAGCAATCTCGACACCGACGACATGGAGGAGCTGGCCGCGGCCTGCGGCGGCGACGCCAGGCTCGATTGCGCGGCGAACCAGGTCTATTTCTCGGTGAGCGAGCGTGGGCCCGAGTTCAGCCTGTTGCCCTGGCAGCAGGCCAGGGCGATGCCGCTGATGGCCTACAGCCCGGTCGACCAGGGGGCCGTCATGCGCGATGCGGGCCTGGCCAGGATCGCCAAGGGCCTGGGGCTGAGCGCGGCGCAGCTGGCGCTGGCCTGGGTGCTGTCGCGTTCGGGCGTGGTGGCGATCCCCAAGACCGTGCGCGAAGCGCATCTGCGCCAGAACCTGGCAGCTGCGCAGTTGCGGCTGAGCCCCGAGACCCTGGCCGAGATCGACCGGCTGCATCCCCCGCCCAAGCGCAAGCGGCCCCTGGCGATGATCTGACGATGATGATGAGCGAGAACAACAAGATGGAAGCGCTGCAACGCTGTACCTGGGCCGGCACCGACCCGCTGATGCAGGCCTATCACGACCAGGAATGGGGCGTACCCGAGCGCGACGCGCGCGCCTTGTGGGAATGCCTGATGCTCGAAGGCTTCCAGGCCGGGCTGTCGTGGGTCACCGTGCTGCGCAAACGCGAGGCCTTTCGCGATGCCTTTCATGGCTTCGACCCTGCGAAGGTGGCGCGCATGGGCGAGAAGGATGTGCTGCGCCTGCTGGAGAACCCCGGCATCATCCGCTCGCGCGCCAAGATCGAGGCCACCATCGCGGGCGCGCGAATATTTGGCGAGATGCAGGCGCGCGGCGAGGACTTTGCCGATTTCTGCTGGTCCTTCACCGAGGGCAAGGTGCTGCGCGGCGACGGGCACGGCGTGCCGGCCGGGGCGGCGTTGTCAGAGCAGATCTCGAAGGAACTCAAGCGCCGCGGCTTCAAGTTCGTCGGGCCGACCATCGTCTACGCGTGGATGCAGGCGGTGGGCATGGTGGACGACCATGGGGCGGGGTGCTTCAGGAGCCACAAATCATGAAGCCAAGAATCACTGTCATCACCGTCGGCGTGGACGACCTCGATAGGGCGTTGGGCTTCTATCGCGACGGCCTGGGCTTTGCCACCGAGGGCATCGTCGGCCAGGAGTTCGAATACGGGGCGGTCGTGTTCATCCAGTTGCAGCCGGGCCTGAAGCTCGCCCTGTGGCCGCGCAAGAGCATCGGCCGAGACACCGGCCTCCCGCCGGGTCCCGCAAGCGCCACCGAAATGACGCTGGGCCACAACGTCGGCTCCAAGGACGAGGCGGATGCGGTCATGGCGAAGGCGCGTGCCGCGGGCGCCGTCATCGTCAAGCCCGCGCACGACACCTTCTGGGGCGGCTACTCGGGATACTTTCAAGACCCGGACGGCCACCTTTGGGAGGTCGTCTGGAATCCCCAGTGGTCCGAGGCGTGATTCAAATGCGCATTGCCGTCGTCTCGGACATCCATGGAAACCTGCCCGCACTGGAGGCGGTGGTCCGGGACATGCAGCGCCGTGGCGTCGATGCGGTGGTGAACCTGGGCGACAGCGTTTCCGGCCCGCTCCTGCCGATGGAAACCGCGCAGTTCCTGATGCGCCACAAGGACGACTGGGTGCACCTGGCGGGCAACCATGAGCGCCAGCTCCTGACGCTGGGCCCGGGCCGGCGCGGTGCTTCGGACGAGTTTGCCCATTCCCGGCTGGGTGCCGCCGAGCTCGAATGGCTGGCGTCGCTTTCGCCCAGCGTCCGCTATTCGCCCGAAGTGCTGCTGTGCCACGGCACGCCCGGCAGCGACCGCGAGTACTTTCTCGAAACGGTGGAGCCCGCGCATGTTCGCGCCGCGACGCAGGCCGAGATCAGCGCGCGCCTGGGCGCCGGCGTGGATGCGAAGCTGGTGCTTTGCGGCCACACGCATGTGCCCAGGGCCGTGCGGGCCGAGACCGGCCAGCTGATCGTCAATCCCGGGAGCGTGGGCCTGCAGGCTTACGATGACCTGCACCCTTATCCGCACGTCATCGAGAACGGGTCGCCGGATGCGCGCTATGCCATCGTGGAGCGCCAGGAAGGGCGCGGCGGGTGGTCGGTCGCCTTGCTCGCCGTGCCCTACGCGCATTGCGCAGAGATGGCCGCGCTGGCGCGTGCCAGGCAGCGTGAGGAATGGGCCGTCGCGCTGGAGTCTGGCTATATTCGTTCACCGCGCGCCGGCAGCATCGTGCCGGCGCCGACTGACGACGACTGAAGCCATGGAATCGACACCATCCAAACGCCTGCGGGTCGGCCAGCCGATCACCCCCGAACAATTCGACGAACTGAGCGACGAGCAACTCGAGCGCCTGGTGCCCAAGGCCTTGCGCGAGTTCTTTCCGGGCAAGGACTTTTGCGCGGACGGGCACTTCTACCTGCATGACGGCACCGCTTGGAGTTTCTATCGGGGCGGCTTCCTGGACGAGTAGGGCTATCGCCGGTCCGCACCGGCCCGCGGTCATGCAGGTGAAAGACAGCGTCGAAGTTCTCCTACAGACAGCGCGCGAGCCGTCGACCATGGTGAAGCCATGACACAGCCGATCGAACTCCTCGTCGACGAGCCGCTGCCCGGGTCTTTTGTGTGGCGGCTCCTGCAAACTGATGCCCAGGGGGACAACCCCAAGGTGCTGCGGATGGCGCCGGATCCGGCCGATACCTATGAAGGTGCGCTGGCAGCCGGCCAGGCCGCGCTGCACAGCGAAATTCGCCGGCAAGGCGGCGGCGCCAAGAACGCTTCCTAGCGCGGCAACTAGCGCAACGCGCGCTGCTTCGCCTTGCTGATCGCCGCGGTGCCGATGGCCGCGGACATCGAAGACACCACGGCCGCCCATTCCTCGGGCGTCAGCAGTTGCGCGGTCTGCGAATGCAGCAGCGTGTCTTCGCGCTCCAGGTGCACCAGCATCAGCGCCCGGTGCTCGGTCAGCAGCGACTCCACCACCTGGGCCGCGCCCGCGTGGCCCGCGCCGACGCGCTGCAAAGCGGACCTTGCCCGAGTGAGAAGCTGCTCGCAGTGCCTGTTTTCTTCTTCGAGTTCCTCGAGCAGCTGGTCGGCCTGCGCCGAGCGGCCGCGCAGCAATTCGAGCAGGACCACGCCTTTGGGGCGATGGGTGGCCTCGTCGAAGGCCCGGAGCCGGCCGATGAGTTCGATCAACCGGGGCGCCTCCGCGACCGGATTGGCGGCCCAGTCGGCCGTGTTCAGTTGGCCGCTCACAAGATCGAGCAACTCGCGCATGCGAGCATGTTCGGTTCGCAGAACGGTCCACGCGCACTCGGCTGACAGCATGATTGCACCCCCTTCGCGTCGTCGGTTCCAGTCTACGCGCGCGCCTGGGGAATTGAAGCCGGCCCGCATGCCCATTTGCAGTGCGTTTTGCCTGACGAGCTCGGTTGCTAGACTGGTCGTTTTCTTTCGCTCAGGTTCACACCATGTTCAGGCCCCATCTGTTCGCGGCCGCGCTGTTTCTGGCCAGTACGGCGAGCCATGCCGACAACAACAACTGCGACGCCATCCGCGCCCAGATCGATGCCAAGGTCCGTGCCACCGGTGTGACGGACTTTTCGCTGGCGGTGCTCGAGGCCAATGCCCAGGCCGACGGCAGGGTGGTGGGAAGCTGCGACCTGGGCACCAGGAAGATCGTCTATCAGAAGACTTCGTCGCCGGGTGTTTCGCCATCGAAGCCGAGACCGGCCAGGGAGCAGATCCTCACCGAGTGCAAGGATGGATCGGTCTCCATGGGTGGCGACTGCAAATCCTAGGAGGGTTTTTGAAAATGAACAGCACAAGCGGCAGCAACGCCGATCCGATCGGCACCTGGCACCGTCTGCTCAAGGCGCGGGACGTGCGGGGGCTCGATGCATTGCTGGCTCCGGACGCGGTCTTTCATTCGCCGGTGGTGCACACGCCGCAGGTCGGCAGGGCCCTGACCAAGGCCTACCTTGCCGCCGCCTTTGCCGTGTTCGGCAACGACACATTTCGCTACGTGCGGGAGCTGTGGTCCGGGCATGACGCCGTGCTCGAGTTCGAACTCGAGTTGGACGGCATCCGCATCAACGGTGTCGACATGATCCGTTGGAACGACCAGGGCGAGGTCACCGAGTTCAAGGTGATGCTTCGCCCGCTCAAGGCGGTCAACCTCATTCACCAGAAGATGGCCGCCATGCTGCAGGCGAACCAGCAGCAGCAGTAGCGGCCTCCGGGCCGCGAAGCTCAGGCCGGCGTAGCGAACTCGGGTCCGTCGTAGGTGATGGGCACATGCAGCCGTCCATCCGCGATCTCGGCCGCAACGCGCTCGATGCGCCCGCGCACCTCGGCGGGAACGTCGGGCGCCAGCGTGAGGCGCACGGCATCGCGCTGGGCGAGGCCGATCTTGCGGATCTCGCCCGCGGGAAAGCGGCCGGCCTGCAGGTCGCGCACCGCCTCGAACACGCCGACGCTGACGTCGGCGACGGCCGAGCCGACGAAGACCTTGGAGTCGCGCGCCACCCAGTCGCCCACGTTGCCGATCTGGCGCCGGCCCTGCTCGCGGCAGACCTGGGTGACGCCATCGCGGCCGGCATTGAGCATGGTGAAGATCACGTCCGCGCCGGCGCGGCTTTGCGCCAGCGCGACTTTGCGCGAGAGCGCGTTGTCATCCTGGTTGCCGGAAAAGTTGGTCAAGAGGCGCACCTTCGGATCGGCGGCGCGCACGCCGGCCGCGAAGGCCGCGCGGCCCTTGAGACCCGGCACCACCCGGATGCCTGACATGTGGCCGACCACGCCGGTGCGCGTGATCGACGCGGCCAGCACGCCGGCCAGGTAGGCCGATTCCTCCTGCAGCACGTCGTAGCTGGCCAGGTTGGCGCCGCGCACCGCGCCCTGGGTCACGACGAAGCGGGTGCCGGGATGGCGCGCCGCCACCTCGGCGCAGGCTTCGTTGTTCTGTCCGCCATGGGCCACGATCAGGTCGGGCTTGTCCTTGGCCAGCTCCTCCAGCGCCTGCGCCAACTGCGCCTTCTGGGGGGAGATGCCGTCGATGTAGCGGGTCTGGACGCCCAGCTCGGCGCCGGCGCGTTGCAGGCCGCGCCAACCGGCTTCCATGAAGCCCTGGTCGGCCACGTTGCCGGCGAACAGGGCCGACACCTTCAGTGTGGAGGAGGGGCTGCGTGCGGTGGCGCCGCAGGCCGCCAGCAGGGGAAGTGCGCAGGCGCTGGCCAGCAGGTGTCGGCGCGAGGGCGATGCAGGGGAGACGAGGTGGGTCATGGTGCTCGAAGAGGGTTGAGCCGTATTCAATGCGCCTCGGCCTGCTTGGCCGCAGCGATGATCGCGTCGTCGTCCTGCTTGGCGCCGTTCAGGAACAGGTTGAGCAGCACGGCAGCCACCGAGGCCAAGAGGATGCCCGATTCGACCAGCGAGTGGATGGCATGCGGCATCCATTGCTTGAAGTTGGGGGCGATGAGCGGAATCATGCCGACGCCGATGGAGACGGCCACGATCATCGGGTTGTAGCGGTTGGTCTTGAAGTTCACGCCCGCCAGGATGCGGATGCCGGTGGCGGCCACCATGCCGAACATCACCAGGCCCGCGCCGCCCAGCACCACGGTGGGCAGCGACTCGACCAGCGCCGCCATCTTGGGCAACAGGCCCAGCACGACCAGGATCACGCCGCCGGCCACGCAGACATAGCGGCTCTTGATGCCCGTGACGGCCACCAAGCCCACGTTCTGCGAGAAGCTGGTGTAGGGGAAGGTGTTGAACACGCCGCCGATGAGCGTGCCCAGGCCATCGGTGCGCAGGCCCCGTGCCAGGTCCTGCTGGCTCACCTTGCGCTCGGTCATCTCGCCCAGCGCCAGGAACATGCCGGTGGATTCGATCATCACCACGATCATGATGAGCGTCATGGTGAGGATCAGGATCGGGTCGAACTGCGGCATGCCGAAGTGAAAAGGCAGCACCACGTCGAACCACTGGGCACGCGCCACCTTCTCGAAGGTCATCAGGCCCGTCACCGCCGACACCACGCCGCCGATCACGATGCCCAGCAGCACCGAGATGTTGGCCACGAAACCCTTGGCGTACTTGACGATGAGCAGGATGGAGACCAGCACCAGCGCCGAGATGCCCAGGCCGGTGAGGTCGGCGTACTTGGGGTTGGGCACCGAGGGCACGATGGCCAGGCCCTTGGGCACGGGCGGCAGCGCCGAGCCGGGCGAGGTCACGTCGGCCAGCCACTTGGCGTACACCGGGTCGACCAGCGCAGGCGCCGTCGGGCCCACCGGGTTGCCGAAGATCCAGTTGATGCCCACGCGCATCAGGCTGATGCCGATGACGGTGATGATGGTGCCGGTGACCACCGGCGGGAAAAAGCGCAGCATGCGGCTGACCATCGGCGCGATCAGTATCGAGATGATGCCGGCGCCGATGATGGAGCCGAACAGCAGCTGCGCGCCGTCATGGCCGCCGTGCGCGTTGGCGATGGCCACCATGGGCGCGACCGACGCGAAGGTCACGCCCATCATCACCGGCAGGCGGATGCCGAACCACTGGGTGGCGCCGAGCGACTGGATCAAGGTGGCGATGCCGCAGCAGAACAGGTCGGCCGAGATCAACAGGGCCACTTCCTGCGGACTGAGCTTGAGCGCGCGGCCCACGATGAGCGGCACCGCCACGGCGCCGGCATACATCACCAGCACATGCTGCAGGCCCAGCGCGGCCAGCTTGCCGCCGGGCAGGCGCTCGTCGACCGGGTGGACGCCCGCGGAGGCGGAGGATTCAGGGGAAGCGGCGGCAGCCGACATGGCAAGTTCTCCCGGCAGGATGGTTTGCAAAATAAAGGACCTTGCGGCGCCGAAGCGGGTGCAGTGTCCACAGGATTTGTACGCGAAACTGTATACAAACAAGAATGCACCATGTATGGCGGAAAACCCCGATGCCGCGATGACATCTTCTTCGTCGGTCAGGCAGTCACATCCCAGTACGGCGGCTCGCCGAACGTCTGGCGCAGGCTGGCCACCAGCGCCCGCAACTTTGCCGATGACCGCCGGCCTTCAGCGTGCGCCACGTAGATGGACTCCGGCTCCACCAGGCGGCCCACGTCCACCACGCGCAGGGTGCCGGCTTTCAATTCCTGCCCGACGATAAAGGTGGGCAACAGCGCGATCCCCAGGCCGGCCAACGCGGCGTCGCGCATCATGTCGCCGTTGTTGACCCGCAGCGCTGCCGCGGGGCGCGCGAAGGCGCTGTCGCCATGGTCGAGAAAGCGCCAATCGGCCACGCCGCGGTTCAGGTAGTAGATCGCCCGGTGGCCGGCCAGGTCGTCGAGCGAGCGTGGACTTCCGTAGCGCGACAGGTAGCCCGGCGATGCCACCAGCAGTCGCTGGCTGGGTGCCAGCTGCCAGGCCACCAGGCGTGAATCCTCGAGCGCGCCATGCCTCACCACGGCGTCGAAACCGTCGGACGAGGCATCCACCCGGCGGTCATCCAATTCCAGGGTGAGCGCGATGTCGGGATGCGCCGCCAGGAAGGGGTACAGCGCGGGCCCCAGGTGCATGCGTCCGAAGGTGACGGGGGCCGACAGGCGCATGGGTCCGGTCAATTTGCCGCGCCGCTCCGCCATGTCTGCAGATGCTTCTTCCACCTCGCGCACGATTCGAGTCGCCTTGTCCAGAAAGACCGCACCATCCTCGGTCAGGCTCAGCTTGCGGGTGCTGCGCTGGAACAGCGATGCGCCCAAGCCGTGCTCCAGTTCCGCCAACCGATCGCTCACCACGGACTTGGACAGGTGCAATCGCCGTGCAGCGGCGCTGATGGATCCGGCCTCGGCGATGGCCACGAAGCTCGCGATGCCGTCCAGTTTGAGCATGTAGATCCTCGATGTGTGCGGGGGCGGGGCAGCGGCCATGCGCCATGGCGGCATTGTTCGCCATTTCCGGACGCCAGTTCCGTCATCTGCCGTCTTCTCGAACGGGCTGTCGAACTCCAAACTGCTGCTCATCCGTTCATCAACCTGTTCGACCCAAGGAAATTCATCATGAGCAAGCGACTCGAAGGCAAGACAGCCCTCATCACCGGCGCCAGTTCCGGCATCGGCCACGCCACGGCACTTCTGTTTGCACGGGAGGGCGCGAAGGTCGTCGTCGGCGCGCGGCGCCAAGCCGAGCTGGACCGGCTCGTCGCCCAGATCGAGGTGGCCGGCGGCCAGGCCGTGGCGCTGGCCGGCGATGTGCGGTGGGAAGACTACGCCAAGGCCCTGGTCGCCCTGGCCGTGGACCGCTTCGGCCGCCTGGACATCGCCTTCAACAACGCCGGCACCTTGGGCGAGGGCGGCGCCAGCACGGCCGTGTCCGAAGCCGGATGGAGCGACACGTTGGCCATCAACCTGACGGGCGCCTTCCTGGGCGCCAAGCACCAGATCGGCCAGATGCTGAAGAACGGCGGCGGCTCGGTGATCTTCACGTCCACCTTCGTGGGGCACACCTTCGCCTTCCCCGGCGTGGCGGCCTACGCGGCCAGCAAGTCCGGCTTGATCGGGCTGACCCAAGCGCTGGCGGCCGAGTTCGGCGCCCAAGGGGTCCGCGTCAATTCCGTGCTGCCCGGCGCGGTGGACACCGACATGTATCGGGGCATGAACGACACCGCCGAAGCGCAGGCCTTCGTGACCAATCTGCATGCGCTCAAGCGCGTTGCCAAGCCCGAGGAACTGGCCCGCTCGGTCCTGTACCTCGCTTCGGACGACTCGGCCTTCGTGACCGGCACGGCCTCGCTGGTGGACGGTGGCGCGTCCATTACCCGCACCTGAAGGCAATGATCATGTTCATCAAGAAATTCATGCGCGTTCTCGGTGCCGGCCTGATTGCCCTGGCGGCCGTCTTGCCGGCCCATGCCCAGCCCAAGCCCTTTCCATCCGGCTTCAAGGCCCAGCAGATCCAGACCGACGGCGCCAGCATCCACGTGCGGGTCGGCGGCAGCGGCCCCGCTGTCGTGCTGCTTCACGGCTTCGGCGATACCGGCGACATGTGGGCGCCGCTGGCCGCGGCCCTGGCCAAGGACCACCGGGTGGTGGTGCCGGACTTGCGCGGCATGGGCCTGTCCTCCAAGCCCCAGGGCGGCTACGACAAGAAGACCCAGGCCGCCGACATCCGTGCCGTGCTGGACAAGCTGGGCATCGACAGTGCCGACGTCGTCGGCCATGACATCGGCACCATGGTGGCCTACGCCTATGCGGCCCGCTACCCGAACAAGACCACGCGGCTGGTGGTGATGGATGCACCGGTGCCCGGTGTGCCGCCGTGGGAGCAAATCGTGCGGTCCCCATTGCTCTGGCATTTCGACTTCGGCGGCAAGGATGCGCTGCGCCTGGTTCGGGGCCGCGAGCGCATCTACCTGGACCGCTTCTGGAACGACTTCGCGGGGGATCCGCACAAGGTCGACGAAGGCACGCGCGTTCACTACGCCAAGCTCTATGCACGGCCTGGCGCGATGCGCGCCGCCTTTGCTCAGTTCCAGTCCATCCGCAAGGACAGCGAAGACAACGCCGAGTCCGTGAAGACCAGGCTCCGCATGCCGGTCCTGGCCATCGGCGGCGAGAAGTCCTTCGGCGCCACCCAGGCGGTGGTGATGCGCAACGCGGCAACCGACGTGACCGAGCTGGTGGTGCCTGCATCGGGCCATTGGTTGATGGAGGAGGCGCCGGCCATCACCGTCAAGGCGGTGCAGGAGTTCCTCGCGCCGCGCTGAAAAAGAAGCTACGCGAGCAGCGCCTTCACCAGGTCCATCTGCCGATTCGGCGTTTCGCTGTCCAGGCTCAGGTTGGCCTCGATGCGCGAGAGGTGTTCGGTCATGCAGGCGACGGCCGCCTCCACATCGCCGCCGCGGCAGACGCGAAGCAGATCCGAATGCTCGTCGGATGAGCAATGCGGGTCGTTGGACGAGTGATAGAGCATCGCGATGAGCGAGCTGCGCCCCACCAGTTCGCGCACCAGTTCGGTCAGCGTCTGGTTGCCGGCCGCTTCGGCCAGCGCCACGTGAAAGTCGCCCAGCAACTTCTCGCGTACCGTGCCGGTGGTGGCGGTCGAGCGCAGCGTGCTGCGCTCGAAGTGGATGTGCTGCTCCAGCGCCAGGTAGTGGGCCGGCTTGGCGCGCGCGATGAACAGGCGCACCACCTCGGCCTCCAACAGGCGGCGCACGCCGAACACCTCGCGCGCCTCCTGCACGCTGGGCTTGCTGACGAAGGCGCCCTTGTCGGGAATCATCTCGATCAGCTTGTCTTTGGACAGGGTGAGCAGCGCGGCACGGATCTTGGTGCGGCTGACGGCGTAGACACGGCCCAGCGCCTCCTCGCGCAGCCAGGTGCCCGGCGGCAGGCGCTTTTCGACGATGGCGGTGGCGATGTCCTGCGCGATGCTTTCGATGGTCGCGCTCTTGTCGGCAACGGAGGCCGCGGCGGATGCAGCAGGAGTCTTTTCAGCGGTGGGCATGGCCCGATTGTGGGCCAGCCACGCGCTCATCGCACGCCCGCGCGGACCCATCACGCGGCGCGTTGCAGCAGTGCCTTGGGCGCGGGCAGGGTGAAGTCCGACAGCAGGCCCGTCATCGGCTTGGCGAGCGGCGCCGCCAGTTCGCCGTGCTTGCTGGTGCCAAGGCGCAGGTTGACCAGCGATTCGATCAATTGCGTGCCGGCGGCGACGCCGTCGATCACCGGCACGCCCAGCTGCTGGCTGATGTGCTGGCACAGGTCGGCCATGCCGGCACAGCCCAGCACGATGGTGTCGCTGCCGTCCTCGGCGAGCGCGCGCCGGCATTCCTCCACGATGCGCTCGCGTGCGCCGCTGCCGGGCTTCTCCAGCTCGAGCACCGCAATTTCGCAGGCCCGCACGTTGGCGCAAAAGCGCTTCATGCCGTAAGCCTCGGCCAGGTGCCAGGCCTGGCCCATGGTGCGGCCCAGCGTGGTGACCACGGAAAAGCGCGTGCCCACCAGGCTGGCCACGTGCATGGCGGCCTGGGCAATGCCCACCACCGGGCCGCGCGCCAGCTCGCGCGCCGCCTGCAGGCCCGGGTCGCCGAAGCAGGCGATGACGTAGCCGTCCACGCCCTCCAGCTCGCCGGTGGCGATCTCCTGCAACAGGCCGGGCACGGCCAGCGCCTCGTCGTAGTGGCTCTCGATGGAGGCCGGCCCCATGGCCGGGTTCACCGCCACGATCGTGGTGCCGGGCCGTGCGGCCGAGCGGGCGCACTCGCCGATCTTCTCGGTCATGCTGCGCGTGGTGTTGGGGTTGATGACTTTGATTCGCATGGGAGTGAGTTCAGTGCTTGCGTGCGCAAAGGCCCAGGTAGCTGACGAAGCCCAGTGCCATGCCGATGAACCACGCGTAGTTGGCTGCGCCGTTGAGCGCCGGAATGAAGACGCACAGGCTGGGCACCAGGGCCGAAGGAACCAGCGCCCACACCGCCTTGCGGTTGACGCCGTTGGTGTACCAGTACTCGCCCTTGGGGCTCATGGTGTAGAGCGCGTCGACGTCGACCTTCTGCTTCCTCACCAGGTAGAAGTCGGCGATCAGGATGCCGAACAGCGGGCCGATGAAGGCGCCCAGGATGTCCAGCGTGTAGTGGATCACCTGCGGGTTGTTGTACAGGTTCCAGGGCGTGATGAAGACCGAGCCCACCGCGGCGATCATGCCGCCGGTGCGCCAGCTGATCTTGCTGGGCGCCACGTTGGAGAAGTCGAAGGCCGGCGACACGAAGTTGGCCACGATGTTGATGCCGACCGTGGCGATCATGAAGGTCAGCGCGCCGATCACCACCGCGGTGGTGCTGTCGATCTTGGCCACGGTGTGCACCGGGTCGGTGATGAGCTCGCCGAACACCGGCAGGGTGGCGGCCGAGGTGATGACCGACAGCAGCGAGAAGAACAGGAAGTTGACCGGCAGGCCCCAGAAGTTGCCCTTCTTCACCGCGTCGAAGCTCTTGCCGTAGCGCGAGAAGTCGCCGAAGTTGAGCATCGGGCCGCTGAAGTAGCTCACCACCAGCGCGATGGCGCTCAGCATCACCGGCAGGGCGGCCCAGCCTTCGAACTTGACGCCGCCCAGGTTCATGTCGATGTTGCTCCAGCCGGCCTTCCACACCAGCCAGCCGCACAGCACGGCCATCACCACGTACACCGCGGGGCCGGCCCAGTCGATGAAGCGGCGGATGGCTTCCATGCCATGCCAGAACACGAAGGCCTGCAGCACCCACATGGCCATGAAGGCGACCCAGCCCAGCGTCGACAGGCCGGCAAAGCCGTGCAGCTTGACGTCCGCGTAGGGCGCGAGGTTGGGGAAGAAATGCAGCGCCAGCAGCATGAAGGCGGCCGAGGCCAGGTAGGTCTGGATGCCGTACCAGGCCACCGCGATCAGTCCGCGGATCACCGCCGGCACATTGGCGCCCAGCACCCCGAAAGAGGCGCGGCAGATCACCGGGTAGGGCGTGCCCGTCACCTGGCTGGGCTTGGCCACCAGGTTGCAGAAGAACTGCACGATGCAGATGCCCACCAGCAGCGAGACCAGCACCTGCCAGCTCGACAGGCCCAGCGAGAACAGGCTGCCGGCCGTGATGTAGCCGCCCACGCTGTGCACGTCGGACATCCAGAAGGCAAAGATGTTGTATTGGCCCCAGGTCTGCTTTTTCAGCGGAGCCAGGTCTTCGTTGGTCAGGCGTGAGTCGTAGCCCGGCTTGATCAGGGCATTGGAATGCTCGGCGAGGGGGATGTGGCCGGATGCGAGGGATGGCTGCATGTCGGCGCTAGCTTGACTGACGGCGGTGTTCACGGGTTGTCTCCTCGTGGCGAATGGCTGGGATTTCCGGGCGCGAGCCTGGTTCGGTGATTGCACCCGTTATTTGTATACAAAAACTGGGTGCAATCAAGCGGCAAATGAAAGCTGGGTCTGGGTGTTTACCCGGAGCCCGGCGGCCACGACGACAATCGCCCGCCATGCATTCGCGGGTTCTTCGCTATCTGGACGAGGTCGTGCGCTGCGGCTCCATCCGGAAGGCCGCGGAGAAGCTGCACGTGGCGCCGACCGCCATCAGCCGGCAGATCCTCGAGTTGGAGCAGAACCTGGGCACCCCGCTGTTCGAGCGCATCCACAAGCGGCTGCGCCTCACGCCGCTGGGCGAAATGGTGCTGGGCCATGTGCGCCAGACCTTGCGCGAGCACCAGCGGCTGCTGTCGCGGGTGGAGGAATACAAGGGCGTGCATCGGGGCGAGGTGAGCCTGGCGGTGACGGCGGGCCTGGCGGGCTCGTTGCTGCCCTCGCTGGTGCAGGCGTTTCGCCGCCGGCATCCCGGCATCGTGGTGCGGGTCAACGACATGCCGGTGGCCGCGATCGAGCAGGCCATCGAGTCCGGCGCGGCGGATCTCGGCCTGGCCTATTTCCCGCCAGGCCCGCGCACCCTGCGCGTGCTGGCGGCCAGCGAATGGCGGGTTGGCGCCGTGGTGGCGCCGGCCCACCCGCTGGCCGGGCTGCCAAGCACGCAACTGGCCGATTGCGTGGGCTCGCCGTTGATCCTGCCTTCGGCCAGCCTCTCGCTGCGCGCGCTGCTGGATGCGGCCGCGGCGCATGCCGGGGTCGAGCTCAACCCCGCCATCGAGGCCAGTTCGACCGCGCTGATGCGCCAGCTGGTGGCACTGGGGGCGGGCCTGACCTTTCTCAACGAGCTCGACGTGTTCGAGGAACGCGCGCGCGGCCTGCTGGCTTACGTGCCGCTGCGCGACGAGGCGCTGGCGCAGCAGACGCTGCAGCTGGTGACCCGCACCGGCGGCGCGCTTTCCAGTGCGGCTGGGCAATTCGCCGATGCGGTGGCCGAGCGCATGGCGCGCCGCTTCGCCGACTGAGCCTCAGCCCATCGCCTGTGCACATTGGGTGCACACCCTGCGCGAAATTCTCTGCTTAGTGCCCGGGCGTTACCGCCCCTAGAGTCGACCGGCGCCGGGCCATGGCTCGGCGCTCACACACAAGCAACAACGATGCGGCCCGCACGGTCGCCGGAGACAACAAACCATGCACCCCCATTCCACGGCCACGCCGGACGGCGTTCATCCGGTCGACCAGATCCTGCCCTGGCATCGCCTGCTGGCGCTCGGCCTGCAGCACGTGCTGGTGATGTACGCCGGCACGGTGGCCGTGCCGCTGATCGTCGGCGGCGCGCTCGGCCTGCCCAAGGAGCAGCTGGCCTTTCTCATCAACGCCGACCTTTTCGCGGCCGGCATCGCCACTCTGATCCAGGCCATCGCGTTCTGGAAGTTCGGCATCCGCCTGCCGGTGATGATGGGCGTCACCTTTGCCGCCGTGGCGCCGATGATCGCGCTGGGCACCGACCCTTCCATCGGCCTGCTTGGCATCTACGGTGCGGTGATCGCCGCCGGCGTGTTCGGCATCCTGGTGGCGCCGCTCATGGGGCGGCTGCTGGGGCTCTTTCCGCCGGTGGTCACCGGCTCGGTCATCACGCTGATCGGCGTGTCGCTGCTGGGCGTGGGCATCCACTGGGCGGCCGGCGGCCAGCCGGTCGTGCACCAGGTGGTCGATGGGGTGGCCAGGAGCGTGCCCAACCCAGCCTACGGCCAGCCGCTGCACCTGGCGCTGGCGGGCGGCGTGCTGGCGCTGATCCTGGTCCTTGCCAAGTTCGGGCGCGGCCTGGTGGGCAACATCGCGGTGCTGCTGGGCATCGTGGCCGGCACGCTGGCAGCCATGGCGCTGGGCCGGGTCGGCTTCGACGGCGTCGCGCAGGCAGACTGGTTTGCCCTGACCACGCCCTTCCATTTCGGCATGCCCACCTTCCATGCGGGCGCCATCGTGTCGATGTGCATCGTGATGCTGATCACCCTGGTGGAATCCACCGGCATGTTCCTGGCGCTGTCGGACATCGTCGGGCGCAAGCTCTCCACCGAGGACCTGACGCGCGGCCTGCGCGCCGACGGCTTGGGCACCGTCATCGGCGGCGTCTTCAACACCTTCCCCTACACCTCCTTCTCGCAGAACGTGGGGCTGGTGACGGTGACCGGCGTGCGCTCGCGCTATGTGGCGGCGGCCGGCGGCGTGCTGCTGATCGTGCTGGGGCTGTTCCCCAAGCTGGCGCACATCGTGGCCTCGGTGCCGCAGTTCGTGCTGGGCGGTGCCGGCATCGTCATGTTCGGCATGGTGGCCGCCACCGGCATCCGCATCCTGGGCACGGTGGATTTCGGCCGCAACCGGCACAACCTCTTCATCGTCGCCGTGGCCATCGGCTGCGGAATGATCCCCACGCTGGCGCCCCGGTTCTTCCAGTACCTGCCCCAGTGGACCGAGGCGGTGACGCACAGCGGCATCGTGCTGGGCACCCTGGTGGCAGTCGTGCTCAATTTCTTCTTTAATGGCATCGAGAGCCGCGAGAACGCCTTGCGCGCCGCCGCGGCGACCGCCCAAGGCACCGAATGACTTCCTCCTCGCCCATGCGAGACAACAGCGACAAATCCGTTTCCGTGCTGGTGCTGCGGCACGCCGACGTGCTGGTCACCATGGACGCGCAGCGCCGCGAGATCGCCGACGGCGCGCTGGTGGCCGTCGACGGCGTGATCGCCTGGGTCGGCCCCAGCGCCGAACTGCCGGCGCACTACGCGGTGGCCGCCGATGCCGGCCGCGCGCGCGTGCTGGACATGCGCGGCCACGTGGTCGTGCCCGGGCTGGTGAACACGCACCACCACATGTACCAGAGCCTCACCCGCGCGCTGCCGGCGGCGCAGGACGCCGAGCTGTTCGGCTGGCTGCAGAACCTCTACCCGGTGTGGGCCGGCCTCACGCCCGAGATGGTGCGGGTGTCCACGCTGACGGCCATGGCCGAGCTGCTGCTGTCGGGCTGCACCACCAGCAGCGACCACCTCTATATCTTTCCCAACGGCAGCCGGCTGGACGACTCGATCGAGGCGGCCTCGCGCATCGGCATGCGCTTCCATGCCGCGCGCGGCAGCATGAGCGTGGGGCGCAGCCAGGGCGGCCTGCCGCCCGACGAGGTGGTCGAGGAAGAAGAGGCGATCCTGAAAGACACGCAGCGCCTGATCGAGACCTGGCACGACCCGGCCCGCCACGCCATGCTTCGGGTGGCGGTGGCGCCTTGCTCGCCCTTCTCCGTGTCGCGTGGGCTGATGCGCGAATCGGCGCTGCTGGCGCGCCACCACGGCGTCTCGATGCACACGCACCTGGCCGAGAACGACAACGACGTGGCCTATTCGCGCGAGAAGTTCGGCATGACGCCGGCGCAGTACGCCGAGAGCCTGGGCTGGGTCGGGCCGGACGTGTGGCATGCGCACTGCGTCAAGCTGGACGACGAGGGCATGTATCTCTTCGCGCGCACCGGCACCGGCGTGGCGCACTGCCCGTGTTCCAACATGCGGCTGGCCTCCGGCATCGCGCCGATCCGCGCCATGCGCGACCGCGGCGTGCCGGTGGGCCTTGGGGTGGACGGCAGTGCCAGCAACGACGGCGCCCACATGCTGGGCGAGGCGCGGCAGGCCCTGCTGCTGCAGCGCGTGGGCTTCGGCCCGGCCGCCATGGGCGCGCGCGAGGCGCTGGAGATTGCCACCCTGGGCGGCGCCCGTGTGCTGGGACGCGACGACATCGGCGCGCTGGCGCCGGGCATGTCGGCCGATTTCGCGGCCTTCGACGTGCAGGGTGTGTCGCACGCAGGCGCAGGGGAGGACCCAGTGGCGGCGCTGGTGTTCTGCGCACCGCAATCGGCGTCGACCTGCGTCGTCAATGGCCGCGTGGTGGTCGAGGCAGGGCGGCTCGCGACACTCGATCTGCCGGTGCATCTGGAAACGCATCGGCGCTTGGCCAGGCAGTTGGTGCGGGGCGCGGCCTGAGGACACGCAAGCGCTTGCGGCGCGAAAATGTGCGCATGAATCTGCCTCCTGATTCCGAAGTGCGCCGCGTGCGGGCGCATGGCCTGGTGCAGGGCGTCGGCTTTCGCGAAAGCTGCGTGGCCTACGCCCGTGCGAATGGCGTCGCCGGCTGGGTGCGAAACCGCGGCGACGGCTCGGTCGAGGCCATGCTGCAGGGGCCGCCGGCACTGCTGGATCGCATGTGCGATTGGCTGCGCCATGAAGTGCCGGGCGCGCGCGTCGATGCGCTGGACGTGCGGCCGGAGGCAGCGCCCGTCGAGCCGTCGAGTGGCTTCGAGCGTCGGCCTACGTTGTGATGTCGGGGCCGTCCAGCGCGGCCAGCAGTTCTGAAAGCGATCGGTCCAGGCCGAGCAGCTCGGCCGGGGAGAGCGCTGCAAGAATGGCCCGCTCGTTCTCCACGTGGGCTTCGACTGCGCGATCGATCAACGCCAGCCCCTTGGGCGTCAGCTGCACCAGCATGCTGCGCGCGTCCTCGCTGTTGGGCAGGCGCTGCACCAGTCCGTTCGCCTCCAGCCGCTGCAGCCGGTGCGTCATGGTGCCGGACGTGACCATCAAGGCCGAGAACAGGGCGGTGGGCGCCATGCGGTAAGGCTTCCCGGAGCGCCGCAAGGTGGCCAGCATGTCGAACTCCCAGGCCATCAGGCCGAACTCCGCAAAGGTCGCGTCCACCCGGCGCTGAAGCAGCACGGCGCAGCGTTTGAAGCGGCCGATGGGGCCCATGGGGCTGACGTCCAGATCGGGGCGTTCGCGCCGCCACTGGTCGAGGATGTTGTCCACCGCGTCGCGCCGTTTTGCTATCTTGGCCATAGGATTTTTATCTTGACTTCAAGACAAGTGATCTACAGAATTATTTTATCTTGAAGTCGAGATAAATCATGAATTCCTTGCTCTCTCCCTCCCGTTGGCGCGATGTCCTGGTGACGGCGCTGGCGCCGGCCATCTGGGGTTCGACCTACATCGTCACCACCGAACTGCTGCCGCCGGACCGCCCCTTCACCGCGGCGCTGATCCGTGCCTTGCCGGCGGGCCTGCTGCTGGTGCTGTTCACCCGGGCGGCGCCCGCGCGCGCCGAATGGTGGCGCCTCATCGTTCTGGCCGCGCTGAACATCGGCGTGTTCCAGGCGCTGCTGTTCGTCGCGGCCTATCGGCTGCCCGGCGGCCTGGCCGCGGTATTGGGGGCGATCCAGCCCTTGCTGGTCATGGGCCTGGCCTGGGGCGTCGACCGGCATGCGCCGGCCAGGCTGGCCGTGGGCGCCAGCGTGCTGGGCATCGCGGGCATGGCAGTGCTGCTGCTGTCGCCGCGCACCGTCTGGGACCCGGTCGGCATTGCCGCCGCGCTGGCCGGCGCCGCCTGCATGGCCGCAGGCACCTGGTTGACGCGGCGCTGGAAGCTGCACCTGCCGGTGCTGGCCCTGACTGGATGGCAGCTGCTGCTGGGCGGCCTGATGCTGGTGCCGGTGGCTTTGCTGGCCGACGCGCCCTTGCCCGCGCTGTCCTTCGAGCAGGTGTCCGCCTACGCCTATCTGAGCGTGGCCGGTGCGCTGCTGGCCTATGCCCTGTGGTTTCGCGGCATCGCGCGGCTGCCCTCGGTGGCAGTGTCGTCGCTGGGTCTCTTGAGTCCCCTGACGGCCGTGATCCTTGGCTGGGCACTGCTGGGGCAGGCGCTGACGGGTACCTCGCTGCTCGGCCTGTTCATGGTGCTGACCGGCGTGCTGGCCGTCCAGTGGGCGGCGGTTCAGCCCCGATGAGGGACGGCGCATTTTCTTCGACTTTTCATTGCACTTCTTTTCAGGTTCCCGTCATGACCCTTTCGATCCAGCAAGCCATCGCATCGCGTGTTTCTGTTAACCGCTTCGTTCCCGATCGCCCGCTGTCCGACGAAACCATCGAATCGCTGGTCGCCCAGGCCATGCGTGCGCCGTCGGCCTACAACTTCCAGAACTGGCGCTTCATCGCCGTGCGTTCGCCCGAGGCAAAGGCGCGTCTGAAGGCCGTGGCATTCGGCCAACAGAAGGTGGCCGATGCGTCGGTGGCCTTCATCATCTGCGGCACCCTGGCTGCGCACGAGCGGCTGGGGCAGGCGCTGGCGCCGTCCGTGCAGGCGGGCATCATGGACGAGCGGGCGGCGCAGGCGTGGGTCGCGCAGGCCGCCCAGGCCCATGCGGGCAACCCCGAGCTGCAGCGCGACGAAGCCATTCGCTCCGCGTCGCTGGCCGGCATGACGCTGATACTGGCCGCGCAAGGCATGGGCCTGGCGTCGTGCGCCATGGGCGGCTTCGACATGGAAGGACTGGCGCGCGAGTTCGACCTGGCGGCCACCGACGTGCCGGTTCTTGTGGTCACGGTGGGCCATGCGGCGCCGGGCAACTGGCCGCAGAAGGCGCGCCGGCCGATCGCCGACGTGCTGGAAGTGGTCTGATGCTGGCGCGCACCCCGGCGCTCACAACTCTCGCTAAGATCGCCCGCCGGTCCATCGGTCCATCAGAGGAGCGCAGTTTCAAATGAGCATCCCCACCACCCGCCTCGGCGCCACCGGCCTCGTCGTCTCGCGCCTGGCCCTGGGCACCATGACATTCGGCCTGCAGACCGACGAGACGGTCTCGCAGCAGATCCTGGACAAGGCCACCGGCGCTGGCATCAACTTCCTGGACACGGCCGACGTGTATCCGCTGGGCGGTACGCTCGAGACCGCGGGCCGCACCGAGGAAATCATCGGCCGCTGGCTGAAGAAGCAGGGTCCGGGCGGCCGCGGCAACTACATCGTGGCCACCAAGGCGGTCGGCAAGATGGGGCCGCATCCTTGGGACCAGGGCGCCTCGCGCAAGCACCTGCTGGCGGCCATCGACGCTTCGCTGAAGCGTCTGCAGACCGACTACGTCGACCTCTACCAGCTGCATAGCGATGATCGCGAGACACCGCTCGACGAAAGCCTGGAGGCGCTGGACGTCATCGTGAAGTCGGGGCGCGCGCGCTACATCGGCGTCTCCAATTTCCTGGCCTACCGGCTGGCGCGCGCGCTGGGCCGGGCCGACCTGCGGGGCCTTGCCCGCTATGTCTGTGTGCAGCCGCGCTACAGCCTGCTGTTTCGCGAGATCGAGCGCGAGCTGCTGCCCTTGTGCGATGAAGAGGGGTTGGGCGTGATTCCCTACAACCCGCTGGCTGGCGGCCTTTTGACCGGCAAGTACCGGGCCGGCGCGGACAGCAGGCGCGACGACAACACCCGCTTCACCCTGGGCACCGCCGGTGGCATGTACCAGGACCGCTACTGGAACGAGCGCAGCTTTGCCACCGTGGCGCAATTGCAGGCGCTGGCGCAGGAGGCCGGCGTGCCGCTGGCGACTTTGGCGGTGGCCTGGGTGATGGCCAATCCGTGCATCACGGCGCCACTTCTGGGCGCGAGCCGGCCGGAGCAGCTGGACGACACCCTGGCGGCGGCCGACTACAAGCTGGAGCCGGCGCTGAAACAGCGTTTGGACGAAGTCACCGCTGAATACAGAAAAGGGGACGCGCCGCGTTGACATGCGGCGCGGATGCGACAGCGAGCTTTCCACTGCTGCTTCCACAGGCAGTCCAGCGCAAAGCCCCGTGGAATAAGGCTTTGGCGCGGATCCAGCGCAGTTTTCCACAAGCTTGTCCCCGTTCTGAGGGGACAAACCGAGGCCTCCCGGTGCGGGGCTGGCTTTCAGGCGGCGCAGCTTCCCTGAGCGTCAGCTGAGCAGGTCGGCCAGCGTGCGGGCGATGACCTTGGTGGCGCGGCGCAGGTCTTCCAGCACCACGCGCTCGTCGCTGCGCTTGGCGTGCGATTCCAGCACGGTGCGGGGGCCGGCGCCGTAGATCACGCCGGGAATGCCGGCTTCGACATACAGGCGAACGTCGGTGTAAAGCGGCGTGCCCATCGCGGGGATCGGCTCGCCGAAGACTTCTTCGCCGTGCTTGCGGATGGCGTCGACCAGCGGCTTGTTGCCGGCCAGCGGCTGCATCGAGTTGGCCAGCAGCATGCGCTTGATTTCCACCGTGATGCCGGGCTTTTGCGCCGCCGCCTCGGCGATCACGCGGCGGATGGTGGCTTCCACCTCGACCGGGTTTTCTTCCGGAATCATGCGGCGGTCCAGCTTGAACACCACCTTGCCGGGGATCACGTTGGTATTGGTGCCGCCTTCGATGCGGCCCACGTTCAGGTAGGGGTGGTTGATGCCCGCGACCTTGGAGCTGACCTTCTTGTACTCGGTGTTCTGCGCGTACAAGGCGTTCAGGATGTGCGTTGCGCCCTGCAGCGCGTCGATGCCGGTGTCGGGCACAGCCGCGTGCGCCATCTTGCCGTGCACCGTCACTTCCATCTGCAGGCAGCCGTTGTGGGCCGTCACCACTTCGTAGCTGAAGCCGGCGGCGATCATCAGGTCGGGCTTTGTCAGCTTGTTCTTCAAGAGCCAGCCCGGGCCCAGGATGCCGCCGAATTCCTCGTCGTAGGTGAAGTGCAATTCCAGGCTGCCCTGGCTCGGCTTGGCCACGGCCTCGAGCGCGCGCAGGGCAAAGGTGAAGGAGGCGAAGTCGCTTTTGCTCACCGCCGCGGCGCGGCCGAACAGGCTGCCGTCTTCGATCTCGCCGCCGTAGGGGTCGTGCGTCCAGCCTTCGCCGGGCGGCACCACGTCGCCGTGTGCATTCAAAGCGACGGTGCGGCCGCCGTTGCCGTACTTGCGGCGCACGATCAGGTTGGTGATGGATTCGAGGCCATAGTCCTTCACCTCCTGTGCCGGCACGGCGTGCTTCTCGGCCGCCAGCCCAAAGCCTTCCAGCAGTTCTGCCGTGCGCTCGGCATGCGGCGCGTTGTTGCCGGGCGGCGTGTCGGTGGGGACGCGCACCAGTTGCTGCAGGAACTTCACTTCTTCGTCGAAGTGGGCGTCGATCCAGGCGTCGAGTTGGGTGTAGGCGGTGGTCATGGCGTCTTCAGTTCTGTTCTTGCGCGAGATCGTTCAGGAGGCGCTGGAAGGCTTCCACCGCCAGCTGCATGTCGTCGTTGGTGCTCGATTCGAGCGGGTTGTGGCTGATGCCGGAATTGATTCCGCGCACGAAGAGCATGGCCTGCGGCATCACCTCGTGCAGCTTCATGGCGTCGTGTCCGGCGCCGCTGGGCATGCGGAACAGGTCGACCCCGAGCGAGTCGACGGCCTTTTCCCAGCGCTGCTGCCAGTCCGGCGCGCTGGGCGCGGCGGAGGCACGCATGGCTTCCTCGATCTGGTAGCGAACGCCGCGGCGTTCGCAGATGTCATTCAGCGCGGCCAGCACGTCGTCCACCACCGCATCGCGCTGCGGGTTGTTGGGGGCGCGGATGTCAAGGCTGAACTTGCAGCTGCCGGGCACCACGTTGATGGAGCCGCTGGGCACTTCGAGCATGCCGACGGTGGCGACCGAATCGCCGTCCCTGGCGGCGCGCTGCTCGGCAAACAGGATCAGCTCGGCCACCGCGGCGGCGGCGTCGCGGCGGCGGTTCATCGGGGTGGTGCCGGCGTGGCTGGCCATGCCGAGCACTTCGCCCACGTAGCGCACGCCGCCGTTGATGGAGGTGACGATGCCCAGCGGCACGTCGAGCTCGTTGAGCACCGGGCCCTGCTCGATGTGGACCTCGACGAAGCCCAGGTACTTGCCCGGGTCGCGCTGGATCTTGGGAATGTCTTCCAGCTTGAGGCCGGCGTGCCGCATCGCCTCGCGCATGGTCACGCCGTCGGCATCCTGCTGGTCCAGCCACTTGTTGTCGAAGTGGCCGATGAGCGCGCCCGAACCCAGGAAGGTGGCCTTGTAGCGCTGGCCTTCTTCTTCCGCGAAGCCCACCACCTCGAAGGCGAAGGGCAGGCGCCTGTTCTGGCGCTTGAGCTCACGCACGCAGGCGATCGGCACGAAGATGCCCAGGCGGCCGTCGTACTTGCCGCCGTTGCGCACGGTGTCGTAGTGCGAGCCGGTGAGCAGGGTCTTGGCGCCGGGCGTCGCACCCGAACTTGGAACGAAGCCTTCGGCTTCGTAGCGGCCCACCACGTTGCCGACCGCGTCGATCTCCACGCTGTCGAAACCAGTGTCCTGCATCAGCTGCGCGATCTGCGCGGCGCAGGCGCGGTGCGCGTCAGTGAGGTAGGTGACGGTGAGCTGGCCCTTCTCGGCATAGCCGGGATCGGTGTGCTGCGAAAGCTGCTCCTGCCAGTCCCAGACGTCGTTGCCGAGCGTCGGCTCCACGCCGAACTTGTCGGCGAGCCGGATCTCGGCAATGCGGTGGATGTTGCGCAGCGCTTCGGCCCGCTCGAAGGCCGGGTGGTGGTGCAGCCGGCGCTCGAAGGTGTCGATGATCTCGCGCTTCGAAAGGCCCGTGCCACGCGGCCCGCGCACCGCCAGGATGAAGGGAAAGCCGAACTTGGCGTTGTAGTCGGCATTGAGCTTCTGGATCCTGGCGAATTCGTCCGGTGTGCAGTCGGTCAGGCCCGCCTTGCCCTGCTCGTGGGTCGATTCGGCGGTGAGGGTCTTGCTCACCATCGCCTTGCCGGCCAGTTCCGGGTGGGCGCGGATCAGGCCCAACTGCTCGGCTTCGGAAGCGGTCGACACGACCTTTGCCAGCGCGTGCTTGAGATGCGCCAGCGAGCGGAAGGGCCGCGCGGCCATGGCGCGCCGCGCGATCCAGGGCGAGTGCTCGTAGATGCCCTCCAGAAGATCGGCGGCGTCGTCGGGCGAAGCAGTGTTGAGTTGGTCGATGGAAAGCGCCATGTCAGGCTCCCTGGGCAGCAACGTTGAAGGGATGGGTCTTCTTCCAGTGGCGCGCAATGTCGACACGCTTGCACACCCACACGCGCTCGTGCGCGGCGATGTGATCGAGAAAGCGCTGCAGCGCGGTGATGCGGCCCGGGCGGCCCAGCAGGCGGCAGTGCATGCCGATGGACATCATCTTGGGCCTGTCCTCACCGTTCGGGTCGCCTTCCGCATACAGAGCGTCGAAGCTGTCCTTCATGTACTGGAAGAAGGGGTCGGCATGCGAGTAGCCCTGCGGCAGCGCGAAGCGCATGTCATTGCAGTCGAGCGTGTAGGGCACGATCAGTTGCGGCACCACCTCGCCATTGCTCTTTTGCACCTTCATCCAGAAGGGCAGGTCGTCGCCGTAGTAGTCGCTGTCGTATTCGAAGCCGCCGTAGTCGGCCACCAGGCGGCGCGTGCGCGGGCTGTCGCGGCCGGTGTACCAGCCCACGGCGCGCTCGCCGGTCAGGCGCTCGATGGCTTCCATGCCCAGACGCATGTGCTCGCGCTCGGTGGCCTCGTCCAGGTTCTGGTAATGGATCCAGCGATGGCCGTGGCAGGCGATCTCGTGGCCCATTTCCTTGAAGGCGCTGGCCAGCTCGGGGTAGCGCGTGAGCGCCATGCCGACGCCGAACACGGTGAGCGGCAGGCCGCGCTTCTCGAACTCGCGCAGGATGCGCCAGACGCCGGCGCGCGAGCCGTACTCGTAGATGCCTTCCATGCTGATGTGGCGATCGGGGAAGCTGGCCGGGTTGAACATTTCCGACAGGAACTGTTCCGAGCCGGCGTCGCCATGCAGCACGGCGTTCTCGCCGCCTTCCTCGTAGTTCAGCACGAACTGCACGGCGATGCGCGCCTGGCCAGGCCATTGCGCATGCGGCGGATTGCGCCCGTAGCCGACCAGGTCGCGCGGGTAGGGCAGGGTGGAGTCGTAGACAGCAGCCATGTTCGAGGATCGAAGAGGGTTGAAGGGGCAAGGTCAGGACAACGCGAGGGCGATGTCGCTGGTGGGAACCTTGCGGTCGAAGGTGAGGTTGGCCTCGACGTGCAGCAGGTGATCGGTCATGAGCTTCACGGCGCGCTCTTCGTCCTTGGCGGCCAGCGCCTTGACGATGTCCGCGTGCTCGTCGTTGGAATGCGCGGCGGCGCTGGCGCTCTGGTACATGAGGGTGATGAGGGCACAGCGCGAAATCAGCTCGCCCAGGATCTGCGCCAGCACCTGGTTGCCCATCAGCTCGGCCATGCGCACATGAAAGTCGCCCAGGAGCTCGGTGCGGCCGGAAACGTCTTCGCCCGAGACCGAGGCCTTTTCCAGCGCCACGTGTTCCTTCAGCGCCTTGATCTTGGCGGGGGTGACGGTGCGCACGAACTCGCGCGTCATCTCGGCCTCCAGCATGCGGCGCACGGCGAAGACCTGGCGCGCTTCGTCGACCGCCGGCGCCGCGACGAAGGCGCCACGCGCCGGCTCCAGGCGGATCAGGCGGTTTTGCGACAGCTGGAAAAGCGCCTGGCGCACCAGGGTGCGCGAGACGCCGAAGTGATCCGCCAGCTTCTGCTCGGCCAGCTTGCTGCCGGGCTGCAGGCGGTGTTCGACGATGGCCTTGGTCAGTGCATCGACGATGGCACGGGTGGTGGTCGAGTCCATGATTTCATGATAGCCCTAAAGCCAAGAACTGTATACACTTTTGTCCACCGGATTTTCCCGAGACATGACTTCCCACTTCAGGAGCACCCCATGGGATTGAGCACACACGTTCTGGACACGATGCACGGCGGCCCGGCGGCCGGCATGGAAGTGGCCCTCTACACCACCGATGGCGATGCGGCCACCCTGGTCAAGCGCTTCACCCTCAACAGCGACGGCCGCAGCGACGCGCCGCTGTACGACAACAGCAACCTGAAGACCGGCACGTATCGGCTGGTGTTCGACGTGGCGGGTTACTTCAAGGCCAAGGGCGTGAAGCTGCCCGAGCCCAACTTCCTCAACAAGGTGGCGCTGGACTTCGGCGTCGCGCACGCCGACCAGCACTACCACGTGCCGCTGCTGGTCAGCCCCTGGAGCTATTCGACCTACCGTGGCTCCTAGTCCTGCAGTTGGCCTTCGGTCAGCGTATCGAGTTGAAAATGCCCGCTCTTGTCCCACAGCCAGGTGTCCGTCCAGGTGACCTGGCCCAGCCTGGTCGCGACCGGGTAGGGCGCGGCGCTCAGCACCGTGCGCTCGATCTCCGCAATGACTTCGGGGGCATGCTTGGGCGCGCGCATCCAGTGCATCGATCGCACGCGGCCTTGCGCGTCGAGGTTCACCTCCAGCGTGCCGATGGCATAGAGCAGTGGTGGCAGCCTGCCCTTGTAGATGCGCTCCTTGTTGCGCGCATAGACATGGCCGGCCGCATCGCGCCGGTAGTCGCGCGGCGTGGCGGCGTTGGATGCGCGGGGCACCGGGTTCGGCGTCTGGTTGCTGGGCGTCGCGTCGCTCAGCTGTCCGCGAACCGTGCCGTCGGGGCCGGTGGTGCCGCAGCCGGCAAGCCACAGCGTGAGGGACATGAGACCCGCAAGGGCCAGGCGTCGGGGCAGGCGTTCAAAATGCATCGGCGGATTTATACCGTGCCTGCCCGACATGGCAGCAACATGAGGTTTCGATGAACGGATTGGTCGACACATTGCTGGCGCGACTGGCCCAGGGCGAGCAGGGCGTGCTGGTGCGCGTGCATGCCACCCAGGGCTCGGCGCCGCGCGAGGCCGGCACCTGGATGGCGGTCTGGGACAAGGACCTCACCGCCACCATCGGCGGGGGCCAGCTGGAGTTCCAGGCCACGCAGGAGGCGCGCGCCTGGCTGGCCGGCGGCGCGCCCATCGAAGAGGTGCGCCGCTATCCGCTTGGGCCCACCTTGGGCCAGTGCTGTGGCGGCGTGGTGTTCCTGGCCTACCAGCGCATCGGCGAGGCGGATATCGCGGCCCTGCGCAGCGAGCTGACGGCGCACTTGAATCCGGTGGCGCTGTTCGGCGGCGGCCATGTGGGCGCGGCGTTGGCGCGCCTGTTGGCCAGCTTGCCGTTCTCGGTGCGCTGGATCGACAGCCGCGACGGCGTGTTCCCGCTGCAGCTGCCGGTGCAGATCGAGACCGAGCATTCCGAGCCGGTGCAGGATGCGGTGGCCGACCTGGTGCCGAACTCGCGCGTGCTGATCATGAGCTTCAGCCACGCGGAAGACCTGGACATCGTCATCGCCTGCCTCAAGCGCCAGCGCGAGAAGGGCGACCTGTCCTACATCGGCCTGATCGGCAGCAAGACCAAGTGGGCCACCTTCCGGCACCGGCTGGAGGCGCGCGGCTTCACGGCCGCCGAGATGGATCACGTCACCTGTCCGATCGGCGTGCCGGGCATCACCGGCAAAGAGCCGGAGGTGATCGCCGTGTCGGTGGCGGCACAGTTGTTGCAGTCGCTGGGGGCGCCGGCGGCACTTTAGCTAGGGTTAACCATCACCCCGGAAGCTGCGAGCCCACTTCGATCAGCTTTCAAAAGTGTATACACTTCAGTCCACAACAAACAGCCGCAGCGGAGCGAGACAGCCCCACCTTCTGTCTGCGTTCGCGGCCATTTCTCTGCTTACAGCGCCCGCAGTGGTGAGCAGGTCACACGAAAGATGCGGCGCCATTTCAACGCGCCGCCAAGGTTGAGAGCCTCTCAAATGGAAAGCTACTACCTCGACTGGGCCAACCTGCTGCTGCGCTGGGTCCACGTCATCACCGCCATTGCCTGGATCGGTGCCTCCTTCTACTTCGTGATGCTGGACAACAGCCTCGAGAAGCCGCAAGACGCCGAATCGCTCGACAAGGGCGTGGGCGGCGAGCAGTGGGCGGTGCACGGCGGCGGCTTCTACAACATGCAGAAGTACGCGCTGGCGCCCAAGAAGCTGCCGGACCATCTGCACTGGTCGTATTGGGAAAGCTATTCGACCTGGCTGACCGGCTTCGCGCTGTTCACCATGTCGTACCTGTGGAACGCCAGCACCTACCTGATCGACAAGAGCAAGATGGACTGGCAACCAGGCGCCGCCATCGGCGTGGCGCTGGCCTTCTTCGTGGTGTTCTGGATGGTGTACGACGCCATCTGCCAGATCTTCGGCCGAAGGAAGAACGGCGACACCATCGTCGGCGTGCTGATCACAGTGTTCATCGTCTTCGCCACCTGGCTGGCCTGCCACTGGTTCGCCGGCCGCGCCGCCTTCCTGCTGGTGGGCGCGATGATGGCCACGACCATGAGCGCCAACGTGTTTTTCTGGATCATCCCCGGCCAGCGCAAGAACGTGAAGGCGCTGCGCGAAGGCAAGCCGGTGGACCCTATCCACGGCGCGCGCGGCAAGCAGCGCAGCGTGCACAACACCTACTTCACGTTGCCGGTGCTGTTCGCGATGCTGAGCAACCACTACAGCTTCACCTACACGCACAAGTACAACTGGATCGTGCTGCTGCTGATCATGGCGGGCGGCGCGGCCATTCGCCAGTTCTTCGTGGTGCGGCATCGTTTCAAGCTGGGCAACGCGGGCAACCCGTTGCCCTACGCCATGCTGGGTGTGGTGGTGCTGGGCCTGACCATCGTCTGGATGCAGCCGCAGCCCGCCGCCACGCCAGTGGCCGGCGCCAACGCCGCCGTCCAGAAGGTGGGCTATGGCGACGTGCAGAAGGTGCTGGAACAGCGCTGCTACATGTGCCACGGTGCCGCCGTGCAGATGAAGAACGTGCGCCTCGACACGCCCGACCAGCTTGCGCTGCACGCCCAGGGTGTCTATCAACAGGCGGTGGTGACCAAGATCATGCCGATGAACAACTCCACCGGCATCACCGATGCCGAGCGTGCCTTGCTGGGCAAGTGGTTCCAGGACGGGGCGTCGACCAAGTAACGGGTTTTGCGGCCGCGGCTCTGTTGATAGACATGACGTGCGGTGCTGTTGCATGGTTCGGGGTGGCGCGGCAGGTGTTTGCCGCGGCGGGCTCATAGTGCGGCGGTCGACGCTTGCGCATCGACTCCGCTGCGATGCTCGCGCAGGGGGCTGCATCGCGGAACTCGCTTCGCGCCCCTTCGGTGCGCTGCGCTCAGACAGCCGCGATGAGTCAGATGTTGAGGCACGCGTGTCCTTCGGCACGCGTGCACGCCCCCTGCGCTGCGCTTCTCGCCGCCGCACAAATCGCCCGCCGCGGCAAACACCTGCCGCGCTACGCGCTGCGGTTGAACAACCCGGAAACCAACGGCCGATCAAGCGCCCGGCGTCTCGGCAAAGGCCTGTGTGCCCCTGCGCCGGCGCGCCTCTCGGGCGCCGAGAAGCGCAGCGGGCCCGGCCCGCACGCGTGCCGAAGAACACGCGTGCTTCAACAACTGACTTGCGGCACCTGTCTGAGCGCAGGGCACCGCAGGGGCGCGTAGCGAGTTGTGCCGCGGGGCCGGGTCCGCGAGCATCGCAGGGGAGCCGGCGCGCAGCGCCGGCCGCCCGAGTGAAGCGCCGGCACAGGGGTACACAGGCCTTTGCCGCGCCCCCGCGCTCAAGAAGCCGCCATGCGATGGCCACGCATCAAAATGGAGGCATCGCGCAGAATCCCTGTTGAACAAGAGTGAGATGGAGACTGAACCAATGACCGCATCGAATCCGGCCTCGCGCGCACTGCCTGAACCCACGAAGGGGCCGCGCGAGTTCCTGGAACAGCTCTACCGTATTGCGGTGGACCGAGCCCTGCCGCTGTCGAGCATGGGCGCGCATCTGCCGCCGCCGCCGAAGAAGGGCCGCACCCTGGTGCTGGGCGCCGGCAAGGCCGGCGCCTCCATGGCGCAGGCGCTGGAAGCCCTGTGGCCGGCGGATGCGCCGCTGTCCGGCCTGGTGGTCACGCGCTATGGCCACATTCCGCCGCGGCCCGAAGGCCTGGGACAGCGCATCGAGATCGTCGAGGCCTCGCATCCCGTGCCCGATGCGGCCGGCATGCAGGCCGCCGAGCGCATCCTGGCGTTGACCGAAGGACTGACGGCCGATGACCTGGTGCTGTGCCTCATCTCCGGCGGCGGCTCCTCGCTGCTGGTGCTGCCGGCCGAAGGGCTCGACCTGGCCGACAAGCAGCGCATCAACAAGGAGTTGCTGGAGAGCGGCGCCAACATCGGCGAGATGAACTGCGTGCGCAAGCACCTGTCGCGCATCAAGGGCGGGCGCCTGGCCGCCGCCTGCGGCCCGGCCAAGGTGGTGACGCTCACCATCAGCGACGTGCCGGGCGACGATCCGGCCATCATCGCCAGCGGGCCCACCGTCCCTGACGAGAGCACCTGCGCCGACGCGCTGGCCATCCTGGACCGCTACCGCATCCAGGTGCCCGAAGCGGTGCGCGCCGGGCTGCAAAGCGGCGCACTGGAAACGCCCGATCCCAAGGACTCGGTGTTCGCCAACCATGAAGTGCATCTCATCGCCACGCCGCAGCAATCGCTGGAAGCCGCCGCCGCCGCAGCGCGCGCCGCCGGCATCGAGGCGCATGTGCTGAGCGACGAGATCGAAGGCGAATCGCGCGAGGTCGGCAAGGTGCATGCGGCGCTGGCGCGCGCGGTCGCGCATCGCGGCGCGCCCTTTGCGCGGCCCTGCGTGATCCTGTCGGGCGGCGAGACCACGGTGACGATCCGTCCGCGCCAGCCGGGCCAGGCCAAGGGCCGGGGCGGACGCGCCGGCGAGTTCTGCCTGGGCCTGGCCGGCGCGCTGATGGGGCAGGCGGGCGTGTGGGCCCTGGCGGCCGATACCGACGGCATCGACGGCGTCGAAGACAACGCCGGCGCCTTCGTCACGCCCGATACGCTGGCCCGCGCCGACAAGGCCGGCAGGAAGCTGTCCGACCACCTGGACCGCAATGACGCCTATGGCTACTTCGACGCCATCGGCGACCTGCTGGTGACCGGGCCGACCCACACCAACGTCAACGACTTCCGCGCCATGCTGATTCTTTGATCGACGGATCGATGTCGTCTGCCGAATCCGCCGTGCGCCCGGCGCCTCGTCCCGTTCGCCAGGCCGCCACGCTGATCGTCCTGCGCGACGGCAGCGAAGGGCTGGAGGCCTTGCTGCTGCGCCGCGCCGACAAGGCCAATGACCAGAACAGCGGTGCCAGCGTCTTCCCCGGCGGCCTGCTCGATGCGCACGATCGGCAGCTGCACGGCTGCTGCGCCGGCGGCCTCGATGACGCGGCCGCCAGCGCCCGACTGTCGATTGCGGAAGGCGGCCTCGACTACTACGCGGCAGCGGTGCGCGAATGCTTCGAGGAAGCCGGCCTGCTGCTGGCGCAGGATGCCCAGGGGCGCCTGGTCGATCTCGACGGCCTGGGCGAGGCGCAGCTGGCCGCGCTGCGCCGCGCCGCGGCTGCGGGCACCGACGCGCTGCTGGCGATGTGTGCTGCCCAGGGCTGGCAACTGGCGACGGACCGGCTCGCCTACTTTGCCCACTGGCTCACGCCGCCCGGCATGCCGCGCCGCTTCGACACGCGCTTTTTCGTCGCGGCGCTGCCGCCCGGCCAGCGCGTGAATGTCGACGGCGTCGAGATTGCCGGGCATGCCTGGCTGCGGCCGCTCGATGCCATTGCGCCGGAGCGCGGCCTCAAGCTGATGAACGTGACGCGCCGCATCCTGCAGCAGCTGGCGCAGTTTCGCAGCGTCGATGCGTGCCTGGCCCATGCCCATGCGCTGCGCGACATTCCACTTGCCATGCCGCGCCTGGCCGACGGGCCCGGCGGTTCGCGTGCGGTGAACATGGAAGAGCCGGCGTACGCCGAGCTCGCTTTCGTCGACCCCGAAGGCCACGGGCATGCCAGGCACACGCTGGAAGGCGGCCTGGTGCTGCAGCTGTCGCCCCGCGTGTGGCGCGTGACGGCGGACATGGGCGGCGGGACGCCCGGCGAGCACAGCTATTTCGTTGGCGGCGGCAGCGGCGCAGAAGCGGCCTGGGCGCTGATCGACCCGGTGCCGGCCCATGCGAGCCAGCTCGATGTGCTGCGTGCCAAAGCGCCTGGCCCGGTGCGCTGGATTCTTTGCACGCGTGGCGAGCCGACCGGCGAGGCACTGGCAGCACTGCAGCGCGCGTGGCCCGACGCCGAGCTGGCGACGGCGCTTGCCGAAGCAGGCAAGCGGCTGCAGTTGGCCGATGCCACCCTGGAGGCGCTGCCTGTGCCCGGCGACACGTTGGCGCGGCAATTCCTGTTGATGCCCGAGCGCCTGCTCTTCGCCGGCGCTGCGGCGGCCGGCGCATGCGCGCAGGCGGCGTGGATCGCATCGGCCAGCGGCTTCCTGCGCGCCGCCGCCGCGGCCGTCAATCGAACTTGAGCGAGCCCAGCCGCGCGACGATCAGGTCGTGCAGTGCCTGGGCCGCGACCGACAGGCTGCCTTCGCGCCGTTGCACCAGGTGCACGGTGCGCGTGAGTCCGGGCAGTGGCAGCGGCCGCGTCACCAGGGTTTCGCGCCGGAAATGAAAGAGCGTCAGGGCCGGCACCACGCTGATTCCCAGGCCCGCCTCCACCAGCCCCATCACGGTGGCCAGGTGCTCCACCTCGAACACCGCGTTCAGCCGCAGGGGATGCAACGCCGCATCGAGCGCCTGCCGCACGCTGCTGTTGCGCGTCATCTGGATGAAAGGCCAGGGGACGAGCTTCCTGGCCGTGAGGCGTGTCTCGCTGGCCAGCGGATGGTCGGCCCGGCACACCAGGTGAAAGCGGTCGGAGCACAGCTTGCGGCTGCGCAGGTCGCCCTGCGCCGAGCTGTCCGCGCCTGACGCGGCCAGGGCAAAGTCGGCCTGGCCGCCGCGCACCTGCGCAATGCAATCGTCCGACAGCGCATCGTTCAGGTCGATGCGCACGCCGGGGTAGTGGCCCATGAACTCGGCGAACACGCCGGGCAGCCAGCCGGCCGCCAGCGAGGGCAGGGCCGCCACCCGAACCCGGCCCTGCCGCAGCTGCGCGTGATCGGCCAGGTCCTGCACCGCGCCATGCATGTCGTCGATGAGGCGCCGGGCCGAGCTTTCGAACAGCCGGCCTTCGGGCGTGAGCAGGACGCGTCGCGTGTCGCGATCGAACAGGCGCGCGCCCAGCGAGTCCTCGAGCGTGCGGATCAGCGTGCTGAAGGCAGGCTGCGAGAGATGGCAGCTTTGCGCCGCGCGCGTGAAGTTGCGCTGCTCGGCCAGCGAGAGAAAGGCACGCAACTGGCGTGCCGAGAGATCGGGCGACTTCATGGCTTATCCGATTCTTGGATGAGTCGATCTGAACTTTCGATTTTACGGATGATGCCGCCGTGCCTAGAGTGCGGCCCATGGCTTCCGTCGACAACCACGCACCACCGCTGCTGATCGGCTGCGCCGCCGGCTTCTCGGGCGACCGCACCGATGCCGCCGGTCCGGTGGTGGACACCCTGGTGCGCCGCCTGCGCGAAGGCCCGGCCGGCCAGCGTGCCTTTCTCATCTTCGAGACCTTGGCAGAGCGCACCCTCGCGCTCGCCCAGCTGCGGCGCCGCGCCGATCCGGACGGCGGCTACGAGCCCCTGCTCGACGCCATGCTGCGGCCGGTGCTGGCGCGCTGCCTGGCGCATGGCATCCGCATCGTCAGCAACTTCGGCGCCGCCAATCCGCGCGCGGCGGCGCGGCACATTGCGCGCATGGCCGCCGAGCTGGGCGCCGACCCGCCGCGCATCGCGGTGGTGGAGGGCGACGACCTGTCGGGCCCCGAGCAACTCGCGCAGCTTCGGCGCGAGCTGGGCGCGCGCATGGAGGGATTGCGCATCGTCAGCGCCAACGCCTACATCGGTGCCGAGCCCATTGCGGCGGCGCTGGATGCCGGTGCGCAGATCGTGGTGTGCGGCCGCGTGGCCGACCCCTCGCTCACCGTCGGCCCGGCCATGTCGCACTTCGGCTGGCGCGCCGACGACTGGACGCGCCTGGGCCGCGCCACCATGGCCGGCCATCTGCTGGAATGCGGTGCGCAGGTGTGCGGCGGTTATTTCGCCGACCCCGGCTTCAAGGACGTGCCGCAGCTCGCGTCGGTGGGTTTTCCCATTGGCGAGATCGATGCCGACGGCGGCTGCGTCATCGGCAAGGCCGACGGCACCGGCGGCCTCGTGACCGAGGCGACGGTGAAGGAGCAACTGCTCTACGAGGTGCACGATCCGGCCGCCTACCTCACGCCCGACGTGGTGGCCGACCTCTCGCAAGCGCAGGTGCAGGCCATCGCGCCGGACCGGGTGCGGCTCTCGGGCATTGGCGGCCATCCCCGGCCCACGCACTACAAGGTCAATGTCTGCCACGAAGGCGGCTGGCTGGCCGAGGGCGAAATCTCCTATGCCGGTCCGCGCGCCGAGGCGCGTGCGCGGCTGGCGGCCGATGTGCTGCGCCAGCGCCTGGCCGGGCTGCAACTTCGCGTCGACCTGATCGGCGCACTGAGCATCCTGGGCGACGATGCCGGCCGCGCGCTGGCCGCCACGCACGACGCCGGCCTGCGCGACGTGCGCTTGCGGGTCGCGGCAAGCCATGAGGACCACGCGCAGGCCGAACGGCTGGTGCGCGAGGTCGTGGCGCTCTACACCTGCGGACCGGCCGGTGGCGGGGGCGTGCGCACCACGCTCACGCCGCGGCTCAACACCGTGTCCTGCCTGCTGCCGCGCGAAGCGGTGCCGCTGCGCTTTGCGCGTGTCGAGGAACCCGTGCCATGAACACGCACATCGAAGTCCCTCTGTACCGCGCGGCCCACGGCCGCACCGGCGACAAGGGCGACCGCTCCAACATCAGCGTGATTGCCTGGCATCCGCAGCTCTATGCGCTGCTGGTGTCGCAGGTCGACACGCAGGCGGTGGCGGCGCAGTTCCGCCATCGCCGGCCGAGCCAGGTGCAACGCTTCCTGCTGCCGCGCCTGCATGCCATGAACTTCGTGCTGGACGGCGTGCTCGATGGTGGCGTGAACGACGCCCTCAACCTGGACACCCATGGCAAGGCCCTGTCCTTCCTGCTCCTGGACCTGCGCATCCGCGTGCCGCGCGAGCTGGCGCCGCTGCTGGTCGGCGAGGGCAACTAGTTCTTTGACGTTAGCAACAACATCTTTGGAGACACCATGAATCGATTTACCCTTCCTGCGCTCGGCGCTGCGCTGCTGCTGGCACTGATGCCGGGCCTCGGGCAGGCCCAGGCCTTTCCGGACAAGCCCATCACCCTTGTCGTTCCTTTCGCGGCCGGCACGGCGACCGATCAACTGGCGCGTGCCATCGGCACCCAGGTCACGGCGCAGGCGCAGCAGCCGGTGGTCATCGACAACAAGGCGGGTGCCAGCGGCATGATCGCGGCCCAGCAGGTGGCCAAGGCCGCACCGGACGGCTACACCGTGCTCATCACCACCAACACCACGCACGCGGCCAACGAGCATCTGTACAAGAAGCTGCCCTACGACCCGGTGAAGGATTTCGCGCCGATCACCGGGCTGGGCAAGGGTGGGCAGATCATGGTGGTCAACCCGGCCTTTCCGGCCAAGAGCGTGGCCGAGTTCGTGGCGCTGGCCAAGAAGGAGCCGGGCAAGTACAGCTTCGGCAGCGGCAGCTCGTCCAGCCGCATGGCGGGCGAGCTGCTGCAACAGATGGCCGGTATCGAGTTGCTGCACGTGCCCTACAAAAGCAACACCTTGGCGGTGACCGATCTGCTGGGCGGACAGATCCACATGATGATCACCGACAGCGCCACCGGACTGCCGCAGATCAAGGCGGGCAAGCTGCGCGCGCTGGGCGTCTCCAGCGCCAAGCGTTCGCCGCTCGCGCCGGAGGTGCCCACCATTTCGGAGGCCGGCGTCAAGGGCTATGAAATGGGCTACTGGTTTGCCGCCTATGCGCCCGCGAAGACGCCGCCCGTGGTGGTCAAGCGCCTGAACGAGCTGCTCGCGGCGGCGGCAAAGAGCGAAGCCGCCAAGACCGCCTTCTACGAACCCAGCGGTACCGAGGTGTTCACCAGCTCGCCGCAGGAACTGGCGCAGTTCCAGGCCGCCGAAACGCAGAAGTGGGGGCGCATCGTGAAGGCCGCAGGCATCGAGGCGGAATAGGCCTGTTCAAGCACCCGCCCTTTGGGCAGGGTCGGCGGATCGGTGTATAGATCGAGAGGTCAAGGAGACCCGACCATGAACATCGACCGCATTGAAAAATCCGTCTTGCTGCAAGCCCCGCGCGATCGCGTCTGGCGTGCCGTCAGCCTGGCCGAGAATTTCGGCAGCTGGTTCGGCGCCGATTTCGATGGCCCCTTCGTCGCCGGCGCCCACCTCGCCGGCACCATCGTGCCCACCAGCGTGGATCCGGAGATCGCGCGCCAGCAGCAGCCTTACGCCGGCCAGCCCTTCGAGTTCCATGTGGTGAAGATCAAGCCCATGGACCGCATTTCGTTCCGCTGGCATCCCTATGCGGGCGACGCGAACGTCAGCGCCGAGCCGATGACCCTGATCGAGTTCGTGCTGGCCGACCAGGACGGCCTTACCTGGCTGACCATCACCGAATCGGGCTTCGACCAGCTGCCGCCGGCACGCCGCGCCAAGGCCTACGCGGCGAATGAAGGCGGCTGGACGGCGCAGTGCCTATTAATACAGAAGTACCTAGCGCTGCATCCGCAGCTCTGAGCACTGTCACACTGCCTTCAAAGAAGGCAATCTGAGCCGAAGCCTTGTGGGGCAAGGCCTTTGCCCGTTGGCGTACAAGTTTTCCACAAGCTTGTCCCCGTTCTCGGGGGACAGTTTTGCGAGCGGTACGCGGCACCGCGCTGGTGCGCTCAACGCCCGCCCGGCCGCCCGAAGGGCGTTGCGCCCCCTCGGGGGGCAGCGATACACGAAGTGATGAGCATGGGGGTGGTCATCTCATACTTCGCGGCCGCAAAGGCGCGCGATCTCGGCGGGCACCGGCAGCGCGCACAGGCTGCCGTCTTCGCGCCGGCCGCCGAAGATGCGCACCTCCTCGCATTCCAGGATGAGCGTTTCACCGCGCATCACCCGGTAGGCCTGCACGAAGCTCTTGTGGCGCCATTCCGCGACGCGGGTGGCGATGCTCAGTTCGTCGCCGTAGCTGGCGCTGGCGACAAAGCGGGTGTGGGTGTCCACCAGCGGCGTGCCGATCACGCCCAGCGTCTTGGCCGTTTCTTCCCAGCGCGGCACGCCGCATTGCATGAAGAAGTGACGCGAGGCGGCGTCGATCCAGCGAAAGAAATTGGGAAACCAGACGATGCCGGCCGGGTCGCAGTCGCCGAACTCGACGCGCACGCTGTAGATGACTTCCAGGGATGAGCTCATACCTACATTCTGGAGGGCAGCCACATCGCCAACACCGGAAAGGCGATCAGGATCACCAGCCGCACGAGGTCGGTCAGCACGAAGGGTGCCACGCCGCGAAAGATGGTGGTGAAGCTGACGCGCTCCACCACGCTCTTGATGACGAACACGTTCATGCCCACCGGCGGCGTGATCAGGCCCAGTTCGACCGTCATCACGATCACGATGCCGAACCAGATCGGATCGAACCCCAGGTGCGTGACCACCGGAAAGACGATCGGCACGGTGAGGATGATCATGGCCATGGCGTCCATCAGGCAGCCCAGCGCCAGGTACATCAGCATCAACAGCGCCAGCACGCCGTAGGGCCCCAGGCCCAGGCCGACCAGGAACTCGGTGATCTTCTGCGGCGTCTGCGTCACGGTGAGGAAGTAGCCGAACAGCAGCGCGCCGATCAGCACGGTGAACACCGCGGCCGCGGTGCGCGTGGCCGACAGCAATGCCTCGCGGATCTTGGCGCGGTCCAGTTTGCGCCGCGCCAGGCCCAGGATGAAGGCGCCGCTCGCGCCCACGCCGCCAGCCTCGGTGGGCGTGAAGAAGCCGCCATACAGCCCGCCGATCACGAAGACGAAGAGCGCCATCGGTGCCCACACGTTCTTCAGGTCCGCCACGCGCTCGCTCCAGGGGCGCAACTCGCCGGCCGGCAGCCAGCCGGGGCGCAGGCGCACGATGGCGACGATGGTCAGCACGTACATGAGCATTGCCAAGAGGCCGGGGATGATGCCCGCCATGAAGAGCTTGCCGATGTCCTGCTCGGTGAGGATGGCGTAGACCGCCAGCACGGTGGACGGCGGCAGCATTGCACCCAGGGTGCCGCCGGCGGCGATCACGCCGGTGGAAAAGGACTCGGGGTACTTGAAGCGCCGCATCTCCGGATAGGCCACGGTCGAGAAGGTGGCGGCCGTCGCCACCGACGAGCCGCAGATCGCCGCGAAGCCGCCGCAGGCCAGCACCGTGGCCACGCCCAGCCCGCCGCGCAGGTGGCCGATCATGGAGTTGGCGGCCTTGAACAGCTCGCGGCTCACGCCCGACACGGTGACCAGCGCACCCATCAGCATGAACATGGGAATCACGCCGAAGGTGTAGTCGGTGACGGTGCGCAGCGAGGTCTGGCCCACCAGCTTGAGCGCCGGCACCGGCCCCACCACGTAGCTGTAGCCCACCACGCCGACCAGGCCCATCGCCATGCCCACCGGCACGCGCAAGACCATCAAGGCGAACAGGGCCAGAAAGCCCAGCAGGGCGACCAGATCGGTGTTCAAGTTTTCTCCGCCTCGGTGGTGTCGATGGCGAGCGCCTGCTCGTAGCCCTGGTCGTGCAGCAGCTCGGGCGCAAAGATGAGGCGCCAGGTGCGCACCGCGATCAGCACCACCGCGCTGACGTCGCCGGCCCAGGCCACCGCGTAGAAGGGCCAGGTCGGCAGGTTGAGGTCGTAGGTGAGCACATGGTCGATGTAGGTCAGGCGCACCTTGTCGAACAGCATGACGGTCTGCATCACCACGAACACCAGCAGCATCAGGGTGGCGAAGATGTCGATGGCGCGCTTCATGCGCGGGCTGGCCGCCGCCCACAGCAGGTCGACCGTGATGTGGCCGCCGCGGTAGCTGGTGGCGGCAATGCCCCAGAAGATCAGGATGGCCAGCAGCATGCGGCCGAAGTCGTAGGCGTCCGGAATGGAGGTGTTGAAGAACTTGCGCAGCACCACCGAGATGAAGATGTTCAGCGCCACCACGCCCACCGAGATGGCGGCCAGCCACTCGATGGTGTTGATGATGCGGTCGGTGAGCCGCTCGCCTTCAGTGCGCATCAAAGAGCCGACTGGTACTTCGCCAGGCTCGCCTTGAGCGACTCCATGATCTGCCTGGGATCGCCGCCGCGCTTCTTCACGTCCTCGGCCCATTGCGCCTCGCCGGGCGCCACCGCCTTGCGCCAGGCATCGAGCTGCGCGGGTGTGAGCTTGTAGACCTCGTGGCCGGGCTCGGCGGCCAGCTTGGCGCGGCCGGCGGCCTCGTAGTCGGCCCAGTTGCCCGCCACCTTCTCGGCCCATTCGCTGGTGCAGTGATCGTCGATCACCTTCTTCTGCGCGGCCGACATGCTGTTGTACTTGTCCTGGTTGAGCGCCCAGACGAAGGGCGTGACGTAGAGCGGCACGTCCATGTGGTACTTGGTCACCTTGTCGATGCCGAACAGGATGATCGAACCCCAGGGGAAGGTGATGGCATCGGCCACGCCCTTTTCCAGCGCGTCGCGCGCGGCCGGCGCCGAGGCCTGTACGTTGGTGCCGCCCAGGGCCGTGACCATCTGGCCGATGGTGCTGGTGGCGGGCCGGATCTTCATGCCGCTGATGTCGGTGGGCAGCTGGATCTTCTTGCGCGCATGAAAGGTGCCGGGGTCGTGCACGAAGGCAAAGCAGAACTTCACGTCCTTCATTTCCTTGGCGGCGTATTGGCGGTACCAGGCGTCGATGGCGGCCGAGCCGCTCTTGCCGTTGGAAAAGAGGAAGGGCAGCGAGGCGCCGGCCATGATCGGGAAGCGGCCCGGTTGATAGCCCGGATTGACGTAGGCCGCGTCGGCGATGCCGTCGCGCGCCATGTCGTAGTGGTCGAAGGCCTTGCCCAGTTGCTCCGAAGGAAAGAGGGTGGCGGTGATGGTGCCGCCCGACGCCTTCTTGATGTCTTCCGCCCAAGCCTGCAAGGCCGGGTTGAGTGGGTGCTGGGCCGGCACCCAGCTCGACATCTTCAGGGCCACCGGCTTGTCTTGCGCGTACGCCGGTGCCACGGCCGCGCCCGCCAGCAGCGCAGCAGCGGCTGCCATCCGCGCGGCGCGCGCGGCGGCCGAAATAACGTTGCGTTGCTTGCTGCTCATCGTTGTCTCCTTGCGGGTTGTCGCGTTGAATCGGTGGCCGGCCGGATTTGGTTATTTTTTATAAGAGTCGGCCGTGAGTGCATCGGCGTTTACCTTGAGTGGGCGTGCTGCTGCCCATTGGCGGATGGCGTCGATGGCGGGCGCTTCATCCAGCGAATGGGCTGCGCCACCACGGGGCGCGGCGGCGCACCGTGCTGCTTCAGCGCGGCGTCCAGGGCGCTGCCGCTCTCTTCCTGCAATGCCGCTTCGCGCGCCGCGGCAATGGCGGCAGCGCGAGCCTGCGGCGAAGGGTCGGGCAAGGGCGCCAGCGCCAGGTGCTCGATCACATGCAGCAGGTTGCGCTTGCCGCGCTCGCTGGTGGCGCCATAGCCTTTGATGAGGCGGCCGCACAGGGCGATCTCGTGGCCCAGTTGCCAGCTGCTTTGCGCGGTGCCGGCCAGCACGGCGTCGAGCCAGCGCTGCATCAGCGCCTGCTCCTTCGCAAATCGGCTGCCGCGTCGACGCAGCCAGCGCAGCGAGGCCAGCAGGCACAGCGACGCCATGCCGAGCACCGAATGGCTGCCCACCTTGAGCGGCAGGGCCCAGGGCGTCTTGCCCGCGGCCAGGCGGCGCCGCTCCCAGGCGTGGATGCGCGCCGCCAGCGCTGGCGGCAGCAGCGCGGCGAACTCCGGGATGCCGGGCTTGAAGTAGTCGTAGACCTTGACGATGTCGGCCTCGCCCGCCTTCACCTCGCGCCGCACCCGCTGCGCGCGGCTGGCCCGGCTCTTGAGGTCGGCGACGCGAACGATGTCGTCGAAGGCCATCCACAGGGCCAGCCAGCGTGCCATCTCGCGAGTGATGTGCCAGCCGTGGGCGCCTTGGGGGTCGATGGCTTGCTCTGCCTGCAGCACTTGCAAGAGGCGCTTGACGTAAACGTCGGCGTAAGCCGCGTCCTGGTAGTCGACGAGGCGCGCGTGGCCCAGGGCCAGCATGTCATGCACCGGTGGCGGAAAGGCATCGCGCAGCGCATCGGGCAATCGCTGCGGCGGTGCGGGCGCCGCGTCGGGGCGGTCTGGCAGCTGCTGCGAGGCCTGCCCGCGCGCCTGGCATACCGCGTCGAAGGCAAGGGCGAAGCCGCGCAGGCTTGCTTGCGTGGCGCGGCTCGGCTGGCCCGTGTCTTCACTGCCGCGAATGGCCCGCTCGTGGTGTTCGCGCGTGAAGGGCAAGAGGCCGCTGCCGGCCAGCGCACCCAGCATCACCGCGCTGACGATGGTGCCGGCCTCGCGCGCCATGTCGCTCATGTCGAACACCTGGTGCGCGCGGCTGAAGGCCTTGATCACGTCCAGCAGGCGCTGCGCATCGGCGCGGCCGTCGCCCGGCACCATGCGCTCGGCCGTCGTGAGGGATCGTGCGGCAGAACTGATGACCAGCGTGCGCTCCGGCGTGCTCATGCCGTTGCCGATCTGGCGCACGGTCTCCAGGAGCTCGGACGAGACGATGGCATCGAGTGCGCCCGGCACCGGGCTCAGGCTGAACACCGGCTTGCGTCCGCCAAGTTCGGCATTGGGCAGCGGAAAGACCTCGATGTAGTAGGTGGTGGCGCCGGTGCGCTGCGCCACGCCGGGAATCGACGTGCTCTGCGCCGCATGGCCGGCCAGGCGCGCCGCCGCCATCAGCCATTCGGTGAGCACGCCGCCGCCTTCGCCGCCCAGGGCGCAGACCAGCAAGGCGATGGGGCGTGGGCTGCTCATGGCGAAACGCTCACGCGGGCTGAAGCGCACGCACGACGGCAGCGCGCAGGCCATGCAGCAGCCGCTCGTGCCATCGCGGGTTCTGCACGATCTCGGCGCGGTAGAAGGAGGGGCACAGCGTGGCGGCATGCGCGTTGGCGCCGCACAGCCCGCAGCCGACGCAGCCGTCGATCACCACCGCCACCGGGTCGACCTTGAGCGGATCGGGGTTGTCTTTGATGGTCAGGGTCGGGCAGCCCGACAGGCGGATGCAGGCATGGTCGCCGTTGCACACGTCCTCGTCCACACCGTACTTCACGCGCTCCACCCGCTCGCCGCGTTGCAGGAGGCTTGCGATCCAGGGCTTGATGCGGCGCTGCCGCTCGAGCTGGCATTCGCCTTCTGCGATCACCACCTTCAAGCCATTGAAGTCGCTGGTGAAGGCCTCGGTCAGCGTCTTGCGCATGGCGGCCACGTCATAGCTGTGCACGCTGCGCAGCCACCGCACGCCCAGGCCCTGCAAGGTGTTCTCGATGGTCCTGTTCTTGTCGACCAGGCTTTGCTGCTTGTCGTGCGCGCGCTCCTTGATCTGGTCGCCCGGCGTCGAAATGATGTCCTGCGTGCCGGTGGCCGAGGTGTAGCCGTTCTTGAAGATCAAGAGCACCGCGTCGTCGCCGTTGAACAGGGCGCTCTGCACACCGGTGAGCAGGCCGTTGTGCCAGAAGCCGCCGTCGCCCATCACCGACAGCACGCGCCGCTGCATCACCGGCGAGACCCCGGCGCGGCTGGCCAGGCTCATGCCATAGCCCAGGATCGAATGGCCCATCGAGAAGGGCTCGAAGGTGCCGAAGGCGTGGCAGCCGATGTCGGCGGCGATGTGCACCGGTCCGGTGTCTTCCTGCGCCAGCTTGAGCGCGGAGAACACCGGCCGCTCCGGGCAGCCGATGCAAAAGCTGGGCGGGCGGTTGGGCAGCGGCGCCTCCAGCATCTTCGCGACCGCGGCGCGGCGCTCGCGGTTGGCGTCCAGCCATGGCGTTGCAGCGCCGTTCCCGCGCTGTGGCAGGTAGCGTGCGGACCAGCCAGCCAGGCCTGCCGCCAGCGCCTCCACCCCCAGCTCGCCAGCCAGCGGGATGAAGTCCTTGCCATGCAGCGGCGTCTGGATGTCGCGCCGGCGCAAGAGCGTCGCCAGTTCCTGCTCGATGTATTCGGGCTGGCCTTCCTCCACCACCAGCACGGCGCGCTTGCCGGCGCAAAAGTCCGCCAGCTGGTCAGGCAGCAGCGGGCAGGTGACGTTGAGCACCAGCAGCGGGATGGTGCTGGCGCCGAAGGCATCGGCCAGGCCGTTGTGCTGCAGCGCGCGCATGAGCGCGTTGTGCAGGCCGCCCTGCACCACGATTCCGATGTCCGCATGCTCGCCGCTGCCCGGCATCAGCTCGTTGAGCCCGTGCAGGGCGATGTAGCGGCGCGCCGCCGGAATGCGCTCTTCGCCCTTGAGCTTTTCCTGGCGGAAGGTGACGGGCGGGTGCGCCAGGCGCATGTAGTCGAAGCCGGCCGGCTCCGTCATCAGGGCACGGGTGGAGATGGCCGGCGCGACGTTGTCGCTGCACTCGAAGCTGCCGCGCACGTGGCAGGCGCGGATGCGCAGTTCCATCATGCAGGGCATGTTGCTGGCCTCGGACAGGGCAAAGCCATGCGCCACCATGCGCACCATCTGCGGCAATTCGGGCCGCGGGTCCAAAAGGCACATGCCGGACTTGAGCGCATAGGCATGGGTGCGCTCCTGGATCACGCTGGCGCCTTCGCCATAGTCCTCGCCCACCACGATCAGCACGCCGCCCTTGACGCCCGGCGATGACAGGTTGGACAGCGCATCCGCCGCCACGTTGGTGCCGACGATGGACTTCCAGGTCACGGCGCCGCGCAGCGGGTAGTGGATGGAGGCGCCCAGCATGGCGGCCGCCGAGGCCTCGTTGGCGCAGGCCTCCACGTGCACGCCCAACTCGTCCATGTAGGGCTTGGCCTGCACCATCACGTCCAGCAGGTGCGACACCGGCGCGCCCTGGTAGCCGCCCACGTAGGCCACGCCCGACTGCAGCAGGCCCTTGGTGATGGCGAGGATGCCCTCGCCGTGAAAGGTCTGGCCCGCGCCCAGGCGCAGCGACTCGATTTCCTTGCTGAATGAAACTTCCAACTGGCTCTCCCTGTTGGCGCGCTTCTTTTGCAAGCGGCCGGCTGGCTTCTCGATGGACTTTCTATTTGCTGCCTGCCGTGAAGCGGGCCAGGTAGTAGGCGAGGGTGTCCAGGTCTTCCGGCGGGATGCGGCTCACCGCCTCGCCCATGGCCATGGTGTAGCCCGGCCGCTTTCCGCTCTTGAACTCCTGCAGGGTCATGGCCAGGTATTCCTCGCGCTGCTGTGCGATGCGCGGCACCTGCTGGCCACCGGAGAAATCGGCGCCGTGGCAGAACACGCACTTGTGCTCGTTCGCCAATGCCTTGCCGCGCGCCATGCGCGCGACGTCTGGCGGCCCGCTAGGCGGCGGGGCCGGCACCGGCGGCAAGGTGCCGATGAACTCCGAAAAGCCGCGCAGGTCATCGTCCTTCATGGGCTTGGCCACCGCGCTCATCGCCTCGTTGGCGCGCCGGCCTTCGCGAAACAGGAAGAGCTGGGTGATGGCGTAGAAGGAAGGCTGGCCAGCCAGCACCGGCACGCCCTGCATCTCGCTGCGCCCGTTGGCGCCGTGGCAGGCGGCGCACAGCTGGGCATAGCGCTGCGCGTAGGGGTTGCCGCCGGGCTTGCCGCTGCTTTGTTGCGCAGCGCAAGTGCCCGGCGCGCCGAACCAAAGGAATGCTGTCGCCGTAGTCGTTGTGATGACGAAGCGCAGCCTCTTCATTTGCCGCCGGTGTAGCTGATGCGGTAGATGGCGCCGGCGTGGTCGTCGCTCACCAGCAGCGAGCCGTCCTTCATCACCAGGAAGTCGACCGGGCGGCCCAGGTACTGGTTGTTCTCGACGAAGCCGGTCATGAAGGGCTCCACCTTCGCGCCGCCCTTGCCGTCGGGCCAGGCCACCGACACGTCGGCGTACTTGACGGTGCGGTTCCAGGGGCCGTGGCGTGCGATGAACATGGCGCCGCGGTACTTGGCCGGGAACATCTTGCCGTCGTAGAACTTCAGGCCCAGCGAGCCGGCGTGGGGCCCCAGCAGTGCGGCGGGCTTGACGTAGTCGCTGCACTTCTTGCCCCAGCCGAATTCCGGATCGGGCAGGTTGCCCTGGTGACAGAAGGGGTAGCCGTAGTGCTGGCCGAGCTTCTTCATGTCGATGCGGTTGAGCTCGTCGTTGGGCAGTTCCTCGCTGAGCCAGTCGCGCCCGTTGTCGGTGAACCAGAGGTCGCCGGTCTTGGGGTCGAAGTCGAAACCCACCGTGTTGCGCACGCCCGCCGCCAGGGTCTCGACGCCGGTGCCGTCGAGGTTCATGCGGTAGATCTTGGCGTACTCGCCCGGGTCGCACAGGTTGCAGGGTGCGCCGATCGGAAAGTACAGCTTGTTGTCCTTGATGCGAAGGAACTTCCAGCTGTGGTCGTTGCCGCCGGGCAGCTTGTCGTAGATGACTTTGGGCTCGCCGATGTTGTCGAGCTTCGCGTCGACGTTGTCGTAGCGCATGATTTTCGTGTGCGTGGCCACGAAAAGCGTGCCCTTGTCGTAGGCGATGCCCGCCGCCATCGGCATCTTGTCGATGATGGTCTTGAGTTCGCGCTTGCCGCCCTTGTCGACCACCGCGTAGACCTTGTTGGCCACGAACAGGGTGCTGACGAACACGGTGCCTTCGGCGCCATGGCGCAGTTCGCGTGCATCGAGCACGCCGGGCAGCCAGGTCTCCACCTTGAAGCCGGGCGGCAGCTTGAACTTGGCCGTCGGCAGCTTGTCGGGCGCCGTCGGAATTGGGAAGGCCGGCACCGGCGCCATGCGCATGGCCTCTTCGTTGCTCTTGGGGCGGCCCTTGGCCCAGCCGGGCTCGTCGGTCGGCGGCGTTTGCGCCAGTGCAGCGCCGCACAGCAGCGCGGCCATTGCGGAAATCAAGCGAATGCGTGGCATGTCGATGTCTCCTTTTCTTGTGGGCTGAACCGGGGAACCAGCGCGGAGTGTGGGCGCCCGCGGGCTGCCCTTCAATACAATGAGCGGCCTAAGTAATATGCATGTCATGCATATCGAAGCGATCGACCTGAATCTGCTGCGGCTGTTCGACGCCATCTACAAGACGCGCAGCGTCAGCCGCGGCGCCGAGGTCCTGGGCTTGACCCAGCCGGCCGCCAGCCATGGGCTGACCCGGCTGCGCCTGTTGCTCAAGGACGCCTTGTTCACCCGCGTGTCCGGCGGCGTGGCGCCCACCCCGCGCGCGGAGCGCCTGGCCGTGGCGGTGCGCAGCGCGCTGGCGACCCTGGAGCAGGCACTGGAGGAGCCCGAGCGCTTTGATCCGCGCGCCTCGTCCAAGCGCTTTCGCATCCACATGAGCGACATCGGCGAGGGCCGCTTCCTGCCGGCGCTGATGGCCAGGCTGGCGCCGCTGGCCCCGGGCGTGCGCATCGAGACCATGGCGCTGGCCCCCGGCGAGATCGCGCCGGCGCTGGACAGCGGCCGCATCGAATTCGCCTTCGGCTTTCTGCCGGAGGTACGGGACACGCAGCGCACCTTGCTCCTGAAGGACCGCTACATCGTGCTGCTGCGCGCCGGCCACCCGTTCGCGCAGCGCCGAAAGAGCGGCGCCGCCTTGCTGGAGGCACTGCGCAAGCTGGAATACGTGGCGGTGCGCACCCATGCCGAGACCTTGCGCATCCTGCACCTCTTGAAGCTGGAAGACCGGGTGCGCCTGACCACCGAGCATTTCATGGTGCTGCCGGCCATCGTGCGCTCCACCGACCTGGCGGTCGTGATGCCGCGCAACATCGCGCGCGGCTTCGCGCAGGATGCGGGCTACGCCATCGTCGAGCCGGCCTTCCCGCTACGCGACTTCGACGTCTCGCTGCACTGGAGTCGGCGCTTCGAGGACGACCCGGCCAACCGCTGGCTGCGCCAGCTGATCTGCGAGCTGTTCGTGCAGGGCTGAACGTCCGCCTCGCACGGCCCGCAAATAATTCCGGACAGGCCCGATCTCCTGCGGGAGAATCCGCTCGCCGTTCACTCCAGAAGGTCGATCGATGAATGCTCCTTCCAGGCCCGATATCGCATTCGAAACCCGGCTGTCCAGGAAGCTCTTGGACGTGTTCATCCGGGCCGGCCTGGTGCTGGCGCTGACGCTGCTGTGCTACAGGATCTTCTCGCCCTTCATCTCATTGATGGCATGGGCGCTGATCCTGGCGGTGACGATCTATCCGGCGCACCAGTCGCTGGCCCGCAGGATGGGCGGCAAACAGGGGTGGGCGGCCACCTTGCTGGTGCTGGGCGGCATCGCGCTGATCGTGTTGCCGACAGCCGTGGTGCTGAGCTCGATGGGCGACTCGGTCCACGAGATCGTCGTCAGCGTGCGCGACGACACCCTGAAGATTCCGGCGCCGCCGGCCGGCGTGGCCGAGTGGCCCGTCATCGGCCAGAAGGCGCACGAGCTCTGGTCGATGGTGCATTCGGACTTGCCGGCGGTGATCAAGAAGATGCAGCCGCAGATCGGCGAGCTGGCCGGCAAGGCGCTGGAAATGGTGGCCAGCCTCGCCGGCACGGTGCTGCTGTTCATGTTCTCCTTCATCATCGCCGGCATCATCATGGCCTTCGGCGAGTCGGGCGCCGCCGGCGTGCGCGCCATCTTCGGGCGCATCGCAGGCGGCGCGCAGCGGGGCGCGGAGTTCGCGGCGCTGAGTACCTCGACGATTCGCGCGGTGGCGCTGGGCGTGGTCGGCGTGGCCTTCATCCAGGCCATGGTCGTGGGCATCGTGCTGATCATTGCCAGGGTTCCCTTTGCCGGCATATTGGCCATGGTCGTGCTGGTGCTGGGCATCGTGCAGGTGCCGGCGCTGCTGGTCAGCATCCCGGTCATCGGCTACATCTGGGCGAGCGGCGACTACGGCACCGTGCCGGCCGCCATCTATTCGGTGCTGCTGGTGGTCGCCGGCATGCTCGACAACGTCCTCAAACCGATCTTCCTGGGCCGCGGCGTGGACGCGCCGATGCCGGTGGTGCTTCTGGGCGCGCTGGGCGGCCTGGCCGGCGCCGGCATCCTGGGCATGTTCGTCGGCGCGACCGCGCTGGCACTGGGCTATCAGATCCTCATGCGCTGGGTGGCGACCGACCCGGATGCCGTCGTGACGGAGCAGGAATCGCGGGCCGACGCCTGAGAGGCTGTGAGCCGATGCGCGCGATGCCGGCGAAGCGATCGGGTGTGCGAATGATGGCGTTGGCCGGCGCCGCGATGCTCGGGGGCTGCACCACGGTGGGCCCCGATTTCGAGCGGCCCGGCGTGCCTTGGCTGTCCGGCTGGACCGGCGGCTCCCTCGATTCCCTGGTGGCCGCCGATCCGCAGCGCCCGCGTGGCGGCGCCATGCAGGCGTGGTGGCGCAGCTTCAACGACCCCGTGCTCGATCAACTCGTCACCGAGGCCCAGCGCGTCAACCCGGGCGTGCGCATCGCCGGCCTGCGCATCATGGAGGCGCGGGCCCAACTCGGCGTGGCCGGCAGCACGCGCTATCCGCAGGTGCAGCAGGTGACCGGCGAGCTGCTCGGTGTGGGCGAGGAGCGCAGCGGCGCACGCGACAGCAGCAGCGCGCTGTCCTTCAATGCCGGGCTGCGGGCGAGCTGGGAGCTCGACTTCTGGGGCAAGTTCCGGCGCAGCATCGAGTCCGCCGACGCCGCCTACCTGGCCAGCATCGCCCAATACGACGACATGCAGGTGCTGATGGCCGCGCAGGTGGCAAGTCTTTACAGCTCGATCCGTACCGTGGAAGTGCGGTTGCGCATTGCCCGCGAGAACGCGCAGCTGCAAAGGCGCAGCCTGCAGATCACCGAGCTGCATTTCAGGCACGGCAACGAGTCCGAACTGGACGTGCAGCAAGCCAAGGCCCAGTACCTGGGCACGCTCTCCACCATCCCGCAGCTGGAGCTGGCCTTGCGCCAGACCCAGAACGCGCTGAGCACCCTGCTGGCCCGCGCGCCGGGCCCCTTGCCCGAGATGGCCGCGGGCCAGGCTCAGATCCCGCAGGCCGGCCTGGACGTCATCGTCGACATGCCGGCCGAGTTGCTGCGCCGCCGTCCGGACGTGCGGGCGGCGGAAATGCAGCTGGCTGCGCAGTCCGCCCTGATCGGCGTGAGCGTGGCGGACCTCTACCCCTCCATCTCGCTGCTGGGCTCGGTGGGCCTGTCGGCCACGTCGGTGAGCGGATCGTCGCGGGTCCTGAGCTGGGCCGTCGGGCCGGGCCTGGTGTGGAACGTGTTCGACCACGGGCGCCTCAGCAACACCGTGCTGCTGCAGGACGCCAGGTTCCAGCAGCTCTACGAGCAGTACCAGGACACGGTGCTGCGGGCGGCGCGCGAGGTCGACGATGCCTCGGTCGGCTTTGCCAAGACCGGGGAGCAGATTGCCCTGCTGGCCGAGGCGGTGCAGGCCGCGCAGCGTTCGCTGGACATCGCCAACATCCAGTACACGGAAGGACTGATCGACTTCCAGCGCGTGCTCGATTCGCAGCGCACCCTCTTCAGCCAGCAGGATCTGCTGGTTTCCAGCCGAGGCAGCCTGTCGCAGAGCCTGATTGCTATCTACAAGGCGATGGGCGGCGGCTGGGAGCCGGGGCGCAGCCGGCCCGTGCTCGACGAGGCAACGCGCGAGACCATGGGCCGGCGCAGCGACTGGCAAGGCCTGCTGGCGGCGCCGCTGCCGGCGCCCGGCGCCGATGCATTGCCGATTCCGCAGGGGAGCACACCACCATGAGCCAGGACAACGCCAGGCCTCACGCGCCGGCTGCGCCGAAAGAAGTGGACGAAGCGGCCGAGCCTGCACCGCAGGCCGGCAAAGGCGCGCGCATCGGCGCCATCGTCGTGCTGGTGCTGATCGTCGCCAGCCTGGCCTGGTATTTCGTGTCGGACCGCCTGACGCCCTACACCTCGCAGGCCCGGGTCCAGGCCTTCGTGGTGCCCGTGGCGGCGGAGGTATCGGGCCGGGTGCTGAAGGTGCACGTGAAGAACAACGACGACGTGCAGCAAGGGCAGCGCCTGTTCGAGATCGACCCGGCCCAATACCGCATCGCGCTGCAGCGCAGCCGTTCGGACTACGAGTCGGTGCGGCGCTCGGTCAATGCGTCGGTGGCGGCGGTGGATGCGGCCAAGGCCGCGCTGGCGGCGGCGGTGGCCAACCATGTCTATGCCCAGCAGGATGCGACGCGGCTGGAGCAGATCTTTGCGGACGACCCCGGCGCGATCTCCATCCGCCGCGTCCAGAGCGCACAGGCCGGCCGGGTCAAGGCACTCAGCCAGGAGCAGGCCGCCAAGGCGGATCTGCTGCGTGCCCAGGAGGCGGCTGGCGACAGCGGCGAGAACAACGCGCAACTGATCAGCGCCCGCTCGGCCGTCGAAAAGGCCGAGCTGGACATGCAGCGCACTGAAGTGCTCGCGCCGGCTGGCGGCCTGGTGACCGATCTGCGCACCGACGCCGGCCACTTCGTGCAGGCCGGCGCGCCGGCCATGACGCTGGTCACCATCCACGACCTCTGGATCAGCGCCGACATGACCGAGAACAACATCGGCAACATCCAGCCTGGCAACCAGGTGGCCATCGTGCTCGACGTGATGCCGGGCAAGGTCCTGAAGGGGCGGGTGCGCAGCGTGGGCAGCGGGGTCGCGGCCGGACAGCCGGCGCAGCCTGGCACCCTGCCCACCATCGAGAACAGCCGCGACTGGCTGCGCCAGGCGCAGCGCTTTCCGGTGGCCGTCGAGCTCGATCCCTCCGAGCGCGAGCAGCTGCGCGGCGTGCGGGTCGGCGGGCAGGCCGAGGTGCTGGTCTACACCGGCGAGCATGGCTTGATGAACGGGCTGGGCGCGGTCTTCATCCACCTGATGAGCGCGCTGTCCTATGTCTACTGACATGAAGAGGGGGCCGATGCACCGGGCGGACAAGGCCGTGCTGCGGCTGGCCATCGGCCTGGGCCTGGCGGTGCTGGTCGCCTACGGCCTGGCGCTGCAGGCGCCCTACGTGGTGTGCGTGATGGCCGTGCTGATCCTGTGCAAGCCGGGGCCACCGATCCCGCTGGTCAAGGGCGCCGTCATGGCCATGGTCATCGCCGCGCTGATGGCCGCCGGCGTGCTGCTGGTCCCCGTGCTGGAGAACTACGCCCTGGCCGGCGTGCTGGTCACGGGGGCCTTGCTCTATGCCGTGTTCTTTTCCGGTGTGCGCAGCGCCAATCCGCTGACCACGATCCTGGTCATGGCCGTCACCCTGATTCCGGTGGTCGGGGTGGTGGCGCAAGCGCTGGCCTTCAATGTCGGCGCGACCCTCGCGGTGGGCATCTGCACCGGCGTGCTGGTCAGCACCGCGTCGCACGCGCTGTTCCCTGATCCGCCCGCAGCTGCCGGCAAGCGGGCCGCGGCTGCCACGCCCAGCCGCGAGTCGGCCAGCTGGATCGCGTTGCGCGCCACCCTGGTCGTGATGCCGGTCTTCGTGCTGGCACTGACCAACCCGTCCTTCTACCTGGCGGCCATCATGAAGACGGTGGCCCTGGGCCAGCAGGCGGGATCCGCCAGCGCCCGTTCGGCCGGGCGGGAACTGCTGGGTTCAACACTGGCGGGCGCGGCGATGGCGGCGTGCGTCTGGTTCGGCTTGTCGCTGCGGCCCACCCTGTGGATGCTGATGCTATGGATCGCGGCAGCGGCCCTGTGGGCGGGCACGCGCCTGTTCCGGGTGCGGGCCACGTCATTGCCGCCGTCCTTCTGGGTCAATGCCCTGGTGACCATGCTGCTGCTGCTGGGGCCGGCCATCGAGGACAGCGCCAGCGGCAAGGATGTACTCACGGCGTCGGCCATGCGCGTCGCCTTGTTCGTCGCCGTGGCGCTCTACGCATGGGCCACGGTGTGGGCGCTGGAACATTGGCGAGCAGCCAGATCCAGCGCGCTGTTCTTCAGGCGGGGCTGAACGGGGAATCACATATGCTGATCAATCTTCTGATCGGGCTGCCGATCATGCTGCTGTGCCTGGTGCTGCAGACGGGCTTCACTTTCTGGACCGTTCGCTTCTACACCGGCCGAACGCAACGGGCGCCTGCGCTTGCGGGGCCGTTCGCCCAGATCCGGTCGCTGTTGATCGTGATGATCGTGCTGATGCTGGGCAACTTCATCCAGATCACCATCTGGGGCGTGCTGTTCATGGCCCTGGGCGAGTTCAGCGAGTTGTACGAGGCGGTCTACCACTCGGCGGTGAACTTCTCTTCCCTGGGCTACGGCGACGTGGTGATGAGCAAGCGCTGGAAGCTGCTGGGCCCGCTCGAGGCGGCCAACGGTGTATTGATGTTCGCCTTGACGGGCGCCGCGCTGATGGCCATCTTGCAGCAGCTGGTCAGGGCGCAGGTCGGGAAGTAGGCCGGAACCTTTCACGCGGGCGTTGTACAAACAGGCTTCCCGTCAAGCTGGAGAGACCGCACGTGACCCCAACCGAAACCCAAGCCATCGTCACACTGAGCTTGCTGGCCGCCTTTGTCGATGGCGAAAAGCACGAGCGCGAGCGCGCCGAGATCAAGCGCATTGCAGAAGGCCTGTCGCAAGCCGACGGCGTGCACCTGCCGACGCTCTATCAGGACGTGCTGATGAAGCGCGTCTCGCTGCCCGCCGTCGCCGCGCAGCTGCAAAGCAACGAGGCCAGGCAGCTGGGCTACGAGATGGCCGTGTGCGTGTGCGATGCCGATGGCACGCAGTCCGAGGCGGAGCGCAAGTTTCTCGCTGAAGTGGCACTGGCGCTTGGCCTCCATGCCGGGGCATCGGCGCAGTTTGCCAACCAGGCCGAGGAGATCGCCGCGGTGCCGCTGTCGCCCGCGGCCGCGCCGGTGAGCGCCGTGCCTTCGACAGCGCCAGCCGCCACCGTGAACGGCGCCGAGCTCGACCAGGCCATCCTGAACGCGGCCATCCTCAATGGCGCGCTGGAGCTGCTGCCCGAAACGCTCTCCACCATGGCCATCATCCCGCTGCAGATGAAGCTGGTCTACCGCATCGGCCAGGCCTACGGCTACGAGCTCGACAGCGGCCATGTGAAGGACTTTCTGGCCACGGTCGGCGTCGGCCTCACGTCCCAGTACCTCGAGCAGGCCGGGCGCAAGCTGCTCGGCGGCCTGCTGGGCAAGGTGGGCGGCGGGCTGCTGCGCGGTGTCGGCAAGCAGGCCGTGAGCTCGGGCCTGAGCTTTGCCACCACCTACGCGCTGGGCCACGTCGCCAAGCGCTACTACGCGGGCGGCCGCCAGCTCTCGACGCAGATGCTGAAGGAGGCCTATGCCAGCGTCACCCAGGAGGCACAAGGCCTGCAGTCGCGGTACCTGCCGGCCATGCAGGAGAAGGCCCGCACGCTGGACGCCGGCAAGATCTTGTCGATGGTGCGCAGCGCCTGAGGCAGGTAGGCGAAGCGGTGGCCTTCGGCGCGCTGGGTTAGCCTCGCGCCATGGATTCGCTGATCGCCGCCTCCGCCCGCGCGCTTGCCGCCGGCGATGCGCTGGGCGCCCTCAAGCGCGTGGCCTTGCGCGAAGACCCGCCGGCGCTGGCGCTGCGCGGCATCGCCATGGCCCAGCTCGGCGAGCACCCGCGTGCCCGCGAGCTGCTGCGGCGCGCCGCCCGTGGCTTCGGCGATCAGGAAGAGCTATCGCGCGCGCGCTGCGTGGTGGCCGAGGCCGAGGTGGCGCTGGCCATGCGCGACTTCGGCGATTCGCCGCGCCTGCTGGTTGCGGCATCGGCCACGCTGCAGGCGCGCGGCGACCGCGTCAATGCGCTGCATGGCCGGGTCATCGCCGCGCGCCGCTTCCTGCTGTTGGGCCGGCTCGACGAGGCGACGGCCGTCTTGGCGCACGTCGACGCGCAAGGCCTGCCGGCTTCGCTGGCGGCGGTGGCCGGGTTGACCGAGGCCGAACTGGCCTTGCGTTCGCTGCGCACCGCCGATGCGCAAACGGCGCTGGCCCGCGCGCAGCAAGCCGCCAATCGTGCACAGGTACCGGCGCTGCTGATCGAGGTGGCGGAGGCGCGGGCCGCGTTCGCGCAGCCCGCCGCCCGGCGCATCGGCGTCGACGGCGAGCAGCTGCTGCGCCTGCATGAAGTCGAGGCGCTGTTGTCCTCGGGCGCGCTGGTGGTCGACGCCTGCCGCCGGGGCGTGCGGGCCGGCGCTGCCTGGCTGCCGCTGGCGCGCCGGCCGGTGCTGTTCACCTTGGCACGCGCGCTGGCCGAGGCCTGGCCGGGCGATGTCGATCGCGAAGCCCTGATCGCGCGGGCATTTCGCACCCGGCGCCCCAACGAGACGCACCGGGCGCGGCTGCGGGTCGAGATCGGCCGGCTGCGCGCGCTGGTCAGCGCGCTGGCGAACATCGAGGCCACCGCGCGCGGCTTTGTGCTGCAGCCCGGCGGCGGGCAGCAGGACGTCGTGCTGCTGGCGCCGCCCATCGACGGCGAACAGGCCTCGCTGGTGGCGCTGCTGTCCGATGGCGCGGCCTGGTCCACCTCGGCCCTGGCCCTGGCCATGGGCGCCAGCCAGCGCACCGTGCAGCGCGCGCTGGTGGACCTGGAGGAGGCAGGGCGGGTGCGCGCAATCGGCCAGGCACGGGCGCGCCGCTGGCTGGCGCCGCCGCTGGCCGGATTCACGACGATCTTGTTACTCCCCGCTTCGCTCCAGCTTGAGTAAATTGGGCTCCAAGGTGCCGAAGCACGGTGCATTGCAACAGCAAAGAAGGAGCCCATGATGAGCCGCGAAAGCAATCAGCGAGAAGACAGAACCGAGGCGCCGGCGCGCGCGGCCGAGATCGTGCGCGAGTACGGTCCCTTCGCCGGCGCCGACACCATCCATGGCGTCACCCACGACGGCCGCCGCGTCTGGGCGGCCACCGGCGCCCGGCTGCTGGCCTTCGATCCGGCGAGCGGCGAGCCCACCGACACCCTGGCCTGCGCCGGCGATGCCGGCACCGCCTTCGACGGCACCTACCTCTACCAGATCGCCGAAGCGCGCATCGACAAGATCGACCCGGCCACTGGCAAGGTGCTGGCATCGATCCCCGCGCCCGGCAAAGGCGCGGACTCCGGGCTGACCTGGGCCGAAGGCAGCCTGTGGGTGGGGCAGTACCGCGATCGCAAGATCCACCAGGTCGACCCCGAGACCGGCGCGGTCAAGCGCACCATCGAATCCAACCGTTTCGTCACCGGCGTGACCTGGGTCGACGGCGAGCTCTGGCACGGCACTTGGGAAGGCGACGAAAGCGAGCTGCGCCACATCGACCCCGAAAGCGGCGCCGTGCTCGAGCGGCTTGCGATGCCGGCCGGCGTCGGCGTCAGCGGGCTCGAATCGGACGGCGCCGATCTCTTCTATTGCGGCGGTGGACCGAGCGGCAAGGTGCGCGCGGTTCGGCGTCCCAAGGCTGCCGCCGGATCGTGAGGAGCAGCCCATGAACACCGCCATCGCCCAAAAGGAAAGCAGCGCGTCCGCGCATCCCGTCGTTGCGCCGGACCGCTGGCTGGCGGCGCGCAAGACGCTGCTGGCCCACGAGAAGGAGCTGACGCGCTTGCGCGATCAGATTGCCCGCGAGCGCCGCGCCCTGCCGTGGGTGCACATCCGGAAGAACTACGTGTTCGACGCGCCCGAAGGCCGGCGCTCGCTCGCCGACCTGTTCCAGGGCCGCCACCAGCTGATGGTGCAGCACTTCATGTTCGGGCCCGGATGGGAGCAGGGCTGCCCGAGCTGCTCCTTCATGGCCGATCACGTGGCCGGCATGGCGCTGCACCTGGCGCAGCGAGACGTCAGCTTCGTGGCGGTGTCGCGCGCGCCGCTGGCCGACATCGAGCGCTTTCGCCAGCGCATGGGCTGGCAGTTCAAGTGGGTGTCCTCGCATGGCAGCGACTTCAACCACGACTTCGGCGTCAGCTTCACGCCCGAGCAGGTGGCGGACGGTGCCGTGCCCTACAACTACCAGGTGCAGGCCTTTCCCAGCGACGAGGCGCCCGGCGTCAGCGTGTTCTACAAGGACGACGCGGGCACGGTGTTCCACACCTATTCGACCTATGGCCGCGGGGTGGAAGTGATGATGGGCACCTACGACCTGCTGGACCTCACGCCCAAGGGCCGCGACGAGCACAACGCGGCCTACCCGATGGATTGGGTGCGCCATCACGATCGCTACGCACCGGCCGCGCCGGTGAAGGCGGCATCGGCAGGCGGCGCTTGTTGCCAGGCCTCCGAATCGCAGGTCTGAAGCGCAGTCCGTTGAAGCCGGTGCGCGCGTCATCATGGCGACAAGCCTTTGGCCCTGGCTGGTGCTGGCGGGGGTTGGTGCCCTCCATGGGCTGAACCCCGCCACCGGCTGGATGCTCGCAGCCGCCTGGAGCGTACGTTCGCACGACCGCAGGCTGGCGCTACGGGCCCTGTTGCCGATCGCGGCCGGGCACGCCGCCTCGGTCGCGCTCGTGGCTGGCGCAGTGGCTTGGGGCCTGGCCATGGACCGCGTCGTGCTGCAGGCCCTGGCGGGCGCTTTGCTGGTGCTGCTTGCGGTGGCGCATCTTGCGGGTCGCACGCCCAGGTCGGCGCGCGCCTGCGCGGGGCATGCCGGGCTGGCGCTCTGGTCCTTCATGATGTCCAGCGCGCACGGCGCCGGCTTGATGCTGGTGCCGGCCTTGATCCCGCTTTGCGCGGGGGATTCGTCCGCCCTGGCATCGGGACCGCTGGCGCTGGCGATCGCGGCCGTCGGTGTCCACACCGCGTCGATGCTGGCCGTGACCGGCGCAGTCGCCGTCCTGGCATGCCGCGGCGTCGACGCCGGGCAGCGCCTTGTCGGCGTCTTCAGGCGGATGCGGCCCGCACGGACATCGTCCGTGGTGCGGCCCTGACTGCCGGAACTTCAGCGCCGGACGCCCGGTCGAACCTGCTCGGCAGACCTACCGCCGCGAGCGGGCAGGAGAGGACCATGGCAAACGAGCAAAAAAAGCATGCGATCGCCCAGTTCGAGCCCGGCGCCTACCGGGTGAATCCGCCCAAGAACGCGAAGGAGGTGATCGGCCTCGTGCGGGAGCACGGCATCCAGATCGTCGACCTCAAGTTCACCGACCTGCCCGGACTGTGGCAGCACTTCTCGATCGGGCTGCCGGAACTGAATGACGCGCTGTTCGACGAGGGCATCGGATTCGACGGCTCCTCGATCCGCGGCTTCCAGGAGATCCACGAGTCGGACATGCTGCTGCAGCCGGACCCGGCCACCGCATTCATCGACCCGATGTGCGAGACCCCGACGTTGTCGATGACCTGCAACGTGATCGACCCGGTATTGAAGGGGCCCTACTCGCGCGATCCGCGCTTCGTCGCCCGCAAGGCCGAGCGTCACTTGAAGGACAGCGGGATCGCGCAGACCTGCTACTTCGGCCCGGAGCTCGAGTTTTTCATCTTCGACTCGATCCGCTTCGAGCAGAACGCGCACTGCGGCTACTACTACGTCGATTCGGCCGAGGGCGCATGGAACTGCGGCCGGGACGAAGGCGCTTTCGGGGGCGGCAACCTCGGGTACAAGCCGCGCTACAAGGAAGGCTATTTCCCGGTGCCACCGCACGACACGCTGCAGGACATCCGCTCGGAGATCGTGCTGGGGCTGATGAACGCGGGTGTGCAGGTCGAGGTGCACCACCACGAGGTGTCGACCGCGGGCCAGAACGAGATCGACATGAAGTTCGCGCCGCTGGTTCGGATGGCCGACAACGTGATGGTCTACAAGTACTTCGTCAAGAACATCGCGCGCCGGCACGGCAAGGTTGCCACTTTCATGCCCAAGCCGCTCTTCGCCGATAACGCGAGCGGCATGCACTGCCACCAGAGCCTGTGGAGCGACAAGCGCAATCTTTTCTACGACGCCAAGGGCTGGGCGTTGACGTCGCAGCTGTGCCGCTTCTACATCGGCGGGTTGCTCCAGCATGCGCACGCGCTGATGGCCTTCTGCGCGCCGACCACCAACTCCTACCGGCGGCTGGTGCCGGGCTACGAGGCGCCGGTGAACCTGGCGATGTCGCAGCGAAACCGCTCGGCCGCAGCCCGCATTCCGATGTATTCGGATTCGCCGAACGCCAAGCGTGTCGAGTTCCGCTGTCCGGACCCGACGGCCAATGCCTACCTCGCATTCGCAGCGATGCTGATGGCGGGCCTGGATGGAATCGCCGGCAAGATCGACCCGGGCCCGCCGCTCGACAAGAACATCTACGAGCTGCCCCCTGAAGAAGCCGAGCGCATCCCGAAGGTGCCCGGATCGCTCGACGAATCGCTGCGCGCGCTGGAGAAGGACCATGACTTCCTGTTGCGCGGTGATGTGTTCACCAGGGACGTCATCGAGACCTGGCTGGAATACAAGTGGAAGCACGAGGTCGATCCCGTGAGGCTGCGCCCGCACCCATGGGAGTTCCAGCTCTACTTCGACGCCTGAAGCAGTGCGAAGGCGTTGCGCAATAGCGTCAATCCGACCGTCTTTTTCGGCCCGGGACAGGGACATCAGCCGAAGTCCTACAGGGGCCTGCGGCCCGCAGTAAGACAACGGAATCCTGGTGGTGAAGGTTCCATTTCCGAACCTTCCGGCGAACACAGGAGAGCGTCCATGGCTACTGTCACCTATCCCGCGCCGGCGCACGAATCCTCGGGCCACGCATATGGCAATCTGATCGATCTTGCGAGGTTGCGCATGGGCAGCGCGCATGCGCAGGTCTGCGAAGTCTGCAACACCATCAACAGGGATTCGGCACGCTTGTGCAAATGCTGCGCCTACAAGCTGCCTGCGTTCTATGCAAGCGCAAGCGTGAGTGCGTGTCCCGGTGGCAAGGCCGTGCGGGCCATCCCGCCGCGCAAGCCAACGGTCGATTGGTGGGCGACGGGCCATGCCGTGGCCATGGCGCTTTGCGGCCGGTTCGCCGACTACCGCCGTGGCATTCATCGTTTTCTCGTCGTGCATTTCGCCCCTGCCGCGCAGGCACTGCAATGACGAAGTTCTGCGGCGCATGTCATTCACCCAACCGCGACGGCGCCAGGCACTGCCAATGCTGCGGCGGCAAGTTCTCGGGCGTCGTGTCGGGCTCGACCGTCTTTCATATCCTGGATGAGCCCGACGAGGCGCGGACCGCCTCGCGGCCGGTCGAACCAGGGGTGCCCGAGCCACCACCCTCGCCAGCGCGACAACGCTTGGCAGAAGCACCTCTGCGCGCCGAAACCGGCGCAGACAACGGCTTGGCCATCGTGCGACTGGGGATCGTGATCACGATGCTGTTGGGCGCTTTCGGCGCCTGGTACTGGAACCGCCCGGCGGCAGCATCCAGCAGCGACATGGCCGCGGCCATTGCCAAGCTGGTGGTCGACATCGCGGCGCCATCGCCCAAATCGCCTCCGCCAGCCCTCGTCGCCCCGCAGGGGGCAACGAACACGGCGCAAGCGCATGAAAAGGCAATGCAAGCCGATCCGCAGGCCAAGGACGACCTCGTGCCGGAGATGCCGCGCGCCGCCTTGACCCCGTTGCCGCGACAGCAAGTCGCTGCTTCTCCTGAACGGCCTGCAACGGCCACGGCCGTGCCGCCGCCCGCATCCTTGACGAGGAGGGCGTGGACGCCGCCGCCGCAGGCCATGCAAGCGGCGACCACCCATGAGGCACCGCAAGGCTCGTCTGCCTGCGATGGCAACGCGCTCTGCGTGCCGATGACGCGTTCCAGGCCGGCAGCGGCGAGCGCTGCGGCTCCGGTTGCGGCTGCGGCGGTCGAGGCAGCCAGTCCTGCTGACATGGCTGCGGGCGCCGGAACGCAGCGCGTCATCGTTTTCAAGGGGACGCCGGTCGTCGTGAATGTGGGGGTTCCTGCAGTCCAGTCCGGCGGGCGGTGACGGCTTGTGCCCTCCAGGTGGGGCGCGCAAAATTGCGCTCCCACTTCGGAGGAATGGCGTATGACCACCCCGTACTTTGTCTTGACGCCCGATCAGCGCGAAGTTCCCCTGAACGTGGTCGGTACGCAGGTGACGGTGCTGGCGCCGAATGCTGCGGCGCACAGCTACGGAATCACCTTCCAGCGGGGTGACGAGGGAACGGGGCCGCCCCCGCACAGCCACGACTGGGACGAATCCTTCTACGTCCTCGCGGGCGAGATCGAGTTCGTCTGCGACGGCCACACCTACGTGTGCCAGCCCGGCACACTCGTCCATTTGCAGCGCGGAACGGTGCACACCTTCCACTACGGCAAGGGCGGCGGCCAGATGCTCGAGATCACCGGGCAGGACGCGTTGGCCTCCCAGATGTTCACCGCCGTCGACCGCGAGATTCCGGTGGGTCCGCCCGATATCCCGAAGCTTCTGGCAGTGCTCGGGCGCAACGGGGTTACCGTCGCAGGCTAGGAGCGGACTAGCCGCTGGTCAGATGGCCCGCCAGGCTTCCAGGCAATGCCTGGCCAGCGCCGTCACCCATGGCGGGCAGTCCGGCGCAAAGGCAAGGCCGAAGCGCGGGCTGATCACGAAGTCCGCCTTCTCGAAGGCCGACGGATCGCGATCACGGACAAAGGCCGCCAGTTCGCCAAAGGCCATCTCGATGCCGCCGATGTGCACCATCGGCGCCCGCATCGTCATCTCCTCCAGCCTGCCGCAGTCCTGGAAGCGGTAGATGGCGTCGCCGTAGTCGAGCTCGTTGAGGCCCACGCCATTGCGGCAGGTCGCGGCCGGCGTGCCGCGCGCCTGCAAGACGTGATCCATCGACGCCGAAAAAGGCATGTCGTCGACGCTGACAAAGGGATCGATGTTCATCGGGGGAGGGTGATCGTTGCCGGCGGGCACCAACCGGCAGTGGCAGTGTGCGCGCAAGAAGACAGTCGTGTCCGGGCGGGGCCGACTTGTCCTGCTCGCCGCCTAGGCGCAACATTTGCTTTTGGATTGCGGGTTTCCCCGGGTCACCCATATGGCACGCCACATATCGCCTATGGTTTCGAACATATGCGCGGACCGGCGCAAGGCACTACCTTCCACGGTGGCCCGAATCCGGGCCCATGAACACTTGGCCCCACGAGCATGAGCAGCACCAGCAGCACCCAACCCATCCGCTTCTACCACCGCGGGCAGATCGTCGACGTCAGCGGTGTCCATCCCACCCGCACCGTGCTCGACTGGCTGCGCGACGACGCGCACTGCACCGGCACCAAGGAAGGCTGCAACGAGGGCGACTGCGGCGCCTGCACCGTGGTGATCGGCGAATTGGCGGCGCCCGGCGCGGCTGGCGCGGTCGGCGGCCTGAACCTGCAGACGGTCAACGCCTGCATCCAGTTTCTGCCGACCCTGAACGGCAAGGCGCTGTTCACCGTGGAAGACCTCAAGCGCCAGGCTGGCCCGGCCGCCACTGGCGCACCTGCGCACGGCCATCACGGCAAGCATCCGGTGACCCCGCTGCACCCGGTGCAGCAGGCCATGGTCGACTGCCATGGTTCGCAGTGCGGCTTCTGCACCCCTGGTTTCGTGATGTCGCTGTGGTCCACCTACGAGCACCACCAGGCTTGCGGCACCCAGCCCACCCGCCAGCAGCTGGCGGATGAGCTGTCGGGCAACCTGTGCCGCTGCACCGGCTACCGTCCCATCCTGGACGCTGGCCAGCGCATGTTCGACCTGCCGGCGGTGCGCCTCGATACGCAGCCGGTGGTGGCTGCGCTGCAAGGCCTCAAGGCCGACCAGGCTGCCTTCGAATACACCGCTGCGCTGGGCGCGCGCACCGACCATTTCCACGCCCCCAAGACGCTGGCCCAGCTGGCCGCCCTGCGCGTGGCCAAGCCGCGCGCGCAGCTGCTGGCCGGCTCCACCGACGTCGGCCTGTGGGTCAACAAGCAGTTCCGCGACCTGGGCGACATCATCTACGTGGGCGATGTGGACGCGCTGAAGGTGATCGACGAGCGCCAGGGCGCCCAGGGCCGCGAGCTCTACATCGGCGCCGGCGCCTCGCTGGAAGCCGCGTGGGCCGCGCTGGCGGCTCGCTTCGAAGGGCTGACCGATGTCTGGCTGCGCTTTGCCTCGCCGCCCATCCGCAACGCCGGCACCATGGGCGGCAACGTGGCCAACGGCTCGCCCATCGGCGATTCGCCGCCGGTGCTGATGGCGCTGGATGCGCACATCGAGCTGCGCCAGGGCGAACGGGTGCGCCGCATGCCGCTGACGGACTTCTACCTGGACTACATGAAGAACCAGCTGGAGCCGGGCGAATTCGTGCAGGCCGTGGCCGTGCCGCTCGCAGTGGCTTCGCGCCGGGTGCGCGCCTACAAGATCAGCAAGCGCTTCGATTGCGACATCTCGGCCCTGTGCGGCGCCTTTTCCATCGCGCTGGACGGCAATGACAAGGTGAAGGAAGTGCGCCTGGCCTTCGGCGGCATGGCCGCCACCGTCAAGCGCGCGGCCAAGGCCGAGGCGGCGCTGGTCGGCCAGCCGTGGACCCAGGCCAGCGTGGACGCGGCCCGCCAGGCATTGGCCGAGGATTTCACCCCGCTGAGTGACATGCGTGCATCGGCCGGCTACCGGCTGCAGGTGGCGCAGAACCTGATCACGCGCCTGTGGCTGGAAACGCGCGGCCAGGATGCGCTGCCGCAAGAGGCCACCAGCGTGTGGAGCGTGATGCCGCACGTCGTTGCCGCCACCGCTACCGATGCCGAAGGAGCCTGAAGATGAACAAGCCCATTGATCCCCGCCTGCTCCAGAACGCCGAAGCCTTCGCCGACTACCTGACGAACACCGCGGCGCGCATCGACACCGGCGCCGAAGCCAAGGCGCACGCCCAGGGCGCGCGCGTCGGCATCAGCCGCCCGCACGAATCCGCCGCGCTGCACGTGGCGGGCGAGGCCACCTACATCGACGACATCCCCGAGCTGACCGGCACCCTGCATTGCGCACTGGGCCTGTCGCCAGTGGCCAACGGCCGGCTGACCGGCATGTCGCTCGACGCCATCCGTGCCATGCCCGGCGTGGTGGACGTGCTGACGGCCAAGGACATTCCCGGCAGCAACGACTGCGGCTCGATCGTCCACGACGACCCGATCCTGTGCGACGGCGAAATCCGCTACATCGGCCAGCCGGTGTTTGCCGTGATCGCGAAGAGCCGCGATGCGGCCCGCCGCGCGGCCGCCAGGGCCCAGGAAGCGCTCACGATCGAGGCCGCACCGCCGGTGCTGACGCCGCAGCAGGCGCATGAAAAAGGCCAGTACGTGCTGCCGCCCATGCACCTGGAGCGCGCCACCAGCGAAGGCGGCGCCAAGGCGGCCATCGCGCGCGCGCCGCGCCGGCTGAAGAGCACCTTCGACGTCGGCGGCCAGGAGCAGTTCTACCTGGAAGGCCAGATCAGCTACGCCATCCCGAAGGAGGGCGGGGCGATGCTGGTGCACTGCTCGACCCAGCACCCCAGCGAGATGCAGCACCTGGTGGCGCACGCCCTGCACCTGCACGCGAACGAGGTGCAGGTGGAATGCCGCCGCATGGGCGGCGGTTTCGGCGGCAAGGAATCGCAGTCGGGCCTGTTCGCCTGCGTGGCGGCGGTGGCGGCGCACAAGCTGCAGCGCCCCGTCAAGCTGCGGCTGGACCGCGACGACGACTTCCTCATCACCGGCCGGCGCCACTGCTTCTGGTATGCGTACGAAGTCGGCTACGACGACGAGGGCCGCGTGCTGGGCGCCGAGATCACCATGGTGTCGCGCGCGGGCCATTCGGCCGACCTGTCGGGCCCGGTGATGACCCGTGCCATGTGCCACTTCGACAATGCCTACTGGCTGCCGGACGTGTCGATGCACGGCTACTCGGGCAAGACCAACACGCAGAGCAACACCGCCTTTCGCGGCTTCGGTGGTCCGCAGGGCGCCATCGCCATCGAGAACATCCTGGATTCGATCGCGCGCGACCTGGGCCGCGACCCGCTCGACGTACGGCGCATCAACTTCTACGGCAAGACCGAGAACAACGTGACGCCCTACCGCCAGGTGGTGAGCGACAACATCATCCACGAGCTGGTGGGCCAGCTGGAGACCAGCAGCGACTACCGCGCGCGCCGCGAAGCGATTGCGCAGTTCAATGCGGGCAGTCCGGTGCTCAAGCGCGGCATCGCGCTGGCGCCGCTGAAGTTCGGCATCTCCTTCAACGTCAAGCACTTCAACCAGGCCGGCGCGCTGGTGCATGTCTACACCGACGGCTCGATCCTGGTGAACCACGGCGGCACCGAGATGGGGCAGGGCCTCAATACCAAGGTGGCGCAGGTGGTGGCGCATGAGCTGGGCGTGCGCTTCGAGAGCGTGCGCGCCACGGCAACCGACACCAGCAAGGTGGCCAACACCTCGGCCACTGCCGCATCGACCGGCGCCGACCTGAACGGCAAGGCCGCGCAGGACGCGGCGCGCCAGATCCGCGAGCGCCTGGCCGCCTGCGCCGCTGCGCGGCATGGCGGCAAGGCAGAAGACGTGCACTTTGCCAACGACCGGGTTGTGGTCAACGGCCGCACGCTGGACTTCTCCACCGTGGTGGGCGAGGCCTACATGGACCGCGTGCAGCTCTGGTCCGACGGCTTCTACGCCACGCCGGGCCTCAGCTGGGACCGCGAGACCATGACCGGCCGGCCCTTCTACTACTACGCCTACGGCGCCGCCGTGAGCGAAGTGGTGGTGGACACGCTGACGGGCGAATGGAAGCTCTTGCGCGCCGACATCCTGCACGACGCCGGCCGCTCGCTGAACCCGGCGGTGGACATCGGCCAGGTGGAAGGCGCCTTCATCCAGGGCATGGGCTGGCTCACCACCGAAGAGCTGGTCTGGCATCCCAAGAGCGGCCTGCTCACCACCCATGCGCCCAGCACCTACAAGATCCCGACGGCCAACGACTGCCCGCCGGTGTTCAACGTGCAGTTGTTCGAGGGTGATAACTACGAAGATTCGATCCACCGCAGCAAGGCGGTGGGCGAGCCGCCGCTCCTGCTGCCCTTCTCGGTCTTCTACGCGATCCGCGACGCCGTGTCGGCCGCGGGCGACCACAAGGCCGACCCGCCGCTGCGCGCGCCGGCCACCAGCGAAGCCATCTTGAACGCCATCACCGCCGTGCGGGCCTGACTCCCTGCCCCAGAGGGGGAAGGAGCAATCCACCTTTGAAAGCGCGCTGTGTATAACTCCCCGCGTATGAACAACCTGTGCGGGCAGATATGAGAGAACAAGCGCTTTTCGACAAGATCGACCTTCACCTCATCCGCGTATTGCACACCGTGTTGACCGACCGCAGCGTCTCGCGTGCCGCCATCCGGCTGGGCATGTACCAACCCGCAGTTTCGGCGGCGCTCAAGCGCTTGCGCGACCTGGCGGGCGACCCGCTGCTGGTGCGCTCGGGCACGGGCATGGTTCCCACGGATGCGGGCCTGCGCATGATCGAGCCGGCGGCCGCCATCCTGCGTTCGGCCGAGATGCTGTTCAGCGACGCGCGCGGCTTCGATCCGCAAACCGCCACCGGCACCTTCCGCATTGCCGCCAGCGACTACCTCGATCCGCTGTTCCTGCCCCTCCTGGTGGCACAGATCAAGAGCCAGGCGCCGCTGACCCGCATCGAGATTCATCCGCTCACTTCCGACTCGGACTACCACGCGCACCTGTCGCTGGGCCAGGTCGACGTGGTGGTCGGCAATTGGCTCAAGCCCCCGGGCGACCTGCACATGGCCCGCCTGTTCGACGACGACCTGGTGTCGCTGGTGAACCAGGACCATCCGGCCACGCGGCGCGGCTGGGATGCCGACACCTGGCTCGCGGTCGACCACATCGCGCCGACGCCGCTGCACCCCGGGGCGCGCGGAATCATCGACCAGATGCTCGATGACCTCGGGCTGCAACGCAACATCGCGGCGCGCTGCGCGCACTTCGGCCTGATCCCGGACATGGTGGCCTCGAGCCTTCTGGTGCTGACCACCGGCCGCCAGTACTGCGAGCGCTACGTCGGCAAGCTGCCGGTGAAGATCCTCGAGTGCCCGATCCAGCTGCCGCGCCTCGTGTACTACCAGCTGTGGCACGAGCGCACACATTCCTCGGCCTCGGCGCGCTGGTTGCGCGAGCGCATCAAGTCGGTGGCCGCCTCGCTGCGACCGGCCGCGGCCACGGACACCTAGATTTATTCCCAAGAGCGGCGGCCAACCCTCGGCCGCAGCTTATTCAAAAAGAGACGGAGACAAGCAAATGGACAGGACCGAAAAATTGCCCCGGGCCACCGGGCAGGGCGCGGCCCATCACGAAGAAGCGAGTTGGCTCGAGAAGGTGTTCAAGCTCAGGGAGCACAACACCACCGTGCGCACCGAAGTGGTGGCCGGCATCACCACCTTCCTGACGATGGCCTACATCATCTTCGTCAACCCGAGCATCCTGAGCGCCGCCGGCATGCCCAAGGAGGCCGTGTTCGTCGCCACCTGCCTCATTGCCGCGCTGGGCACGGGCATCATGGCCCTGTACGCCAACTACCCGATCGCCTTGGCGCCCGGCATGGGGCTCAACGCCTACTTCGCCTTCGTGGTGGTGGGGCAGATGGGCTTCACCTGGCAGGTGGCGCTGGGCGCGGTGTTCGTCTCGGGCTGCCTGTTCCTGCTGGTCACGATCACCGGCTTGCGGGAGCTGATCGTCAACGGCATACCGCATTCGATGCGCATCGCGATCACGGTGGGCATCGGCATGTTCCTGGCGCTGATCGCGCTGAAGAGCGCCGGCGTGGTGGCGGCCTCGCCAGCCACCTTCGTCACCCTGGGCGACCTGCACACGGCGCCGGTGGTGCTGTTCTCGATCGGCTTTCTGCTCATCGTGGCGCTGGACCGGCTCAAGGTGCCGGGCGCCATCCTGATCGGCATCCTGCTGGTGACGGTGCTGTCCTTCTTCTTCGGCGGCAACCAGTTCAACGGCGTGGTGTCGGTCCCGCCGTCGATCGCACCCACCTTCTTGCAGCTGGACATCATGGGCGCGCTCAAGGGCGGCATCCTGAACGTGATCCTGGTGTTCTTCCTGGTCGAGCTGTTCGACGCCACCGGCACGCTGATGGGCGTGGCCAAGCGCGCCGGCCTGCTGACGCAGGGCAAGATGCATCGCATGAACAAGGCCCTGCTGGCCGACAGCGGCGCCATCTTCGCCGGCTCGCTGCTCGGCACCTCCAGCACCACCGCCTACGTGGAAAGCGCTGCCGGCGTGCAGGCGGGCGGCCGCACCGGCCTCACCGCGCTCACCGTGGGCGTGCTGTTCCTGGCCTGCCTGGTGATCTCGCCGCTGGCCGGCTCGGTGCCGGCCTATGCGACGGCACCGGCATTGCTGTACGTGGCCTGCCTGATGCTGCGCGAGCTGACCGAGCTGGACTGGAACGAATCCACCGAGGTGATCCCGGCCGTGATCACCGCGCTGGTGATGCCCTTCACCTACTCGATCGCCAATGGCCTGGCATTCGGTTTCATTTCCTACGCGGCGATCAAGCTCGCCACCGGCCGGGCACGGGACGTGCATGCGATGGTCTGGATAATCGCGGCCGTGTTCCTGTTCAAGTTCGTCTACATCGGCGGTTGAGCGGGACACAGCCTCTCGAATCAAAAGAGGGAGACCCGCATGACCACACCAAGACTTCAACTTTCCAGCATCACCAAGCGCTACCCCTCCGTGGTGGCGAACAGCGATGTCTCCCTGGTCGTCCAGCCCGGCGAAGCGCATGCCGTGCTGGGCGAGAACGGCGCCGGCAAATCGACCCTGATGAAGATCATCTACGGCTCGGTGAAGCCGGACGAGGGGACCGTGCATTTCAACGGCCAGCCAGTGTCCATCCGCAATCCGCAGGAAGCGCGGGCGCTGGGCATCAGCATGGTGTTCCAGCATTTCAGCCTGTTCGACACGCTGACCGTCGCCGAGAACGTCTGGCTGGGCCTGGAGAAGCACCTGGCGCTGGCCGAGGTCGCGCGCCGCATCACGCAAAAGGCGGCCGAATACGGGCTGGACATCGAGCCTTCGCGCCCGGTGCACACGCTGTCGGTGGGCGAGATGCAGCGCGTGGAAATCATCCGCGCGCTGCTGACCGACCCCAAGCTCCTGATCCTGGACGAGCCCACCTCGGTGCTGACGCCGCAGGCGGTGCAAAAGCTCTTCGTGGTGCTCAAGAAGCTGGCCTCCGAAGGTTGCAGCATCCTGTACATCAGCCACAAGCTGCACGAGATCCGCGAACTGTGCAGCGCCTGCACGGTGCTGCGCGGCGGCAAGGTCACCGGCGTGTGCAATCCGCAGAACGAAAGCAACGAGTCGCTGTCGCGCCTGATGATCGGCGCCGAGCCGCCGCCGCTCACGCACCGGGCCATGCACGCGGGCGCCGTGGCGCTGCGCGTCAAGGCCTTGAGCCTGCCGCGCGAGGACCAGTTCGGGGTCGACCTCGACCATGTCTCGCTCGATGTGCGAGCCGGCGAGGTGGTGGGCATTGCCGGCGTGTCGGGCAATGGCCAGAAGGAACTGCTCTACGCGCTTTCGGGCGAAGACACGCGCGCCGAGCCCGCCATGATCGAGGTGCTGGGCCGGAGCGCCGGGCGCCTGCATCCGCGCCAGCGGCGCGCCCTGGGCCTGCACTTCGTGCCGGAAGAGCGGCTCGGTCGCGGGGCCGTGCCGACGCTGGGCCTGGCGCACAACCTTCTGCTGACGCGCGGCGAATCGGTGGGCAAGGGCGGCTGGATCCGCACCGGCGCGCTGGACAAGCAGGCCGCGTCCATCATCCAGCGCTTCAACGTCAAGGCGGGCGGGCCGGCTTCGGCGGCGCGTTCGCTGTCGGGCGGCAATCTGCAGAAGTTCATCGTCGGCCGCGAGATCGACGCGGCGCCCAAGGTCTTTATCGTCTCGCAGCCCACCTGGGGCGTGGACGTGGGGGCCGCCGCCTTGATCCGCGGCGAGATCCTGGCGATGCGCGATGCCGGCTGCGCCGTGCTGGTGGTGAGCGAGGAGCTGGACGAACTGTTCGAGATCAGCGACCGCCTCCATGTGATTGCCAAGGGCCGCATGTCGCCACCCATCGAGCGTGCTGCCGCCAGCGTGGCGCAGATCGGCGAATGGATGAGCGGCCTGTGGGACAAGAAGGCGGCCGGCAGTGCCGCCGCCAAGGAGGAGGTGAGCCATGCTCAAGCTTGAACCGCGCCCGCAGCTTTCGCGCTTCTGGAGCTACGGCTCGCCGATCCTGGCGCTGGCCGTCACGGTGCTGATCGGCGTGCTGCTCTTCATGGCCCTCGGCAAGGACCCGGTGAAGGGCCTGCTGGTCTTCTTCTGGGAACCGATCAAGAGCGGCTATGCCATCGGCGAGCTGATGGTGAAGGCGACGCCGCTGCTCATCATCGCGCTGGGCCTGGCCGTGTGCTTCCGCTCCAACGTGTGGAACATCGGCGCCGAAGGGCAGTTCGTCTTTGGGGCGATCACGGCCGGCAGCGTCGCACTGCTGGCGGACAAGAGCACCGGCGGCTGGATCATCGCCGCCATCCTGCTGGCCGGCATCGCCGGCGGCATGGTGTGGGCGGGCATCGTGGCGTGGCTGCGTGACCGCTTCAACGCCAGCGAGATTCTCGTGAGCCTGATGCTGGTGTACGTGGCGACGCTGCTTCTGGGCTACATGGTCTACGGGCCCCTGAAAGACCCGGCCGGCTACAACTTCCCGCAGACCAAGACCTTCGAGGCGGTGACGCAGATCCCGCGCCTGATGAAGGGCTCGCGCGTCAGCATCGGGCTCATCCTCGCGCTGATCGGCGCGGGGGCGCTGTGGGTCTTCCTGTTTCGCACCCGGGCCGGCTTTGCCCAGCAGGTGGGCGGGCTGGCGCCGGCGGCGGCGCGCTATGCCGGCTTCTCGGCGCGGCGTGCCATCTGGATCGCGCTGCTCACCTCGGGCGGCGCGGCGGGCCTGGCCGGCGCGCTGGAAGTGGCGGGCCCGATCGGCCAGCTCAACCCCTACGTGCCGGCCGGCTACGGCTTCGCCGCCATCATCGTGGCCTTTGTCGGGCGGCTGCACCCGGTGGGCATGGTCTTCTCGGCCATCCTGATGAGCATGTTCTACATCGGCGGCGAGTTGGCGCAGTCGCGGCTTGGCCTGCCCAAGTCGCTCACTGGGGTGTTCCAGGGCCTGCTGCTGTTCACGCTGCTGGCTTGCGACACGCTGATTGCCTACCGCATCAAGCGCAAGGCGGCACGCAAGCCCGTGTCCGGGGCGATGAGCACATCGTCGCTGCAAGCCAGCACGCCCATCACTGCGCCGCAACCCGCCAGCGCTACAGAGGGAGCCGTCTGATATGAACCCCCACGTTCGGCACTTCGTGTCCTCTCTGCCCCCCGAGGGGGCTGCAAGCTCCCTTGGGAGCGGCCCGGCAGGAGCTTGATATGGAATCCTACGCACTCCTCCTCGGCTCCACGCTGAGCGCCGGCACGGTGCTGGCCATCGCGGCGCTGGGCCTGCTCATCAACGAGAAGGCCGGCATCGTCAATCTGGGCGCCGAAGGCATCATGCTGTGCGCGGCCATTGCCGGCTTCGCCACGGTGGTCACCACGCAGAGCCCCTGGCTCGGCTTTGCCGCCGGCATGGCGGCGGGGGCGCTGCTCGCCGCCTTCTTCGGCGTGCTGGTGATCTGGCTCAACACCAACCAGTACGCCACCGGCCTGGCGCTGAGCCTGTTCGGCGTGGGCTTCTCGGCCTTTGCCGGCATCCGCTTCGTGCAGGCCAAGCTGCCGGAAAGCGTGAACTACGCGATTCCCGTGCTGGGCGACATCCCGCTGGTGGGGCCGGCCCTGTTCCGCCATCACCCGATGGTGTATTTCGCAGTGCTGCTCACGGTGGGGCTGATCTGGTTCCTCTACCGCACCCGCTCCGGCCTGGTGCTGCGCTCGGTGGGCGAGTCGCCCGAGTCGGCGCATGCGCTGGGCTACCCGGTGCGGCGCATCCGCCTCTTGGCCGTGATTGCCGGCGGCGCGCTGTGCGGGCTGGCAGGTGCCTACCTGTCGACCGTCTACACGCCGTTGTGGGTAGAGGGCATGGTGGCCGGCCGCGGCTGGATCGCGCTGGCGCTCACCACCTTTGCCACCTGGCGCCCGGTGCGCGTGCTGCTGGGCGCCTACCTGTTCGGCGGTGTCTCGATGCTGGGCTTTCACCTGCAAAGCACGGGCGTCGACGTGCCCAGCCAGTTCCTGAGCATGCTGCAGTACATCGCGCCCATCGTGGTGCTGGCCATCATCTCGCGCAACCCGACCTTCATCCGGGTGAACATGCCGGCCTCGATCGGGAAGCCCTTCTATCCAGGCTCATGAGAAAGCGCCGGGCCGCCCCGAGCTTTCTCGCGCCCCTCGGGGGCAGGCCTCGGTGAGCCGAGGCCTTGGGGCACATAATTCGCGCTGCAATTTGTTTCGCCAACCTGTCCTTCAAGAGGATTCGACAATGACTGACCTGAAAAAGCGTTCCCTGCTCCTGGCCACCGTTTCGGCGGCGGCCGCGGCGGCCCTGATCGGCTGCGGCAAGAAGGAAGAGGCGCCCGCGCCCGCGGCGACCCCCGCTGCACCGGCGCCCGCCGCGCCTGCGCCGGCGGCCGGTCCGCTGAACATCGCGTTTGCCTACATCGGCCCGGTTGGCGACGGTGGCTGGACCTTTGCCCACGACAACGCCCGCAAGGCGCTCGAGAAGGAATTCGGCGACAAGATCAAGACCACCTTTGTCGAAGGCGTGCCCGAGGCGGCGGACGCCGAGCGCGTGTTCCGCGACATGGTCGGCCAGGGCAACAAGCTGATCTTCGGCACCACCTTCGGCTACATGGAGCCCATGCTCAAGGTCGCGGCTGACCACAAGGACGTCAAGTTCGAGCATGCCACCGGCTACAAGACGGCCGAGAACATGCGCACCTACGACAGCCGCACTTACGAAGGCGCCTACATGGCCGGCGTGATCGCCGGCGCCATGACCAAGAGCAACGTGCTGGGCGTGGTCGGCTCGGTGCCGATCCCCGAGGTGCTGCGCAACATCAACAGCTTCACCATGGGCGCGCAGTCGGTCAATCCGAAGGTCACGACCAAGGTGGTGTGGGTCAACGAATGGTTCAGCCCGCCCAAGGAAACCGAAGCGGCCACCGCCCTCATCAACGGCGGTGCCGACGTGCTGTTCCAGAACACCGATTCGCCCGCCGTGCTGAAGACGGCGCAAGAGAAGGGCAAGCGCGCCTTCGGCTGGGATTCGGACATGACCGCCTACGGCCCCAAGGCCCACCTGGCCTCGGCCACCATCAACTGGGCGCCGTACTACATCAAGTCCACGCAGGACGCGCTGGACGGCAAGTGGGCGACGGGCCAGACCTGGTGGGGCGTGAAGGAAGGCGCCATCGACATCGTCTCGATCGCCGAGGACGTGCCGGCCGAGATCAAGACCAAGGTCGAGGAAGTCAAGAAGGGCCTGAAGGACGGCAGCTTCGCCATCTGGAAGGGCCCGATCGTCGGCCAGGACGGCAAGGAGCTGGTGGCTGCCGGCGCCGTGGCCGACGACAAGTTCCTGTCGGGCGTCAACTTCTACGTCAAGGGCGTCGAAGGCAAGGTGCCGGGCGGCGACAAGAAGTAAACCCGTAAACAGCCAACTGTTTCACGGGCCATGCCTCCCAAGGCATGGCCCGTTGTCATTGCCGAGCGCCCCTCGAGGTCTACGATGGATTTGCACCGATGGCGCACTTGCGCCTCGCAAGTGCACATCACCAATAACATCTTCAGGGGGAAATTGACATGGCTACAGGGCCTCGAAGCGGGCTTGCGCCCATATCCGCTGCAAGCGGATCTTCTCGAAATGAAATGAGCGGCCGGCAATGGGTCTCGAGATTTCCAACGGGAACTTCCACGAACGATCTGGCGCCGATATTCAGGCGGGGCGTAGACGACTTCATTGCAGCCATCCGGGCCGCGGGTGGGACGGTGAGGATTACTGCGACTTATCGCCCCAAAGAGCGCGCGTATCTCATGCACTATTCCGCCGCTATCGCCAATGGCTCGATCGCCGCCGCGAATGTGCCGCCCATGGTTGGGGTGAGCATTGAATGGGATCACGGCTCGACCGAGAAATCCAGGGCTGCTGCCCGAGAGATGATGTCTGCCTACGGCATCGTTTATCCGCCTGCGCTGACATCACGCCACACGGAGCGAAGCGCCATCGACATGACGATTTCGGGCGTGAAGAACAAGAAGGTAAAGAATGCAGCAAGAACCGAGATACTCATCAAGACGGATCGTGACCTTCATGCCGTGGGCGCGACATACGGCGTCAAGAAGCTTCTCAGCGATCCTCCGCATTGGTCTGACAATGGCTCTTAAGGCATGCCTCCTGCCGGTGCTGCTGTGGGGCTCGGCCACGGCGGCGTCGGCCATGCAGCCTGCCGGATTGATCGAAGTCCGGCCGGATGGCACGAGAACGATATACACAACCGAGCGGTTGAACCGCAACGACCGTGTCCTTGCGCAGCATGGCGATGCCGAAGCGCAAGGCGCCGGTGCAAAGTGTTGCGTCTCCTTGCGAATTCTCGGAGTGCGGAAACCGAGGGCAGGAATCTCGGATGAATTGAATGGGCGGCCAGTAAAGGCCTATGCCTTGCCCTCCCTGAAGGCGACGGAGATCACTCCTTTCATCGGCGGGGCGCTCGTGTTCAAGGCCGGTGAGCGAATGCCAGCCGGCACCGGGCGCGCCCTGCTCGATCGCGCCGCAGGCAACGGGTTTCCGCAGGCCTGCACCAGCAGCGAGGGCATGCATCTTCTGCAGTTGAACGAAGGCAAGCCGCAGACGCATCTGTACATGCATTTCGGCTACGCGGTCGAACCCACCTGCAGCACGGCACTGCTCGAGAGGTTCTACTGAGGGGTAGAGCCATGGTCGACGACAAAAAGCTGTTAAAGCGGCGTGAATATTTGTCAAACTGAGTGACCACGACCACACCATTTGTTCTTGAATTTTCCCATGATTGAAAAAGAGCTTTGGCATCCGGTGGCGCTCTCGGTCGACGTGGCCGAAGCCCCGGCTCCGGCGCGCCTGCTGGGCGAAGACCTGGTGCTGTGGCGCGATGCCCAGGGCCAGGCGCATGCCTGGCAGGACCGCTGCCCGCACCGCGGCGCGCAGCTTTCGCTGGGCCGTGTCGTGCCTTGCGAGAAAGAGGGCGGCGCGCGGCTCGAGTGCCCCTACCACGGCTGGCGCTTCGACGCCGCCGGCCAATGCATGCAGGTGCCGGCGCTGCCGGGCTTCAAGCCGCCCGCCACGCACCGAGCGCGCACCTTTGCGGCGCGCGAGGCGCATGGCCTGATCTGGGTGCGGCTGGATGGCGAAGAGGCGGGCGAACTGCCGGTCTTCGAGGCTGAATCCGACGCGCGCCTGCGCAAGCTCAACTGCGGCCCCTACGATGTGGCGACCAGCGCGCCGCGCCTGATCGAGAACTTCCTGGACATGTCGCATTTCGGCTTCGTGCACGAAGGCTGGCTGGGCGCGCGCGAGATGACGGCCATCGATGACTACCAGGTTCAGGCCACGCCCACCGGGCTGCTCGCCACCGGCTGCAAGGCCTGGCAGCCGCAGGCCAGCATCAACTCCACCCGCCCCGCGCACGTGGAGTACAGCTACGAAGTCACCGCGCCCTACACGGCCGTGCTGCTGAAGATTCCCGAGGCGCAGAGCGTGGGCGCCGAGGGCTACCGCGAAGCCATCGCGCTCTTCATCTGCCCGATCGATGCCGAGCGCTGCCGCGTCTGGTTCCGCCTCGCCACGGCCGACTGGACGCGCGGCGATGCGCAGCTGCGCGAGTTCCAGGACACCATCTTCCTGCAGGACAAGCCGGTGCTCGAATCGCAGCGCCCCAGGAGCCTGCCGCTGGACCTGCGGGCCGAACTGCACACGGCGGCCGACAAGGCCTCATCCTTCTATCGCCGATACCTCAAAGGGCTCGGCATCACCATCGGAGTCTGCTGATCATGAGCAACATTCCCACCATCGCCCCCGAGCGCCTGCCCGAGCTGCTGCGCGCCATTCCCAAGGCCGAGCTGCACATGCACATCGAGGGCTCGCTGGAGCCCGAGCTGATCTTCGCCCTGGCCCAGCGCAACGGCGTGAGCATGCCCTACGCCAGCGTCGAAGCGCTGCGCCAGGCCTATGCCTTCACCAACCTGCAGAGCTTCCTGGACATCTACTACGCCGGCGCCAGCGTCCTCTTGAAGGAGCAGGACTTCTACGACATGGCCTGGGCCTACCTGGAGCGCGCCAAGGCCGACAACGTGGTGCACACCGAGATGTTCTTCGACCCGCAGACGCACACGGCGCGCGGCGTGCCGGTGAAGACGGTGATCGAAGGCCTGCATCGCGCGTGCGTCGATGCGCAGGCCAAGCTGGGCGTCAGCGCCTCGCTGATCCTGTGCTTCCTGCGCCACCTGAGCGAGGAAGAGGCCTTCGCCACGCTGGAAGAGGCGCTGCCCTTTCGCGACAGGTTCATCGGCGTCGGCCTCGATTCCAGCGAGCTCGGCCATCCACCCGAGAAGTTCGCGCGCGTCTTCGCGCGCTGCCGCGAGCTCGGCTTGCACCTCGTGGCCCATGCGGGCGAGGAGGGTCCGCCGGCTTATGTATGGAGCGCACTGGACGTGCTGAAGGTCGAGCGCATCGACCACGGCGTGCAGGCAGCCAAGGATCCGGCCCTGATGAAGCGCTTGGCGCAAGAGCGCATCCCGCTCACCGTCTGCCCGCTGTCCAACCTCAAGCTGTGCGTGTTCCCCGACCTGGCGCAGCACAACATCAAGGCGCTGCTGGATGCCGGCCTGGTGGCCACCATCAACTCGGACGACCCGGCCTACTTTGGCGGCTACATGAACGAGAACTGGCTGCAGACCTTTGCCGCCACCGGCCTCACGGCCCACCATGCCTGGCAGTTGGCGGCCAACAGCTTCGAGGCCAGCTTCATCGACGCGGCCGCCAAGAAGGCCTACAGGGAGCGCCTGGACGCAGCCTTCGACGCCTTCGCCTGAGGAGCCGCGGGCAGCCTTTGCAGGCCCGGCGTGCGAGGTCCATACTTCGCGATTGAAAGCCGGATGCCGCGTAGCCGCTTCGTCCCTGCCGTTCTCACCCTTGGTCTCGCACTCGCGCCCTGGCTGGCGGCGCCGGTTCTCGGCGCCCATCCCGAGCCGGAAGGCGTGGCTCCGCCCGAGCCACCGCTCATCACCCCCGACTGGGAAGGCCTGAAGCGCGATACCTGGTACTTCATCGGCTACCAGGCCGCGACCGTCGCCGTGCTCTACGCGCTGCCGGAATCGCAAACCAACTTCGATCGCGAAGATGCCAGCCTCGGCAAGTGGCGCGACAACGTGACCAACCCCGAGTGGGACAAGGACGACTACTTCGTCAACTACGTTCTGCATCCCTACTGGGGCGCGGCCTACTACATCCGCGGCCGGGAGCGCGGCCTCTCGCGTTGGCAGTCGCTGGGTTATTCGACCCTGCTGTCGGTGATCTACGAATTCGGCGCGGAGGCCTTGTTCGAGCCGGTGTCCTATCAGGACCTCGTCATCACGCCGCTGGCGGGCTGGCTGATCGGCGAGTACGTGTTCTCGCCGATGCGCGAGAGCATCAAGGCCAAGGAGGGCGAGCTCGACTTCCTGGACAAGACGGCGCTGGTGATCACCGATCCGCTGGGCACGCTCAACGGACTGACCGACAAGCTTTTTGGCGTGCAGACGCAAGTCGCGCTGGCGCCGATCGGACCGATGGCGCCGCAGCGCGGCGCCTGGGCCGGCGGCGAGGGACAGCGCAATCCTCGTCGGATGGCCTGGGGCGTGCGCCTGCAGGTGCGATGGTAGGCGGGCGCCGCCAATGCCCTCACGCGTCCCACGCCTTTGGTGAACGCCTCCAAAATGCGCCCCATGCTCGACCTCGACCTGTCCCAGCAGACCGAAGCCGTGCGCAGCACGCTGAACACACATGGCGTCAGCGCGGCCTTGGCCTTGCTCAATGACCGAACCCCCTATCGCTTCACCGCCCTGTACAAGCTCAACGGCGGCGAAATGCGCGCCGTCCATGCTTTCGACCGCACCAGCGAGTACCGCACCTGGCTGACCGCCGTGCCGCTGGAGCGCAGCTTCTGCCAGTACGCGATCGAGCAGGGCGAGTTCATGACTGCTCATGCCTCGACCGATCCGCGGCTGCGCAACAAGCCGCATGCCGGCCTGATCGAGTCCTACTACGGGCGCGTGCTCACCGGCGAGGACGGCAGGGCCTGGGGCACCTTCATCCACTTCGACCTGGAGCCGTGCAGCATCGACCCGCGCGAAACGGATTTCCTGCGCGAAGTCCTGCCGCTGTTCCGCCCCTACCTCGACTGAGGGATCAGGCCGTCAGCCGGACCGGGATCCGGCGCCGGCCGAATCCACTCCTGAAGGCGCCAAAACGCCCGGCGATTGCCGTGCCGCAGTGCGGGCACCGGCCGTCGTCCCGCAGTTCGCACTGCAGCACTTCGTACCAGTCGCGCCGCACCAGCGCCGCCCGGCAGCCCGGGCAGAAGGTGGTGCCGCCTTCCACGTCGTGCACGTTGCCGGTGTAGACGTAGTGCAGCCCGTTGGCGAGGGCGATGGCACGGGCGCGGCGCAGGGTGGCGGCCGGCGTCGGCGGCACGTCCAGCATCTTGTAGTCGGGGTGGAAGGCGGTGAAATGCAGCGGTACATCCAGCCCCAGCGTGTCTGCGATCCAGCGCGTCATGGCATCGATCTCGGTATCGCTGTCGTTGTGTTGCGGGATCAGCAGGTTGGTGATCTCCAGCCAGCAATCGGTCTGGTGATGCAGATAGGCGAGCGTGTCCAGCACCGGTGCCAGGTGGGCTCCGGTCTGCTGGAAGTAGAACTGCTCGGTGAAGCCCTTCAGGTCGACGTTGGCGGCGTCCATCTTCGCGTAGAAGTCCCGCCGCGGCGCCGCATGCATGTAGCCGGCGGTGACGGCCACGCTGTGGATGCCCAGCGCGTGGCAGGCGTCGGCGCAGTCCATGGCGTACTCGGCAAAGATCACCGGGTCGTTGTAGGTGAATGCCACGCTGGCCGCGCCGCGCGCCCGCGCTGCCTGGGCGATGCGCTCGGGCGAGGCGGCGTCGGCCAGCCGGTCCATCTCGCGGCTCTTGCTGATGTCCCAGTTCTGGCAGAACTTGCAGGCCAGGTTGCAGCCGGCGGTGCCGAAGCTCAGCACGCTGCTGCCGGGCATGAAGTGGTTCAGGGGCTTCTTCTCGATCGGATCGATGCAAAAGCCCGAGCTGCGGCCGTAGGTGGTGAGCACCATGGCATCGTCCACGCGCTGGCGCACGAAGCACAGGCCGCGCTGGCCTTCATGCAGGCGGCAGTCGCGCGGGCACAGGTCGCACTGGATGCGGCCATCTTCCAGCCGGTGCCACCACCGGGCTTCGACCCGTTGCTGTTGCTGGGGGTTCATGTGAAGGCGAAGGCCCCGTAGCCCACCACGCGCGCCGTGTCGCCTGCGGTGTCGCCGGAATTGCGCAGGTCCAGGAGGCGCGGCGACAGGCCATGGCGGCGCGCCGCCAGCAATGCGCCGTTGATGGCGGCCGCCCCGCAGGCCTCGTGCGACGAGAGTCCGCTGTCGAAGGCCAGGATGCGCCCCGCGGTGGCATGGTCGACGTTCTGGGCCAGCGCATAAGGCAGGTAGTGCGAGAGGTCCGAACTGATCACGATCAGCGTGCTGGCGTCGCCCCAGAGCACATCCAGCACCTGTGCCACCGCTTCGGCAGTGGCACCGCCCACCAGCAGCGGCACCAGCACGAAGCCATCGCCCAGCAGTGTCTGCAGGAAGGGCAACTGGACCTCCAGCGAATGCTCCAGCGCGTGCGGCTCGTCGCTGCGCACGATCTGCGGCAGCAGCTCGAGTTCGGCCAGGGCTGCGGTGTCGAGCGGCACCGTGCCCAGCGGAGTGACAAAAGCCTGGACTGTCGGGGCGGCGAAGCCGCGCACCGCCAGCCGATGGGCCGGGCCGAGCAGCACCACCCGCTCGATGTCCGGGCGCGCACCGCCGTCCGGCCGCAGCAGGGCATAGGCCTTGGCCGCCACCGGGCCGGAATAGGCGTAGCCGGCATGCGGAACGATCAGGAGCTTGGGTGCGGGTGCCGGCGGCGTGTCGGCCGCATCCAATTCCTGCGTCACCAGGCGGCGAAGCGCAATGGGTTCGGCGGGATAGAACAGGCCGGCGACGGCCGCTTGGCGCAGGGCGGGCATGGCGTTGGGTTTCCTGTTGCCCTTCCAATCTGATCGCATGGCGGGCCCATGGCAAGGACTCCTCGCTTGCCAGCAGGGCTATTGCACTGCACCGGGTAAAATCGAGGCTTGGCGCTGCTGCCCCGCAGCGCCTTTTCTTTGTCCGGGGCCATGTAGAGGACTACCATGTATAAAAACCTCGTGGGCCGCGCCGTTGTTCTGGCGTTGGCATCCACCAGCTTTTTTCTTTCTTCTTCCCTTCTTTCTTCCACCGCCGCGCAGGCCGCCGATCCGCTGAAGATCGGCTTCGTCTACGTCACGCCTGTGACGCCCGCGGGCTGGACACGCCAGCATGACGAGGGCCGCAAGGCCGTCGACGCCGCGCTGGGCGACAAGGTCAAGACCAGCTTCGTCGAGAACGTGCCCGAAGGGCCGGACGCCGAGCGCGTGCTCCGCGACCTGGCCATGCAAGGCAACAAGCTGATCTTCACCACCAGCTTCGGCTACATGGAGCCCGGGCTGAAGGTGGCGCGCGACTTTCCGGACGTGAAGTTCGAATCCATCACCGGCTACAAGACCGCGCCCAACGTGGCCACCGCCAATGCGCGCTACTACGAGGGCCGCTACCTGGCCGGCGTGGCGGCCGGCCGCATGAGCAAGACGCATGTGGCGGGCTACGTGGCGGGCTTCCCGATCCCCGAGGTGCTGCAGGGCATCAACGCCTTCACCTTGGGGCTGCGCTCGGTCGACCCGAAGGCGCAAGTCAAGGTGGTGTGGCTGAACGAGTGGTTCAACCCGCCCAAGGAGCGCGATGCCGCCATGACCCTGTTCAACCAGGACGTGGACGTGATCGCCTTCCACACCGGCTCCACCGCCGTGATGGCGGCGGCGCAGGAGCGCGGCAAGATGGCCATCGGCTACCACTCCGACATGAGCAAGGTGGCGCCCGATGCGCAGATCGTCGCCGTGCAGCACCTCTGGGGCGACTACTACACGCAGCGGGCCCGCGCCGTGCTGGACGGCAGCTGGAAGAGCGGCAACGTGTGGGGCGGCGTCAAGGAGGGGATGATCCGCGTCGGCAACTTCGGGCCCACGGTGCCCAAGACCGTGCAGGCCGAGGTGCTGGCGCGCCAGAAGGACATTGCCGACGGCAAGCTGCAGCCCTTCCGTGCCGCTTCGGCCGACGTGCGCGACAACGAGGGCAAGGTTCGCATTCCTGCCGGCAAGGCGCTCGGCGACGCCGAGATCCTGCAGATCGACTGGCTGGTCGAAGGCGTCCAGGGGCGCGTGAAATAGGCCCGTGGGCGCGCCCGTCGGGCTTCAAGCGCTGACGCCTGCCGGGGCGCGCTGGCGCGCCGCGATCACTTCGCGGTAGCGCTCGACATAGCGCGCGGCCATGTGCGCGGCGGCGTAGTGCTGCGCGTTGGCCAGGCCTTGTTCGCGCATGGTGGCGAAGTTGGGCGCGGCATCGCGGATGGCATTTGCGATGGCCGTCGGGTCATGCGGATCCACGTACACCGCCGCGTCCGAGCCGATCTCGTTCATCGGCGCCAGGTTGGAGGTGAAGACCGGGCAGCCGCAGGCCTGGGCTTCGATGATGGGCCAGCCAAAGCCTTCCTGCAGCGAGGGAAAGAGCAGGGCGCCGGCGCCGCAGTAGAGGGCCCGCAGATTGTCGTGCGAGACATCGCGCAGCACGTGCACCTTGCCGGCCAGGCCGGGCTGCTCGGCCACCAGGGCGATCATCTCCTGCGTGAGCGCCGAGCCGACGAAGACCAGCGTGCGCAGCGGCGGATCGGCTTCTTGCTGCAGCTCGGCGAAGGCCCGCAGCACTGCCATGCGGTTCTTGCGCGGGTGCTCGTGGCCCACGTGCAGCAGGTAGCGCTCTTCCAGGGCCACGCCGAAGCCGGCGAGCCGCTGGCGCACCGCCTCGTCAGGCAGCGGCCCGAATTCGTTGTTGAGCCCGATCGGCACGGTTTCCACCCGGGCCGCATCGGCCAGTTCCAGGGCGAGCACATCGCGCCGGGTGGCCGCCGAATCGCAGATCACACGATCGGCGTGCGCGAAGCCGTCGGCGATCAGCCGCTGGAAGATGCGGCCGGTGGCGCCCACCTGCCAGTCGGTCACGATGCCGCGCGCCGCCTGGATGGCGATCACGTCGTGGCAGGTCAGCACCGTGGGGTAGGCGGTGAGCCGCGGCAGGTACATCGCGTTGGAGTGGTCGCAGACATGCACCACGTCGGCCCAGCGCGCGTCCTTCGCCAGGGTGGGCGGAAAGAGGACGAACTTGTCGACGTAGCCGGCCCATTTGCGCAGCTTGTGCGGCATGGGCAGCAGGCTGGCGCGTGCCTTGGGGCTGCGCACGCGTACTTCGCAACCCAGGTGCGGCAGTTCGCGCTCCAGCATGGCCGAGAAGGCCGCCATGCTCTTCTGGTCGTCCGGCGCGTAGTTGCCGATCAGCAGGACTTTCATCCGAGGAAATTATGTCCGTCGTGCCGGGCATATGGGGCTTATACGTTCAGCCACATTGCAAAGCGTGGCGCTTGAACTACGCTTTGCGCCCATGACGATGAAAGCCCTGCGCGCCTCCCTGTTGCGATTCGACGCTGCCACCGGCCAAGCCCAGTTCGACGAGGACGGCCTGCTGGTCATCGGCCCGGATGCGCGCGGCCGCCAGGTGGTGCAGGCGGCCGGTGCCTGGATGGCGCTGAAGGGGCAATTCGCCCTTGTGCCCACCGAGCACCTGCCGGGCCGCATCCTGGCGCCCGGCTTCATCGACATGCACGTGCACTACCCGCAGACCGACATCATCGGCGCGCCGGCGGCGGGCCTGCTGCCCTGGCTGGAGAACTACACCTTCCCGGCCGAGAGCCGCTTTGCCGACCCGGCGCACGCCGGCGCGGTCGCCGAGTTCTTCCTCGACGAACTGGCGCGCAACGGCGTCACCACGGCGCTGACCTTTGCCACATCGCACCCCGCCTCGGTCGATGCCTTCTTCGAAGCCTCGCGCCAGCGCGGCTTGCGCATGATCACCGGCAAGGTGCTGCAAGACCGCCATTCGCCCGATGGCGTTCGCGATGACACCGAGCAGAGCCTGGTCGACACCGAGGCGCTGATCCGCCGCTGGCACGGCATGGACCGCCTGGGCTACGCCATCACGCCGCGCTTCGCCCCCACCAGCACCGATGCCCAGCTGCACGGCGCCGGCGAGCTGGCCAAGGCCTTCCCCGACACCTGGATCCATTCGCACGTGGCCGAGAACAAGGACGAGGTGAAGTGGGCGCGCGAGCTTTTTCCGAAGGCCCGTTCCTACCTGGACGTCTACGTGGGTTTCGGCCTGATGCGCGAGCGGGCCGTCTACGCCCACTGCATCCACTTCGACGATGACGACCGCCGCCTGATGCGCGACACCGGTGCCGTCACCGCCGTCAGCCCCACCAGCAACCTGTTTCTGGGCAGCGGCTTCTTCGACTTCGAGGGCGCCGACCGCATCGGCTACGGCTACGGCCTGGCCAGCGATGTCGGCGGCGGCACCAGCTTCAGCCCCTTTGCCACCATGCTGGCCGCCTACTACGCCGGCCGCGAAGGGCAGACCAAGCCGGGCCTGAGCATTGCGCCCTCGCAGCTGTGGTGGCGCCACACCGGCGGCGCGGCGCACGCGCTGGGCCTGGGTGGCGTGGTGGGCAACCTGCAGCCGGGCTGCGAGGCCGACTTCCTGGTGCTCAACCCGGCCGCCACGCCGCTGCTGGCGCGCAAGACGAAGCTGGCGAACAGCCTCGAAGAACTGCTGTTCTCCATGATCGTGCTGGGCGACGACCGGCTGGTGGAACGCACCGTCATTGGCCAGGCGCTGGAATAGGCAATAGGCAAGTACCAGCCACGCACCGCGGAACTGGCTTTGCCAGGCCGCAGGTGGGGTCCCCTCCTCGGGAGGTGGCGAATTACACGCAGCGCAGCGGAGTGAAAAGCCGGGAGGCCCATAGAATTGCGGCCCTGACTAGGACGCGCAATATATGAGCATCAAGAGCGACAAGTGGATCCGCCGCATGGCCGAGAAGAGCGGCATGATCGAGCCCTTCGAACCGGGCCAGATCCGCGAGGCCAACGGCCACCGGATCATCAGCTACGGCACCTCCAGCTACGGTTACGACATCCGCTGCGCGCCCGAGTTCAAGGTCTTCACCAACATCCACAGCACGGTGGTCGACCCGAAGAACTTCGACGAGAAGAGCTTCGTCGACATGCACGGCGACTACTGCATCATCCCGCCCAACAGCTTCGCGCTGGCGCGCACGGTGGAGTACTTCCGCATCCCGCGCAACGTGCTGACCATCTGCCTGGGCAAGAGCACCTACGCGCGCTGCGGCATCATCGTCAACGTGACGCCCTTCGAGCCCGAGTGGGAAGGCTACGTGACGCTGGAATTCAGCAACACCACGCCGCTGCCCGCCAAGATCTACGCCGGCGAGGGCTGCGCCCAGGTGCTGTTCTTCGAGAGCGACGAGGTCTGCGAGACCAGCTACAAGGACCGCGGCGGCAAGTACCAGGGCCAGCGCGGCGTCACCCTGCCCAAGGCCTGAGAGCTGAGAAGCTTCTAGCCATGCGCTTCCTGCGAGCCTGGCTGCTGGCGCTCGCGGCCGGCATGGCGGCCGCGTTGGCCCAGGCCGGCACCATCGAAGGCGCCCATTTCAAGAGCAGCGTGCTGGGCCGCGACTGGCTCTTCAACGTCTACCTGCCCACCGGCTACGACCCCAATGGCCCGCTGCGCTACCCGGTGCTCTACCTGCTGCACGGCAATGGCGGCGACCGCAACGACTGGGTCAACCTGGGGCGCATCAAGAAGACGGCCGATTCGCTGATCGAGTCCGGCCAGATCCCGCCGGCCATCATCGTGATGCCCGATGCCGGCACCACCTGGTACGTGGACCTCAGGGAGCGGGTGGAAAGCGCCTTCTTCCTCGAGCTGATCCCGGTGATCGAGAAGAACTACCGGGCTCTGGGCACGCGCGATGCCCGCGTCATCGGCGGCCTGTCGATGGGCGGCTACGGGGCGCTGCGCTACGTGCTGCAGTACCCGGACAAGTTCCAGGCTGCGGCCTTGCTGAGCCCGGCCATCTACACGCCCGAGCCACCGGAGAACTCGGGGGCGCGTACGGGTCGCGTGTTTTCCCTGCCAGGCGGCGACGGCAGCTACAGCCCCGAAATGTGGAAGGCCTACAACTACCCCGCGCTGTGGGATGCCTTCGTGCGCAAGGGCGTCCAGGTGCCGATCTACATCAACTCGGGCGACGACGACGAGTTCTTCATCGAGGCCGAGGCCGCGCGCCTGTATTCGCTGCTGCGCAAGAACCGCCAGCCGGCCGAGCTGCGCATCGTCAACGGCAAGCATGAGTGGGCCGTGTGGGAATCGACCGCCGCCGACGCCCTCCGATACGTGTTTCAGAACGTGCGGCGGCCACAGGCCCAGTAGGCGGGCGCCGGCAGCGTTACGATCTGCCTCCCCCGCGCGCGGCGGCAAATCTGGAGAACGCGATGAGATGGGAAGGCAACGAGCAATCCGAGAACGTGGAAGACCGCCGCAGCGGTGGCGGTGGCGGTGGGGGCTTTCATGTCGGCGGACGCGGCATCGGGATCGGCACCATTGCCGTGGCCCTGATCGCCGGCTGGATCTTCGGCATCAATCCGCTCACCGTGCTGGGACTCCTGAGTGGCGGCGGCGATCCGGCCCCGCAGGTGCAGCAGCAACAGCAGGGGCCGGCGCCCAAGCCGCCGGCCACCGACCGCGAGGCCGCCTTTGTCTCGGTGGTGCTGCGCAACACCGAGGTGGTGTGGTCCGACATCTTCCGCCAGGCCGGCGGCGCCTACCAGCCCACCCGGCTGGTGCTGTTCCGCGGCTACCAGCAGACGGCCTGCGGCGCCGGCCAGTCGGCCATGGGCCCCTTCTACTGCCCGGGCGACAAGAAGGTCTACATCGACCTGAGCTTCTTCGACACCCTCACGCGCGAACTGGGCGCGCCCGGCGAGTTCGCCCGGGCCTACGTGATCGCGCATGAAGTCGCCCACCACGTGCAGGACGAGCTGGGCATCACCGGCAAGGTCGACCAGATGCGCGGTCGCCTGAGCCAGCGCGAGAACAATGCCCTTTCGGTGCGGGTGGAATTGCAGGCCGACTGCTTCGCCGGCATCTGGGCCCACCATTCGCAGGAATCGAAGAAGTGGCTGGACCCGGGCGACATCGAATCGGCCATGAACGCCGCCCAGAAGATCGGCGACGACGCCCTGCAGCGCTCGGCTGGCCGCGCCGTGGTGCCCGACAGCTTCACCCACGGCACCAGCGCGCAGCGCCAGCGCTGGTTCGGCAGCGGCTTCAAGAGCGGCAAGGTTCAGGACTGCGATACCTTCTCTGCGCGCAGTCTGTAACTCGCTACAAAAAGCGTAGCAAAGAAGGCCTTCGGGGCCTTGTCACACCCGCTTTATGCGGCAGTGCGACAATAGAGGGCTTCATGACAAGCTCCTTCTCCAACCTTTCCCTGGCCGAACCCCTGGCGCGTGCCGTAGCCGAAATGGGCTACGAGACCATGACGCCGATCCAGGAGCAGGCCATTCCGGTCGTGCTCTCGGGCCAGGACGTGATGGGCGCCGCGCAGACCGGCACCGGCAAGACGGCGGCGTTTTCGCTGCCGCTGCTGCAGCGCATGCTCAAGCACGAGAACACCTCGACCTCGCCGGCGCGCCACCCCGTGCGCGCCCTGGTGCTGCTGCCCACGCGCGAACTGGCGGTGCAGGTGGCCCAGCAGGTCGAGCTGTACGCCAAGCACACCAAGCTGCGCAGCACGGTGGTGTTCGGCGGCATGGACATGAAACCGCAGACGCTGGAGCTCAAGAAGGGCGTCGAGGTGCTGGTGGCCACGCCCGGCCGCCTGCTGGATCACATCGAGGCCAAGAACGCGGTGCTGAACCAGGTCGAGTACGTGGTGCTCGACGAGGCCGACCGCATGCTGGACATCGGCTTTTTGCCCGACCTGCAACGCATCCTGAGCTACCTGCCCAAGACGCGCACCACCTTGCTCTTCTCGGCCACCTTCTCGCCCGAGATCAAGCGCCTGGCCGGCAGCTACCTGCAAAACCCCGTCACCATCGAGGTGGCGCGGCCCAACGAGACGGCGTCCACCGTCGAGCAGCATTTCTTCAGCGTGTCCGACGACGACAAGCGCCGGGCGCTCAAGCAGATCGTGCGTCAGCGCGGCATCTCGCAGGCCTTCGTCTTCGTCAACAGCAAGCTGGGATGCGCCCGTCTGGCGCGCTCGCTGGAGCGCGAGGGCCTGAAGACCAACGCTTTGCACGGCGACAAGAGCCAGGACGAGCGCCTGAAGGCGCTGAACGCCTTCAAGGCCGGCGAGGTTGATCTGCTGGTGTGCACCGACGTGGCAGCCCGCGGCCTGGACATCAAGGACGTGCCGGCGGTGTTCAACTTCGACGTGCCCTTCAACGCCGAAGACTACGTGCACCGCATCGGCCGCACCGGCCGTGCCGGCGCCTCCGGCCTGGCCGTGACCTTTGCCGCCGGCGGCAACGACGTGCGCCTGGTGGCCGACATCGAGAAGCTGATCAAGAAGAAGATCGAGCTGGAACCGATCGAGTTCGAGGAAGACCGCCCGCGCGGCCGCATCAACGACGGCCGCCGCCACTGGCGCGACGAAGGCGAGGCCGGCGATGCACGCGACGTGCTCGACAGCCCGCGCGAACGCTTCGAGCCGCGCACCACCCGCAGCCAGCGCCCGCACCGCCCGGCCGCGGCGCCGCGCGACCCCTTCTTCGACAAGCCCTACGAGGCGAGCGCCAACGATGAGGCGCCCGCGTGGGAGGCTGCCGGCAAGACCACGCCCGCGCGCGGCGTGTCGGCCAACATCAAGCCCAAGCGCAAGGTGGCGGCGCTTTTCAAGTCCGCTTCCTGAGCCCCTGAACCCCTGAGGTTCAGCCGGGCTTTTGCGCCTGCGGGCACGCGACCTGGATCAGCTCGCGCTCGGCCAGCGTGGCGCCGATGCGCACCGCGCTGAGCTGGCCGCCCCAGACGCAGCCGGTATCGGTCGAGATGATGTCCGGCCGCGACACCCAGCCCAGGGTGGACCAGTGGCCGAAAGCGACCGTCGCGTCCTTCGTCCGGCGACCTGGCACGTCAAACCACGGCATGTGGCCGGCCGGCGGATTGGCGGCGCCGTCCTTGGTCTCGAATTCCATGTGGCCGTCGGCGCTGCAAAAGCGCATGCGTGTCAGCGCGTTGACGATGACGCGCAGGCGGGCGTCGCCTCGCAGGCCGTCGTCCCATCGGTGGGGCTCGTTGCCGTACATATTGGCCAGGAAGGCGCCGAAGTCCGGGCCGCGCAGCACCGCCTCCAGCTCGGCGGCGCGCGCCAGGGTGTCGTTCACGCTCCACTGCGGCGCCAGGCCGGCATGCACCATCAGCAGGTCGGCGCCGCCGATCCGACGGTGCAGTGCCATGTGCTGATGCCGCAGCCATTCGAGCAGCTCGCCCCGGTCCGGCGCGCCGAGCAGTTGAGCGAAGGTGTCCTTGCGGCTAGCCTTGCGGTCGCCGTGCGCCACGCCCAGCAGATGCAGGTCATGGTTGCCCAGCAGGCTTTGCGCCGATGCGCCCAGGGCGCGCGCGCGGCGCAGCACCGACAACGAATCGGGGCCGCGGTTCACCAGGTCGCCAAGGAGCACCAAAGCGTCGCGGCTCGGCGAGAACGCGATCTTGTCCAGCAGTCGGTCCAGGGGCGCCGCGCAGCCCTGGACATCGCCTATCAAGTAAAGTGCCATGGTCCCGATTCTCCCTTGTCTCCCCCATGGATGTGTTCTTGCTGGCCGTGCTGACGACGTGCAATGCGTTGTTTGCCATGTCCGAAATGGCCCTGTCGACCGCCCGCCGCGCGCGCCTGGCTGCATTGGCCGAGATGGGGGATGCCGGCGCCAGGTCGGCGCTGGCGCTGATGGAAGACCCGACGCGCTTCCTGTCGACCATCCAGATCGGCATTACCTCGATCAGCATGCTCAGCGGCATCGTGGGCGAGGCCGCCTTCGCCGGCCCGCTCGCCGCCGTGATGGAACGCCACGGCCTGGGCGCCGGCACCGCCAGCGTGCTGTCCACCGCCGTCGTGGTGGGCTGCATCACCTTCTTCACCATCCTGGTGGGCGAACTGGTGCCCAAGCGCATCGGGCAGCTCTATCCGGAGCCGGTGGCGCGCTGGGTCTCGCGGCCGATGGCCTGGCTGGCCAAGGCGGCCCGGCCCTTCGTGCTGCTGCTGGCCGGGGCCACCGCCATGCTGCTCAAGCTGATGCGCATCGACGCCAATGCGGCGCGCCTGGTGACCGAGGAAGAGATTTCCGCCAGCCTGGAAGAGGGCGTGGACGCCGGCGTGATCGAGCAGCACGAGCACCAGATGGTGCGCAACGTGTTCCACCTGGATGACCGGCGCCTGTCCTCGCTGATGGTCCCGCGCGCCGACATCGAATGGATGGAGGCCTACGGCACCGTGGCCGAGACCCTGGACAAGGTGGCCAGGGCCGCCGCGCTGGACCTGGTGCATTCCTGGTACCCGGTGTGCCGCGGCTCGCTGGACGACGTGGTGGGCGTGGTCAGCGTGGCCCGGCTGCTGCAGTTGGGGCGCGAGCATTCGGGCCCGATCGAATCGATCGCCCAGCCCGCCGCCTTCGTGCCCGAGACCCTGACCGGCATGGAACTCTTGGAGCAGTTTCGCGCCCGCGCCGGCCGCCTGGTGTTCGTGGTGGACGAATACGGCGTGGTGCAGGGCCTGATGACGCCGCGCGACTTGCTCGAGGCCATCACCGGCGAGCTGCAGCCGGGCCAGCAGGACGACGCCTGGGCCACGCCGCGCCCGGACGGCGCCTGGGAGCTCGACGGGCTGATGCCGGTGTCCGAGCTGCGCGCGCGGCTGGCCATCCGCAGCCTGCCGGAGGAGGAGCGCGGCCGCTACAACACCCTGGCTGGCCTCCTTCTATCGGTGTCGGGCCAGATGCCCACGGTGGGCGAGTACATCGAGTGCGCCGGCTGGTCCTTCCAGGTGCTGGCGCTGGATGGGCGCCGCATCGATCGGGTGCTGGCGCGCCGGGGTGCGCCGATCCGCCCGCACCCGCATTGAGCTGAGCCGGGCAGCCCGGCTTGGCGCACCTTTTTTCACGAAATGTTTCCGGTTGTTAACAAGTAGCCCGACTTCGTGAAATAGCTCGCTTCCGCGCGGCGCCGGAGCGCACTTCAATGCGCATGTGGGCGATCCGGTTGCGCCGCCTGACACTTCTGTTGCTTGAAAGCGGACGCAGCCGGATCGTTCTCGGGGCATGAACCCCGTGATTGCGAAAGGAAGTGCACCGTGAGCCACGACAACATTGAACTGATGGTGGACGAGCCCATCCCGGGCCACTACTACTGGATGCTGCTGAAGGAAGAAAGCCCGGACCAGTATCCGCGGGCGATCGCCTATGCCGAGGGCCCGCTGCCCAGCTATTCAGCAGCCATGATGGCCGGCATCGCCGCCTTGCAGCGCCGCGCCGACGAACGCTCGGACGGCAACGGGGTGCCGGTGGTCACGTCCTTTGTCGATCGCCGGGCCGATTTCGGCCACAGCCACCCGGGCGGTCTGCACCGGCATCACTGACCGGCCGTTGCCGCGGCGCTCGGCCAGCCATGCTTGGCCGGATGCTCGCGGCGCCATTCCCAGGGCGGCACCGCGCCGTCCCCATCGCGCCAGAGGCCGGCCCGCCTGGCCTTGGCCTCGAATTGCGAGAACTCGTACTGGCCTCGCTGCTGTGCCGTCTGCTCACGCGCATATTGCGGCGACCACCAGGCCAGGCCCATGGTGAGCAGCGCGTGGCCCACGTCCAGCGTGTACTCGCAGCTGGCGCGGGTGCAGGAGGCCGGCGTCACCCAGGCGGTGCACAGCGAGCGGCCGTAGCGGTCCTTCTTTTCGCGGCATTCCAGCCGCACCGGCTTGCGCAGCGTCATTTCACTGAGCGACTTCCTGGCGCGCCAGCCGAAGGGCTGATCGCGCTCCGGCGCGTCGACGCTGGCCAGCCGAACGACCTGTGTGGTGACGGGATTCCGGTCCGGGCAACGGACCTTCAGGGTGTCGCCATCGGAGATGGCGAAGACGAGACAGAGGACGGTGGTGGAGACAAAAGGCATGGCCCTCTATCGTGCCAAACAAAGGGCAACGAAGAGGGCCTGCGGGGCGTAGCCGGCTTACTTTCTTGCCTTGGCCAGCTCGGCCTGCAGCTCGGCGACGGTGGCGGCGATGGGCGCACCGTGCTTTTCGATCACGGGCTTGAGCTTTTCGCGCAGCTTGGCCTGCTCGGCCCCGTTGAACTCGGTGACCTGCATGCCGGCCTTCTTCAGATCGGCCAGGTTGGAGCCGGCGGCTTCGCGCGAGGTCTTGCGCTGGAACACGATGGCTTCGGCCGCTGCGTCCTGCAGCACCTTGCGCTCAGGCGGCGAGAGCTGGTCCCACACCTTCTTGCTGAAGATCAGCGATTGCGGGTTGTATTGGTGGTTGGTGATGGCCAGGTGCTTCTGCACTTCGGCGAACTTGTTGGCCAGGATCACGTTGAGCGGGTTCTCCTGCCCGTCGATCGCCTTCTGCTCCAGCGCCGCGTACACCTCGGGAAAAGCCAGCGGCGTCGGATTGGCGCCCAGGGCCTTGACCCAGTCGACGTTGATGGCGTTGGGGATCACGCGCAGCTTCAGGCCGGCGATGTCTTCCACCGTGTTGATCGGCCGCTTGCTGTTGGTGATGTTGCGAAAGCCCAGCTCCATGTAGCCCAGGCCGATGATGCCCTTGTCGGCCAGCTTGGCGTGCAGCTTCTGGCCGAAGGGGCCGTCGACCACCGCGTCGGCTTCCTTCGCGTTGGCGAACATGAAGGGGAAGTCGTAGACCTCGAAGTCCTTCACCTGCGAGGCCAGGATGCCGGAGTTGAGCGCCACGAAGTCGATGGTGCCGCCCTGCAGCGCCGATACGTTGGGCGCGTCGCCGCCCAGTGTGCCGCCGGGGAACACGTTGACCTTCATCTTGCCGCCGGACTTGGCCGCCACCAGCTCGGCGAACTTCTCCGCGCCGCTGGCCAGCGGGTGGCCCTTGGGGTTCTGCAGCGCGTACTTGAAGGTCCGCTCCTTGATGTCCTGCGCCAGCGCGCTGGAGAAGGGCAGCATGGCCACCAGGGACGCCACGAGGGCGCGTCGAATGAAGGAAATGCGCATGGTTGTCTCCATGAAGTTGCGAAAGAAAAGGGATCAGCCGGTGAACCACCTGGCCGGCACCATCACCAGCTGCGGGAACAGCACCATCAGGAAAAGAATCACGAACTCCGCCAGCATGAAGGGCAGCACGCCGCGGGTCACGTCGTCCATCTTCATGCGCCCGACGCCGGCCACCACGTTGAGCACGGTGCCCACCGGCGGGGTGATCAGCCCGATCGAGTTGTTGATGATGAACAGCACGCCGAAGTACACCGGGTCGATGCCCGCCTGCTTGATCACCGGCATCAGCACCGGCGTCAGGATCAGGATGGTGGGCGTCATGTCCATCGCGGTGCCCACCACCATCACCAGCACCATGATGGCGATCAGCAGCAGCGTCTTGTTGCCCATGAAGGGCTCCAGCAGGCCGATCACCTTGCTGGGCAGGTCGGCCACCGTGATCAGCCAGGCCGACACCATCGCCGCCGCCACCAGGAACATGATGACCGACGTCGTCTTGGCCGCACTGACGAACACTGCGTAGAGCTGGTTGAACTTGAGTTCGCGGTACACCACCGCCGCCACGAAGAAGGCGTAGACGGCCGCCACCACCGCCGCCTCGGTCGGGGTGAACACGCCGAAGCGCAGGCCCACCAGGATGATCACCGGCAGCATCAGCGCCCAGGTGGCCTGGCGCAGCGCCGCCAGAATTTCCGCGCTGCTCTTGCGCGGCGGCGGCGTGATCTTCTCCTTGCGTACCAGGATCATCCAGGTCAGCCACAGCGCGGCGCCGATCAGGATGCCCGGGAAGATGCCGGCCAGGAACAGCTTGGAGATGGAGACGTTGGCCGCCACGCCGAAGATGACGAAGCCGATCGACGGCGGAATCACCGGCCCGATCACGCCGGACGCCGCGATCAGCCCGCCCGAGCGCGCCTTGTCGTGGCCCGCGCTCACCATCATCGGCAAGAGCAGCGCGGTGAGCGCCGCCGCATCGGCCACCGCCGAGCCCGACAGGGCCGACAGCAGGATGGCCGCCACGATCGCGACGTAGCCCAGGCCGCCCTTGATGTGGCCCACCAGCGCCAGGGCGAAGTCGACGATGCGCTTGGACAGGCCGCCCACGTTCATGATCTCGCCGGCCAGCATGAAGAAGGGCACGGCCAAGAGCGGAAAGCTGTCGGCGCCGTTGATCACGTTCTGCGCCAGGATCTGCGCGTCGAACATGTTCAGGTGCCACATCAGGGCCACGCCGGTGGCCAGCAGTGCGTAGGCGATCGGGATGCCCAGCGCCATGGCGCCGATCAGGGCGCCGACGAAGATGACGACGGTCACGGCTTGCCCCCGCGATGGGTGTCGATGGTGGAAGGAAGGTCGGCGTTCTCGCGTGCCAGCTGCGCCTGCAGCGCTTCCAGCTCGGCCGCTTCCTCGGACTCGCGCACCATGACCAGTTCGCTTTCGCTCGACCGGCCCGACAGCACCCGCCCCAGGCTGCGCAGCAGCAGCAACCCGGCCGACACCGCGAACACGACGCCGGCCGAATAGAAGATGGCAACCGAGGCGCCGGTGACGGGCGCCTCGACCTCCAGGTTGATCTTCGCCTGCGCCAGGCTGCCCTCGAAGATGAGCCAGGTGATGTAGAGCATCAGTGCGTGGCCCAGCACCATGCAGATCTTCTTGCCCAGCACCGGAAGGCGCGAGACGAGCATGTCGCTGCCCAGGTGCGAGCCTTCCTTCAGCGCGACGATGGCGCCCAGGAAGACCAGCCAGACGAACAGCCAGCGCGAGACTTCCTCGCTGACGGTGATGCCGGTGTTGAAGGCGTAGCGCAGCACCACGTTGCCGAACACCAGCACCACCATGACCGCGAGGGCCAGGGCAATCAGGGCGTCGAGCAGCCTGCAATAGCCGTCGATCAGCTTGTTCATGCGGCCTTGTCTCCTTGTTGTTGGCCTCCTGTGCGTTGATCGCACTTGAGGCGTGAAGCGGCCTGAACTTTATGGGTTACCCAGTCGATCGCACAGCCACAACGCTGGCGCGTTGTTCGATAGACGTCACAGGGCGATCGTTTAACGCACGTTTTAGGGGTTTCACCCGTTCGGGCGCGTGCTCCCCACCTGCCGGGCATTGCGCCCGGCAGGCCCTTTTCAGTGGTTGTCCCGCGGCAAGCCCTTGGTCGCATGAATGCGCTGGTACTTCACCGCCGGCTTCAGCACCATGCCGTGCGACAGCTCGTCCACCACGGCGCGCTGGATCTCCTGCCAGGGCGTCTGGCTGTCCGGATAGGGGTAGCCGCCGGCGGCTTCGAGCTTGGCGCGGCGCTTGGCGAGTTCGTCCTCCGGCACCAGCATGTTGGCGCTGCGCTTTTTCAGGTCGATGCGCACCCGGTCGCCGGTCTTGAGCAGCGCCAAGCCGCCGCCGGTGGCGGCTTCGGGCGAGGCGTTGAGGATCGAGGGCGAGCCCGAGGTGCCCGATTGGCGGCCGTCGCCGATGCAGGGCAGGGCCATGATGCCCTTCTTCAGCAGGTAGGCCGGCGGGCGCATGTTCACCACCTCGGCTGCGCCCGGGTAGCCGATCGGGCCGACACCGCGCATGAACAGCACGCAGTGCTCGTCGATCTTCAGCTTGGGGTCGTCGATGCGTGCGTGGTAGTCCTCCGGCCCGTCGAACACGACGGCGCGGCCTTCGAAGGCCATCGGGTCCTTCGGGTTCTCCAGGTAGCGCTGCCGGAAATCGGGCGAGATCACGCTGGTCTTCATGATTGCCGAGTCGAACAAATTGCCCTTGAAGTTGAGGAAGCCCGCGTCCTTCTTCATCGGCTTGGCATAGGGCCAGATGACCTTGCGGTCGCTGGCGAAGTGGCCTTCGCAGTTTTCGATCAGGGTCTTGCCGTTGGCGGTGAGTGCCGGCTGGATCTTGCCCTTGGCGATCAGCTCGGCCACCACCGCCGGCAGGCCGCCGGCGCGGTAGTAGTCCTCGCCCAGGTACTCGCCGGCCGGTTGCAGGTTGACCAGCAGCGGCACCTTGTAGCCGTGCTTCTCCCAGTCGTCGTTGTCCAGCTTCACGCCGATGTGGCGGGCGATGGCGTTGAGGTGGATCGGCGCGTTGGTCGAGCCGCCGATGGCCGAGTTCACGACGATCGCGTTCTCGAAGGCTTCGCGGGTCAGGATCTGGGAGGGCTTGAGATCCTCGCGCACCATTTCGACGATGCGCTTGCCGGTCATGTAGGCCATCTCCTGGCGGTCGCGGTAGGGCGCCGGGATGGCGGCGCTGCCGGGCAGGGTCATGCCCAGGGCCTCGGCCAGCGCGTTCATGGTGGAGGCCGTGCCCATGGTGTTGCAGTGGCCCGTCGATGGCGCCGAAGACGCCACCAGCTTCAGGAAGCCTTCGTAGCCGATCTCGCCGGCGGCCATCATCTCGCGCGCGCGCCAGACGATGGTGCCCGAGCCGGTGCGCTGGCCTTCGTGCCAGCCGTTGAGCATGGGGCCGCTATTCAGCGCAATGGCCGGCAGATCCACCGTGGCCGCGGCCATCAGCTGCGCCGGCGTGGTCTTGTCGCAGCCGGTGGTGAGCACCACGCCGTCGATCGGGTAGCCATACAGGATCTCGACCAGCGACAGGTATTGCAGGTTGCGGTCCAGCGAGGCGGTGGGGCGCTTGCAGGTTTCCTGGATCGGGTGGATCGGAAACTCGAAGGCGATGCCGCCGGCGTCGCGGATGCCTTCGCGCACACGTTCGGCCAACACCAGGTGGTGCCGATTGCAGGGCGCGATGTCCGAGCCGGTCTGCGCGATGCCGATGATCGGCCGGCCCGACTGCAGCTCTGCCAGGCCCAGGCCGAAATTCATGGTGCGCTCGATGTAGAGCGCCGTCATGTCGGCGTTGGCGGGGTTGTCGAACCAGGCCTGGGAGCGCAGCTTGAGCCTGCTCTTGCCGCCGGCGTTCTTCTTGTTCTTCTTGCCCTTGGGGGCGGCTTGGTGTTCGGCGATCGGCATCAGGCAAGTCCCTTCAGGGTTGGGTCGGCGTTGGGTGCGGCGCGGCAGTCGTCGATGTATTGGCGAATGATCTCGCCGAAGTTCTCGTGCGGATGAAGCCCCAGCCTTGCCGCCCGCGCCGCCTTTGCACCCGAGGGCCAGTTGGCCACGATGCCGGCAATGCGCTCGTCGCGCTCGAAGCGCACGCGTGCGCGCACGGCCGATCCGGCCACTTCTTCCAGCGCGTCGAGCATGTCGGATACGCGCACGTTGAGCCCCGGCAGGTTGAGCGCGGTGCGTCCGCAAAAAGCGTCCCGGCTCGCCTCGTACACGGCGATCAGGCCCTCGACGGTGCGGGCGGGCGAGGACACGGGGTGCGAGACATCGGGCGACACCGGGCAGATGGCTTCGACCCCGGCCAGCGGCTCGCGGATGATGCCGCTGAAGAAGGAGGACGCCGCGCCATTGGGCCGGCCGGGGCGCACCGTCACCGTCATCAGGCGGGCGGCGCGGCCGTCGACGTAGCCCTTGCGGGTGTAGTCGGACAGCAGGTGTTCGCAGATGAGCTTTTGCGTGCCGTAGGAGGTTTGCGGCGTGGGCAGGGTGTCGTCCGCCACGATGCCCGGAAAGGGCACGCCCGGATCCGGCCCGAACACGGCGATCGAGCTGGAGAACACCAGGCGAGTCGGCATGCCGCCGGCGTCGACCCGGGCGCGCAGCGCATCGAGCAGCGCGCGGGTGCTGTCGAGGTTGGAGCTCATGCCCAGCTGGAAGTCGGCCTCGCATTCGCCCGAGACGGCGGAGGCCAAGTGGAACACGCCGTCGAAGGCCTCGCTCTTGAGCGCCTCGGTCTGGCCGAGCAGCGGGCCGGTGCGCGCCTCGACGCGCTTGTCGGCCAGCAGGTCGCTGGGCGGCGGTGCGATGTCGGTCAGCACCATGCGCTCGATGCGCTGGCCGGCCAGTTCGCCGCGCGCCAGCAGGGTGCGCGCCAGCCGCGCACCGAGGAAGCCGCCGCCTCCGGTGATCAGTAGTTTCATCGTTGCTTCTCCTTGCTTGTCTTGATGGGGGCCGGCCGCGGGCGGCGCGGCCGTGGGGCGCTCAGCACGCCGCCTTCGACCAGGCGCTGCCGGCCGCGAGCCAGGTGCTGCAGTGCGCGCTGGCGCGCCGCCGCCGGATCGTGTGCGGCGATGGCGTCGACGATGGCGCGATGCTCGCGCTGCACTTCTTCCATGAAGTCCTGGCGCCTGGCCTCGTTGCCGCGGGTGATGCGCATGGCCTCGCGCAGGTACTGCTCCAGGAAGGCGAGCAGCAGCCTGAACTGCGGGTTGCCGGTGGCTTCGCCGATGGCATTGTGAAAGGCCAGGTCTTCCGCCACGCCGTCGCGGCCTTCGGCCACCGCCTTGTCGATGGCCTTGAGCGTGCGGCGCATGGTGGCGACCTGGGCGCGGGTGGCGCGTTCGGCGGCCAGCGCGGCAATCTCGCCCTCCAGCACGCGGCGCACTTCCACCACGTGCACCACCGCATCGACCGATTCGAGCACGCGCGGATCGAAGGCCAGTGGCAAGTTGTGCGGCGTGGGCGCGACGAACACGCCTGAGCCCTGGCGCGAGGCCACCAGGGCCCTGGACTTGAGCTGGTGCACCGCTTCGCGCACCACGGTGCGCGACACGCCGTGCGCGCTGGCCAGCTGCTGCTCGGTGGGCAGGCGGTCGCCTGGGGCCAGGGTGCCCGATTCGATCAGCGTCGCCAGCCGAAGCGCCAGCCGGTCCGACAGGCGGTCGGCCGGCAGCCGCAGAGGTTCGGCCGGTCGGGTGGGGGGCGCGGATTTGGAAGCGTGCAGCACGGTTATCAGGTCATCATACAAATTTTCTCAGGGTTCACACGTATTGGTTTGCCCTGATGGCGACACGCCGATGCGTTGCCGATACTGCGCCGCTGCGAATGCGGGGTCTGGCCTTGTCGTTGGCCCCGCGCTCCTTCCCTTGTCCTCGAACCCACAGGATTGCGTTGCATGGCGAGTGTCACGATCCGGTCAGTCAAGAAGAACTTCGGCGATGTCGCGGTGCTGCATGGCGTGGATATCGACATCCGCGACGGATCGTTCACCGTGCTGGTCGGTCCCTCGGGCTGCGGCAAGTCCACCCTGCTGCGCATGATCGCGGGGCTGGAAGAAATCAACGGCGGCGAGATCCTCATCGGCGATCGGCGCGTCAACGATCTACCGCCCAAGGAGCGCGACATCGCCATGGTGTTCCAGAACTACGCCCTGTATCCGCACATGACGGTGCGCGACAACATGGCTTTTGCGCTGGCGCTGGCCAAGGCCGACAAGGCCACCATCGAATCCAAGGTCAAGCGGGCGGCTGAGATCCTGGCGCTGACGCCGCTGCTCGAGCGCTATCCGCGCCAGCTCTCCGGCGGACAACGCCAGCGGGTGGCCATGGGGCGGGCCATCGTGCGCGACCCGCAGGTCTTCCTGTTCGACGAGCCGCTGTCCAACCTCGACGCCAAGTTGCGCGTGGCCATGCGCAGCGAGATCAAGGAGCTGCACCAGCGGCTGAAGACCACTTCGATCTACGTCACGCACGATCAGATCGAGGCCATGACCATGGGCGACAAGATCGTGGTGATGCGCGACGGCCGGATCGAGCAGACCGGCAACCCGCTGGAGCTGTACGACCAGCCGGCCAACCAGTTCGTGGCCGGCTTCATCGGCTCGCCAGCCATGAACTTCCTGCCGGGCACCCTGCGTGTCAGCGGCGGGGCGGCCAAGGTGGAGTTGAAGGACGGCACGCAACTGGCCGTGCCACTGCACGCCGGCGGCGTCGATGGCCAGCCGGTGATCTATGGCACCCGGCCGGAGCACCTCATCCTGGTCAACGGCAGCGGTGGCGGCATCGCCGCCGAAGTGGCGGTGATGGAGCCGACCGGCATGGACACCTTCGTTGCCTGCCGTCACCACGGCACCGAGTTGTCGGCGGTGTTTCGCGAGCGCCACGACTTCACGCCTGGCAGCACCATTCATCTGCAGCCCGATCTGCAGCGCGCCCATCTTTTCGACGCAGGCACCGGCAAGCGGCTGGTGTCCTGAGTCCTGTTCCATCGGTCCCGCTTTTCTAAAACAGGAGACATACGAATGAATGAGTTCAATCGCCGCAAGTTTCTGGAAGGCTCGGCCGGCGTTGCCGCCGCCGCATCGCTCGGTGCCGGCAGCGCGCTGTTCTCGGCTTCCGCGCAGGCCCAGGCCATGACGTTCAAGCCGGAGAAGGGCGCCAAGCTGCGCGTGCTGCGCTGGAGCCGCTTCGTGCAGGGCGACATCGACGCCTACATGGCCAACGTCAAGAAGTTCCAGGAGGCGACCGGGGTCGAGGTGCGGGTGGACAACGAAGGCTGGGAGGACGTGCGGCCCAAGGCGGCGGTGGCGGCCAACACCGGGGCCGGCCCCGACATCATCTTGTCGACCAACGACGACGCCAACCTCTACCCCGACAAGCTGCTCGACGTGACCGACCTGGCCGAGTACCTGGGCAAGAAGTACGGCGGCTGGTACCCGGCGGTGCACCAGTACCTGCGGCCGGACGGCAAGAAGTGGCTGGGCCTGGGCCTGGGCGCGGCCGGCTCGATGATCGTGTACCGCCAGAGCATGGTGAAGGCGGCCGGCTTCGACACCTTTCCCAAGGACACGGCCGGCTTCCTGGCGCTGCACAAGGCCTTGAAGGAGAAGGGCACGCCCGGCGGCTACGCGCTTGGCAATGCCACCGGCGACAGCCTGTGGACCAACTGGCTCCTATGGTCGCACGGTGGCAAGCTGGTGGACAAGAACAACAAGGTGGTCATCGACAGCCCCGAGACCTTGAAGGCGCTGGAGTACGGCAAGGAGCTGTATCCCAACTTCATTCCCGGCACCTTGTCGTGGCTGGATCCGAACAACAACAAGGCCTTCCTGGACGGCCAGATCTCGGTGACCAACAACGGCATCTCGATCTACTACGCGGCCAAGAACTCGACCGATCCCAAAGTGAAGGAAATGGCGGCCGACATCCAGCACGCAACCTACCCGATCGGGCCGGCGGGCGTGCCCACCGAGTCGCACCTGTTCTTCAACCAGATGGTCATGAAGTACACCAAGTACCCGCAGGCGGCCAAGGAGTTCCTGCGCTTCATGATGGAGCGCGAGCAGTTCGACAACTGGCTGATCGGCGCGGGCGGCTACATCGCGCAACCGCTGGCAGCCTACGAGTCGTCCTCGGTCTGGACTTCGGACCCCAAGCACATGCCCTACCGCGACTGCGTGAAGAACATGCGGCCCACCGGCTACGAGGGGCGGCTGGGCTACGCCTCGGCCGGCGCCGGCGCCGACTTCATCGTGGCCAACATGGTGGCTGAGGCGATCAGCGGTTCGAAGACGCCGAAGGAAGCGATGGAGCGCGCGCAAAAGCGCGCCGAGCGTTACTACAAAGTCTGATCGAGCACACATGACGGCCCTCGAGAAGTTTCAGAACAACCGCCACGCGCTGGGGTGGGCCTTCATGCTGCCCGCAGCGGTGCTGCTGCTGGTGTTCCTGACCTACCCGCTGGGCCTGGGCACCTGGCTGGGATTCACCGACGCGAAGATCGGCCGCGACGGCGAGTGGCTGGGGTTGGACAACTTCAGCTTTCTGGTGACCGACAGCGTCACCCAGCTGGCCCTGTTCAACACCATCTTCTACACGGTGATCGCCAGCGTGGTGAAGTTCGGCCTGGGGCTGTGGCTGGCGCTGCTCTTGAACAAGCGCCTGCCCTTCCAGAGCTTCTTTCGCGCGGTGGTGCTGCTGCCCTGGATCGTGCCCACCGCGCTCTCGGCCATCGCCTTCTGGTGGATCTTCGATGCGCAGTTCTCCATCATCAGCTGGGTGCTGGTGAAGCTGGGCCTGATGGACCATTACATCGACTTCCTGGGCGACCCCTGGAACGCGCGCTTCTCCACCATCATCGCCAACGTATGGCGCGGCATTCCCTTCGTGGCGATCTCGCTCCTGGCCGGTCTGCAGACCATTTCGCCTTCGTACTACGAGGCCTCGGCCATCGACGGCGCGACGCCCTGGCAGCAATTCCGCCACATCACCCTGCCGCTGCTCACGCCGATCATCGCGGTGGTGATGACCTTCTCGGTGCTCTTCACCTTCACCGACTTCCAACTGATCTACGTGCTCACGCGCGGCGGCCCGCTCAATGCCACGCACCTGATGGCGACGCTGGCCTTCCAGCGCGCCATCTCGGGTGGTGCGCTGGCCGAGGGCGCGGCCATTGCCACGCTGATGGTGCCTTTCCTGCTGGCCGCCATCATGTTCAGCTACTTCGGCTTGCAGCGCCGGGCCTGGCAGCAAGGGAGCGACAAATGAGCAGCGCAGAGGGAAAGAACAAGGACGTTGCGCACGGCATGGACTTTCTCACCTCCATGCCGCGGCGCTGGGTGACGGTCTACATCCCGATCCTGTGCTTCGTCTTCGTGCTGCTCTTTCCCTTCTACTGGATGGCGATCACGTCCTTCAAGCCGGACAACGAGCTGCTGTCGCGCGACGGCAACCCGTTCTGGATCATCGGCCCCACGCTGGCGCATTTCGAGAAGCTCTTGTTTCGCACCGAGTACCCGAACTGGCTATGGAACACGGTGGTGGTGTCGGTGGTGGCCACCGGCCTGTCGCTGGTGTTCTCGGTGCTCGCCGCCTACGCCATCGAGCGGCTGCGCTTCCAGGGCGCCAAGCCGGCCGGCGGCGCGATCTTCCTGGCCTACCTGGTGCCGCCCTCGATCCTGTTCATTCCGCTGGCGGCCATCGTGGTGAAGCTGGGGCTGTTCGACAGCCGCATGGCTCTGATCCTGACCTACCCGACCTTCCTCATCCCGTTCTCGACCTGGCTCTTGATGGGCTACTTCCGCTCCATACCGTACGAGCTGGAGGAGTGCGCGCTGATCGACGGCGCCTCTCGCTGGCAGATCCTGGTGAAGATCGTGCTGCCGCTGGCGGTGCCTGGCCTCATCTCGGCCGGCATCTTCGCCTTCACCCTGTCGTGGAACGAGTTCATCTACGCGCTCACCTTCGTCTCGTCCTCCGAGAGCAAGACGGTGCCGGTGGGCGTGGTGACCGAGCTGGTGGAAGGCGACGTCTACCACTGGGGCCCGCTGATGGCGGGCGCGTTGCTGGGCTCGCTGCCGGTGGCTTTCGTCTACTCCTTCTTCGTGGAGTACTACGTGTCGGGCATGACCGGATCGGTCAAGGAGTGAACTGCCAAAGCAGCGTCGTCGTCAAGGCGCCTGCAGGCGCGTCAGCAAATCCAGCGTCGGATAGCCGTCGGCGGGCAGACCGAGCTGCTGCTGGAATCGCCGCAGCGCGGCGCGCGTGGCCGGGCCCAGCACGCCATCCGGCGTGCCGGCCGCGAAGCCCTGCTGGTTGAGGTTGTCCTGCAGTTCCGTCACCTGGCTGCGCGACAAGGGCAACAGCGCGCGCGGCCATGCCGCCTGCACGCCAGGGCCTCCGGCCAGGCGCTGCGCCAGCAGGCTCACCGCCAGCGCGTAGTTGGTCGAGTTGTTGTAGCGCAGGATGGCGCGAAAGTTCGGCCCCACCAGGAAGGCTGGCCCGTGCGCGCCGGCGGGCAGCAGGAGCGAGGCATCGGCCAAGTGCTGCGGCAGCGGCTGTCCGTCGAGGCTGCGCACACCTTCGGCATTCCATTGGGCCGCGGATTGCCGCACCGCCGGATCGGCTCGCGCGTAGTCGAAGCCGCTGGCCGGCAGTTGCACTTCCGTGCCCCAAGGCTGGCCGGCTTGCCAGCCGGCCTTGGCCAGGTAGTTGGCGGTGGACGCGATCACGTCGGGCATGCTGCCCCAGATGTCGCGCTTGCCGTCGGCGTCTGCGTCGACGGCGTTGGCCAGGAAGGCCGAGGGCATGAACTGCGTCTGGCCCATGGCGCCGGCCCACGATCCGATCATGTGCGTGCGGTCGATGTCGCCGGCCTGGACGATCTTCAGCGCGGCCAGCAGCTCGCTGCGCGCCCAGGCCTCACGCCGGCGGTCGAAGCCCAGCGTCGCCAATGCGCTGATGGTCGGCGTGCTGCCGTAGTTGCCGCCGTAGTTGCTTTCCATGCCCCAGATGGCCACGACGACTTCCGGAGGCACGCCGTAGCGCGCGGTGGCGGCATCCAGCGCTGGGCGAAACTGCGCCAGCTTCTCTTGGCCCTGCGCCACCCGCTGGGGCGACACGGTGTTGTCGAGGTATTGCCAAGGCGGGCGCGTGAACTCGGGCTGCGCGCGATCGAGCTCCACCACGCGCGGCAGGTACTGCACGTCGTCGAGCGTGGCACGCAGGGTGGGCTCGCCGATGCCGGCCGCGCGTGCCTGGGCGCGGAAGTCCGCGACCCAGTCGGCGAAGCCCTGCGGCGCCACGGTGGTGTCGGGCGCGCCGCCGGGCGCGGGCGCAGGCGCGGATGCGGGTGGCGTCTCGGGCACGACGCTCGGCGCAGAAGCGCAGCCCGCCAGGAGTGCCAGGGCCAGCAAGGAGGCGTGGCGCAAGGGGCCACCGGGACGGTTCGGCGGCAAGAGGGGTTTGTCGGTAGCAGCGGTGCGAAGCATGCGGTGCATTCTCACTCGCGCGCATCTGCCCCGACGTGACAGTGCGTAGGCACAGAGCCTGCTACCTTGTCGTCTCCATTCATCCGATCGTCACAAGAAGGAAGTTCTCGCATGCTTTTGGATTCATTTCGCCGCTGCGCCATCGCCAGCGCCGTGTGGGGCACCTTCGCCGCCGTTGCCATGGCCCAGGGCGCTTCGCCGCTGCAGGCGCAGATTTCGCCCATCGTCGCCGGCATGTACCCCTCGTTGGAGGCGCTCTACAAGGACCTGCACGCGCATCCCGAGTTGGCCTTCCAGGAAGTGCGCACCGCCGCCAAGCTGGCCGAGGAGATGCGCAAGCTGGGCTTCGAAGTGACCGAGAAGGTGGGCGGCACCGGCGTGGTGGCGATCTACAAGAATGGCGCCGGTCCCACGGTGCTGGTGCGCACCGAGCTCGATGCGCTGCCGATGGAAGAAAAGACCGGCCTGCCGTACGCCAGCAAGGCCAAGGCCCAGTTCGGCGGGCGCGAGACTTTCGTCGCCCACAGTTGCGGGCACGACGTGCACATGGCCAGCTGGGTCGGCACCGCGCGCACCCTGCTGGCCATGAAGGACCAGTGGAAGGGCACCTTGATGTTTGTCGCCCAGCCGGCCGAAGAAACGGTGTCGGGTGCCAAGGCCATGATCAACGACGGCCTGTTCAAGCGCTTTCCCAAGCCCGACTTCGCCTACGCGCTCCACACTTCGGCCACGCCCTACGGCACCATCGGCTATCGCGCCGGCCCGACCAGCTCGAATTCGGATTCGCTGGACATCACCTTCAAGGGCCGCGGCGGCCACGGTTCGGCGCCGGACAAGACGATCGACCCGATCACCATCGCCGCGCGCTTCGTCACCGACGTGCAGGCGGTCGTGAGCCGCGAAAAGGATCCCGCTGAGTTCGGCGTGGTCACCGTCGGCGCGATCCAGGGGGGCACGGTGGGCAACATCATCCCGGACCAGGTGGTGCTGCGCGGCACCATCCGTTCCTACAAGCCCGAGGTGCGCGAAAAACTGCTGGCCGGCATCCGCCGCACTGCCAATGCGGCCGCGGCCATGGGCGGCGCGCCGGAGCCCGTGGTGGAACTGGTCGCCGGCGGCGCGGCCATCGTCAACGACGAGGCGGTGGTCAACCGCACGGCCAGCGCGCTGAAAGCCGCGTTCGGCGACGGCAAGGTGGTGCAGGTGCCGCCCATTACGGCCAGCGAGGACTTCTCGGAGTTCCTCAACGCCGGCGTGCCCGGCATGATGTTCTTCGTCGGCACCGTGTCGCCGGACGATTGGGCGGCCGCACGCAAGCCGGGCGGCAAGCCCATCGCCTTCAATCACTCGCCCTTCTTCGCGCCGGTGCCCGAGCCGTCGATCAAGACCAGCGTGGAAGCGATGAGCGTGGCCGTGCTGACCACGATGGCGCCGAAGTAGTCGTCAGGGTTGCCCGCCGGCTTGCGGCTGCAGGCCGGGCAGGGCCAGCCTGGCCGCCAGCGCGCACGCGGCCAGGGTCCAGACGATCACCGCGCCCGAAGGCAAATCCAGCAGCGCCGACAGCGCCAGGCCGAGCGCGTAGCCCAGGGCGCCGATGCCGTAGGCCAGCGCGTTGCGGCGCGCGCTGCGGGGCAGGCCGATGGTGGCCAGCGCCGGAATGATCAGGCTGGAGAACACCAGGTACACCCCCACCAGCTGCACCGAGGCCGTCACCGCAATGGCAAAGACGCCATAGAAGCCGAAGCGCCCGAGCCGCTGCACCCAGCCCAGCCACATGGCCAGAACCAGCACGGCGGAGATGGCGCCCAGCCCCAGCAACTGCGTGCCGTCCACCCACAAGATCTGGCCGACCAGCAGGTCTTTCAGATGCTCGCCGCCATGCGGATTGCTGGCCAGGAGCAGGATGCCGGCGCAGGCCGCCAGGATGAACATCACGCCGATCAGCGCTTCCTGTTGCTGCGGGTTGCGCCGTTCGGTCCAGGTCAGCAGCCAGGCGCCGGCCAGGGCGGAGCTCACTGCGGCCAGCTGCACCGCAACGCCGCCGTGTGGCAGGCCGAAGGCATCGGCCGCGATCACGCCCAGCCCGGCGATCTGCGCGATGGCCAGGTCGATGAACACGATGCCGCGGTCCAGCACCTGCGCGCCCAGCGGCACGTGGGTGGCCAGCACCAGCAGGCCCGCGACCAGGGCTGGAGCGAGGATGCCGAGGTCGAGGGCGTGCCAGTTCATTACTTGCTTCCTGCCGCGAGCAGGCGGTTCACCGTGTCGTCGAACAGGCCGAACAGGTCCTTGGCGGCATCGCTGCCGCCTACGGTGAAGGGCAGCCTGACCACCGGCAGGTTGGCGTTCTTGGCGAGCCATTCAGACGCGCGTGGATCCTGGTAGGCCGCGTAGACCACCATGCGCGCCGGATTGCCCTTGAGCGCCGCCTGCACCGACTGCAGGTGCGACACCGTCGGCTCGATGCCCGGCTTGGGCTCCAGCACCGCCACCTCCTTCAGGCCCAGCCAGTCGTACAGATAGGCAAAGCCTTTGTGCTGCGACACCACCGCGGCGCCCTTGAGGGGCGCTGCCTTGGCGGTCCAGCGCGCCGTGGCTTCCTGCCAGCGCTTGTCGAAGTCGGCTTGCAAGCGCGCGTACTCGGCGGCATTGGCCGCATCCAGCTGCGCCAGGCGCGGGCCCAGGGCCGCGGCCACCCGGGCGATGTTGCGCGGGTCGGTCTGGATGTGCGGATTGCCGGCGGCGTGCACGTCGCCTTGCGAGCGGTCCAGCTGGGTCGGCACTTCCAGCTTGGGCACGAAGTCGGCTGCCGCGAAGTTGCCGGGCTGGCCGGGCTGCACCCTGGGATTGCCCGACTGCTGCAGGAGCATGGGCAGCCAGCCGATTTCCAGTTCGGCGCCGTTGCACAGCAGCAGGTCGGCGTTGCGGGTGCGGGCGATCAGGCTGGGCTTGGCCTGGATCTGGTGCGGGTCCTGCAGGGCGCTGGTGGCAACGGTCACCTCGACGTTCTTGCCGCCCAGCTCCTGCGCCAGCGCGCCCCATTCGGGCTCGCAGGCAAACACGCGCAAGGCGGCATCGGCCGGCGCCGCGAGCAGCACGGACAAGAGTGGCGCGGCCAGCACGGCCGCGAGCGATGAGCGAAGGCTTTTCATGTTCGATCCTCTTTCTTGCGGCGGATGTCAGAAGCCGTGCGCGCCATGGGCACCCAGGCTCATCTGGTATTGCAGCCAGATCTGGTTGTCGGGCAGGCCTTGGCGAGCCTCGTCGCGCGCATACTGCAAGCGGATGCGCGAGAACTCGCTGGGCGCGTATTCCAGCAGCACGGAGTTCTTCTTCGGGTTGTAGCCGGTGTTGGCCACCAGCTCGCTGCCGCCTTCGAAGAAAGGCGAGCCCGGGTCCAGCCGCTCGGTGCGCAGGCCGACGCGCCAGCGCGGCATGAACTGGTAGATGCCTTGCAGGTACCAGCCCGATTGCGCATCGCGGTAGGCGCCGGGCAGGGCCAGGCCGGCGTTGTCGTAGACCAGCTCGCCATCGCGCTCGGCGCGCATGTATTCGCCCTGCAACTTGAAGTTGGTGCGCGAGGCGTTGCCGTTCGGTGCCCACTTCCAGACGCCGTCCAGCACCCAGATGCGCGACTTGCCGGTGAAGGCGTTGGCGAACTCGCTGCCGGTCGCGTCACCCATCAGCAGTTCCTGCTGGCTGGCCTTGGTGCCCAGGAAGGAGACGCCGGCGCGCCAGCTGTTGCTGGCGCCGATGTCGCCGCCGGTGTGCGCGCCCAGCATGTACATGCCGTTGCCGTTCTTGCCGCTGTCGCTGCCGGGGAAGCCGGCGCCGCGGCCGACTTCGGCCGAAAGCTCCAGGTACTGCTCCAGCGGCGCCACCCATTTCATCTGCAGGCCGTCGTTGCCGTACTGGCCGCCGAGGATCGCCTGGTAAGACAGCGGTGCATCAACGAAATCCCACACGTGCGCATGCTGCGGGTTGAGGTAGCCGAGGTTGGAGAAGAAGCGGCCGCCCTTGAGCGTGAGGCCGTTGCCCAGCGCCGTGGTTTCGACAAAGGCTTCTTCCACCTCGACCTCGTTCTCCGGCGTCACCGCCAGGGTGGCGGCGCCGCGGAAGTAGGGGTCGATGCTGGCGGAGAAGGTCAGCTCGGTCTCACCCAGGCTGAAGCTGCGCGAGCCGGGGCCGAGCTCGGCGTCGGGGGTGCGGGCGAAGCCGCTGATGAAGTAGTTGGCCGGGTCCTGCGAGGTGTTGACGTAGGCGCCCGACAGGATCATCGATACGGCCGGGTTGAAGCTGGCGGCGCTGCCGCCGCCGCGGCTGGCCGGGGCGCTGGCCAAGGTCGGGCTGGCGGGTACTGCACCGGTGGGTGCGGCGCCCGTGGCGCCGGCGGTGGCCGTGGCGCCGGCCGCCGCTGGAGGGGCGGACCACTGCGCCTTGGCGGCCGCGGATTCGGCGTCCTTCACGCGCTTTTCCAGCGCCTGGATGCGCGACTCGTAGTCGGCGCGCATGGAGCCGATTTCTTTTCGCAGCGCGTCGAGATCGGAAGAAGAGGGGGCCGTTGCGGTCTGTGCGCCGGCCGGAAAGGCGAGGGCGAGCGCAAGGCTGCCCGCGGGAATGAGTTTTTTGTGCATGGATCGCTCCTGGCAAGCACGTCGGAAATGCGCGCCCGCGCACCAAGGATTGCGTGCGGTTCGGGCGCGGGGAACAACGGTCAGGACAGGGCGATGGGCGGGGCGCGGCCCTGGTAGCCAAGCGCGGGCGCGGCTTCCCAGAGCGAATCGAAGGCGGCATGGGGCACCGCCTGTTGGAGATGCTGCAGATCGAGGCCCGGCGGCAGGCCAGGCAGTGCGCCGCCGTGCAGCAGGGTGCCGGCGAGGCTCAGGTCGCAATGCAGGATGCCCGAAGCGTGCTTGCCGTGCGCATCCGCGGCGGCCCTGCTGCTGCTTGGGTCGCTCGCGGTGTGCGAGTAGACGTGCACGCTGGCGGCCGTCTGCGCCAGCGGCAGCAGCAGCGCAAGCCACAGCAGCCACGCCATGGGGCGGGGCGTGGGGGTAGTGCGGAGTCGACGGGCGGCTGCAAACATGGCGAAGGGCGGCAATCTTAGCCGGTGGCAAGGGCGCCGCGCATCGCGGACCAAGCCCTGCTACGCTTTCCCGCCCTGGCCTCACCCGCGAGATCGACACCATGACCCAATACTGGTTGATGAAATCCGAGCCCGACGATGTCTCCATCGACGACGCCCTGGCCGCGCCCAACGCCACCGTGCCTTGGACCGGCGTGCGCGGCTACCAGGCGCGCAACTTCATGGCCAAGCAGATGCAGATCGGCGACGGGGTGCTGTTCTATCACTCGAGCTGCCCGCAGCCGGGCATCGTCGGCATTGCCCGCGTAGCCTCCGGCACGCGGCCCGACCCGACCCAGTTCGACCCCGAGTCGCCCTACTACGACGCCGATTCGAAGCCCGAGCATCCGCGCTGGCTGCTGCTGGACGTGCAGGCGCTGCGCAAGACGCGCCTGTTGTCACTGCCGGAGATGCGCGCCGCCCCCGAGCTGGCCGACATGATCGTGCTGCGCCGGGGCAACCGGCTGTCGATCACGCCGGTGGATGAAGGGCATTGGAAGCTGATCGTGGATCAAATGCTGGCTTGAGGTGCAGCTCAAGCGAGGGCGCCCTTGCCCCTTGCAAACGCCGGTAGCGCCGTCAACTACGGCGGCATGGGCGCCCGTCCCCTCATTCCCGGCAACCCCGACGCCGCCCCCGGCGACGACGAGTTGCTGGACGCCTACTCGGAAACCGTGGCCGGCACGGTGGAGCAGGTGCGCGACGCGGTGGTCGCCATTGCGGCCCAGGGCGCGCCCGGCAAGGGCGGGCGCAGCGGCACCGGCTCCGGCTTTCTTTTCACGCCCGACGGCTACCTGCTGACCAACAGCCACGTGGTGCACCGCGCCGCCCGGCTCGAGGTGCTGCGGCCCGACGGCACGCGCAGCGAGGCGCAGCTGCTGGGCGAAGACCCCGACACCGACCTGGCAGTGCTGCGCATCGGCGCCAGCCGGGCCTTGCCGCATCTGCTGCTCGGCGACTCGTCGCGCCTGCGGGTGGGGCAGATCGCCATCGCCATCGGCAACCCGCTGGGCTTCAACCACACAGTGACCAGCGGCATCGTCTCGGCCCTGGGCCGCTCGCTGCGCTCCGTGGCGGGACGCATGATCGACAACGTGATCCAGACCGATGCCGCGCTCAATCCGGGCAACTCGGGCGGTCCACTGCTGGACAGCCGGGGCCGGGTGATCGGCGTCAACACCGCGATCATTCCGGGCGCCCAGGCCATCTGCTTCGCGGTGGCGGTGAACTCGGCCCAGTGGGTGGTGACGCAGCTCTTTGCCCATGGCCGGGTGCGGCGGGCTTTCATCGGCCTTTCCGGTTCCACCGTGTCCCTGTCGCGCCGGGCCGCGCGGGTGCTGGGGCTGGACGATCAAGACAGCTGCGTGCGCGTGTCCGAGGTGCAGGCCGGTTCGCCGGCGGCCATGGCGGGGCTGAAGGCCGACGACCTGATCGTCGGCATCGACGGCGCGCCGGCGCGCACGGTGGACGATCTGCATCGGCTGCTGGACGAATCGCGCATCGGCAAGCTGTGCGTGCTGCGCATCGTGCGCGGCGGCCAGGCGCTGTACCTGCATGTCACGCCGCTGGAGGCGCGACGCGCGTGAAACGAGGCGGCGTCAGCCGAAGTGGATGCCCTGCGCCAGCGGCAGCTCGCGCGAGTAGTTGATGGTGTTGGTGCTGCGGCGCATGTACTGCTTCCAGGCGTCGGAGCCGCTCTCGCGGTCGCCGCCGGTTTCCTTCTCGCCGCCGAAGGCACCGCCGATCTCGGCGCCGTTCGGGCCGATGTTGACGTTGGCAATGCCGCAGTCGGAGCCGGCGGCCGACAGGAACAGCTCCACCTCGCGCATGTCGTTGGAGAAGATGCAGGACGACAGGCCCTGCGGCACGTCGTTGTGCATCTCGATGGCCCGCGCGAGGTCGTCGTAGGCCAGCACATAGAGCAAGGGCGCGAAGGTCTCGCTGCGCACGATCTCGGTTTGCGCCGGCATCTCGACAATGGCGGGCTGCACGTACCAGGCGTTCGGATATTTGTCGGCCAGCACGCGTTCGCCGCCGGTCAGCAGCTGGCCGCCTTGCTCGCGCGCCGCGGCCATGGCGCGCTGCATGGCCTGCCAGGCTGCCTCGTCGATCAGCGGGCCCACCAGGTTGCCGGCCACCAGCGGGTTGCCGATGCGCAGGGCCGAGTAGGTTTTCAACAGGCGCTGCAGCAGCGCGTCTTTCACCAAGTGGTGCACGATCAGCCGGCGCAAGGTGGTGCAGCGTTGGCCGGCCGTGGCCACCGCGCCGAACAGGATGGCGCGCAGCGCCATGTCGAGGTCAGCCGCCGGCGTCACGATCATCGCGTTGTTGCCCCCCAGCTCCAGGATGCGCCGGCCGAAGCGCTCGGCCACCTGGGGGCCGACCGCGCGGCCCATGCGCGTGGAGCCGGTGGCGGACACCAGCGCGACGTTGGGGCTCTTCACCAGTGCCTGCGCCAGTTCAGTGCCGCCGATGACGATCTGCGCCAGGCCCTCCGGTGCCTTGTCGCCGAAGCGGGCGATGGCGCGCTCCAGCGCCCGGAAGGTGGCCAGGCCGGAGAGCGGCGCCTTCTCCGAAGGCTTGAAGATCACCGGATCGCCGCACACCAGGGCCAAGGCGGCGTTCCAGGCGAACACGGCGCTGGGGAAATTGAAGGCCGTGATGATCGCCACCGGCCCCAGAGGGTGGTATTGCTCCATCATGCGATGGCCCGGGCGCTCCGACACGATGGTCTTGCCATGGAGCTGGCGCGACAGGCCCAGCGCAAAGTCGCAGATGTCGATGCATTCCTGCACCTCGCCCAGGCCTTCTTCCACGATCTTGCCGACCTCGACCGAGACGACATGGCCGATGTCCTGCTTGGCCCGGCGCAGTTCTTCGCCCCACAAGCGCACCAGCTCGCCACGCACCGGGGCCGGCACGTCGCGCCATTGGCGGAATGCGGCGCTGGCCTTGGCGAGCAGCCCGTCCATCGCATTGGCGGGTGTCGTCGTCATGCGCGCGATCTCTGCGCCGTCGATGGGCGAGCGCACCGGCAGGCTGCCGCCTTGGCATTCGCTGGCCCCAATGCCGCAGCGCTCCAGAACACGGGACAGGTCGGTCGTCGTCATGGCAACTCCAGGGTAATGCGTCAAGTCAGGCCAGCGCAGCTTCGCGCTCGCCCTGGACCGGCGCGAGGCCGGCCAGCTCCTTGTAATGGTGCCCGACCCGGGTGGCAAGAAAATCCGCGAGCGGCACCTGCTCCTGGCGCACGAAGCCCTTGGACGGCAGCTTGCCTTGCTGCAGCAGCTCCAGCACGCCGACCACGCCGGCGGCCGTGCTGAGCTCGATGGCGGTGCGTGCCTTGCCGCGCAGGCTGCCGCCGAAGATGCGGGCCAGGCGCGTTTCCTGTTCGAAGCGGCCCGCGCGCAGGCCCGAGGCCGACGCAAAGACGATCACCACGTCGTCGCGGCTGTGCGGCACCGCGTGCTCCAGCACCTGGCGCAAAAGGTCGCGCCGCTCGATGAGGCGCAGGTCGTGCAAGAGGAAGTTCATCGCCTCGCGGTGGCCGGGATAGCGGATCGACTTGTAGTCCAGGTTGCGCACCCGGCCCTGCAGGCTTTCGCACAGGGTGCCCAGGCCGCCCGAGGTGTTGAAGGCCTCGAAGGCCTCGGCGTCCAGGGTGAAGGTCTCGTGCCCTTCCAGCGGCTGCACCATCACCCGCTCGCCATTGACGATGGCCTCGGCCGGATTGCAGTACTCGTTGATGACGCCGTCGATGCTCCAGGTGAAGTTGTAGCGCAGGCTGTTGGTGGCATGGCGGGTCAAGGCGCCGACGCGCAGGCGCAGGTCGTACAGCTGATCGAAGCGGCTGGCCAGCTGCCAGCCCAGCATGCCGATCACGCCGGGCGCGAGGCCGCATTGCGGCATCAGCACGGCACTGGCATTGCCCGCCATTTGGCGGATCGCCTGCGTTGCCGCCACGTCCTCGGTCAGGTCGAAGTAGTGCGTGCCGCAAGTGGCGGCCAGCGCCGCCACGGATTGCGCCAGGTAGAAGGGCAGGCAGTTGATGACGGCGGAGTGCGCGGTGAGGGCGGCGCACAGATCGTCGGAACGGGTGGCGTCCAGGGCGATCTTGCGCACGCGGGCGTCGCTTGCATCGTCTTGCTGCAGGCCGCCAAGCCACTGGTCCGCCAGTGTGACCGGCAGCCGGTCGTGCGCCGCCAGCATGTCTGCCACCGTGCTGCCGATCTTGCCGGCGCCCAGCACCAGGACGTTGTCGAGTTGAATCTTGTTGTTGGCCATTGCTTTCCTCCTTTTGAAGACCCGTCGAAGTGCGCAAAAGAACTCTAGAAGCAGGTGCTGGCAGAAGGAAGCGTGCAGAACGTCGAAGCAAGATGCGATTTCGTCGCAATGACGAAACGCTTCGTCAGCTTGCACAATGCAGCGCATGGACAAGCTCGACGACCTGGACCGCCGCCTGCTGGCCCTGCTGCAGGCCAATGCCCGCGCGCCGGCTGCCGAGCTGGCGCGGCACTTGAAGATTGCCCGCACCACGGTGGTGGCCCGCATCGCCCGGCTCGAGCGCGAGGCCGTGGTGGCGGGCTACGGCGTGCGCCTGGGCCAGCGGCTGGAACACGCAGCCGTGCGCGCCTTCTGCGCCCTGAGCGTCAACGCCCGGGGCGCCAGCGCCATCATCCGGGCGCTGGAGCGCATGCCGGAAGTGGAGGGCGCCTGGGCCGTCAGTGGCGAGTTCGACTACATGGTGCAGCTGCGCTGCGAATCGCCCGAGGCGCTGGATGCGCTGCTCGATCAGCTGGGGCAGATCGAGGGCATCAAGAAGACGCAGACCTCGGTGGTGCTGAGCCGCAAGATCGACAGGCGCGCGGCGCAGCCCTAGGAGCCTGCGCGGCAGAGAGCGGGGCCCGCGTTGGGCCTGCAAGGGGGTGCAGGCTAGGCGTAACGCGCAGCCGGGTTGAACACCCGGCGAGCAGTTGCAACGACGCATGCGCCCCCTTGCAGGCCCAACCCTTCGGGCCGGGGCGATTTGCGGCGCCATCCGTTGTTGCCGGCTCGTTGTGTGGCCAGCCACACGGCCTCGCCGGCGCCTAGGCTGGCGCCGCAAAT